>JANNST010000026.1:0-137653 GCA_031402865.1 Chloracidobacterium sp. | reverse complement strand
TAACTCGGCGGCAGCAACATCGGCTGGTCTTGCACGTACCTCTTAAAAACGACTCTTTTCTCCTTCATTCATCCATTTTAAAGCCAATCCCTCATTTTGCGCCAAAAAAAGAGGCCGCCTTTTCAGACAGCCTCTTTTTTTTATTTAGGATAACGGCAAGCGTGGCGTGAGACAAAAACTCCCCTCTGTCTGAGGAGGGGAGCCGACGCTTCATCGGCGGGGTGGTCGGCTGACTGGGCGGATTAATGGCCATGACTACGACAAACTATCGCGGCTACGAGACAAAGCTCCCCTCCTGTTTGAGGAGGGGTGGCAGCCGCTTCGGCTGACGGAGTGGTCACGCCGATTATCCCGCTGACTATCTTGGCTGCCCAACAAAATCGACATCCGCAAGCTCGTCCACCAAAGTAACGACGCGGCTTGATTCCGCGAACACATACCGCTTACCGCTCACGTGAACTACATATGTCTGCCCCGCCCGCAGCCCATCGAACCTGAAGTATCCGAACGAACCGGTCAATGCCGTTCGCGGCTCGGCCAGATTTCCGCCCGAGATCGTCACGCGGATGTTGCGAATCCCCTGCCCGTTTGTGTTGCTGATCAGCCCGCTGAGCGAAACATCAGCCGCCGTCGGTGCCGTCCGTTCGAATGATCCGATATCCGTTCCATCCGAGGCGTTCGAAATACTCGCGATATCGAAGGTGCGGTTAGCCACTCGTTGATCGGTGAGGACACCGAATGCGTTGCCTTTATCAAGAGCCGGGCTGTTTGGTAGTACGGCGTACGTTCGAGTCGGTCCACCGTTGTCAACAAGTTGGCCGAGTATCGGATCAACCGGAAGTATGGTAGTGCCGACAATATTGTTGTTGACGCCGTTCACGAAACCCGATGAGCCGTCCGACTCGCCAACGAGATTGAACGAAGGCGACGCATACGCGCCCGAAACATCCGGCCCGGATGTTGCCGCCTGGTTTTTGGCGACGATCGAGCTACGGGCATTTACAGTTGAGCCGACGTCATTAAAGATCCCGCCGCCGTTAGCTGCGAAATTTCCGTCGGTGACGGTTGAATTGTCTAGATTTATCGTACCCGTCAGACTATTGAATATTCCGCCGCCATTAGCGTTAAAGGCGGAGTTGAAAGATATCGTGCTGTTTCTAATAGTCACGACACCGGTGCCATTAAGGTTCTCGATGCCGCCGCCGTTGCCGCTCGTCAGATTGCCATTAATGAGGCTCCGGTTGATGGTCAATGTGCCGTCGTTGCCTATTCCGCCGCCGCCGGTGCCGGGATCATTATCGTTGCCGTTTACATTGCTGTCATTGATAGTCAGGAACCCAAGCTGTCCGTTAAATATTCCCGCTCCGCGAAAACCGGCTTGATTTAAAACAATGTCACTCAAGTTGATGGTCATAGCGCCGTCATTGCGTATGCCTCCGCCTGACGCTGACGCTACATTGAATGAAAACTCACAGTTTGTCAGAAGAACGGTGCCGCCGCTTTGATTCCGCAGTCCCGCCCCGACCGTTCCGCCGCCGTCCTGGATCTTTAAGTTAACCAGCGTCAAATTTCCGCCACTCGCGATATTAAATACCTGATTGACCGTATCGCCCAGCACGTCGACGATACCAGTTCCCTGAATGGTCATTGTCGTGGTTATGATCGGCAGGCTTCCCGCCGTGTTAATGGTTGTAATGCCGGAGCCAAAGTTGATAATGTCGCTTCCCGCCAGAGCATTTGCCTCCATGATCGCCGCTCGCAGCGTGCATATGCTATTGCCCGTTCCGGTTTCGCAAATGCCGTCGCTCGGCGATGCATCCGTACCTTCTCCTCCGTCATTGACGACGAACGGACCCGACGCAGTTATCGTATAAGTATTCGCGGTTGGCGGCGTCGTGACGCTGTTTACATTCGCGGCGACGACGCCGGACGGGTTCGAAGCGACGTTGCCCGCCGTGTCCTGTGCGATGACAAAATAGCCGACCACATCGCCGGCCGTCACACCGCCGATCGGCGTGTTATCCACCGTGCAGTCGTACGTGCCGCTCTGTGCATTGCCGCCGGTCGGCGCGCACTGCGTCGAAAAGTAAGCACCGGCGTTCTTGCGGAAATATATCCGAGGACTGACGCCGCCCGAAGCCACCGCCACATTATCCGAAACCGTCACCGCCAAAACCCGGTTCGCCGTGCTGCCGGTATTCCCGAACGATGAATATGTGATCACCGGAGCAGTGTTGTCTACAACTATCCCGGTAAAATTACCCGCATCCGCGCCGATATCGACAGGAGTAAGAGTGCTTCGCGTCTGTCCGTCAAAATCGTCCGCGACACCTACGTTCGCTCCCCCGCCCTCAACAACCGTCGGCGCTGCCGCGTTAATATGCAGATCAGGCGTTGCTCCGGTCGGTGCTACGAATTGAGGATCGCTGGAAAAGCTGCCTGCGTCCTGGCCGATCGCAGTTTTCCAAGCCGCAAGGGTCGTTCGGTCCAATCCACCATAAAATCCAAAAACGCCTCCGGTGCCATTGGCCAGATATACGTTATTGTTAATAGTAAGCCCCGCAGGGTTGATTCCCGTGCCACCCATTCTAACGGCGTAGTGTTTTCCCGTACCACTGCCATTGCTTCTGGCGTTGACGAAAATGTTGTCACGATACTCTCGGTTGTCCGTCGAGACGGTGCTTTGCATCGCGTAAGTGGCCGAGCTTCCGACCACACCTGAGCCACCGATATAAATGCTGTTGTGCCAAAAATTGTTTAAGCTGCCGACGGTCTCGCTAATGCCCGATATCTGGTTTCCACCCGAAACGCCGTTGCCAAGCGCGATCATGTTGTTCTGATAGGCCGCTGATCCCGATTGTATAAATATCCCGGCAACCACTCCGCTTGTAGAGGATGCGTTACCGACGCTCAGCCCGTAGATATTATTACGCTCAACGAAGTGGCTCCCTGACGTAGAAGCCTCATAGTAAAGACCGTAAACGGTGTTGTCGGTCCCGGTATTTGTGGCGGTGATATTCCGCATCGTATTTCCGCCGATGCTATTGCCTACAGTCGACGAAGGATTTTCGACCCTGAGCCCGATCATCGACGCATTTGTTCCGGTTCCCGTATTGCCCGCCGTCATCGTCAGGTTCGATATTGTATTTCCGGAAATTGCCGCAGCGCCGTTCAGCGAATAAATGCCGTACGTATTGGACGATGGACCTGCGGCGATATTCAAAAGGGGCGCGGCCGCAAATCCAACCGTGTTGTTCTGAATCGTGTTCGGCTGCGCCGATAGCCCATTCGCCCGGATGCCATACAGATCTATCGCTCCCGCAGAGCTGTTTGTAGCGGCAATCCCGCCAATTATATTGTTAGAAATATTTACGTTCGCAGATACTGAACCGTTGAAAATCCCATAAACCTCGGAAGTGGATGCTGTACTGCTGAAGGAAATCGACCCGGCCACAGAATTACTTCCGACAGTATTCCCCGCAACGTTCCCGACGTTCGCAAAACCCTGCGCAATGTAGATTCCGCTGAAGGGGTTAGAGGTACCGGTTCCCGAGAGTGGTCCCGAAACGGATATTCCGCCAACTACATTCCCCTGTATGCTGGTCGCCGTTGTGGTTCCGTGGGTTACCAAAGCGATAGGGTAAAATTTAGAACTCGAAGAAACACCGGCGAACGAATAAATTCCCGTGCTGCTGCTGTTTGCAAACCCGATCGTATTGCCTGTTATCTGATATCCGTTTCCCGCGTTGTTGGCGATCCATATTGCCGAGTGCTGCGTCCCGATCGTTTGCGTTCTAGCCGACGATTGAAAGAACCTATTGTTGCTAAACGTACCGTCAGTCGTACCCGCGGTAACATAAATGCCTGCGCTCGAAACACCCGCAGCGAAGTAGTCAAAGATATTATTATTCGTGATAACGTTTCCGGTGTTGGTGAGTCCGGCGCCGGTCGATCCGCCGAAATGAAAGCCCTTTGCCGGCAAATCTGTGCCGGCCGGTCCGATGTTGCAGTTCGAGATTGTGTTGTTATCACTTCCAGTTGAAATAGCACTTGCCCCGAATAGAATGTTTCCGCCATTCGTTCCTGCGGCCATCGCCGACGAACCTAAAACTGTTGTGTTCGTTAACACGTTATTGGATGCGTCTGCGATAAAGCGAATTGTACTCGTGTTAGAACTGGCCGAAACAGTCGTGTTTGAAATAGTTAGCGAATTCCCGCCCGTATTCAGACCGTTGATGATCACATTGTCCGCTCCGCTCAGGTCGATGAGTGGGCTGCTGGCTGTAGACGCTCCAGAAACAGTACGTGCGGCTCCGCCTACAGGCGAAATTGTTACGGCCGTATAATTCGCGGTTCCTGCATCGTTGCCTGCCGTTAATGTCGCGGTTGCGGTTCCCTCGTTCGTATCTCCGCAGATCTCGATATTGATCGTGCCGGTGTGAGTTGCGGCGTTGATCGCGTCGAAGGCGGCTTTCAGTGTCATATATCCCGCCGAAGCGGTGCCTCCGGTTGATTCTACGTCGACGTTCTGCCCGGTGCTGCAAGCTCCTAAGACGGATGGGATAGGAAAGCCCGTTCCGCCGCTTAGGTATGCAGCATTGTAGTTATGAATGGCCATTCCGCCATAGCCCGATTCGCTGGCGAAATGATTTGCGGCCAGTTGGGCCTCGGCGTTCATGACAGCCTCACCTTCTTCGAAAAAGCTGATGGTTTCAGGCTGTCCGGGAACGACATTAAGCGTTTCGAGGCCGACCTCCACCAGGCCCGTTTTACCGATTGACGAGGCATAGGCGATCTCGTCCTTATCCAGGCAAATAAGTCCGTTGCTGGCCGGGCATGTGGCGGTTCCGGCGGCTTCCCGGTAGCCCATCACCACCACGCTGTCCAGGTTCAGATCGATAATATGCTGATAAGCGGGCTTTACCGGGCCTACTACGGGAAAGGCGACGGGGTCATCCCAAAAAGCGCTGATCGCCGCACCAAGCTTGATCGTCGCCGGCAGATTGCTCCGCATACACTGGTAATGCGTCAGCAGAGCCTGAAAGTCCGCTGGCGTGACGGGATTCGGCTCCACATCGAGCATGACACCGTCGAATTTGGCGGACGGATTTGCGGTGTTAAAGCTGGCAACTTCCTGCATTCGAAGGACGGGAAAAGAGCTGGCCGTGCATCCGAGGGTAGGCCAGTTCACATCGCCGTAAGCGGCCCAGACCTCTTGCGCGTTGCCGTGAGCGGCCGCATTTAATTGCGCCATGTCCGCGTCCTGATACATCTGCCGTCCGCTGCTGCTCAACGTTGACTGATACACGCTCACATAAAGAGCGTTGATACCGGCCGCTGAGCTTAGCCCCGTCAGACGGTTTCGTCCGGCTACGGTGGATACCGGATTAGGCACGACCGATCCGCCAAAAACCCACAGGGCCTTCGTTGCGGTAGAGGCGCCGCCATTGTTGACCAGCACGGCTTCGATCCGAGGTGATATTGCGTTAAGCAAAATAGCAAACGCAGCGACGAAAAGGGGTAAGGCGATTCGCTTCATGACATCTATAGAGATCTGCTTTATGGGAAAACTGGTTGAGTGACTTTCGGATTGTATAGGGCGCGGCGACGGAAAGTCAACATCGGCCCAAAATAATAGCATTCTCTGACAAGACAATTGCGTAAATAGGCTTAAATCGAACAAGCGGGCTCTCAGAATTCGAAATGTTGAGTGGACAAAAAAAGGCACCTGCTGTGTGGAGCAGGTGCCGAGGATTCAAATGATGATGGTGTATCGAATTAGATCACGGGTTGGCGGTGAAGTCCAGTTCGGCCAGGTCGTCGGCAAGATTTATCACCCTGACAGGGTCTGAAAAGGTGCTGCGCCGCGTCGATCTGACTGCGACGACATAGGTCTGCCCGGCCGCGATGTTCTCGAAACGATACAACCCGTACGCGTCCGTCACCGTCGTGATCGGTTCAGCAAGGCTGCCACCCGTAAGCGTGACGGTAATCTTGCTTAGGCCGTAGCCATAGGCCGTTGCGACGCGCCCGGTGATGCTTGCACCCGCAGCGGTCGGAGCCGAAGATTCGATGGTCAATGTCCATCCGCCGGCAAGACTGCCGACATCGCCGCCGGCATCGTCATCGATATACAAACGCCATGTGCCGTTGGCATTGGAGCCGGTGAACGACGAAAGTACATTTGAGTAAGGACCGGCCGGTGCCGGTGCCGGGAAATTGGTTGGATGGGCCGTGGCTTCAAATACGGTGCCCTGCCGCGGCCTGTATGACGTGCTGAGAAAAGGCGTGCTGTCCGGTAATGCGTTTGCCGAGCTGTCGTCGAGCAGCACATCGATGTTTGTTACCCCGGGTGCTCCACCGCCGCTATCCGTCGATAAACGAACCGCAGTTCCGGTCGGACCGACAAGCAGGAAGCCCACATCGTCCAAAAAGGTGTGGCTGAGTCTATTAAAGCGAACCGTCACTTTTGTCACCGTCCCGTTGAAACCGGCCGTGCTTATCGTCGAGGGATAAGGTGTTGCCGGAAGCGCGTCGTTGATGGTGATCGGAGCGGAATTAGTAAAAACGCCGCCGGTGGTGATATTGATAGTCCAGCCGAGAGCGATCGACCCAACGTTCCCCGCCGTATCGTCGTCAACGTATAAACGCCACGTACCGTTCGGAACGGTTCCGAGAAAATCGGATAAAAGCACCGAATACGGGCCAACCGGTGCCGGGGCCGGAAAGTTGGCCGGATGAGCGTTTCCAACATTGTTGGTGCCGGCCGTCGGTTTGTGAATTACGCCCGTGATAGCTGCGTTGTCTGGAACATAGAGTGCTCCGCGATCATCGAAAGGTACGTTTATAGGAGCGGCCACGGCTGTGCCGCCGCCGACATCCGTCATCAGTCGGACCTTTTGACCGGCCGGGCCGACAAGCAATACGCCGACGTCGTCGGGCCGGGAGTGGGTGAAACCGTTCAGCGTTACGACGATCTTTGTGACGCGGTTGCTTACACCCGTAACAATGATATCGGAAGGGTAGAACGGCGTCGCGGTTGAATTGTCTGCAATGGTGATCGGCGTCGAATTTACAAATGTCGTAGTTTGCGCCGACATCTGCGTGGCCGAAAGAGCTAAAAATATTATGGTCAAAACCCCTGCAATATAGTTTTTCATTTCTATGGGGTTTCGGGTCGCAGTTCCGAAAACGAGATATTTAATTGTATTCATTGTACTTTCTCAACTTGTGGAGGGATCGGAGGAAGTTAGCTCCTCCAATATGCAAACGGAGTGGGACCGCACGCTAATCGTATCAAAACGTTTTAACATTGGCAACGATTTTTTTGGAAATGTTTTGGTATTGAAACTAGGGGAGAAACCCGGCGGCTTCGTCAGCTAGGCTGCTGTCAACGCGACGCCAACTGAAGTCGGGCGGTTGCGAGTTCGAGTCGTTCGCGTACATCGGCCGTCTCTTCAAGGGAACCGTTTGCTACCGCAGCCAGGGCTTTTTCGGCCGCGTCCTTCTCTCCGCGGGCAGCATCGACGTTTATCTCGGCCGGATTTTCTGCGCTGTCTGTCATAACCGAAACCTTGTCCAAGCTTACCTCGACAAATCCGCCCGCGACCGCAAGCCTCTCGGTCGTACCCTTATTCGTAAAGGTTAGAATCCCAGGCTTCAAGACTGAAATGAGCGGAGCGTGATTCGGCAAAATGCCCGCTTCACCCGTCAATGTGGGAACCGTTACGGAATCAACGGTTTCGTCAACAACGCGTTTTTCAGGAGTAACTATTTCTAGTTTAAGCATAATTCGGAGCGCGGACACTCTTGTCCGCACGGACGCCGCCTCGGCGTTCGAAAAAAACCAGCCAACAAAGATTTTGCCGGAGGAACCGGCGATGCGGACAAGACTGTCCGCTCTCCGTTAGGCACCAGCGGCCATCTTCTTGGCCTTTTCGCGAGCTTCTTCGATCATGCCGATCATATAAAATGACTGTTCGGGCATATCGTCGCACTTTCCTTCAAGAATTTCGCGGAAACCTTTAATGGTGTCTTCGGTCTTGACGTATTTACCTTCGAGGCCGGTAAACTGTGCCGCAACAAAGAACGGCTGCGAGAAGAAACGCTGTATCTTGCGGGCACGAGCCACCGTCAACCGGTCGTCCTCGCTCAATTCATCCAAGCCGAGAATAGCAATGATGTCCTGCAAATCCTTATAACGCTGCAGTATCTTTTTAACCGCTTGAGCCGTGTTATAGTGCTCTTCGCCAACAATATTCGGATCGAGAATGCGCGAGTTGGACGCGAGCGGATCGACGGCCGGGTAAATTCCAAGTTCCACGATCTGACGCGACAATGCCGTAACGGCATCGAGGTGGGCAAACGTCGTTGCCGGGGCCGGATCGGTGTAATCGTCCGCTGGCACGTAAACTGCCTGGATCGACGTGATAGCACCGGTTTTGGTCGATGTGATGCGCTCCTGCATCTCGCCCATTTCCGAAGCAAGCGTCGGCTGATATCCGACCGCGGACGGCATACGTCCAAGAAGCGCGGACACTTCCGAACCGGCCTGGGTAAAGCGGAAGATATTATCGACGAAGAAAAGCACGTCGTTCCCTTGATCGCGGAAGTATTCGGCGACGGTCAGGCCCGACAAAGCGACACGCAGACGAGCTCCCGGAGGCTCGGTCATCTGGCCGTAAACAAGCGCCACTTTAGATCCGGTGATCTCGTTCTTGTCGACTTTCGACAGATCGAACTCGCCGGTCTTTTCCATATGCTCATTAAAAGCATCGCCGTACTTTATAACTTTGGACTCAACCATTTCGCGAAGAAGGTCGTTGCCCTCACGCGTTCGTTCGCCTACACCCGCAAATACGGAAAAACCGTCCGATCCGATGGCGACGTTGTTGATCAGTTCCATAATAAGAACCGTTTTGCCAACGCCCGCTCCGCCGAAAAGGCCGATCTTTCCACCGCGAAGAAATGGTTGTACGAGATCGATAACCTTAATGCCTGTCTCGAACATCTCAAGCGATGTCGCCTGTTCGTCAAAGCTCGGTGCGTGGCGATGGATCGACGCCCTCGTTTCACTGTTAACCGGCCCGAGCTCATCCACCGGATCGCCGATTACGTTCATCACACGTCCCAAAGTTGCGGTTCCGACCGGCACCGTGATCGGCCCGCCGAGGTCAATGACCTTCATCCCGCGGACCATGCCGTCAGTCGGCAGCATAGAAACCGCACGAACGCGGCCTTCGCCAAGGTGCTGCTGAACTTCCGCTACAACATCGACAGCTGTCTCAACGTCAAACCCTTCGGAAGTGATACGCATCGCCTGGTAGATCGGCGGCAAATAATCTTTAAATTCAACGTCGACGACCGGTCCGATGATCTGCACTACACGTCCGATCTGTGCGCCTGCTTCATTAGCCATTTTTAACAAATTGCTCCTCTATATAGACAAGAAATAGGTGATATAACAAAGGAGTGAGAATATCATAACGCAGCGCATCGGTGCAAAGTCGCCTGTATAAATAGTCGGATGATCAGTAACTGCCGATGCGATTTTCTGCTTCTTCTCGCCGGACGACTGTTGCAAGATCTCGCAGATAGTTGCCCGGCTAAGATTTTTGTTGAATATTTCACGGGAGGTGAGTTAAAATGGTACACTGGCCATTCCGCCAGTTCCCTTAAAACAGCCTCCGCAAAACTTCGGCCTTCTTGCTACTCCGTTATCTAAACACCCTACCCGGCATGTCTACTAGACAAAAGATCTTACAAACGATCCTTCTAATTTCGATGATCGCACTCCTTGTAATCACCCCGGTCGCGGTCTACGAGATCGGAATACCCGCCGCCCTGGTTGCCTCTGGTCTTGCCGTCGCCGCCTTTTTCCTCAATCGCCTGTTTGTCCAAAATAATCTCGCCACCGGCCAAGACGATTATGGCAGCCGAGATATCGCAACTCAGATCCTGCAAAAAAGTGAAAAACAGTTTCGCAACGCATTCGAATTTGCCGCAATCGGAACGGCCTTGGTTTCGACATCAAGGCAGTTCTTAAAGGTGAATCATTCGCTCGCAAATATTTTGGGCTGCAACGCGGAGAATCTGTTGGAAACAAGTTTATTGTCCGTTGTCGTTCCCGAAGACGCGGACGCGGTGGAGGCCGGTTTGGCAAAGCTTTTCGACGCTTCCGGGCAAACTTTTCTCGCGGAAACGCGCGTGTATGGAAAGAATCGAAGTGTACGCTGGATGCGTTTGAGCGTTTCTTTGATACGTGAAATATCTAACGAACCGTCTTACTTTGTCCTTCAATTTGAGGACATAACCGAGCGAAAGAGCGAGGAAGAACGCCTGCTCCACAACGCGCTCTACGATGTGTTGACCGACCTGCCCAACAGATTTCTTTTTCTGGACAGATTAAAGGTTGCGGTTAACAAAATTCGGCGTCAGCCCAACGGCCGGCTCACGGTGCTTCAGGTAGATTTCGATCGTTTCAAGCTGATTAACGACCGGTTCGGCCAACAAGCTGGCGACAATATGCTTGCCCAGGCGTCACAGCGGCTGCGAAAGATTATGCGGGCAACGAATACCGTCGCGCGGATAGGTGCCGATGAGTTCGCGATCTTTGTTGAAGACAGTGGTTTCGAGGAGATTTTATCAATTGTCGGTCGTATACGCCAGGAATTGTCGCGGCCGTTCGATCTGGATGGTGAGGTAGTTTACGCAACGGTAAGCGTCGGGATCGCGGTAGCATCGGCCGACTATGAATCGCCGGAATTCTTGCTACGCGATGCTAATACAGCGCTGAAGCAGGCGAAACGATCAGGCAGGGACCGCTACGAAATATTCGTTGACGAAATGCATGCAAGGTCAATTCAGTTTCTCCAGATGGAAACGGACCTACGTCATGCCCTCGAGCGCGGCGAGTTCAAACTGGTCTACCAGCCTATTGTAACGCTCGAAACCGGAATCTTGGCCGGTTTTGAATCTCTGATTCGCTGGGACCATCCCGTTCGCGGATTTATATCACCGGTCGAATTTATCCCGATAGCGGAAAATACGGGAATGATAATTCCGATCGGTGAATGGATCTTGCGCGAATCCTGTCGCCAGCTTCGGTCGTGGCAGCAAATCTCCGACCGGTCTGCCGATCTGTGGGTAAGTGTAAATGTGTCGAGCAAGCAATTCGTCGATTTTGACCTCGTCTCGCTGGTCGCGAGTGCGCTGGAAGAAACCGGCCTTGCGCCGCGCTGCCTGAAGTTGGAGATCACCGAATCGACAATGGTTGAAAACATCGAATACGTAGCGTCGGTAATGGAGCACCTAAAACAGACGGGTGTAAAACTGAGCATTGACGACTTTGGTACCGGATTTTCGAGTTTGAGTATCCTGCACCGCTTCCCGCTCACCTCGCTAAAAATAGACCGTTCGTTCGTGGCTCAAATTAAAAATGCCGAGACACCCGTCGAAATCGTCAAAACGATAGTAAACCTTGCCCTGTCGCTCGACCTTGAAATTATTGCCGAAGGCGTCGAAACCATCGAGCAACTGTCGCATCTGCGTCAGCTTGGCTGCCATTTTGGCCAGGGTTATTGCTTTGCGACCCCACTCGATGCCGAGACGGTAGGGGAGCTGCTCGGAATTTCGCCAACGTCTTCGGCTTTCTACTATTTACTGCCGACAACGGCCCGGATGCAGGAACCGAGAAATCTCGCGTGAATCGGTATTCCAGATCATTCAGCCGATTTCTTACGACCCGATCCACCGGGATTTTTCCCGCCGCCGTCCTGTTTATTGACCGTGGCCCATGCCCGAGCCTCAGCCTCTTTTTTAGAAACGCCTTTTTCCTCGTAGCTCTCGGCGATGTGATCGGCCTTTCGCTCCTGTTTATCAGTATATTTACTCGTTCCGTCCTTCGATCTTGGCATTACATTTCTCCTGGAATTCTAGATAATCCCCGCCGAACGCCGCCTTCCCGACTTCTTGGCCCGGTAATATATTTCTCTCGCCCGATCGTATATTTCTGATCGGACCGTCTCCGCTTCTGCGCTTTTCAAATCATTTCTGGCGACCGTGTATTCGTCTTCCCCCGGACTTGTCGTGTGCGAATCCGTAATGAGAAGCAATGGACACTGAATCTGGCTGCTTTTCCTGAATCTTCTAAACATTCCCGTACTCCTGTGAATGAATTTCGGACGATCTGATGCGTGTGTCTTGGTAAGTGCAAAATGTGTGCCAGATGCTCACGCACGTTCATTGCATTTTAGGAAAACCGATTGACACTCAAATCCTGTTTTAGTAGGCTCAGTCATATAGAATTTCAACTATTGACAGGACCGCAGCATTTGAGCAATCTTCGAAAATTAGAACTGCCGCCACAGGGATTAAATACGCTTTTCGGCGTTCAGGACCAAAACATTAAGTATCTGGAATCGCTCCTCGATGTGAACATCGGGGCTCGTGGCAATGAGCTTCTCATTGACGGCGACGAGCGTGACATTAAGACCATCGAACAGATATTGCGTGATTTCGGCGACCTTTTCTCGGAAGGAAATACGTTTACGGACAAGGAACTGCGCGATGCCTTCAAGCAGATAGCCGAAGACCGGACGTATTCTCTGCGCGATTATTTTCTACGATCGCGATTCAACCCCTCCGGGAAAAAGCAGGTCGCACCGAAAACGGCGAATCAACGAAAGTATCTCGACGCTATCGCCGCGAACGATCTTGTTTTTGGTATCGGTGTGGCGGGTACGGGAAAAAGCTTCCTCGCGGTAGCGATGGCGGTCGATGCTTTGATGAAAAAGCAGGTCAGCCGCATCATACTGACGCGTCCCGCGGTCGAGGCGGGCGAGCGGCTTGGTTTTCTTCCGGGCGATCTGCAGGATAAGGTCGATCCGTATCTGCGACCGCTTTATGACGCGCTTTTCGATCTGGTTGACGCTGAGAAGGTCACAAAGATGCTCGAAAAGCGCATTATCGAGATCGCTCCGCTCGCCTTTATGCGGGGCCGAACACTTTCCGATGCATTCATTATTTTAGACGAGGCCCAGAACACGACCGGTGAGCAAATGAAAATGTTCCTGACGCGCATCGGCTTCGGATCGAAAGCCGTGATAACCGGCGACAGGACGCAGATCGACCTTCCCCGTGGCCAAAAAAGCGGCATTAAGGAAGCCGAGATCATTCTGAAGGATCTCGAAGGGATAGAGTTTGTTTATTTTACCGATAAAGACGTGGTCAGACATAAGCTTGTGCAGATGATAGTCCGGGCCTACGAGGCACATTCCGATCAGCAGGAAAAAGGCGACTAGAAAATGCCCGTGACAATCGTCAACCTACAGCGAAAGGTTACGCTCGACACAAAACTTCTGCGTCCACCCATCGAGACCATCGCATTCACAGTCTCGGAAGCGAGGGAAAGGAATATCGCGGTGGCTTTTATATCTGACCGCCGGATGAAGGAGTTGAACAAACTCTTTCGCGGCAAAGATTCAACAACCGACGTTCTCTCATTCCCCCATGAACCGGACGAATTCGATCCTGACAAAGACAATCTCGGCGATATTGTTATTTCTGTTGAACAAGCACAGAAACAAGCCAAAGAGAACGGATTAACGCTTGACGGTGAGATCAAGCAGCTCATCCTTCACGGCGTTCTGCATCTGTGTGGGTACAATCACGAAACCGACCACGGCGAAATGAATGCCCGCGAACTCGAACTGCGGGAGGAGTTAGGAATTTAGCCACGGATGAATTCGGATAGTCACAAATAGAATATCCAGGCGAAGGCCATCACCTTATCCGCGGTCATCTGTGTTAATCTGTGGCTGAAAATTTGTTATGGCCGATACACATAAAACCGCCGAACCGTGCGTAATGGTTATCTTTGGAGCGACCGGAGATCTGACAAAACGCAAGCTCTTTCCTGCCTTGTACAATCTTGCGAAAGAAAAGTTCCTTCCCGAAAACTTTGCGATTGTCGGAGTCGGGCGACAGGAAATGCTGTCCGAAGCTTTCCGCGACCAGATGATGGTGGATCTGAAGGAATTCGCCGGGCCTGAGCCTGACGAAGAGCTGATCAAATGGTTCTGCGGGCGGACGTATTACACCGGCGGCGATTTTGATGACGACAAGAAGCTTTTCAAGGATATTAAGGATACGCTTCGCGACGTTTGTGCGGCTAATAATATTCCGGAGAACTTCTTTTATTACATGGCGATACCGCCTAATCTCTTCGCCAACGTTTCTCAGAAGATCGTCAAGAACGGTTTGGGCAAAGAAGAAAATGGATTCTGGCGTAGGTTCATATTCGAGAAGCCTTTCGGGCGTGATCTGGATTCGGCTAAAAAGCTCAACACCGACCTCCTAAAGATCCTAAAAGAACGGCAGATCTATCGTATCGATCATTATCTCGGTAAGGAAACGGTGCAGAACATTTTGGTCTTCCGTTTTGGCAACAGCATTTTCGAGCCGATATGGAACCGCAATTTTATCGACCATGTACAGATTACGGTTGCAGAAAAGCTCGGCGTTGAGCAGCGTGGCGGATATTACGATACCGCCGGTGCTTTGCGCGACATGATCCCGAATCACATTTTCCAGCTTGTCACGCTGACCGCGATGGAACCGCCGGTTTCATTTGAGGCCGATGCGGTGCGGGATGAGCAGGCAAAGATCCTTGCCGCGATCCAGCCATTTACACCGGAAGACGCTTTGCACAAAGCCGTTCGCGGACAATACGCCGAAGGTGACCTCGATCACAAAAAAGTGCGGGCGTATCGCAGCGAAGAGAAGGTGGCAACCAACTCCGGCACAGAAACTTATGCCGGGCTTAAGCTCTCGATAGACAATTGGCGTTGGGCCGATGTACCGTTTTATGTCCGTACCGGCAAGCGAATGCCGGCGAAACATTCGAGCATTATTATCCAATTCAAAAAAGCTCCTTTCGTGCTTTTTCGCGATACCTCGGTCGAACGCCTAACGACCAATCGCATTGAGATCCATATTCAGCCTGACGAAGGAATCACTCTTCATTTCGGCGCCAAGATTCCGGGCCCGATAGTCAATGTCGGACCCGTGGACATGGACTTCAATTACGTCGATCATTTTGGCGAGCAGATCAGTACGGGCTACGAACGCCTGCTGTTCGACTGCATGATCGGCGACGCGACGCTTTTCCAGCGGGCGGATATGGTTGAGGCAAGCTGGAAGATCGTCACGCCGATCCTTGACGTCTGGAGTGCGATTCCGCCGCGTGATTTTCCGAATTATCCATCCGGCACGTGGGGACCGAAAGAAGCCGACGCTCTGCTCGAGGCCGACGGGCGAAAATGGAAAAACTCGCCCGCCTGACATGCTTGCTTTTCGGGACCGGGGAACATACCATTTGAGTTCCACAATATGGAAATTGAGATAATTATCGCCGCATCTCTTCTCATTGCCCTGGTATTTTTGGCAACGGTGGACATGGCTTTTTCTCATTTGTCCGATCTCGGCCTGCGGCGTCTGGCGACGGAAACCGAGGAAACATTAAAACCGCGTTCGACGCAATTTCTGCGTGAAGTGCTTGAAAACCGTCCGCGCTTTCGTTTCGCTCTTTCGTCAGCGATCCAGATCCTGCTTATCAGCTTCACGGTTCTCGTTACCCTTATCGTTCTGGAATTTACCCAGAGCCGCACGGCTTTGCTTATCTTCGCATTGCTCATCGGATTGGCCGCGACAGTTATTTTCCGCCAGATCTTACCGCGTCTTTTAGTGCGAAACGATCCGGAGAAAATGCTGCTAATTCTGTTGCCGATAGTTCGCCCGCTTTATACGGCCGCGTCGGTTGTCACCGGCCCGTTTGCGAGTTTTATGCGAACGAAGGAACAGCTAAAGCTCGATTCCACCTTCGCCCCGGATACCGGCGAAGACAAATCCGAGGATAACGATGATGATTTTCAGGCTTTGATGGAGGTCGGCGAGGCCGAAGGCATTATCGAAGAAGACGAGCGCGAATTGATCGAATCAATGGTCGAATTCAGCGAGACGCGGGCCGGCGAAATAATGACGCCGCGAACCGAAATATGCGCGCTTTCCATAGACTCGACCATCATTGCCGCCCGCGATCTGATTATTGAGGAAAAGTATTCGCGTCTGCCTGTCTATCGCGAAAGTATTGATAATATCGAGGGAATCATTTACGTCCGCGACCTTCTCCAGATTTGGGCCGAGGGTAAGGAAAGCGAATCGCTCAGGAGTATTCTGCGCGACGCTTATTTCGTTCCGGAAACTAAATCGGCATCGGAATTACTGAAGAGCATGCAGGTTAACCACGTGCAGCTTGCAATAGTTATTGACGAATACGGCGGCGTTGCCGGCATCGTTACGGTCGAAGATATTCTCGAAGAGATTGTCGGCGAGATCGAGGACGAGGACACCGAGCAGGAAGAGATAATCGAGATCGTCGAAGGCGATGACGGCTATTGGGATGTCCTCGGGTCGACCGAGATCGACAAGATCGAGCGTCTTTTCGACCTGGAAATAGAAGACGACGACTTTACGACCATCGCCGGGCTTGTCACCAGCGAAGCCGGTTATATCCCGAAGGTCGGCGAAAAATTGAGCTTTCACGGACTTGAAGTTGAAATCCTTCGCGCCGATGAGAAGAAGATAAACCTCTTACGCCTACGCCCGTCCGGTCCTGCCGAGGAACCAATCGATAATTCCACCGCGTAACTCTTACTTTGCCCCTTCGCGGCTTTGCGGGAAAACTCTTGGCCTCAAATAAAACCATTCTCACTCTCCCTTTGCGGCTTCGCGTCTTTGCGGGAAAACTCTTTTCCCTGTTTGTCCAAAAGACAAGACCTCGAAATCTAACGTGATACAGACTTTTTTGCATTAACAAACGCATTTGATATACTCGGAACAAATAAAAAAGGAGGCACGATTATGGCTATCAGACTCGGAGACGAAGCACCCGACTTTACCGCGGAAACCACGCAGGGCACCATCAATTTTCACGAGTGGCTTGGCGACAGTTGGGGCATTCTATTTTCTCATCCGAAGGATTACACGCCGGTTTGCACCACGGAACTCGGCATGGCGGCACGGATGAAGCCGGAATTCGACAAGCGGGGCGTTAAAATAATCGGCTTGAGCGTCGACCCGCTTGATTCGCACATAGGCTGGGAAAAAGACATCGAGGAAACGCAGGGCACTGCAGTAAACTTCCCGATGATCGCCGACGCCGACCGAAAGGTTTCCGACCTCTACGACATGATCCATCCGAACGCGAATGACACATTTACCGTTCGCTCGGTATATGTCGTCGGCCCGGACAAAAATGTCAAATTAATGCTCACATATCCGGCAAGCACCGGCCGTAATTTCGACGAACTGCTTCGCGTGATCGACTCATTGCAGTTGACGGCGAATTACAGCGTAGCAACACCCGTAAACTGGAAGGACGGCGACGACTGCATCATTGTTCCGTCTATTTCAAACGAGGACGCAAAAGAAAAGTTCCCCGCCGGCTGGAGGGAAGTTAAACCCTATTTGCGCATCACGCCGCAGCCGAATAAGGTGAAGGGCGAATCGCAATCTGCATAGACGGATGTCAGTAGCCTGCACGTGAGTAAGGGCTCTCTTGGCTAAGCAGAGCCCTTACTCACGTGTGGGCTACTGACATTACCATATGAAACTTGAGGCCGAACTCGGCGCCGAAAAACACGAGATTGAAATTAAGCACGCCGACGGCAAGGTTTTTGCGTCGGTCGATGGGCGGGCGTACGAGCTTGAAGTTTCCGAGCCGGAGCCGAATGTTTATCTTCTCAAAGACAACGGCAAGATTTACCAGGCTTTCGTTTCGCCTCAGCAAAAAGCGGGTGACCCGTTTCAGGTGCAGATCGGCCGACATTCTCTCGACATAAAATTGTTCGATCCCAAGCGTCTCCGAGGTGCCGGTGCCGATGCCGAACATGGAGACGGTGCGGCGGAGATCCGGACGGCGATGCCCGGAAAGGTTGTACGGATTCTGGTTAAAACAGGCGACGCAGTTGAAAAAGGCGATGGCGTGTTGGTAGTCGAGGCAATGAAAATGCAGAACGAGCTGAAATCCCCAAAGGCCGGAACCGTCAAAGAAATAAAAGTAGAAGAAGGCTCGACCGTATCGGCCGGTGATGTGCTTGCTGTGATCGAGTAGTGAAATTCCTTTAAGTTACCCCAATCTCCGGCTAAAGCTGGAGGCATTTAGAACCGGTCGTTCATTTCTTCACACCTTCCAAACCACTCGCAGGAATTTCCGACGCCTCGCGTTGAATTCTCCTTGATTCTTCAAGAATCGGCCTGAATATCGATTCGACGGTGTCGGCCCGCATCAGTCCTTCGTTCAAACGCGACACGCGGTTCAGGATTCGGATAGCGTTGCCGACATCGACGACGGGAATTCCCCCCGCAGCCTTAATATTGCCGATTTCGACCGCCAATGCCACCCGTTTATTGAGCAACGCCATGATGTCCGTGTCGATCGCATCCGTTTCCACCCTTAATTCTTCAAGCCTCATCCGTAGAACTCCCCCGCAAATCAAAAAAGCCGCGAACTTGTACAGTTACACGGCTTTTTAGGTTGGTATTTTTAAGATCCTCTAATGCAAACCAACGACAAGCCGTTTCACCCGACAGGTAAAATATGCATAGCTATAGTTGTAAACAAAAACTGTCTGCATTTATGTGGCGAGATTCCCCCGCACGAAAAACCTTAGATGGAAATATTACTAGTGTCAAGTTTCCTGGTTCTGGCTTTGCATCTTTGCGACTTGGCGGGAAATCATCTACCGCAGGGTCACAAAGGAAATTAAACAGAGAATGAACTTAATCTGAAGCTTTCCTAGCTTTCACGCCGCGAAAACTCAGCATATTCGCAAGCAGCCGGTATGAACCCGGAACGCCCGCCGGAAGTTGGCGGAACAGCGAATAGCTGCAGTAAACATATTTCCCTTTCCCGATATCCGCGACGACCAGCCCGCCCTTGTTTTCGGCTTCGCCCGTGTCGTGCGATTCGAGCAGACCGGTATATTTCGGGTCCATAGTCGAAAAATTGTACAGATTCCGCTCCTGCACCCAGCCTTCAAAATCGGCGTCGGTTATCTTATTCGGAAAATTAAATATCGGATGCTCCGGCTGAAGTATCGTCACTTTGGCATTCTCGTCCGAAACCCGCGGCCCCATCTGGGCGGGAAACGGCGCCAGGTTTTGCTGTGTGTATACCGGCCGCTGGTATTGGACGATAAGCGTTCCGCCATTATTTACCCAATCAAGCAAACGCTGGTTGTTCGCCGCAAAATCCGGCCGCACCTCGGAAACGCGAATGCCCGCGACGATCACGTCAAATTTAGAAAGATCGCCGGACGACAGATATTTTTCATCCAAAAACTCCAAGCCCAACCCGATCTGCCGTATCGCTTCCGGCATTTGGTCGCCGCTGCCCGCAATATAGCCGATCTTCGCGGGCGTGAACTTAAGATCAAAAACCCTGACCGCCGTCGCGGCCCGGTTGTATGTTCGATGCGTTTGAATGTGCGGGTAAGCGATCGTTTTCATCGTCAGTGACAACTGCTCCCGGCCGATCTCCGCGTTCCCCTCGATCTGATAATTTCCGGGCTTGGTGCCGGCTGGAATAGTCACGTCAAAAACCGACGTTGTTCGCTCGCCCTTCTTTCTAAGATCGAACATGCGGGGTGACGCGGTGTATTTCGGGTCGGCTTCCAGGTTGGTCTTCAGTGAAACCGATCCGCTGACAGGTTTGCTCGACTGATTAACAACACTCAAACCGATCTGTCTTTTTTGCGGCCGCGTGCTGAAAGGAACGATGAGCAGCGATTGATCGACCTCGACCGAAACAGCCGGAACCACATCCACGTTTCGCCGAATTTCGCCCCGCGTGTCATCGGCGTAACGGTATTCCACAGGTTGCCTGAACACAACTTTGAGGCCGAGAATTGACATCTCCACCTCGGCGATCGGCATCGGCGAATGCAGCGGCAAACCACGCTCATCGTCGCCGTCATTCCATCGAAACAGATCGCCGTCTCGCGGTTCGGCAAGCCAATACGGCTGTGTCGGTGCCGCATCCGGTGGAACACTGACGGAATAATAGCCCGCGTGGTCGCCACCTTCGCGTCGAAAGAACGCTTGCGGATTTTCCTTCGGCGGTTCTTCGGAATTCACCGTCCATTTTGCCGGCGTGATAACTTTCGCGTCCTTTACGCTGATACCTTCCTTCAAAGCGTAAAAAGTTTTCACGCTCATCGAAAACGAATCGCCGGACACGACAGTTTCGCGGTCCGCCAGCGCCAGGATTTGAATCCCGGCCGTAAGTTTTATCGCCTCGGCGAATTCTCTCTGTTTTTCGGCGAAAAATAACCTGATCGCGGGGACGGTCGTCGATGTTTCGCTCCGGTTGGCCAGTTCATAGCCTTTAATTAAAAGCGGCAGGATCTTCGCGGGTGTTCCAACGTCGTATTTATCCAGAGACTCGGCGGTAATTTCTTTCAGCTCGGCTAACTTTTTAGAATCAGGCCCACCGGAATTTCCGGTGTTCGCGGCAACGCCGGTAATCGATGTGTCCAAAGCGTCAAATATCTCAATTTCCTTCGCATCGCTGTCGGCGAGGTTTAAGCTTGAATACTGTTCGCCTTTTAATTCCAGCACGCCCTGCTCCTGCGACCGGTGCTGGCTGCGGGCTTCCATCGCGATCTCGAAATATGAGCGGCCAAGCAGCGAATCATACTTGCCCGTATTTATCCTCAGCCTCGGTTCGCCGGCCCCGCGATGGCGATAATAAAACTTCTGCACTTTCCACGTCAGCCCGGCGTTGCCGCACTGACTACTGTCCGCCGCGGCCTTAACCGCAAGCGGTGAAATATATCCCGCGTACTGATGCTGCCCGTGTCCGTCCGCAGTTGTTCCGGAATACTGCGAAACAACTACAAGCGGACGAAACTGCCGGATGATCCGCACCACATCGCAGAGAATTATCCGCTCATCCCATTTTTCCTTTGCCTCGGCAAGCGTCTTCGAGAACCCGTAATCGTGCGCACGTGTAAAATATTGCTCCGCACCGTCCAGCTTTCTCGCCTGAAGCAGCTCTTCGGTACGAATTACGCCCAGCGATTCGCCGAGTTCGGTTCCCAAAATATTCTGTCCGCCGTCGCCACGCGTCAGCGACAGATAAGCCGTCCGCGCATTCTCGCCGCGTGCAAGATACGACAGCAACGCCGTGTCCTCGTCATCCGGATGTGCACCGATCATCATCACGCTAGCCGAAGTGTTCAGCCGCTTCAACAATCGGCCCAAACCCAAAGCTCCCTGATCGTAAACCGGACGAATCTGCGCTGTCACGGGGTTGGGAAATGTGAAAAAACAAAGAGAAATTAGCCACAGATAAACACAGATGGACACAGATAAGTTTCGAAAGAACTTCAGTCCTGTATGATCCGATCGAACAATTCGAAAAGTAGTCATAAACAATCCTGATCCGTGCTTATCTGCGTTCATCCGTGGCTAAATCTCCTTGCCGCACCGTCAAGCTAATTAAGTAACCCGCGAGGACCGTAACCAGGCAGCCGATCACATTAAACCAGAGGAATTCGATGGTTGTGTACACGCTCGCGATCCAGACGGACGTAATTCCGAATAAAAGCCCGAAGAATGCCCCGCGTGATCGTGCGCGTTTTACGGCGAACGCCAATACAAAGACGCCCAAGAGCGATCCGTAAAAGAATGAGCCGAATTTGTTGACAACCTCGATCAGAGAGCCGAGATTCGCGGCAAAGATCGCGACAATGCAGGCGAAAATTCCCCAGATAAAGGTCGAGAGACGTCCGACCGCGACATAATGGGAATCGGTTGCCTCCGGCTTATAAAGCCTCCGGTAGAAATCGATCGTCGTCGCAGTCGCAAGCGCGTTAAGCTCAGCCGCGATCGACGACATTGCCGCCGCAAATATCGCCGCGATTATCAGCCCGATCACGCCCATCGGCATATTCATCAGCACAAAGGTCGGAAATACGTAATTTACATCATTAAATCCTTTGTCGCTCGTGTCGCGAATAAATGAGACGGCCTGATTCCGGCTTTCGTTGAATTTTTTGTCGGCATCAATGTAGGTTTGGCGGAATTCCGGGCTTTCGCTCGAAAATTTGATGGCGGCATCGCGGCGTTCGGCGTGGGCCTGGGCAAAATTTTTTTCGATATTCTGGAACCGTACATCCTGTTGGGCCTTCGCAACCTCGACCTCGTTGAAAACGATTGGCGGAGCATTAAACTGATAGAAAACAAAAACCAGGACTCCGATCAGCAGAATAAAAAACTGCATCGGTATCTTTAGAAACGCACTCATCAATAGCGATGTGCGGCCTTCGTCCACCGATTTCGCCGTCAAAAACCTTTGGACCTGGCTTTGATCACATCCGAAATAGCCGAGCATTAAAAAAAGCCCGCCTATGAGTCCCGACCAAAGAGTATACTTTTCCTGTAAATTAAAGCTGGTATCGACGGTATTCAGCTTGCCCAACGCACCTGCCAGGTGCAGTCCATCGGAAAGTGTCACGCCCGGAGGAAAGCTCCACAAAATCACGATCAGACAAACGCCCATCCCAAAAAAGATGATGAACATCTGTTTTACGTCAGTCCACGTTACCGCCTGAACGCCGCCGAAAACGGTGTAGATCGTCGTGGACATTCCGATCGCGAATATGGTCGCGATTAGATTCCATCCGAAAACTATTGAGAGGACGATCGACGGTGCGGATATGATCGTTCCCACGCCAAGCCCGCGTGAAATAAGAAAGAAAAAGCTTGTCAGCGTACGAACTTTTACGTCAAATCTTTTTTCGAGATACTCGTACGCCGTAAAAACCTGCGCCCGATGAAAAAACGGCACCACTGTTACGCAAAGAATGATCATCGCGAACGGCAGCCCGTAATAAAACTGGATGAACCGCATGCCGTCGCTGTACGCCTGGCCCGTTGTGCCGACCAGCGTGATCGCCGAAAGCTGGGTCGCCATTACTGAAAGGCCGACCGCCCACCACGGCAGACTGCGGTTTGCAAGAAAGTATCCTTCCTTGCTGCCGCTGTGCTTTGTCATGCGGATCCCGTCCCATATCACATACACGAGATACGCAACGACGATCGCCCAATCTAGAAGTCTCATATGCTATCGGGAATCTACGAAAAGTAACGCGAAAATGCCCAAAGAGCGGTCACGACGATGAAAGTAAAAACGATAACGGATAGGTACACCCGCCGCCAAAACGCATCCGGCTTACCCGCGGCCTCAATTTTCTCCGGCGTCTCTTTCATTTCTATGTCCGATGAAAACCGCGCTCAATATCTTTCATCGTAAGGCGAAGTATGACCGGACGGCCGTGCGGACAGGTCGTCGGCGATGACGTGAGCAGCAGGCGGTCGATCAGCCACTGCATTTTTTCCGTTGTCAGCTTCATATTTATTTTAACGGCCGCTTTGCAGGCAAGGCTGGCGGCAATGTGATCGCGCATGGATGCCTTGGCGTTACCGCGCTTTTCAAGTTCGATGGTGTCGAGTATTTCCGCAAAAAGGTTCCTCGCCTCCGACGGTGGAAGGTCGGTCGGCACGGATTTGATCGCTATCGTACGCCCTGAAAGCTGCATTAACCCGAAGCCGAGCGCACCGAGTTCGGATTCGACCAATTTAAAAGCTTCCGCCTGTGCCGGTGTCAGATCGACCGTCTCGGGTAAAAGCAGGTTTTGCGATTCTATCTCCCGGGACGTTTCTTTTTGGCGAAACTTGTCGAATAAAATGCGTTCGTGCGCCACGTGCTGATCGATCAGTAGCATTCCCTCATCATCGACCGCGATAATAAAGCTGTCGTGAAGTTGGGTCACCGGGCGGATCTTTGACGACGCAACACTCTCGACCTCGACAGAACGCACTAGTTTTACAGCCGAATTCACAGGCGGCATTTCGGTCTGGAAATGTGGATTGCCGATTTCAGACGGCGGAATTGCGCCCGCTGCGGGTATTTCGAATGATCGAAGCTGCGCGGCATTCTCGAAGTCGGCAGAGAAATTTTCGTCGTGCACGTCATCTGGAATCGGTGTTCCGTCACTTCCACGAAACACTGGAACACCTGGAACAGATGGGACAGTCGCCGACTCTGTTGTTTGCACTCCGCCTAAAGCTGGCGAAATTTCGCGTGATTCGGACAATCCAGCTTGAAAATCCATGGGAAGCTGCGTGCTTGGCTGTTGCTCGATAAATTGCGATGCTGCTTCGCTAAACGCCTCGGCAGCTTCCGGTTCAAATCCGGGCGATACCAATTCAGGCAAGATCCCCGCCTTCGCGAGCGAGTTTCTGATAGCTTCGGCGATCACATCTTTTACCGCTTCATTACGGCGAAACCTTATTTCGGTCTTGGCGGGATGGACATTTACATCGATCTCTTCGATCGGAACATCGACGAACAGAAACGCCACCGGATAAACGCCGTGCGGAAGCACCGAGCGGAAACCTTCAAGCAATCCGCCGGCGATAGTTTTGTCTCGCACAAACCGTTGGTTGACAAAGAAATATTGCCCGTCTCGGGTCGTCCGCCGTTCGCGAGGGGCAGAAACGTAGCCCGTGACCTTCGCCACAAATTCGCGCCCGCCCGAAACAGGCAGAAGGCTTTCGAGCATTCCCGCACCAAATATCTGAAACGCTCGTTCGCGAAGATCTTTGGCGGGCGAAACCCTTAGCACTTCCCTGCCGTTGTTCGTCATCGTGAACGCGATCTCCGGATGGGCGAGAGCATAATGTGTGACGATGCCGGCGAGATGATAATTCTCGGTCGCTTCCGAACGCATGAATTTGCGGCGGGCCGGTGTGTTAAAAAACAGATCGCGGACTGAAATCGTTGTTCCTGTATCCCGAGCCGCGTCCTTTACATCGATCAGTTTGCCGCCTTCGATCACGACGCGAGTAGCCGCCGTATCCGTTTCGATCTTTGTTGTCAGTTCAACCTTTGCTACAGACGCGATGGACGCCAAAGCTTCGCCGCGAAAGCCCAGCGTCATAATCTTCGACAGGTCCTCAAGAGTGCGGATCTTAGAAGTAGCGTGGCGTTCAAATGCAAGTATCGCGTCGTCGCGAAGCATCCCCGAACCGTCGTCACTTACACGCATCAGCCGCCGTCCACCAAGCTCGATTTCTATCTGGACACGGCTCGCAGCAGCGTCGATAGCATTCTCGACAAGCTCTTTTATCACGGACGCTGGCCGTTCGACGACCTCGCCAGCCGCGATCTGATTTGCCAAATTGTCTGGTAAGATGCTGATCTTGTTCATCTTATAAATAAACTATGCGATGACCTTTGTCGTCGAGATCGATCGAATCGTACACCTTATCAATAAAACTCGGCCCGAAACGATCCAGGAATGACATTACATTTAGCGTCCGTTCCTGCAAATGCCCGTGCGGCAAAAGGGCTGTAAACGCTGAGCGAATCCGGCGGCCGATAGTTTCGTCCATCTCCATCCGGCGAAACTGATATTTCCTCCGCAATGCCCCGATATGGTAAATGATCTTTCGCCGTCGCGTCGCAAGGTTCGCCGCCAGCGTCACATCCATTTGCGATAATGCCTGATCGAGACGGTCCAACTCGGTGTTAATTTTCTCTTCCGCGTCGGCAAACAAATGAGCAGTATTCGGATCAATAAATTTGTCGACAATCTTTGGCAAAACGTCGGCCTCGCCCGCGAATAGGTCGGCAAACTCAAGTTCATACTTCTCTAGCGTCCGTGCGTGTTTCGCTTCGACGATGGTAAAGCTCTGGCGATGGATGATGGGCGTAACATGCCGATCCAGAACTCGATAGACCTCGCTGTTTTGGGCGAAATAAGCAATCTCGGCACCACCGCCGAAATAACAGACAGTTGGAAAAAGGTAATCCTGAACAACGGGGCGAAGCATAACACCGGGGCTAAATCTTCCAGGTTCAGACAAAGCCCGGGCGGCAAGTTCACCTTCTGTGAACGAAGTTTTTTCACCGTTTACCTGAAGCACGCCGTCAGCGTTTCGTCTTAAAGCCACGCGGCGACCGTCGTCGGTGTGCCAAAACAATGGAAAGTAATTTTTTTCGACAAGAACCTGAGCGTGATAACCGTCGCTGACTAAGCCGGCAGTTCTCGCGGTTAACGCCTTTACGATGTCGCTGCTTCGCCTTATCGCTTCAGAATAGATCGGAGCCGAAGTCTGCTTTAATGTTTCATCCAGCGGATCGACAAGGGTTAGGCCGTATTTGCCAAGAAGGCTCGTCAAAAACGTTCCAAAGGCCAGGCCAAAGCTATTCCCGTCCGCCCATGAAAGTTCCAGTTGCCGTCGCAGATCGTCCGTAAACTGGGTCTGTGGCAATGAGGCAAGTAGGTCTGCCACGGCCGATGCAACCGATCCATCCAGATCGATCTTTCCGACCGGTTTCCCGTGTTCACTTTCATCTGCCGAAACGCGAAATTCCGCTAATTCCTGACCGCTGCCGATCACAAACGCGTTTGAAACCTCTTCCAGGTCGTGATCTTCAGTAGCCATCCAAAAAACGGGAACGGCTTTGATGCCGCGCGCTCGGAGGCATTCGGTCATTTTAATAGCTGTCAGTCCCTTGTAGATAGAATAGAGCGGCCCGGTAAACAGCCCGGTCTGCTGGCCCGTGACGACGGCCACGGTGTCATTCTCACGAAGCAGATCGATGTTCCCAATGGTTTTCGCACCGGCACCAAATTGCCGATTCATCCGAGCCAGGGCATCGCAAAGGACGTTACGGTCGGTCTTATAATTGGCGAGGACTTCGGGAATACGATCCGCAACTTCGGTATGCGACGAGACGATTGACGGATAATATTTTTTGAGCGAAAGCGGGTGCTGCTGATAGTCGGTGAAAAGCTTTGACTGACCGGGAATCGATGAAAACGGCAGGCTCTCGGTACGCAAACCGCCCTCCAAAACCGATACCGAACAGCCACTTTCCCGCATAAAGATTTATTGCTCCAGATGAGTCAGATTATAGAGTTCTAATCGTCAACTTCCAAGTTCGCAATAAAAAAGACGGTGCCGGGACACCGTCTTTCCAGATGATTTTCAGACGTATCAATTCTCAATTCGCGAAACCGCGGTCACCGGCTTTCCATCGACTCCGGCGGAATCCGATCTGCGTTCGATGCGATACACTCCGGAGGAGTGCGTTCCCGCAAAGATCCGGTTCGAATCCGCCGGGTCGAACGCCATCATCCACACGCGGCGGCTCGGCAGCTTCATTTCCTTCGAGTCGACCCGCTTCCAGTTCATACCGGCGTCAGTCGAATGAAATACTCCGCCGTCGTTTTCAAGCGCGCTCGAAACAAAGATCTCGTCCGAGTTTTTGGGATCGATCAGAATGCTTGTGTAGTTGCCAAGCGGTAAATTGCCACCGCGGCGCTTCCATGAACGGCCGCCATCACGGCTTAGGTAAAATGACTGTATTGTTCCGACATAGATATAATTGGGGCGCTTCGGGTCTCCCGTGATCGAGCTGATAGGTACGCTGTCCGGGCTGCCCTCGGTTTTCGCCCACGTTTCACCATCGTCGGTTGAAACGATGACGCCCGAAGAGGCGGTGCCGACCCAAATGGTTCCCGGAACCAGCGGCGACGCAAAGATAGCAAATACATTATCGTCGATGCTTTCGCCAAACGAAATCTTTTCCCATCCCTTCTTAATGTCGTAACTCCGGTAAAGGCCATTGTCAGTTCCGGCAAACAGCCCGTTTTTATCGTCTTCGGTATGAGCCAGAACCTTTACTTTTTCGCCAATTACGGGAATCAGCTCCTGGCCTTTTTGCTCAAGAAGCGGCGTTGGCGTCGGTTTTGGCTTCACCGCTGCTTTCGCGCCTTTCTTTGCGGGCACAGCAGCTTTTTTCACAACCTTTTTTACGGGTTTGGGCACGCTAAGCAATGCCCATGAATCGCCCCTGTCCAGCGACTGAAATATGCCGACATTCGTACCCAAGTACATTTTGTTCGATTCAATCCTGTCCTGAATTACGGCAAATGGCGAGACCCGGTTTATGTCCAAACTCTTTGCCTGAACCCAGCTTGCTCCGCCGTCGCTGCTTGTAAAGAAAAATCCGCCGCTCGTGCTTGTGTTCTGTGTAGTTGCGTACAGGCGGCCCGGCTGCGTCAGGTCCGGCGTCACGGAATATGTAAAGCGGCTTGTGAAGTTGTCATTTGTCGCCACGAAATTCTTGCCGCCGTCAATCGAAACCAGCACGCCAAAGTTGTTCGTGCCGATAAATACGCGGTTCGGTTCGTCCGGGTGAACGGCAATCGAATTGACTTCCAGGTTACGCGGCGTTGTGAGCATCCAGGACTTACCGCCATTTGTCGACATCCAGAATCCTTCCGTAGTGCCGGCGTAAACCGTACCGGCTATCGAAGGATGCTGGACAATATCGCGCGTGCGACGGGATTGCGAGGGAATGCCCTGTACTTTCGCCCACTTTTCGCCGCCGTTGAGCGATTCGTAAATACCGCTGCAAGCGGACGCGATCAAATGGTCGGCCTTGCGTGGATCGACAGTTATCGCGAACACATCCGAATCGTCGATCATCCCATTCTTTATCAATCGCCAGCTTTTTCCGGCATCGGTCGATTTGTACGGGCGCCATGTCGTTCCAGCGTATATGGTGTTGTTGTCCTTGGGGTCGATCGCCATCGAATTAACGTCCAAAGGTAATGTTCCGGATTCGATTTTCGACCAGTTATCGCCGGAATCGCGAGACACCCAAACACCGCTTTTTGCACCTACAAAAAGCATGTTCGGATCAACTTTTGACTGGATCATGGCATGGATAGCCTCATCACGCAGGTCTTTAACCTGTTTCCAGTTCGCCCCGCCGTCCGTTGTTTTAAAGAACCCACCCGGAATTTTCCCGCGGTGGCCCGATGTATAAATGATCTTGGAATCGCGGCTATCGACAAATAATTGATCGAGAACAAGCTGAGGCTTGTTTAGATTGACCAATAATTGCCAACTCTTGCCGGCATCGGACGAGGTGTGTACCTGTCCGTCGAGCGTGCTGATATATAAGCGATCCTTGTCCCGCGGATCGATTGTTACGGCCCGAACATCTCCGCCGTTCGGCCCGACCACCGACCATACGCTTTTATTCGATGGGTCGGTGAAAACGTTTCCGTTGCCAAATGCGGGCAGGCCTGAAACTACGACCACGAGCAAGGCCAGATAGCCTCTGAATAAATGCCATTTTCGATTGAAACTTAAAAACATATTGTCTTTCGAATTTTTCATTGATGTGACGGCCGAACGTTACGCCGGAGAACTGGTCCGGTTATTCAGATGACGAAAGCAGGTTTGTAGTTTGCACTAACAATGCAACTGCGGTTTCAGAGATTTTCGGGGAAAATTGGGGCGACGAGCCTCGCGTTTCCCTAATTCTACACAATCGTGTGATTTTTGCAAAATTATTTTTAACCGGTGTTGCGTCCAAAATTTGAACTGCTGAATTTGTCTTCGTGTTCTTTGTGAAAACTCTGTGATCTTCGTGTTAAAAAGGAAAGCTCTCTACCACAATGGTCACTAAGCGAAACCCCACAAAGGCCGCAAAGAAATCTTCATTATCCTTTCGGCAGACAACGCGAAACTAAGCTTCAAAAGCAAAAAAGCGAATGAGGACCCCGATTCGAGGTCCTCATCCGCTTTTTTATGTTCGCACCAAACTTCGATGCAAAGCTTAGGTTGCCGTTACGGTGCCGGGTTGTCGGCTCCAGGCGGAATGCGGTAGAGCTTCGTATTGATGCCGCTACCGGTGTCGCCGCCTCTAACAAGCGTGATACGCGATCTATCGAACTTACGGAAGTTGATGTGGTTCGTGATCAGTTTCTCACGAGCCGCAACTTCTTTGTCCGTTCCGTAGTTGATGATGTAGCCCTGATTGTTCGGGTTGTTCGACAGTTCTGTGAAGAACGTATCAAGACGTCCTCTGACATCGTCATTGGACAGTTTGCCGAATTCGTCAACCAGAATTGGTCTTTGACGATCTGCGATCGCTCCAGTTTCCGATGCTTCCGGCGAGCAATTACACGCAGCCTCTTGGCCGCCGACATTAACGGTTGCTCTGACACTGCTGTTAGCCATCTCGCTGGTCGTTCCGACCACGATACTTGGCGTTCCCTGGCCCGACTCGATAGTACCAGCTGAAACCGTCCAGTTGTACGTTAGATTAGAGGCCGTTCCACCGCTGACAACTGCGGTAAACGTCATCGTGCTGCCAGGTTCAGTAATTCCTGCTGGGCCACTAACCGAAAGCACTGCACAATTACATTCAAGCGGAACTTCGCAATCTGGACACGGAACGACGTTTACCGTTTTGGTCTCGGTTTTGCCGCACAGTCCGCAGCCGTCATCAACGCCTGCTGTGATCGTGTAGGTTCCGGCTTGGGAGCCGCTTAGGTCCCAGGCAACATTTGCACCCGTTCCAACAATACGTCCGCCTGAAACCGTGTAGTTATAGGTAAGAACGTCATTTTCCGTATCCGTGGCAGTGGTCGAAACATTAATCGAAGTGCTGTCATTACAGCCATTCGATTTAGATCTCGCACCTGCGGGACATGGAAGAACGATCTCGCTATCGCTAAGCGTCAACGCTGTTACGTTCGCCGGGATGTTTGGGATCTCAGCCTGACGCTTGTTGCGGCGTCCGACTGTTGCCTGAATGATGTATCCGTGAGGATTTTCCGATAACTGGAATCCCGGAGGAACTCCGCGGAAGCTTGATGTAAAGTTGGAACCTACGCATCCCGCAACGCCGAAGTTACACGGGCTGCTTACGAAACCCGTCTGAGCATCGCCATCTTCGTCAAAGCTCTCGGCATCCTGTTCATTCGCATGATACCTGTAAGCAAAACCGAAGCTGACAAAACGCGTCGGGAATACGCGGAAACCGGCTATGCCGTCCAGCGGATCATTCTCAAACGCATTCGGGGTCCGTCCGCCCACATAATTAAGCATGCGGAACTCGAATATCGGCTGGAAGAATTTGTTGACCGGGAAATCGACGCCGACCGAAGTCAGGAGTTCGTCAGGCCGATCCAGCAAAGTGAATGTGCCGCCCGGGAAATCACCCTTGATACTGCTGTTGTAATGATAACCGGCGTTCGCCGAAAGATTTACCCAGCTAGCAAGCCGTGCATCCAGGAACAGGGCACCGCCAAAGTCGCCGCGGTTGCCGCCTGGGCTTGCACCACGCTGAAGCTGATTGAAGCCGCTTGCGTCGCTGGCGTTATCCGCAAAGAAGCGGTAATAACCGACGACGCCGAAGCCGATAGGATTGTTTACATTCGTGAACCGCCATTTGCCGCCCACCGTGTATGTGCTGAATGCAGATTCGCCATATGTGCGATTAGCAAGCGGTGCGTCAGGCAGATAAGCCGGAGCCAGTGAAAAAATGCTCGGTGCTTCAGCGATCTGGGCACAACCCGCGGCAAGCGGATTGCTGCAAACCGTCGCCAGGGCAAATCCCGGAAGGATGCTGCCAAAAACCGAACCGATACCTGGGAAGTTGTCTGCTCCGCTGCCACCGGCTGTCGGTGGTCCTAATGTTGCGTTCGTATTTACCGGAAATCCAAAAGCTGGGCCGGAGAACGGTAAACCGAAGTTACCTGCCGAGCCTCCAACATATGGAAACGGTACAAACGGCTGCGAACCGGTCGGGCGGAAAACCGCTCTGTTTTCAAACGCTCCGTTGCCCGGGCCCGACGGGGCCAAAATGATAGCCGGGCCGCTCTGGAATGATCCATTAATGAAGACTCGAGAATTGGGTAGATAGAAACCCGAGATGTTGCGGGGCGAATTAATCTTGACTGCCCTGTAAGCATCGGTGTTAAAGAACAACTCAAAGTTGTCCGTCAATCCAACCTGAAATGCGACCGGTACTTCAACAAAGTCCGCATTTCCCGGGTCGCGATCAAAATTACTGTACGCCGCACTAAAAGTGAACTCGCCCTTTCTCAAGGTTTGTCCATCATAAACAGTAAAAAGACCTGTCGGACCTCCAACCGGGCCTCCTGTTCCGACAGTCATCGTCGTATTTCTGTCGTCTTTAGCCGATCTTGGATTCTTAACGTCCTGTGCCGAAGCAGCAAATACAAACGTTAACAAGACCAGCGTAACAATACACACTCTATAAGCGAGTTTCATCATTTTCCTCCGCCGTGATAAAAAATTAAATTTCAATTCGTAGCTAAACCTATAACTACTGTATTCAATAAGCTACGCAATTATTACATACGCCATATTTCTTGCCAACCTGACCAGTCAGAAAAAATAAGCGTATACGCAAAAAAAGACCTATGCTTACAAATTTGGTAAGGCATCAACCAACGCTCTTAATGAAAATATTCAATGAGCGTACACCCTACCTTTATAAGACCTTAACGTAACCATTCTGCAAAATCAAGCGTTTTTAACGTATTTAGACGATTTTTATTTAAGCGTAGATGCCCCGCATTCTGGTGTCGTAGGCCACCCTGTCAATCGCCAGCATATACGCCGCCGTACGCGTGTCAACGTCATGTTTTGTTGCAAAATGGCAAAGTTCGTTAAAACTCGCGACCATTTTTTCTTCCAAACGCTGGTTCACCTGGCTTTCCTGCCAGAAATAACCCATCCGGTCCTGGACCCATTCGAAATAAGAAACAGTAACGCCGCCGGCGTTCGCCAAAATATCCGGAATAACAAAAATACCCTTATCATGCAGTATTTTATCGGCTTTCGGAGTTGTCGGCCCGTTCGCCCCTTCCGCCAGAATCTTACACTTGATGCGGTCGGCATTCTCCGACGTTATCTGGTTCTCGGTAGCACACGGTGCCAGCACATCACACGGAATTTCAAGCAGGTCCTTGTTCGATACTTGCTCCGCTCCCGGGTATTCCTCAAGCGTACGGTTTTTTTGCAAATACTCCAGAACGTTAGGAATATCAAGACCATCGGGGTTGTGAATGCCGCTCCCGACATCGGAAATCGCGATCACTTTGTAACCCTGTTCGTGCATCAACAATGCGCCTATACCACCGACGTTGCCCGACCCCTGCACCACAACAGACGTTTTTTCAGGTGTTAGATCAAACCGTTTTATCGCTTCATTTACGCAGAACAACACGCCGCGTCCGGTTGCCTCGCGACGCCCAAGTGAGCCACCGAGTGCCACCGGCTTTCCGGTCACGACTGCTGTCACGGTGTGCCGCGCGTGCATGGAATATGTGTCCATTATCCAGGCCATCGTTTGCTCGTTCGTGTTCATATCCGGAGCCGGTACGTCCTTGTCCGGGCCAATGAAATCTATCAACTCGGCAGTATATCGCCGCGTCATACGCTCAAGTTCACCGAGCGACATTTGCTGTGGATTACAGATAATGCCGCCCTTTCCGCCGCCGAACGGTACATTGACCACTGCGCATTTCCAGGTCATCCACGCGGACAGTGCCTTTACCTCGTCCAGAGTCACGTCGGGCGCATAACGAATACCGCCCTTTGCCGGGCCGCGTGCAAAATTGTGCTGAACACGATAGCCCTCAAATACCTGAATATGCCCGCTGTCCATTCTTACCGGGACATATACCTTTATTTCTCGGCTCGGGACCCGCATCACGGCGTATAGATCGGCATCCAGCCCTAAGAGCTGTGCCGCCTTATCAAACCTCTCGCTCATTGCTTCAAACGGGTTCTTTTCGTCGGTTGCCTTAAAGCGACGCATTTCGTCGGCCATCGGATTTGCCATTTTATACTTTCTCCAATTGTCCTATTGTGTAATCTTTCTTAACTTCATGCCCGGTGTTCATTGCGCCCGAACGAAAGCCTTCAAGGTCGAGCGTGACGTATTTAAAGCCGAGATTCCTAAACGCAACAGTAAGCCGCGCGGCCATCTTCAATTCCAACGCCCGTTCTAACTCCGCCGGTGCGATCTCTATCCGCACAAGATCGCCGTGAACGCGCACGCGAAATTCCGTAAATCCTTCTTTTCGAAGCACATCTTCGCCCCTTTCGACCTGCGAAAGCCGCTTGATAGTGACCGGCACTCCATAGGCGATGCGCGACGATAGGCACGGGCTTGCCGGTTTGTCCCAACTCGCAAGGCCGTGCAAATTGCTCAATTGTCGAATATCGTCTTTGGTCAAACCTGCCGCGACCAGCGGGCTGCGCACGCCTCGCTCCGTAGCAGCGGCCCGGCCCGGACGATGATCGCCCGTGTCGTCGGCATTGGTGCCATCGACAACAAATTCGATACTTTTCTCCAAAGCCAATGCGGCAAGCTTATTATAAAGCTCCGACTTGCAAAAATAGCAGCGGTTCTGCGGATTCGACGCGTAATCGGGATCGTCCATTTCCTTCGTGTCGATCGCAAGAAAATTGAACGAGCCGGACGCGGCGGTTTTTTTAGCCACGGAGCGCTGAAATGCGGACACGCTTGGCGAAAGCCCCATCACGCACAACGCATCGGCACCAAGTTCCTGCGTCGCTATCAAAGCAAGGTACGAACTATCGACGCCGCCCGAGTAGGCGACCAACACACGCCGCATTTCGCGCATCATACGGCGCAGCTCCGTTTCCTTTTCTGCGGTAGAATTTTTTAATGGCTTGAACAGTTCTGTTTGCGGTGCAGCGATCATTTTCCGCTCGGGGTTGTTGTGAACTTTGGACTTCGCACAATTTGAAAATCTTAACTTACGGTAAAGTTAGACGCAAACCAATAGGATCGAAAACTGTAGTTCGGCTATCGGCAGGAAAATTAGAACTATTTGTGTTCAGATGATACGATTGAAGGCTACAAATTTGAATAATGAACGGTAGTTTTGTTTTCCAGCTCAGATCGGTTCGGTTGATTGCGACAGGCTTTTTTCTAGCCGTGTCTGCGTTCGGGATCGCTCAGAACAGTTTCGCGCAGGAAGAAGGCGAGGATAAGGCGGCAGAGGCGATAGATCTTTTTCAAAAAGGCCAGGATTCGCATGAGAAGGGCCAACTTGCTGCGGCGATCGAGTTTTACGAAAAAGCGATAGCAATTATTCCGGAATTTCCTGAAGCCGAACTGCAGCGTGGAAATGCCCTACTTTCGCTTGGGCGCACGGATGATGCTGAAAAAGCATTTCGTCGGGCGGTCGAGCTTCGCGGAGAATGGACACTCGCTCTCGCCAATCTTGGTTCGATTCTGGTCGGCAAAGGCCAAAACGCCGAGGCGGAGAAACTGCTGTTGAAAGCAACTTCGCTCGATGAACTCAACTTCCCTGCCTACTTGGCGTTGACCGAATTACGTCTAAAGACAAAAGCCAAACCCGAAGTGCTTCGCGATCTGCTCGTCCGATTGGAAATATTGACCGGAAAGGCAAAACCGACTGCATCGATCTGGGCCGCACGCGGTGCTTTGGAAAGTGCGTTGGGCCAGAAGAAGGCGGCTAAAAGTAGTTTTGACAGGGCCTTGAATTTGGATGCGAAAAACCAATTCGCACTAACGGAGAAGGCTGGGGCCATTCTGGACGAAGGCGACACCGCAGGCGCTGAGGCTATAATAAAGACGCTCGAATCACTCGCACCAAAGTCGATCAATCTGAAAGTGCTGCGGGCTCGGCTTAAGTTTTCTTTGGGTAAAAGCGAGGATGCGATCAAAGAATTGAATTCCATCGAGAATCCGTCATCTGACGTTCTGGCTTTGCGCGACAAGATGGTGTTAAGCAGTTCGGACAGCGTTGCCGAGCTTGAAAAACAGCTTGAGAAAACCGCGGCAGATCCTTTCATCCTGGGCAAGCTATGCTCGCTGCTTCGAACCGAAAATCCGGTCAAAGCTCTCGATTTCTGTCGCCGTGCGTCCGAAGTCGATCCGGAAAATATCAATCACGCGATCGGATACGGCGCGGCACTTGTCCAAGGTAAACTGTATCTCGAAGCGATTGAGCTTCTTCGGCGGCTGCTAGCGATGTCACCGGACAATGTTACGATCAGGGCGAATTTAGCCACGGCGCTTTTTCAATTGAAACGCTATTCGGAGGCAAGATCGGAATATCAGTGGATAACCGAAAAGCAACCTGCTTCGCCGGCAGCTTTTTATTTTCTAGCGATAACTCACGATCATCTTGCGGAATATCTCGACGCAATGGCAAATTATCAGCAGTTCCTGAGAATCGCCGATGCGGAAAAGAACAAGCTTGAGATCGAGAAGGTAAATTTGCGGCTTCCGGTTTTGCAGAAACAGATAAAGGATAAGAAAGGTAAGCGAACGTAACAAATGATATCTGTTAAACCCACGTTGATTATAAACGCACTGTTGTCGAAAACGCGATTTGCAGTCCGTGTAGGACTTCTCGCCGCCTGCGTCATATTTTTGCTGCATCTCGGCGTTGGCGTCACCCGAGGTCAAACCGAAGAACAAGATATTGCGCCTCCGCCGCTCAAGTTTGTGTCGAAGGAAGAGCTGGCCCAACTCAACATCGTTACCGATGTCAAAAAACGCACAAAACTGGCACTTTTATTAATGACCGGACGCCTCACACAAGCTGAAACATTTCACACGCAGGAACAATTGGACGAAATGTTCAAACAGCTTGGCGGATTTCACGGGCTTATGGACAACACGCTCGCATTTCTGGACGGCAGCGATAAAGACAGCGGCAAGGTCCTCAACAACTATAAGCGCTTTGAAATAGGCCTTCGCGAGTACCGTCCCCGGCTCGAACTCATCCGCCGCGACCTGCCGTTACGATATGAATTCTACGTGCGGAATCTAATCAGGTATCTCCGCGATGCGCGAGCAAAGGCGGTCGAACCCTTGTTCAGTGATACCGTCGTTCCTAACAAAAGTAAGAAACCATGAGACATCTTGCATCAGGCCCCTTGCGGGTTATCACCATAGCATTGGCTCTTACGGTCAGCGTCGTCGCAATCTCGTCTGCGGCGTCCGCGCAGCGGCGGGATTTTATGACCGAGCAGGAGATCGAGATCATTCGCGACGCCCAGGACATCGATATTCGCATCGAAGTTCTGTCACGGATGATCGACCGCCGCTTTTCCGTTCTTGCTATTGACGTAAAAGGCTGGAAGGACGCTCAGAAGCAATCCGACATATGGGGCGAATTGCCAAAAGGCTTGCGCCTCGACCTTTTCTCCGACATCAAAAAGCTTCTGCAAAAAGCAGTCGACGACATCGATAATCTCGCCTCACATCCCGATTCGGCCCCGATCCGCGAAAAAGGCGACAAGCGAACCAAAAAAGATCCGGAACGCTTCGGAAATGCCGTCCGCAATCTCGGAACAGCCGCCGGACGCTATCTCGCCCCGCTAAAAATGGAACTCGACAAAACCACCGACGAAAAGGAAAAAGGCCCGATCCTCGACTCCATCGATTTGTGCGACCAAATCATCGAAGCGGTCGGCAAACTGCCTCCTGAAGTCAAAAAGGAAAAAAACTGAACGCACCCTTAACTTATATAATTAATTCCAATTGTTTCTACGCCCGCAACTTGAGTGTGGGCGTTTCGTCATTTACATTTATCAAAACGTCAATGATCTTGTCCTTTTAATGGTCAGAACAAAAAACCTATGTCCACAGAAGATTTAAAGAAAACGCCGCTCAACCAAGCTCATCGCGAACTCGGCGGGAAGATGGTCGATTTTGGCGGTTGGGATATGCCGGTGCAGTATACGGCCGGCGTGATCGAAGAGCATATGCGGACGCGGACGGCGGCCGGGCTTTTTGACGTTTCGCACATGGGCGAGATTTGGGTCGAAGGCACCGATGCAATTGAATTCGTCAACCGGCTCACGACCAACGATGTTACAAAACTCGTAGACGGACAGGCTCACTATTCCGCCTTTACGAATGAGAACGGCGGTGTCGTCGACGACCTGCTTGTTTACCGATTTAATCAAGACAAGCTCCTGTTGGTCGTAAACGCCGGAACAACCGAAAAGGACTGGGCCTGGATTAATAAATGGAGCGGGGACACTCCTGTCCCCATGAGTGCGAAGCACGAAAACAGTCTCGGCGGAGGAACCACCGATGGGGACAAGTGGGTCCCCGCTCCGGCCGTCAATCTCACGAACGCCAGCTCGAATTATTGCCAGATCGCTGTTCAGGGCCCAAAAGCCGTTGGCATTTTGCAGCAGCTTACCGAAACGAATCTGGACGAGATCAAATATTATTGGTTCACAACTGGCCGCGTTGATGGAGTAGAGGCGATAATTTCGCGGACCGGTTACACCGGCGAGGATGGTTTTGAAGTTTACGCAGATCCGAAGTTTGCGGTCCAGCTTTGGAACAAACTACTTGAAACGGGCAAATATGGCGATGTCGATGGAATTCTGCCGGCCGGTCTGGCTGCACGAAACACGCTTAGACTTGAATCGGCAATGTCGCTTTACGGCCACGAACTCGACGACGATATTACACCGCTTGAAGCCGGGCTAGGCTGGATTACAAAGCTGCAAAAGGGCGATTTCGTGGGTCGCGACAAACTTATGGCATTAAAAGAAAAGGGCTTGACGCGAAAGGTGGTCGGTTTCGAGATGATCGACCGCGGTATTGCCCGCGACGGTTTCGATATATATGTAAATGAAGAAAAGGTCGGCCACGTCACATCCGGCAGCCCGGCACCGTTCTTGAAAAAGAATATCGGCCTTGCTTTTTTGCCGCTTGAGTTTGCAAATATCGGCCAAGAAATTAAAATTGATGTACGCGGAAAGCATCTGGCGGCTGAAGTTGTATCAACTCCGTTCTATCGGCGTCAAAAATAAAATATTGCAGAGAATTTAACACAAAAATATGTCAAACATTCCGGAAAATTTACGTTACAGCAAAGATCATGAATGGGTTTTGGTCGAGGGTGAACTAGCGAGCATCGGTATCACGGATTACGCCCAGCATTCGCTTGGCGACGTAGTCTATATCGATTTGCCCCGGGTCGGCGATAAGCTGGGCCCTCACGAATCCTTCGGATCGGTCGAATCGGTCAAAGCCGTGTCCGAGATCTTCACACCCGTTGCGGGCGAGATCGTCGAAGTTAATGACGGCCTGAACGACACGCCCGAAAAGGTCAACGCTGACCCGTACGGAGATGCGTGGTTTATCAAAGTTAAAATGAACAATCCGGGCGAAGCTGACGCAATGCTTTCCGGCGAAGAATACGAAGAATACCTTACAGCTAATGGATAACTGAAAATTGAAAATGGACGATTCAGAATTCCTCTCTTACATTGTCCATTTTCCATTGTCCGCTTTCAATTAAATGAGATACATTCCAAATTCCCCCGAAGAACGTCAGGAAATGCTTGCGGCCGTCGGGCTAAGCTCCGCAGACGAGCTTTTTCGTTCGATTCCCAGCGACGTGCAACTTAACCGGGCACTTGACGTTACCGACCCGCTTGCCGAATCAGAAGTGATAGCCGCGATGGAAGCATTCGCGGCCAAAAATACTGCGGCGACAAAGCCTTCGTTTCTCGGAGCCGGTGTTTACTCGCACTTTTCACCGACGGTCGTCGATCATCTAATCCAGCGTTCGGAATTTTTCACATCCTATACGCCGTATCAGCCCGAAATATCGCAGGGCACGCTGCAATACATATTCGAATTCCAGACGCTGATCTGCCAACTGACCGGGATGGAGGTTGCCAACGCGTCCATGTATGACGGCTCGACAGCGATGGCGGAAGCCTATCTGATGGCACAGCGTGTCACCCGCCGCGACAAGATCGTTGTAGCCGACAGCGTTCATCCGGAATACCGCGAAGTCGCCCGGACTTATACTCAACACGGCGACGCAGAAATCGTCTCTGCCGCTTTTGACGAAAAGAGCGGACGCGTGTCTGACCTGTCTGCCCTAGATGACAAGACGGCCGCACTCGTAGTGCAATCGCCCAACTTTTTCGGGTGCGTCGAGAATCTGGACAGGCTTGCAAGCGCCGCCCATGCGGTCGGAGCTTTACTAATCGTCGTCGTAACCGAAGCCATTTCTTTCGGTCTCCTTAAATCGCCGGGCGAATGCGGTGCCGATATCGTAGTGGGCGAGGGACAGTCCTTCGGTATCCCGATGAGCTTCGGCGGACCGCACCTCGGTTTGTTTGCAACACAGGAAAAATTCGTCCGCCAAATGCCCGGCCGTCTGTGCGGCGTCGCTTATGACAAGAACGGGAATCGCGGTTTTGTGTTGACACTGTCTACCCGCGAACAACACATCCGCCGAGAAAAGGCGACGTCAAATATTTGCACAAACCAGGGCTTGATCGCCCTTGCCGCAACCATCTACATGGAAACGATGGGCAAAAAAGGCCTGCAGGAAGTCGCTGTACAAAATGCCCAAAAGGCCGCATACGCAGCAAAGAAAATTGCCGAGATCGATGGCTTTGAAATCGCGTTTTCGGCGCCGACGTTTAATGAGTTTGTCGTTCGGGCGTCGAAACCCGCGGACCAAATTCTGACCAAACTCCGGGAAGGAAACGGAATAGTTGGTGGGCTGGCATTGTCCAAATATTATGAAGGTCGGCCGAACGAGTTTTTGGTCTGTGTGACCGAAACGATGAAAAAAGAACAGATCGATTTATTTGTTGAGGGGCTCACTATCGCTTGATAAGAGATTTGCAATAATGATTCACCTTCTCGAGACCAAAGCGACTCCGGAACAATTTGTAGAAATGGAAGAAGCACTTGGCTCGTACATCAAACTGGCTGTTGACGTTGAGAAGAAGATCCTTGCGGGAGGCGGCGTACTCCATGCTGATTGCGAAGCCGTCTTACTGGAAAACGGCAGCGTGCAGGAGAATATTTGGGGAGCCGACTGGCTTCCATATTCAAAGGAGTTAACTTTTGAATCGCTGATAAATATTCGTCCTCGGCAAAACAATTTTTCGATGGAGATAGAGGACGAAGAAATGCGATCAAAGGTTCGAAATGTCGTGATCGAAATATTCGAATTTAGCCAATGACTAATCTAATTGAAAGAAAAGAAAGGTATTTGCGAGACGCTTTACCTATCCGTCTCGGCGGGTTGGCTGCAAATCTCGCGCGTGTGAAATCGTTTTCCAGGAATGACAGCAACCAAAATGCCGTATTTGACCTTTTTGAAGAAAGCAAGCATTTCATTGAATGGACTGCTCGGGATGCAGAGATAGAAACAACCGTCGAATTGATCGAAATGCAGCTACAGATAGCCGTATGGCAAAATCAGTGGCGGAAAAATTGGGATAACGAGACCAATCGCGAACTCTTGGCTAAGACATCAGGCGATTGGTCGCGGAAACTGCTGGAACGATCTGGCCTGCTCGACAAATAGCTTTGTTTGGGGCAAACGTGTCAACCGATTTATGATATTCGGCCCTTTCGAAATATTGCTTTGCCTTGCACCATTTATGCTCGTCGTATTTACCATCGGCATCGGATTATTTGCGCAAAATGTTTCGTTGGAAAGAAGAGAACGAAACCGTGGCCTCAGAGAATGTCCCTCCTGTCGAAAGATGTTGAATCCGGAAGCGTATATGTGCCGTTTTTGCCGAAAGGAGTTATATGACTTTAGCCGTGCATGAATTTGAGAAAGACGTTTTGGGCCGGCGACGATTTTTATCGAATGTTGGTAAAGGGCTTGGCCTAATGGCATTATCGTCGGCTGCGGTCGGTTCGCTTCTTTCGAATATCGCGAAGAAAGGGTTGCCGAAAACGTAAGTAACGTCCAACAAACTTTAGTTTGTTGAGCCTGCGGCATACTAAAGTCTGCCGGAAACTTTGATTATGAGTATTAATAAAGTTACACAACATCCTTCACAAAACGAGTCACTGATATTTGAGCGTTCACAGACCGGACGCGTCGGTTATCGCCTGCCGAAGCTAGATGTGGACGAGATCAGCCTCGACGAGCTAATGCCCGAAGAACTGCGCCGTAACGATGACCTTGACGGTGTGCCCGAAGTCTCGGAAGTTGATGTCATAAGGCACTTTACACGTATCTCGACGTGGAATTATTCCATCGATCTCGGTATGTATCCGCTCGGCTCGTGTACGATGAAATATAATTCCCGACTGAATGAAAAGGTCGCTCGAATTGCCGGATTTACAAATTCGCACCCGCTTGCACCTGAAGAAGAATCACAGGGTGCTCTTGAGCTGATCTACGAATTGCAGAAAGACCTGTCCGAAATAACAGGATTGCCCGGAGTTTCGTTACAGCCCGCCGCAGGTGCCCAAGGTGAGATGACCGGTGTGATGCTCATCCGCGCGTTTCTCGATCAACGAGACGGAGAAGCTTCGAAGGAACGCCGCGTGATGCTGATTCCCGACTCCGCCCACGGCACCAATCCTGCGTCGGCAGCACTCGCCGGTTTTTCAGTCAAAACCATCCGCTCAACCGCCGAAGGCCTCACCGACATGGAGCATCTAAAACAGCTCTGCGACGAAGGCGGCGTTGCCGGATTGATGCTTACGAATCCGAACACTGTCGGCATCTTCGAAACAAATATTAAGGAGATCTGCAACACCATCCACGCCGCCGGCGGACTCGTTTACATGGATGGCGCGAACATGAATGCACTCGTCGGCATCGCCCGGCCCGGCGATATGGGCGTAGATGTGATTCATCTTAATCTACATAAAACATTCTCGACCCCGCACGGCGGCGGCGGCCCCGGCTGCGGCCCGTGCCTGTGCTCAGCCGATCTGATGCCGTTTCTTCCTGTGCCACGTGTCGAGAAATTGTCGGAACCCGAAGCGCTAGCGACGGGCCTCCGTTTTCGGCTCAACTCCGACTATCCAAAATCGATCGGTCGAGTGAAAGCATTCTACGGCAACTTCGGAATGATGATCCGGGCATTGTCGTACATCTACACCCACGGCGCTGAAGGCTTAAAGGAAGCAACGCAGGCCGCTGTCCTGAACGCTCGTTACGTATCTCATCTTTTGAGCGATGATTTCGAAAAACCATTCGCCGCCGACCCGATGCACGAGGTGGTCTTCTCGCACAAAAAGCAGTCGCGAAAGGGCGTCCACACGCTCGACATTGCCAAACGCCTGATCGATTACGGCTTCCATCCGATGACCATCTATTTCCCACTCGTCGTCGAAGGCGCGATGCTTATCGAACCGACCGAATCCGTTGGCCGCCAGGACCTCGACGCCTTTGTCGAAGCGATGATAGACATCGACCGCGAAGCCCGGGAAAACCCGCAGCTCGTCATCGACGCCCCGCATTCCACCCGAATCGGCCGTCTCGACGAAGCGGCAGCGGCTCGAAAGCCAGTTTTAAGATGGCGTCCGCCTGAAGGCGCGTTGGGTGTTGCCGCTGTTTCCGAATAAAGCGGATTTATGGTAACCTCTTTTCACATTTTCGAAAAAACTAGCAGCTTTTTGGCGACTGGCTGGGCTCTATTAAGATGGAAAGGCTATTGCACATCGAGGAAATTGAGGTTCTTATTTGTGGCCAGGAAAGGCGTGTGAAGTTTTATTATGGACACGCCGCCGGAATAGCCTTGTTTGGAGTCGCGATACTGCTGCTAAATAATATCCTTTTTTTCAAAGACAACGAGGTAGCTAAAACGGCAGTAAACATCACGGGAGTATTCATTTCAGCTCTCAGTTCATTTCCGATCAAAGAAATCGTGAACCGAATGGACAAAATGGATACCTACAAGGTTATAAAGAGCAAGATTGTGTACTTCGATGAGAATGGCAAGACCATGTCAAAGGCCGCCAAGGCCCAGTATATTGAAACCGTTAATCGTATAATCGAGAAAACAATATTTATCTAGCGTCTGTAAAATGCCCGAAGCCATCGAACCATTGCAGGATTTGTTGGACGACGTGTCTAGTTGGGAAAGACGTCAACGGCGAAGATTTTACATATCGTTAGCGATACCGATCACCCTCGCATTTCTTCTTCTGGCCTTTGTCGCGGTAAAAACAAACGACCTACAGAATAAAGTGGATCAGCTAAATAAAGAGATCCAGGAAAAGACGGACGCTGCTGCCCAGCTGCAATCCAAAATCGACTCAACGCTAAAAATATTCGATGAGGTAGGATTCACTTTCGACAAAAACTTCGCATGGGAACTAGATGAAAAGCAAGATAAATCGGAAGACGCTGTTCGCGAGAGCAAATTGGCTCATACTAAAATCATCGAGCGTCTGACCTCACACGAGATTGACGTAAATACTGCGATTAGATATTACTCGAGACGTTCAGACAGTGAACGGGTGGTCCGGAGTCTAAAAAAGTGTGCGTTTCGTGATTTTTATCTGTTCAACGGCAGCTTTGATGATCCGACTCCAACAAACACCATTTATTTCAGCAAAGACGTCGATATCGAGGACGTGAAAATTGTTGCCTACGCACTAATCCGAGCAGGCTTAAAGGTAAAGCAAATAAAACCTTATACCGCGTACGCCCAGAAACAGAAATCAGGCTCAATAGAGATTGCCGGAATACCGCGAAATGAATCCAACAACGCTCTTTCGGTCCAGAACATTGCAGACGCCACCGCTTTTTGACCGGCGGGAACTTTTTTTCAAGGGGAGGTCGTTCATTTTTTCGCCGTCGATTCAAAACCGATAGCAAAGATATAAAGGAGTTTGAAATGATAAAGAAGATACTGATCGCACTTCTGGTATTGGTTGTACTGTTAGTAACAACGGTCGCGGTTCTGTCCTACATCGCCCCTACCGAGCTAAAGGTCGAACGCACTGTAACGATCAATAAACCAAGGGCCAAGGTTTTTACATACGTCAAGAACCTGAAAAACCAGACTGATTGGGGGCCGTGGCATAAGAAAGATCCGGCGATGAAGATCGAGACGCGCGGCACGGATGGAACGCCTGGTTTTGTCACATCGTGGAACAGCACAAACGGGGAGGTCGGCGAAGGCGAGCAGGAGATCAAAAAGATAACCGAAGGCGAACGAATGGACACGGAACTTCGTTTCAAGCGACCGTTCGAAACCAAGAGCGACGCATATATCGTCACCGAAGCTTCCGGCGATAATCAGACAATGGTCAAGTGGGGCTTCACAGGATCGATGCCGCGTCCGCTGAATATTATGTGTCTCGTGATCGACATGGACAAAGAGGTCGGCAAAGATTTCGAAGAAGGTCTCAAAGGTCTAAAAACGATTCTCGAAAAGCCGTAGCTAACGGAACCACTCCGCCGTCAGCGACCAATTTCCGTCCACCCGCACGATTGCCGACCGCGATTGCGCGGGTTTACTTTTAGATATATAATCCCGCACGTTCGTCACCCGATTTACCATTTCACTCCCGCTCAGGTTTTTGACAAATGAGGAATTTATGTCAACAGTCTCGATCACCACAACCGAAAACGAATTACGAGGAAACGAAATGAAACTCTCTCTATTGTTCGCAGCATTGTTTGTTTTTGGCGGATACTGCAACATCTCAGCCCAGGGCGTCCAGACAAAGGTGCCGTATGACTCATACAAAGGCATCACGATCGGGATGCCCGCCGCCGACGTTAGGACAAAGCTGGGTAAACGAACCGACGAATCCGACGCCGAAGACGATTTCACATTTTCAGAAACCGAATCGGCCCGTGTGTTTTACGATGACAAGAAAACCGTCCGTGTGATCTCGATAATGTACACTGGCGACCTGAAATTGGCTCCCACACCGAAGACGGTCGTTGGAACCGATGTTCCGTCAAAAGCTGACGGCGGGATACAAAAAACAGTTCAATATCCAAAGGCCGGTTTTTGGATCTCGTATTCCCGTACCGGTGGCGACGACGCGATCGTGATGATTACGCTGCAGAAAATGGCGAAGGAAAACTGATACTGCCACCCACATTTCCCTATTCTTAAGATCGCCGCCCTCCCTGTGATTTACACTCCTTGTCTATCTCCTGTATAGTATTGTCAAAATTATGGTTACCATCGGAATCCCAAAAGAGATCCATCCCGGCGAAAAGCGTGTCGCCGCCACGCCGCAGACGATTTTGAGATTGAAAAAGCTCGGATTTGATGTAGTCGTCGAATCCGGGGCCGGGCACGGCATCAATTGTTCGAACGCCGAATACCGCGAAGCGGGAGCCACGGTAATTGACGATACAAAAGAGCTTTGGGCCGCGTCGGATGTAGTGATGAAGGTCCGCCCGCCCGAGCAAAACACGGAACTTGGTCTTCATGAAGCGGAGCTGTTAAAAGAAGGCGCGTCGCTCGTCGGATTCATCTGGCCGGCACAAAACCGTGAACTGCTCGACCGTCTCGCCAAACGAAAAGCGACCGTGTTCGCGATGGACTGCGTTCCGCGCATCACCCGTGCCCAAAAAATGGACACGCTCTCCGCGATGGCAAATATCGCCGGATACCGTGCGATCATCGAGGCGGCAAACAATTTTCCTCGCTTTTTCGGCGGACAGATCACAGCCGCAGGGCGCATCGATCCGGCCAAAGTGATGGTCATCGGGGCCGGTGTGGCGGGGCTTTCGGCCATCGGCGCGGCCCGCGCTCTCGGTGCGATCGTCAAGGCGTTCGACCCTCGCTCTGCGTGCAAGGAGCAGGTCGCAAGCATGGGTGCCGAGTTCCTCGATATCAAGGTTGAAGAAGAAGGCGAGGGCAAAGGCGGCTATGCAAAGGAGATGTCCGATAATTTTCTGAAAGCCGAGATGGCTCTCTTCGCGGCGCAGGCAATGCAGGTCGATATTATCGTTACCACCGCTCTGATTCCCGGCAAGCCGGCCCCCAAGCTTATCACGCAAGGCATGGTCGAATCGATGAAGCCCGGCTCCGTGATCGTCGATCTCGCCGCCGAACAGGGCGGAAATTGTGCGTTGACCGATCCCGGCAAGATCGTTCATCACAAAGGTGTTACGATCATCGGCTATACCGATCTGCCGTCGCGGATGGCAAGCATGGCCAGCCAGCTCTACGGTTCAACGATTGTTGCCCTGATCGACGAACTCAGTGTCAGTAGCCCGAGTGTCAGTAGCCCGAGTGTCAGTAGCCCGCACGTAAGTAAGGGCTCAGCGACGGATGAGACAACGTCAACAGAACCAACCGGAGCCGTTTTACAGGTCAACCTCGACGACGAAGTCGTCCGCGGCGCGATAGTGGTTCACGAAGGCAAGATAATGTGGCCGCCACCAGCCCCGCCGACACCAGCCGCTCCGCCGGAACCCGGAGTTCCGACAAAAAGCTCGGCCAGCGTCGCAGTCGCTACCGCCACAAAGGGCCACGGCCACGGAGAAAGCAACGGAATCAACCCGGCCTTGCTCGTCATCGCCGGAGCCGCTTTGCTCGGCATCGGTCTTGTCGCTCCGTCGTCAACCCTTTCGCATTTTACCGTCTTTATGCTCGCGTGCTTCGTCGGGTTCCAAGTCGTCTGGAGCGTCAAACCTGCCCTCCACACGCCCCTAATGAGCGTCACCAACGCCATCAGCGGAATTATTTTAGTCGGCGGAATGCTCCAGCTTTTAGGTACCGATCTCAACGTGACGACAATCCTCGGAGCAATCGCCGTCCTTATAGCAGCGATCAATATTGCAGGCGGATTTTTGGTGACTAATAGAATGTTGGCGATGTTCAGGAAGTAGATGAGCGGATCTAACAGTCGCGTAGCGATTAGCCGAATTTAGCCGTGGGTTTCAACCCACGGAACATTAGAGCGTATCTCCGTCGCGTTAGCGACGGCCGAGTCGATGGCAAATACATATTCGCAATGTTTTTATCCATATTGTTTTCAGTATCAAGAACCGTGTGAGATTCATCACGCTCGACATTGAGAAAAGGGTTTGGGCTTACATCGGCGGGATATTGAAGAATCATAATATGACTGCTATCGCTATCGGCGGTATCGACGTTCATATTCATGTTCTCGTATTGGCAAGCCTTCATTGGCTCCAACCCAGATCGCTCAGATGATAAAAGGTGAGTCGTCGAAATGGATTCATGCCGAATTTCCGCGTTTGGATAAGTTTGCATGGCAAGATGGATACGCGGTGTTTACTGTGAATAAGTCAATCGTGCCGAGCGTGGTCGATTATATAAATAAGGCAGCAGGAACATCATTCGTCAAAAACATTTGAAATCGAATATCGCGAGTTGTTGAGCGGCATGAGATTGATTTTGACGAACGCTACTTACTCGTGTGATCCGGTCGTCGCTACGCAACGAGACATTTTTTTCTTTTCAGTGGGTTGAAACCCACGGCTAAATACGAATGGCCGCTACGCGGCATTAAGGTTTTTACCTTTTCTCTAAATGCAGCAAAGCCTAATCACAATCGCCTACATCGCCGCGAGTGCGTTGTTTATTTTAAGCCTTAGTGGCCAAACGATGACTGTTTCGCTCAATTCGCTTGACCATCTGCACATAACAGAGATACTTTCAAGATATGAGCAACGTAGACCATAATTTAGTCGAAATCGACCTTGAAAAGCTGGGGGGAACACCGGTTTTCCGTGGCACTCGTGTTCCGATCCAGAACCTATATGACAGCCTAGAGTCGGGCGAGTCCGTCGAGCAGTTTCTTGAGCAGTACCCAACGGTAAGCCGTGAGCAGTTAATAGCGGTCCTTGAAGAATCAAAGGAGCGATTGCTTATCGGCTATGAAATTGCTGTTTGACGAGTGTGTAACAAATTATTTAAAGCCAGAGTTCGCCGAACATGAAGTTTCGACCATTGAGGAGGCCGGCTTCAAAGGACTGAAAAATGGGAAACTACTTGAGGCAGCTTCACCAAAGTTCGACGTTTTAATAACTGTCGATCAAAATCTGCGATTTCAGCAAAATATCAAGAATTTCGATATCGCGATCCTTGTACTAAAGGCGGCGCGAAGCACATATCCGATGCTCAAACCACTTGTGCCAAGAGCATTGGAAAAACTCCGATCGATCGATCCGGGAGATATCGTGATCGTCTCATAACTCTAAATGCAAGCTAGCCTCATCACAATCGCCTACATCGCCGCGAGCGCGTTGTTTATTTTGAGCCTTGGCGGCCTGTCACAGCAGACGACGGCGCGGCGTGGGAATTTGTACGGCATTCTCGGGATGCTGATCGCGCTGGTGGCGACCGGGGCGGGGATGCAGATCGGCGGGTTGCCGGTTCTTGCGGCGGCGTTGGTTCCCGGGTTGCTTATCGGGGCCGTGCTCGCGGCTCGGGTGCAGATGACGTCGATGCCGCAGCTTGTGGCGATACTGCACAGTTTTGTCGGCTTGGCGGCAGTTTTGGTAGGGATCGCGACGTATTTGGGGCCGCACAAACCGATGACGGCGGGCGAGACCAGCTTGCACACTGTCGAGATTTTTATCGGGGTTGTGATCGGTTCCGTAACATTTACAGGTTCGGTTGTCGCGTTTCTCAAACTCCAAGGCACAGTCGGGGGTAAACCACTGCTCCTTCCCGGACGCCACTTGATCAATATCGTCATGCTTCTTGTGACTATCGGCCTTGGCGTTGCGTTCTTTATCTCGCCGGACACCAGCACCGGGCAATTGCCGTTGATCGCAGCCGCAATCCTGACCGGAATTCTCGGCATTCATTTTGTTATGGCTATCGGCGGAGCTGACATGCCGGTCGTCGTCTCAATGCTCAACAGCTATTCCGGCTGGGCGGCCGCGGCAGCGGGCTTTATGCTCGGCAACGACCTGCTCATCATCACCGGTGCTCTGGTCGGCTCAAGCGGCGCGATCCTAAGCTACATAATGTGTCAGGGAATGAACCGCTCGTTCGTCAGCGTAATGCTGGGCGGATTTGGTACCGAAAGTGGGACAACTAGCTCGGCCGCGGCACCCGCAGGCGAGGTCCATTCCATCGAAGCACCCGGAGCCGCCGACCTGCTCCAGCAGGCCCGCAAGATAATCATCATCCCCGGCTACGGCCTCGCAGTCGCTCAGGCACAGCATTCGCTGGCTGAGGTCGTAAAACGCCTCAAAGAAAAGAACATCGACGTAAAATTCGCCATCCACCCGGTCGCCGGTCGCTTGCCCGGCCACATGAACGTCCTGCTCGCCGAGGCAAATATTCCTTACGATATCGTTTTCGAAATGGACGAGATCAACGACCAGTTCAAAGATACCGATGTCGCCTGGGTGATCGGAGCCAACGACATCGTCAACCCCTCCGCCATGGACGACCCTGGCTCGCCCATCGCCGGAATGCCCGTCCTTCATGTTTGGGAGGCACGCGATGTCATAGTAATGAAACGCGGCATGGCCAGTGGCTACGCAGGTGTCGATAACCCGCTGTTCTACAAGGACAATACGCTGATGCTTTTCGGCGATGCTAAGAAGGTCGTGGATGAGATACTGGGGGTGATGCGAGGTTGACTTAGGTGTTAGACTGTTATTTATGGAAACGAAGGTATTAGAAAAAGGACAAGTCGTAATTCCCGCATCGATGCGGCGCCGTCTCGGTATCAAGTCGGGCGATAAGCTTATCGCCGATGTTAAAAATGGAGACATTGTGCTCTCGCCAAAACGACAACCGAAATTCACAACGCGAATCATTACCAGTCCGATTACCGGGCTGCCGGTACTGACTTCCGGCCCTGATGCCCCAATATTGACCAACGAGATGGTCGAGGAAATACTTGCGGACTTTCCATGAAGTACCTTCTCGATGTTAACGCTCTTGTCGCGTTCGGCCATACCGAACACCAATTTTACGTACGCGTCGCAATTTGGGCAGCAGAGATAGCGAAGAACGATATCCCGAAATTTCTTATCTCATCGATCACCGAACTTGGGTTCGTCCGGGTGATGTCGCAAGCATACGGCGTAAGCATTTCTCAGGCACAAGTCCTGTTGCGAGGGCTAAAGGAGTCTGAGCAATACGAATTCGCATTTCTCGCGGACGACCACGACGTATCCAGCCTTCCGGCTTGGGTCTCAGACGTCAACTCGTCTTGTTCATATGTTTTACCAAACACGCTGACTCACGGACAATTCGCGAAGAGTTTGACTGCGTCGTCGATGGTAAAAATGCAGTTATTGACTTTTATGATCAACCCGATAAGAAGTGATAGCAACTGCATTCACAATACTATCAACGCCGATCGCTCGACCACTTCCCCCCTTCTCCAAATGCTCTTCAACGATCTCCGCCACATCCTCCGGCTGGACTTGGCCGTACATTGTGCCGTCGGGATAGAGCATGACGGCGGTGCCGATGGAGCAGAAACGGATGGAGCGGTACGTTGATTCTTATCGAACCTCGATCAGCCGATTTCCATCTTCTAACAACTGCATGACCGGTTCCCATCGCGGCTCTAGCCAATGAAAGAGATTGCGGTTCGTGGCGTTTCCAATTCGAAGCCATACAACAACGGGGCCGCCGCTCGTCCGTGATACCCGTTCTGAAAAATCCTCATCCTTTGTAACTATGATCAAAGCTCTCTTCACCGCATAATCCCAAATCTCAGAATCTTCTGTTGCAGTCATGAAAATATCATTGACATGAGTTGCGGTGTGGCCTCTTTCGATCAGCCAACCGGCCAATCCGGGCGGAAGTTGGGCATCGACAAGAAAATTCATCAAGACACCATCACGACGGCGTGATCCACCTGTGCCGACGCATACTCGAGGCAAGCTTTGATATCATCAGATTCAAGGTAGGGATAATCGGCCAAAATCTCTCTTTCGGTTGCTCCACCCGCAAGCATGTCAAGAACGTCTTTGACGCGAATACGCATTCCGCGTATACAAGGCCGCCCGCCAGCCTGTCGTGGATTTGAAGTGATTCGACTAAGAATTTCAGCACTCATCACGCACACTATATCACGATTTTTGCCAGGTTTGAGCGACGGCAATCTCTCAACCACATTCCCTTTTTGCCTTCTCGGTGAGAATTCGCGGGAAATCAGCTATTACTTTCTGCCAGGCCGACCGAAGAACAAGACGTGCAGGCACAAACAAACACTTATCGGCGCCTTGAGCATTGATGCCAATTTTTCGAAATGTCCGCAGTCTTCGATGAATTGGGATCGCCACATAAATACGAGGGCAAGCGAACAACATTGCCCTGCATCGAATGAAATATTTCCGCGAAACTGCTTACATCGGTGATATGATGCGCGCAAGATCGATTTTTGCGTGCAGCATTCAATTAATCAGCAGTTGGAGGCAATTATGAGTACAGGAACATCTCCTGAAATGGAGAATCTTAAATCCAAACTTAAAACTACATGGGAGGCGGGCGATTTCGCCGAGGTGGCGAAGCATATTGAGACGACGGCAGCGGCTTTTGTCGACCGGTTGGATATCAAACCGGGAATGAAAGTCCTCGACGTTGCTTGCGGCAGCGGCAATCTCGCCGAGATTGCCGCTCAAAAGGGCGCTCTCGTTACCGGCGTCGACATCGCCGAAAACCTTATCGATTCAGCCAAGAAACGGGCAAACGAAGCGGGATTGAACATCAAGTTCGAAGTTGGCGACGCCGAGGCAATGCCATATGGCGACAATTCATTCGACCTTGTAATGACGATGTTCGGAGCGATGTTCGCACCGCGGCCGGATGTCGCGGCGACCGAGTTGCTGCGCGTTTGCAAACCCGGCGGCACGATCGCAATGGCGAACTGGACTCCGACCGGATTTTCCGGTCAGATGTTCAAACTTGGCGGCAAATACGTTCCGCCGCCGAACATGCCGCCGCCCGTTCAGTGGGGCGACCCGGAGATCGTAAAGGAAAGGTTCGGTGAGCGCGTAACGGGACTACAAACCACGCCGCGGCTAGCCGAGTTCGTTTTCGAATACGGCCCCGCCGAAGTTGTGGAGCACTTCAAGACCCATTTCGGCCCGACAGTGATGGCTCTTAAAGCGATGGGCGAAGACAACCACGCGGCATTCACGAACGACCTAATTAGCCTTTGGACCGAAAACAACATCAAAACCGACGGAACGACACTCGTTATGAGCGAATATCTCGAAGTTGTCGCCACCAAGATGTAAATTCCGCCGTTCGGCACTGTTCTGATCCAGACCTTGATCGAAGGCCTGACATGCCGTGTGTCAGGCCCTGTCCGCGCACGGTGGACGTACGAGAAATATCTTGCCGTTTGTTTTATTTTATGTTAAGATCGTTTCACATTTTTGGTCTTTGACAACTCAACGACATCTATTCAACGACCCGAATTTTCCCGCTGCAAACCGCCAAAATAAATTGTTTTAAATTTCCACGGAATTCGTCGAAGAAAATCCCCTAAATCAATTATATTCAGTTATTTCCACGTTCCGCTGCCGGACGGAACGTGGTCGGAACGCGGACCGAACGAGAGCGGAACAACCGGATCTCCCAGTTTCGTTAAGCTGTTGTGAAAATGAGAGATGTTGTAAAAAGCAGTGAAAGTAATGTCCGACCGGCATTCCGCGTCAATGAAACACACGGACGACGCAGCGATCATCATTCAGGGGTGTCGACGGAAAGTTCCATCAGCGCCAACCGCTGCACAACCTTTCCCTTCTCCAGATGTTTCGCGATAATCTCCGGCACGTCTTCCGCGGTTAGCTGGCCGTAAAGCGTCCCGTCCGGGTAGACCATAACGGCCGGTCCGACCGAGCAAAATCCGATCGAGCCGCAGTCCGTCAGGAGTATCTCGCCCATCGGGTTGCGGCCTTTCGACTCCTTTCCCTGGCGCAACCCCTTTTCTTCCAGAATCCGTGCGAATTCGTTTTTGACGGCCTCGCTGCCGACCGCAGCACACGATTTTCCGTTACAGACGAAAACCTGCCTTTTTATCGGTGCTTTCAGCATCGGTGCAAGCTTTTCGAGCTGCTCGCGGTCGTCAATGATTTTCTTGTTGCTCATTATTCTTATAATGCCACGAAACGCCGATGTTTGGCATCGAAGCAGCTTGTGTTTATGGTAAAATCTCTCTTCCGTGAGTCGAGAGTCTTGAGTCGAGAGTCTAGAGCCGGAAGTTTGTGCCAAAGTTCTCCGTCGTAACTCTCGGAGCGGAAAAATTCCTCTCGACTCGCGACTCGCCTCTCTCGACTAGCTTTATGGCAGTTGGCATCATCATTCACATCTCGGTCGGGTCGGAAAAGCGGACGGAGTTTTTCTCCGAAGACCGCCTGAGTATCGGTTCGGATGAAAACAGTGATCTTCAAATTCACACACAGCAGCTTGAAGCGGCGGGCATGTGGGTTGAATTGGAGAACACGGATGGTGTGTTCAGAGTTACAAAATTCGATCCGGACCTAAAATTCTCGATAAATGATAAGCCGCTTCGCCGGTTTATCGCGATCTCGGACGGCGACGTTTTGAAGATCGAAAAAACCGACATCTCCTTTTCGTTCTTTTCGTTGACTGAAAAGCCGTCGCTGATAACTACCAATCGTGATTCGCCGCACATCGCCCAGTTTATCGAAGAGGCTGCTCTCGAATCGGCTACATCGCCAAAACGTGACGACGCCAAGACATTTCTTCGAGAATTTACGCGGGAGCTGCTTCGCGAAGTATCGCTGACCTCCAAGCTGATTACGCTTGTTTTGACGATCGGATTTTTGACCGGAGTCCTTTATCTGGGATACGCGGTCAACCGCGAATTGAAGGAAAGTCGTGAAGTGGCCGAGCGGCAGGCCGGTATCATCGAACGTCTGGAAAAGACATTGGGCGAAACTAGCGACCAACTCGGCGAATTGGATAAGACCAACAAAGACATCATTAAGACAGTTTCGCTCGCCCAAAACCTTCGTGTCGATTACGGCAATGGAGTCTGCTTGATCATCGGCGTTTACGACCTTGTCGACCGGCAATCGGGGAAGACGTTGCGGTATCGCGATCCGCAAGCTTTTCGCACCAGCCCGTATGAACCCGCACCGGCCGAAGACGCAACGCAGCCCAATACCGCGCCCTCATACGGCCTCACGACCGAAGGAAATGGAAGCGCCGTCGAATACGATTTTATCGGCACAGGATTTCACGTCGGCGGCGGTTATATTGTTACGAATCGTCATGTACTTCAGCCGTGGACGGAAGACGACATCGTGAAACAGATGATGCGCGATTCCAACGGTCGTGCACGGATAAAACGTCTTGTCATCTACTTCCCGAATTTTCCGCAGCCGTTCGTGCTAAAGGTACGCGAAATCGGCGGCCGCGAAGACCTTGCGGTCGCCTCCATAGATCCGACGCTGTTGCCCGCCGAAGTTCCCGTGCTGCCGCTTGAAACCGATTCCGAGGCATCAACAATCGGCAAAACTGTCGTGACAATGGGTTATCCAAGCGGCCCGGATAGGCTTCTGGCAATGGTCGATGACGACGAAGCGAAGTCGATAAATCAGCGTTTTGGCAATTCGCGGCAGAATCTTATCAACTTCCTCGCACAGTCGCGGAAGATCGTGCCGCTGACGACGCAGGGAGCGATCACCGATCTCGACACGCGGCGCATCGTCCACGACGCAAAAACTGCCGAGGGTGGCTCAGGTGCTCCGCTCTTTGGCCAAACTGGTAAAGTCATTGGGGTTAATTTCGGCGTGTTCACCGAAAATACGGCTGCGAATATGGCGATCCCGATCCGCTTTGCGATAGATTTACTCCGAAAAGCGGGGTGGAAATCAGCGGAGGAACTTCAGCAAGACGCGAATCAGTTGAATCAGGTTGCTGCGGCAAATTCGAACTCCGCCCCGGCAAAGCCATGACGCGGAGACACGGCGACACGGCGACGCAGGGATGAAGAACGAACGAGAGACAACGCCGAATATTAGAAGTTACAGGGAACTTCGCGTTTATCAGAACGCATTTGAAGGGGCGATGAAAATTTTTGAGATCACAAAATCGTTTCCTCAAGAAGAAAAATACTCGATGGTGGACCAGATGCGTCGCTCGTCTCGTTCCGTTTGCGCGAATTTGGCTGAAGCTTGGCGTAAGCGACGTTATCCCGCGCATTTCGTCAGCAAATTAAGTGACTCCGAAAGCGAAGCCGACGAAACTCGGGTTTGGCTAGAGTTTTCCTTGCGTTGTAATTACATTGGTGAATCCATTTTTGACGAACTTGATTTGAAATACGATCTTATACTCGGACAGTTGGTAAAAATGCATTCGGAACCGGAAAAATGGACAATTAAGTAGAGGGAAGTCTCCGCGTCTCCCCGTCACCCCGCTCGCCGCGTCACATCAACTATGGATAGTTTAGTTTTTTCAAACATGCTTCACCGGCCGGCCCGGACATTCGTCAGTATTTTCGGCATAGCTATCGGTGTGCTGCTGATCGTCTTTACAGTCGGACTGGCAAACGGAACCATCCGCGAACAGGCGACCCGCGAAGCAAATGTTGGAGCCGAGATCTTCTTTCGTGCGTCGGGTTCGAAAGGCATGAGCGGCTCGGAATCGTTCCGGGTTCCAGTCTCGATGGCTACCGAAGTCTTAAGCGTTGAAGGAGTACGGTCAGCAGTGGCTATCGGGCAGAATTCGGTTGATGCGACGGACAACAATTCCGGCAAACGTCTGGTAGATGGCGTCAATTTTGACGATTACGCAGTGATTTCCGGTCTGCAGGTGGTTGAGGGACGGGCGTTTCAGGACGGTACCGACGAGGCGATCATCGACACCGCCTGGCAGCGGCAAAAGAAATTAAAGATCGGCGACACGATCCCATTGTACGAACGCCAGTTCTCCGTAGTTGGTGTCTACGAACCGGCGGGTGGTGCTCGGCTCAAGATACCGCTATCAACCATGCAAACGCAGCTTGGCAGCGAGGGCAAAGTTTCTTCGGTCCTCATTGCGGTCAAGCCCGGTTTTACTGTCGATCAGGTCGCACAAAATTTGCAGGACAGATTTCCCGAAAACCAGATAGTGCCCACGCGTGATCTTGAAGAACTTTACATGGCAGGTTTCCCCGCTCTTAATATTTTCCTGAATGTCTTTATCGGCGTCGCCGCAGTCATCAGCGCTCTTGTTATCTTGTTGACGATGTACACCACGGTCACCGAACGCACGCGTCAGATCGGCATTATGAAGTCTCTCGGCATGAGCAACTCCAAAATCGGCTGGACGATAACGCAGGAAGCCCTACTGATAAGCCTCTTCGGGATCATTCTGGGAATTGTGCTGACCGTCGTTCTGCGCTTCGTCATCGGCAAATTTGCGACTCTTGAGGTCGAATTGAGTCCTCTTGTCATCTGCATCGTATTCGTGGTCGGACTCATCGGCGGAGCGATTGGCGGTCTATATCCGGCGATGCGGGCGGCCCGGCTCGACGCCGTCGAAGCTTTGAGCTATGAATAATTGCGGATATCACCAACAATTTTCCGCCTAGAAGTGACGATGTGTGTTAGATCATCGCATCAATATCATGACCAATAAGTTGTCAAAAAAAACCAGTCTATCGTTTATCGGCTGCGGCGTAATGGCCGAGTCGATCGTTGCCGGGCTTTTGCGTGAAGAGATCGTGTCTCCTGCGCAGATAGCCGCTAGTCATCCTCGAGCCGACCGTCGATCCGAGCTGGAATCTAAGTATGGTATTAAGGTTTTCGCCGATAATGCAGCCGCCGCTAATGCTTTTCCCCATTCTGAATCAGTCGTAATTCTTTGTGTGAAACCCCAGCGTTTTCGCAGCGTACTAAAAGACCTGGCCGGTGCAATAAAACCCGAACAGCTTGTTATTTCAATCGTCGCTGGTGCTGGTATCGAGACTATCTCGGAAACCCTGAATAACAGTCTCGTCGTTCGGGCAATGCCAAATACGCCGTCGCAGATCGGGGCTGGAATGACTGCCTGGACGTGTTCACCGGAGGTTGATGAAGATCATAAGAAACAGGTTAAGATCATGCTTTCGGCTCTGGGCAAGGAGCTTTTTGTCGAGACCGAGAACATGATCGATATGGCAACATCGCTAAGCGCGACCGGCCCAACCTATATTTTCATGGTCATGGAAGCGATGACCGACGCGGGCGTGCATTTGGGATTTTCCCGCGAGATCTCTAAAGAGCTTGTTCAGCAGACGATGCTCGGCTCTGTACAGTTCGCGATCGAATCTCAAAAACATCCCGCCGAACTCCGCAACATGGTTACCTCGCCGGGCGGAACATCAGCAGAGGCTATATACCAAATGGAGAAGGGCGGCTTGCGGACCGTCTTGTCCAAAGCCATCTACGGCGCGTACAAGCGTGCTGTCGAACTCGGCAAACGGAAGTAGTCAACTTTTCTCGCCAAGCTCGCCACGTTCCTCCGCCACCGGCTGATTCCGGGCATTTATGTTAGTCTGCTCGGCCATGACAAGTCGTTCGCCATCGACATCCGCTGACGGCCGTTCGGGTTTTGGAAGAAATAACACAACAATTAAAGCCAACAAAGACATAAACGCCCCAACCCAGAAAACCGGATGTATTGCCGCTGCCATTGCTTGCTGCAGAATATTTAACGTCTCCACGGGCAGCAGGGCTTTTGCCGTCGGTTCGATCAAGGCGTTCGGATTGCCGGCAAACTCCGCCGCTTGCTCATGCGAGATGCCGCTGTTTTCAGTTTCGGCGACCTTATGCAGTTGGTTTGCCAGCCCGGCCGTCAATACCGCTCCCATGATCGCGACGCCCAATGCTCCACCGATGGAACGCGAAAATTGATTGAGCGACGTGGCGATTCCTAACTTGGTTCGTTCAACGGCCTGCTGGACCGCGATTAGAAGTGTAAGCATCGTCAATCCAAGCCCGGCCCCGATCAGCATCAGATTCGGATAAAGCCAGTATGTTGGTGTATCACGCTGGAACATAGCCAGTAGAACAAAGGCGATGGTCAACACTATAAAACCGGCAATCGTGATTCCGCGATAGCCAAATCGCAGCATCAAACGCCCGCCGACAACCGACATCGTCACCCAACTCAGCATCAGAGGCGTGAGAAGCGAACCTGCTTCAGTCGCCGAAAAGCCCAGCGAACCCTGGGCAAAAAGAGGAATAAAGGATATCGCGCCGAACATCGCCACGCCGCCGAGAAAACCGGCAATCACGGATATTGTTACCGTGCGGTTGCGAAAAAGATCGAACGGGATTATCGGATCGGCGGCCCGATTTTCGACCCGGACAAACAGCAAAAGCATCACGACCGACGCTCCCAATAGCACAATGTTTACCGGTGAAAAAAGCGTAGTGAGCGAACTGCCGCCTTCGACCATGACAAGCATTAGCAGACTTATCGCGGCCATCAGCAGAACCGCACCGGCGTAATCGATAGTCGGTTTGCGCCCGAGTTTCGGCTCCTTGAGGGCGATCCCGATTATCAAAGCCGCGACTACGCCAATCGGCAGGTTTATCCAGAATACCCATCGCCACGAAATCTGATCGGTGATAAAACCGCCGACTACCGGGCCGATGATGCTCGACAGGCCCCAGACTCCGCTGAAGTAAGCCTGCATTTTTGCACGTTCTTCCAATGTGAACGTGTCGCCAATAATGGTCATTCCAAGCGGAACGAGTGCTCCGGCGCCAAGGCCTTGGATCGCCCGGAATATTATCAACTGCGTCATCGACCCTGAAAAGCCGGACAGCAGCGTTCCGAGCAAGAACATCCCGATTCCGATCTGGTACATCAACCTGCGGCCATAAAGGTCTGAAAGCTTGCCCCAGACCGGCACCGTCACTGTCGATGTGACGAGATAAGCCGAAAAAACCCAGCTATATCTGTTAAGCCCGCCGAGCGACGCAATTACTGTCGGCATCGCCGTGCCTACCACCGTCGCTTCGAGTGCGGCAATGAACATACCGACCATTACGCCTGCGGTCACCAACCAACGCCGCTTGTCCGACATCTCCAGAAGCGGCCTCTCGAACTGCCCGGTTTGATTTTTACTACTTTCGTCCACAATCAATCACGTTGAGCACATCAATCTTTTTTGCGACCTTTGCCAGATTTCCTTCGCGTCCTTTGCGTTTAAAATCTTTTTCCAACCGCAAAGGCCGCGAAGGTTTTCGCAAAGTTCGCTAAGAAGAAACTCCTAATTGCTCCTCAAATTCCGTCCGATCCATGTCACCGAGCGCAGCGATCTTCGTCATGAGAAAATCCGAGATCTCTTTATGCGTCCGGACCGAATCCCGCTTCAGGTAAAATTCGTCCAACTCAATCGGCTCGCCAAACCAGATTCTCACCTTTTCGCCGCCGGTCCAGTTTCCCAAAACCTGTTTTGCCAGTTCGTTTCGAAGGCCGGTGATAAATACCGGCACGACCTGCGGCTGCGCTTCGTAGATCACCTTGCCGATTCCAGGCTGGGCGGGCAGAAAGCTATACGGGTCAGAGCTAAGATTCCGCTTGCCTTCAGGATGAAAACCTATGACATGGCCGCGTCCATAGCGGCAGATATGTATCAGTTCGCGGACCGAAAACTTATCAAAGGCCCGCTTGTTTGCCTCTTTTTCCTCACGAAAAAAAGGCGGGTACATTGCCCACCAGCCCATTATCAGGTTTACAAACCACCCGATCGGGTTATCGTAAAAAAACTTTGCCCGTACTGGAAAAAAGAGCGTAATAGGCCGCGTGGTCCGCCGAAAAAGCGCACTCGAAACCGTGTACATATCGAAAAACGAACGGTGGTTTGCGACCAGGATCAGCGGGCGGTCGACATCCGTTCGCTCAATATTTTCGAAGCCGCGAACATTCATCAGGTTGTAGGTAGCCAAATAGATCCACAGTGAACCTATGTGCCGCTGGCAGAACGTCCAGAACTTTTTCCAACGCCCGCGGTTCATGCGGCGGACAAGCCGAAACGCTGCGCGCTCTACCGGGCCGAGTACGGCAATTTCCTCAGCCGTTGGCACGGGATTATCGGGTCTTACGTCAAGCTCCTTTGTTTGTGTCGCCGGCGCGATCTCGTTAAGCATAAACAAGAGGTCATTTTAGCATCCGCGAACGATCTGACGAACCCACGACCATGAGGTAGTGTCTCAAACCTGTTGCTTATAAACCCCTCCGTGTTCTATGTGTCTTCGCTTGGTGTTCTCTGTGTTAAAGGCTGTTTTAAACACGAAGTACACGAAGCAAGACACGGAGGACACAAAGACAAAACGGAATATTTCTGAAAGCAGCACAAAATTAAGACATTACCGACAATCGAAAATGATAGACATTGAACATTTTTTTCGTTAATATTATGTTTTCCGAGGCTCGATCGGCACTTTGACCTAACACGCACAATTTATTCGCTTAAAAAGGCTCATGGCATCGCCCGACCTTATCGCTGCCAAAGCCAGGTTAACATTTACTAAAACTCGCAAGGAGATTTCCCCATGTCTAAGAGGTTGTACCGACCATTTTTCTTGTTCGCGATTCTCACACTTTCCACTGCCGGCCTGGTAAACGCTCAACGCTCCGGCGACGGAGTGTGGAAAGCGATTGATGATTCGTCATCCGCGATGCGTTCGGCCCAACGTTCCGTAGTGCCGGATAATTACAAAACATTTCGTCTGAACAAGACGATGCTTCGTACGATTTTGAACTCGGCGCCGGAAGAATTTGCCGATCCGTTCGGGATTTCGAACACGATTGTCACGCTCCCGATGCCGGACGGTACCTTTGAGCGATTCCGAGTCGAGCATTCCCTTATCGTCGAACCACTTTTGTTGGAGAAATATCCAGAGCTCGGTGCAACATATCGCGGCCAGGGCGTTGACGACCCGACCGCAACCGTCCGGTTCGATCTGCTTCCCAACGGCTTTCACTCGATGATCCTGTCGCCCCGCGGAACGGTAATGGTCGATCCGTACACGAAGGGCGATACGAGTAATTACATCAGTTATTACAAACGCGATGTCCGCCGTACGACCGATTTCTATTGCGATCTGGATTCGAAAAATGCGCTTGATACTTTAATCAGGCCGAAGAAACCGGATTTCCACGAATTGATTCCTGACTCTGCGGCTCCCGAAGTCACTTCCGGTACACAGCTCAGAACGTATCGGTTGGCACTGGCCGCTACAAATGAATACGCGGTTGCTGTTGGCGGCAATACGATTGCTGGCACAATGGCGGCCCAAGTCGTGATCATGAACCGCGTAAACGGCGTCTACGAACGCGATCTGGCGATACGAATGGTCGTCGTTGGGACTAATAATTTGATCGTTTATGCTGGTGATAACGTATCGTGCGGAGGAGTGGCGTGTACATCGGCAAACGACCCTTACACAAACAGTAACGGCTCGACGATGCTGAACGAAAATGTAGCAAATACGAATACGGTCATCACATCGGCCAATTTTGACATCGGCCATGTATTCAGCACGGGCGGCGGCGGTATTGCGGGCGTCGGCGTGCCGTGCGGTGCGAACAAAGCACGTGGCGTTACAGGTCTATCTAATCCTGTCGGCGATGCTTTTGCGATCGATTATGTTGCCCATGAGATGGGTCATCAATGGGGTGGAAATCACACCTTCAACAGTCTTGCAGGCAGCTGTGGACAGGGGGGCCAACGTACGGCTTCCAGTGCCTATGAGCCAGGCAGCGGCATCACGATCATGGCGTACGCGGGTATTTGCTCCGGTCAGGACTTGGCTGGAAATAGTATTGACTCATTTCACGTCAAGAGTCTCGAGGAAATTGTCGCCTATAGCCAAATCGGCACCGGCAATACCTGCGCCGCAACGACAGCCACTGGCAATACACCGCCGACGGTCGCAAGCGTCGGCGGCACGAGCTTCAACATTCCTAGTCTAACCCCGTTTACGCTGACGGCATCGTCAACGGATGCAAACGGCGATACTGTAACTTACGATTGGCAGCAGTACGATCTCGGCCCTGGAACTACAGCCGTACCAAACACCGATTCGGACGGCAGCGCCCGGCCCATTTTTAGGCCTTACGCTCCTACATCTAATCCGGCACGCACGTTTCCGTCGAACCAGTATATTTTAGCCAACCAGAATGTTCCGCCAAGCACAACGGGAGCCTTTTTGACCGGTGAGCTATTGCCCACGATCGCCCGAACTATGAATTTCCAGGTCATTGCCCGTGACAACCGTGCAAACGGTGGCGGCATCAATACGGCAACGGTAAGCGTCGTGGTTGCGGGCACAGGCCCGTTCAGGGTCAGTGCTCCCAATACGAATACAACCTGGTTTCTGAATTCGAACCCGACAGTTACATGGGATGTCGGCGGATCGAGCGGAGCACCGATAAACGCTGTGAATGTCAGGATTCTGCTCTCAACCGACGGAGGTGCGACGTTCCCAACCACCCTATCGGCCACCACGCCGAATGACGGCTCGGAATCCATCGTGTCACCCGCGATCAATACTTCTACGGCACGTATCAGGGTTGAAGCGGTCGGTAACATCTTCTTCGATGTCAGCGACACGAATTTCAACATTTCGGCAACGGCGGCAACAACTGGTGTCATTGGCGGACAAATAGTAAATGCTGGCGGACGCGGCGTTGCCCGGGTTTATGTCACCCTGACGGGCGGAGCTCAGCCCGTTGTTGCATTGACGAACACATTCGGATACTACCAGTTCGACAACGTGGCTTTCGCACAGTCATACACGCTCACGCCGAAAGCACAGCGGGGCAGGACGTACACACCGTCAAGTATCGTCCGCAATCACACCGCGGCGGCCACGGATGTTAACTTTACGACTCAGTAGGAACGAAACTGCCTTTTTAGGTGTCCGTGTTTAGGCGGGCCGACAAAGCAGATCTATCTAATCCAAAAAGCGGAAGGCTTATCGAGTCTTCCGCTTTTTGTTTGTAATTAATCTATATTGAAGTACTTGGCGTCGGGATGATGAACAATGATCGCCGATGTCGATTGTTCAGGATCGAGCTGAAATTCTTCGGTCAGTTCAACGCCGACACGTTCCGGCTGCAGCAGCTCGAACAACTTCTCCTGATCTTCAAGCCGCGGACATGCCGGGTAGCCGAAGCTGTACCGCGAGCCTTGATATCCCTGGTGAAAAAGCTTCGCCAATTCAGGAGCGTCGTTATCCGCAAACCCAAGCTCAGTGCGGATGCGTTTGTGCCACATTTCGGCCAAGGCTTCGGCGGCCTCGACCGACAGGCCATGAAAGAGGAGGTAGTTCGTGTAATCGTCCGCTTTGAACAGCTTCGCGGAATGCTCACTGGCTTTGCGCCCCATCGTCACAAGCTGGAACGCGACCACGTCCATCTTGTCAGAACCGGGAGCGGTAGCGACTGGTTTCCTTGCAACGAAATAATCTGCCAAACACAAATTCTTGCCGCCGCGTTGATCCACTGGCTGACGTGGAAACGTAAATCTCATACGTTCAGTCTTTTCGTCGTCCTGAAAAATGATCAGATCGTTTCCGCTCGACTGGCAGGGGAAATAGCCGTAAACAAGCTTTGCTTCGAGCAATTTCTCGCGTATCGCCTGTGCCTTGATCTCAGCGAATTTGGGATAAACGGTCTCCTGCAATATAGCGTCGTATTCTTCCTTCGACCGCTTGCCCTGCTTGTACTGCCATTGGCCCTTGAACAAAGCGGTCTCGTTTATAAACGAAAATACCTTATTCAAATCGGTAATCTCAACAACCTTTGAACCATAAAACGGGGCGGTCGGGATGACAGCGGCTGGCGAAATATCCGATCGTGTCGTATGTGTAGAGTCTCCGCTCGAACGCGTCGAAACTCTTGCCGCCGCCTTGCCCAGCTTGGCATCCTCGCCTACCAAATCCTCCGCATCCGTGACAGTTTCGATTAGCTCGGTTAAACCGTTCGTTCCGTTACCCGCAGTTGCCTTTTTCGCCCTTAGTAACGTGCGGGCTTCCGCATCGCTCACCGCGTCGCCGCGTCGCCGCCTCTCTGCGTCACATAAGGAATCCATCGTATGCAAACCGTCAAACGCATCGCGGGCATAGAAAAGTTCGCCGTCGTAAAGCGGAATCAGATCATTATCGACATAACGGCGATTCAACGCCGCACCGCCTAAAATAACCGGGATGCTGATTCCCCGTTCGTTCATTATCTCGAGGTTGTCCCGCATAACGAGCGTCGATTTTACCAGCAGTCCGCTCATCCCGACAGCATCCGCTTTCGTCTCCGCAAGCGATTCTAGAATGCTGTCGATCGGCTGTTTGATGCCGAGATTTATTACGCGATAGCCGTTATTGGTGAGAATAATATCGACCAAATTCTTCCCGATGTCGTGCACGTCGCCCTTCACTGTAGCCAGCACGAGCGTGCCCTTGTTCGTGGAATCGGCCTTTTCCATAAAGGGTTCGAGAAACTTGACCGCGCTCTTCATCGCCTCGGCCGACTGCAGCACGAACGGCAATTGCATCTGTCCGCTGCCGAACAGGTCGCCGACCGTTTTCATTCCATCGAGCAAAATTGTGTTGATAATTTCGAGCGGCGGATATGTTTCGAGCGCAAGTTTAAGCGAATCCTCCAGCCCTATCTTTTCGCCGTCGATGATGTGATGTTTCAGCCTGTCTTCGATCGGAAGGCTGGCGATGTCCGGCTTCATCGAAGTCGCCGTCTTGCCTTCAAAAAGGGTGGTGAATTCCGTCAGCGGATCGTAGATGCAAATGTCGTTGTCAAACTTCCGACGGTCGTATATCAAGTCCAACGCGACCTCGATCTCACGCTCGCTAAACCGATTCAGCGGCAATATCTTCGACGCATTGACGATCGCCGAATTCATTCCTGCCTCCACGCATTCATGTAAAAAAATCGAGTTTAACACGATCCGCGAAGCCGGATTCAGCCCGAACGAAATATTCGACACGCCCAAAATGATATTCGCGTCCGGCATCTGAGCATGAATATCCTTGATCGCCGCTATAGTCTGCTCGGCATTTCTGCGGTCTTCCTCGATACCTGTTGAGATCGGCAGTGCGAGCGGATCAAAGAAAATATCGTGCGATTCGATGCCAAATTCGACCGCGTGTTTATAAGCCCGCAAGGCGATCCTAATCTTGTCGTCTGCCGTCCGAGCCATGCCTGCTTCGTCAATCAGACCGACGACAATTCCGGCACCGTATTCCTTCGCGAGTTCCAAAACCTTTAGAAAACGCGGCTCGCCGTCTTCGTAATTTGTTGAATTGAGCAGGCATTTGCCTCCGGCGTGCTGCAGCCCGGCCTCCATCTTTTCCCACTCGGTCGAATCGAGCATTATCGGAATCTTGACGTTCGTCACGAGCCGCGACACAAGCTCGTTCATGTCGGCAACGCCGTCGCGGCCGACAAAATCGACGTTCACGTCCAGGATGTGTGCGCCTTCCTTCTCCTGCGATTTCGCAAGATTTACAAGCCCGTCCCAATTCTCCGCTTCCAACAGGTCGCGCATCTTCTTCGACCCGGAAGCATTAACTCGCTCACCAACTATCAGGAACGAAGCGTCCTGCGTGTAGGGCTGCTGAAAATAAATAGACGAAGCCGCCGGCGTCGGCCTTGGGTTTCGCAGCTTTGGCGAAACTCCCTCCATCCGCTCGACAACCATCTTCAAATGCTCAGGCGTAGTACCGCAGCAGCCGCCGACGATGTTTGCGCCGTAGTCTTTAGCAAAATGCTCCACCTGGGCCACAAAACTCTCCGGCGTTTCGTCGTAGTGCTGTTGACCGTCCTTCACCTCTGGCAGCCCGGCGTTCGGCAGTACCGATACGGGCAGCGTCGAGCTTTCGCACAAATATTTTAGGCTCTCGGCCATCTGCTTCGGCCCGGTGCCGCAGTTCATCCCGATAACGTCGATCGGGAACGGATCGAGCGCCGTCAGAGCCGCCGCGATCTCCGTCCCGTTCAGCATCGTCCCGAAAGTCTCGATCGTCACCTGTGCGATAACTGGTACTCGGACCTTATTTTTCTTGAAATAATCAAAGATCGCCGACAATGCCGCCTTGGTTTGCAGCAAATCTTGGCAGGTTTCGACAATCAGCAAATCGCTGCCGCCATCCATCAACCCGCGGACCTGCTCGACATAAGCGTTCTTGAGATCGACATAACCGATATGCCCAAGCGTCGGCAGCTTCGTTCCCGGCCCGATTGAACCCGCGACAAATCGAGGCTTTGCCACCGTCGAAAAATCGCCCGCCACCCGTTTCGCCAATGCCGCCGCCCTAAAATTTACGTCGTAAGTCTTCTCTACGATCCCAAACTCCGCCAGCACGACCTCGCTCCCGCCGAAAGAGTTCGTTTCGATCACATCGCATCCGACCTCAAGAAAGCTGGTATGCACCTGCTCGATCGCATCCGGCCGCGTGTACAACAGATTCTCCGAACAATTCTCAAAATTCGCCCCGCCCCAATCGTCGAGGGTCAAATTCAACGCTTGGAGATAAGTCCCCATGGCACCGTCGAAGATAATGATCTTTTCTTTTAGTAAATCGAGAAAACTAGACATAAATATTGCATTAAGCGTGTTCACCCCAACTCCAATCTTTCGAGATGCAAGAGACTAACACATAGATTTAATTTTCGATCCAGAGCATCCTCGACTCTGCAATCTGAAGCCAGTTCGCTATCAAAATCCTCAAGATCGAGCTCTATATCTTCAATGTTTTGATAAAATTCAACCTCGCCATTCTCGAAAGTAATTTTGATCGGGAATTCCGGCTGACTGTTCTCCATAACTCAAGATCAAAAAATCAAAAAAACCCTGCGCCGCATAAGCACAGAGTTTTCATCAAAAATATTCAGTTAACTCTTAGCTTTTTAGCGATTTTTATTGTGGTCGCAAGTCGCCCTAACTCACCACATTAATTAGTCTGAGTTTACCTAGTTACCGTTTGTGAGTCAACCCGCCATCTTGTCGGAACGGGGAACGCGATCGCCCGGCTTCTTTAAGGACGCTCCCGTTTTCCTTGGTCGAACCGCCTTGTTTCGCGAACGAGATCTGTAAACCAGGTTTTCTTCATCTCCCCCTCTTGCCAAGCCCAAGGGCGATACTGTAAAAACAAGTCCATGACACCGCTGCTGCAATCTATTAGTGATGATCTGACTGGGCTTCTGCATAAATTGGGCAGAACGCATTCCTTTGCCGGGAACGAAGAGATTTTTGGCGGTGGCGATGAGGCGGCTTTTCTGCCCGTGGTGCTTTCGGGCAGCGTAAAAATGATCCATTTTCTTGAACCGGGCAAGGAGGTGATCATCAATATTTTTCACGATGGCGAGATGTTCGCTGTTCCGCCGGTTTTTGACGGCGGGCATTATCCGGCAACGGCCATTGCAATGGAGGACACGCGCCTTCTGCTGATAGCCAGAAAAGATTTCCTCAACCTGTTGCGTGAATCGAGCGAATTCTCGTTCGCTGTCATCGAATGGATGTGCGGCATGCTCCGCGAAAAAACGGCGACGATCCAGAACCTCGCGACCGCATCACCCGAACACAGAGTCGGCAATATTCTGCTCAGGCTCGCCAGTAAAGAGCTTGGTCAAGGGCAGGTCAAGATTCCGCTGAGACGCCAGGACATTGCGCGGATGGCCGGCCTTACCACCGAAACCACCATCCGGGCCGTTCGCAGACTTGCCGAAAAACGCTTGATCACCATTACGCACGGCAAGATCATTGTCGATGCAGCGGAACAGTTGCGGCACCACCTTGAGAATTTATGACTGAATCTCCGTCCACGAATTCGAGCATTCTTTCCGCGATCGCACCGGCACGCATCTTGATAAACTGGGTCGTATCGCCCGCAAACTTCTGATCGACCGTTTCGGTAAATATCTCCAGCCATCGCGTAAAATGTTCCCGACGCAATGGCGTTTTCTCGTTCAATTCTCCGTGTACTTGAAGCGGGTTCCGTCCGTGTTTCGAATAATCTCCTGTCCGAAAAAGCAAGGTTTCCCAAAAATCGCCGATGATCGGCAGGTGATGCTCAAGATCGAGTTTTGCGACATCGGTAAAGATAAATCCGATCACATCGTCAGCGATAGCCCGTTTATAGAACGCCCGCATCAGTTCGTCGATATCTTCCCTGTTTTCGATGTCCTTATTCATAGCCGCTCAATTTCGTTGTCTGATTTGTGCCTTTCGTGACCATCAGGTTTATCGCAAACCAAACGAACGCTGCTGCTCCGATCGCAAAAATCGTGTCGCCAAACAACCGCATCCAACGCAGATTCTGCATCAATTCAGTCTGCATAAACTCCGCGCTTCGTGCCGACCAATAGCCAACCGAAACCGACTGATATGTTTGCAGTAAACCGATCGGGAGCAGGCTAAACAAAATTTCCATCAGCATGCCGATATTGATCGCCCAGAACGCGAAGGCCAGCAGTTTTGTGTTCCAGATGCGTTCCGGCTGCATAGCCCGCATGCAGAATAATAACAACGCAAGCCCGAGTGTGCCGTAAACACCATATAGAGCTCCGTGAGCATGGACCGCCGTCGTATTCAACCCCTGCATGTAGTACAAAGCAATCGGCGGATTGATCATAAACCCGAAAATGCCGGCTCCGACGAGGTTCCAAAAAGCGACCGCGACGAAGAAATAGACGATCCACTTGTACTGGGTAAGCCACGGACGCACCTTTGAATGGCGAATGTTCTCGAACGCTTCGTAACCGACAAAAACCAGCGGTACTATCTCAAGAGCGCTGAACACCGACCCGAACGCCAATGCTACAGTCGGCGTACCCGCAAAATAAAGGTGATGCAGCGTGCCGATGATACCGCCACTCAAATATATCGCACCCGAAAGAAGCGAAGCCTGTGCCGCATGTTCTGCCTGAATGACTTTCAATCTGGCGAACAAATACGCGATCACGACGGTCGCGAATACTTCAAAGAAGCCTTCGACCCACAGATGGACTACCCACCAACGCCAATATTCGACGACCGTCAGGTTGGTGCGCATGCCCCAGAACAAACCCGGCGCATAAAAAAGCGCGATTCCCGCAGTCGTTACCAGAAACAACATAACCAGCGATTTGCTGCTTCCCTTGCGGCGCAACGCCGGTATGGCGGATCGGCCGATCAGAAATAGCCATAACAGCAACCCGATAAACAAAGCCGCCTGCCACACGCGGCCGAGATCGACGTATTCATAACCCTGATGACCGAACCAGAACCAGAGATCACCCGGCAGCATGTGCATGACGCTCATCCATTGTCCGCCCATCGAACCGAGCACGACGATCAGCAACGCACCGAATAAGACATCGACGCCGAGCTTCTGATACTTCGGCTCCTTGCCGCAGATATATGGCGAGATAAATAATCCCGCCGCCAGCCACGCCGTTGCGATCCAGAATATTCCAAGCTGTGTGTGCCACGTTCGCGTGACGACGTACGGTAAATAATCCTGCAGCGGAATCCCATAAAAACCGCCGCCCTCGACGCCATAATGGGCCGTAATTATTCCCATCACAATCTGCAAAAGAAACAGCAGCGAGACAACAAAGAAATATTTGACCGTCGCCTTTTGCGAAGGCGTCAGCGTCTCGCCGATCAGCGGGTCTTCGTCGGGTGTGTCACTATCGATCGCCTCGCGTCGCCAACCGGCGTAAAACCAGACCATCGCGCCTATACTCGCGATCAGCACGATGACGCTGACGCCTGTCCATACAATCGCCGAGCTGGTCGGGACGTTACCGACCAGCGGCTCCGACGGGAAATTACTGGTGTAAGAAATGTCATTGTTTGGACGGTTCGCCGCCGATGCCCACGCTGTCCAAAAAAAGAAGGAGGTTAGCTGCCTCAGTTTGACGGGATCGGCCTGTGCCCCGCGCTGGATCGCGTAATCTTTATTACCGTTCGCGAATACATCCGAGTAATGTTTTAGATTGTCCTCAAAGGCCATTGCCCGAAGCGGATCGACCGTGATCCGTCCGGTCGCTTCATCATACGTATTCGTTCGCATCAGATTCTGTAAACGCTGGCGCAGTGCGGCCTGCTGCTCACTCGGCAATGCGTCATATCCGCTGCGTGAATCCGCATTCGACCATGCATTTAGAATAAATACCGATTCCCGGTGAAGATAGTCCGCCGTCCAATCGGGCGCGACATAAGAACCGTGGCCCCAGATCGAGCCGACCTGCATTCCGCCCATTGCCTGCCAAACGTTTTGCCCGTCCGACACTTGCTCGGCCGCGATTAAAACCGTACCGGCGGTAGAAACAACCTCACGCGGTATCGGCGGAGCCTGCCGGAATATCTCGGTTCCGATCCAGCCCAAAATGGCAAACGAGAATACACAAACCGCGATCAATATGATCCAGAGCCTTTTCATTTTGGATTCTCCTGTAAAGATCGTTAGCTGTCTTTAAATTTTGTGACGATGAGGTGAAGTGCCGGTTCGGCAACGACCTCGTGCTCAACTCCCGCCTCAAGCGTGATCAATGCACCCGCTCGCAGAACGAACGAATCCTCGAGATCGGAACCCGCTCGAAACACGCCGCTGCCCGAAACGCAGAAAACGGTTATCGGCTCATTCGCCTTATGCTTAGCGAGCTCTGCGCCGTTTTGCAGACGCACCTCGACAAGACGACGGAAAGCGCCATTGAAAAGCTCGCCGACTTCCTTGTCCTTCTCCAAAACGGCATTTGCGTCCAGATCAATAACTTTGATGAGTTTGATATGCTTCATGACTTCACCGTAAATATCTGAACTGTAGCCGGGTACCAGTCAGGGAAAAATGATTTCAATCATAAAAAGTCCTCATTTTTACGGATGCTCTTGCTGTCCTCAACGAAATGACTGAAAAAAGCCGTATGTGATGCAGAACGGTTTGAACTTGACCCACTCAAGATATCTGTAAGCGGCAAGCATCACCGTGCGCTATCGCACAAATAATTGTTGGCAGAAAACTTTGGGTCAGGGTGTCTGCGTCGAGCAGGAGAGGCGTTGGCGAGTACAGTAACGGAAAAAGGTTTTAACTAGCAGAAAATTCCGATCTTAATCTTTTCGCATTTTGACGAGTTTGGTCGAGTAAAACCACAATTGAATTACTCGAGTAACTTGGCGAAACCATGCTACCGAAATCAGTAAATGATTCGACCAAACTCAATAAATCGATCCCGGCAAATTCGAACTGCGCCCGCGGGATCAGCGGCCAAATTTCGTTCATATCCAGATCCAAATCTATTTGCCGGTCATATATTTATAAGCCATTGACGCGATGTCGTCCATGGCACTTCCATCGCGGTCGCTATCGAGTGCGTTTGAGGCCATGTCGAGCATTGGATTACCGGACGACTGTGGTGCTGCCTGCGATGCGCCGCCGCCAAGAAGTCCGCCAAGCAATCCGCCAAGGCCATCGGCACCGACGCCCTGCTGTTGTTTTTGCTGGCCAAGATAGCTCATCACGATAGGAGCAAGCATCATCAATATAGGAGCGACCTGTGAAAGGCTGAGGCCGGATTTGTTACTCACTTCCTGAGCAACCTGGCCCTGGCTGTTGCCAAAAATATGTCCCAGAATGCCGCCGGCATCTGCTTGTCTAGGCGGTGGCGCCGCTGCCTGCTGGCCGCCAAATAGCAAACTTCCCAACCCGCCAAGATTTCCCAACAAACTGCCGTCGTGATCCTGTTCAAGAGCGGTGTTCAGGCTCTCGGCTCCCTGCGGAGACGCCGCATTGTTTGCCAGCCCGCTCAGTATCATCGGCAAAGCGGCCTGAATCGCGGTGTTGACGATCGACGGCTCGGCTCCAACCTGTTGGCTGATCTGGTCAACCGCCTGAGTTCCCTGATCCGCTCCGAGCAGATCTTGTAGTGAAAACATAGTGTTTCTCCTTCTTGATGATTTTAGAACTGTGCCATTATAGTATCAGACTTCGTACCGCATCACAAAGATTTGAAATGGGCAAACGCCGCTTAGTAATCCTCGTTCTTTTGGTCGCGGCAATAATAGGCTTTCTATTCTTGTCTGTCCTTGCGACCCTTTATTTCACGCTGTGCGCGTGCTTTGATGTATCAAATCGACCTTATACAAATGTCCGAACGATTGCAGGAATAAAGGGGGAATTTGGCGAACCTTTCGGCGTTGCCGTCAAGGGCGGCGAGACTTATGTATCCGATGGCCAAACAGGTAAAATCTGGCGAATCGCGGCAAATTCTCCGCCAGTCGAATTCGCGGTGGGACTCGAAACGCCTTCGGCAATCGCCTTCGACAAGAACGGCGACCTGATCGTCGCCGACAGCGGTTCGCACACGATAAAGCGGATCAGCAAGAATGGCACGATATCGATCATTGCCGGCACAGACGGCCAGCTTGGCGATGTCGACGGTGAAGCTCGGTCGGCGAGATTCAATGCTCCGGTCGGGGTGGCAGTTCGCAACGACGGCTCGATCATTGTCGCCGACACATATAACGACAAAATCAAGCTGATCTCGAACGGTGTTGTAACTACGCGTGCCGGATCGGCACGCGGATTTGCCGATGGAACGGGCACAAATGCGAAATTCGATACGCCGTGTTCCGTCGCACTATGGCAGGATGGCCGAATTGTCGTCGCCGACACGCGGAATTCGCGAATCCGCGTCATCGAAGCCGACGGTACAACATGGACTTTGACCGGCAGCGGCGAGGCCGATATACGCGACGGAAATTTGTCGGGTGCGGCATTTTACCGGCCGTCAGCAATTGCAGTCAGCTCAAACGGCGAGATATTCATTGCCGACGGCAACGCGCTCCGAGCGATCAGAAACTATACATTTCCGTTTGTCGAGACTATCTCCAACCCCCGACGCGGTTTCGTCGACGGCCCTCCCTCGCTCGCTTCCTTCAACCGCATTTCAGGAATCGCATTCACCAGCAATCAGGAACTGATTCTGGCGGATAGCGATAATGCGGCGGTCCGCATACTTTCGTCAGAAACTATCTCTAAAGAGCGTCCGGCAAAAACAGTGCAAACAAAACGAACCGATCCCGCCGAATTCCGCCAACGCCAACCCGCCCGATGGCCATTCGAACCGCCCGAAACAAAACGCGACATTGCAGGCACGCTGGGTGAAATTCGCGGCGAGATCGTCGATGCAGACTCGCAGGTATGGTTTCACAACGGCCTCGATATCGCCGGCGGTTATGGCGAAAAGGCATATTTTATCCGCGACGAGAAAGTTCTGAATCCGGTGGGCGCTGAAAACTTCGGAACGCTGCGGGAATTAATTCGGCTGCCGACACTCGGCTACATTCATCTGCGGCTTGGACGCGACGCATTAAACAAAAGTTTCGGAGACGACAGATTTCAGTTTACCGACGACATGACCGGCGTCCGCGTTCGGCGTGGCGCAAAATTTAGTGCGGGCGACCTGATCGGAACGCTCAATTCGATGAACCACATTCATCTGATCGCGGGATCGAGCGGCGACGAAATGAACGCGCTCGAAGCGTTATCTCTGCCCGGTGTTTCCGACAAAACGCCGCCCGTAATTCAAGAAGTAACCCTGTTTGACGAAAATTGGCGGCAGATTGAAACCGAAACCGCGTCAAACCGTATAAAGCTGACAGGAAAGAACCGCATCGTTGTCCGAGCGTTCGACCGAATGGACGGCAATCCAGAACGAAGACGCCTGAGTGTGTTTCGTTTGGGCTATCAAATACTGAAGAAGGATTTTTCGCCCGTAACCGAGATCAATTGGAACATCAATTTCGACCGCAACCCTGACTCGGACGCGGTCAAATTTGCATACTCACAGGGCAGCAAATCCGGGGCGACCGGCGAGACGATCTTTAACTATATCGTCACAAACAAGGTGGACGGAATTTCCTTTGGCGAAGACTTTTTGGACACCAGTGGATTGGGAAAGGGCGACTTTGTACTACGGGCCTTCGCGGCGGATTATTTTGGCAACATTATTTCTAAAGACATTTTTATTGAGGTAACACAATGAAACGAGTTATAGTCTGGATACTGCTCATAGCTTTTGTTCTTTCGGGGTTGGCTGCGGTAATAATGGCCGACGTGCCACGAGCGTTGGGTCCGGGCGGCATCAAGACCGCACCGGCGGCCCCGACATTTACCGATACGGAGCGCCAAGCCGAATTGGCCGGACGCCGGGCCGCCGTCGCCAAACGCATGGCACCGAACAGCATAATGATCTTGTGGAGCGCTGAACCGAGAAATTACGCCGGTGACGTAGATTTTTATTATCGGCAGGAGAATAACCTTTATTACCTCACAAATCTTAAACAGGTCGAGGCAACGCTGGTAATCACAAAAAACGGCGACAGCGTATCCGAATATTTGTTTATGCCGAAACGCAATCCGCAATTCGAGACCTGGAACGGCAAGATGTATTCGAACGAAGACGCTACACGCATTTCCGGTGTGAAAACGATAATCGATTCAATCGAACAAACAGCTTATTTCACCGCTCTCGGCAAAAAGGAAGCCTTTGCGTCAAAAGGCGGTGTGAGCGTACCGGCGTCGGCGGAATCACTGTATCTTCTGCTTCCGAACGGCGAACGCGATGCAAACGGCACGGCCGAATTCAGCCGCGAGAGCGGTTTTTCGAAGATGCTGTCCAGTTACAAAGTTGTGAATGCACGGCCTATATTCTCCGAGCTTCGGTCGATCAAATCGCCTTTAGAATTAAAGCTCCTGCAGCACGCCATCGACATCACGACCGAAGCCCAGATGCGTTCGATGGCAATGGTCGGGCGGGCGAAGATGGAATACGAAGTGCATGCCGAGGTCGAATACACTTTCCGCCGCCGCAACGCGGATTATTGGGGTTACCCGTCGATAGTCGGCTGCGGAGCTAACGCAACCACACTGCACTATGTCGAATCGCAGGGCGGCGTAAAACAGGGCGAGCTGCTGCTGATGGATGTCGGTGCCGAATACGATCACTATACCGCCGATGTCACGCGGACCTATCCCGTGAACGGCAAATTTACAAAAGAGCAGGCCGAGATCTATCAGATAGTTTACGATGCTCAGGAGGCCGTTGCCGCCGTTACCAAACCCGACGCCAGAATGGCAGCGATTGAGAAAGCCTCAATTGACACGGTGAAAGCCGGACTGCTGAAATTGGGTCTGATCACGTCATTGAACGGCACCTATGATGCTGCAATCAACGGACAGAACGTAAAGATCGCGCAGCATCGCCTCTGGTTCATGCACGGCAATTCGCACTGGCTTGGGATGAATGTTCACGATGTCGGCGACTACACTGCTCCGCTAAAAGCGGGAATGGTATTTACCAACGAGCCCGGCGTATATCTTCGCGAAGACGCCCTCGAATATTTGCCGGACACGCCCGACAATCGAGCTTTTCTAGCCAAAGTGCGACCGGTTTACGAAAAATATCGCGGAACCGGCGTCCGCATCGAAGACGATATGCTCGTAACCGCAACGGGCGTCGAATGGATGACCAAAGCTCTTCCGCGAAAGATGGACGAGATCGAAGCATTCATGGCAAAGGCCTCGAAGGAATTCGCATATAGTGCCGTTAATCGTCCGGCTCTGTCGAATATCTTCGTCGATCAAGCTCGAATTGCAGCCTATTAGCCTTTACTCCTTTTTCGCAGATTGAAATCAAGATAGAGGGGCAGTCATTGACCGCCCCCCAGTTTGTAGACTTCGAACTCGTTTCTTCACCTGAATCTTACGGCTGTGGAAGTTGAGCAGCCTGAGGCGATCACGACCCCGCTGGTGTTGAAGAGTTGAAAGCCACCCGTTGTTGAGCCCTGATCCAGGTATCTTCTGTATTCGAGGGTTTGACTTACCTTAAGCCTTCCGACGGGTACGCCTGCCGGAGTTAACGGGATAAACGTAAAATTTAGCAGATAGCTGTCCGGGCCGCGCCACGGAGCAGCCTGCCAGATGCCGTGGCCGGGAGTTCGGAAGGGCGTTGCTGGATTTGCTCCAAATTCGGACAGTGTTCCGCCCTCGTGAAAGGTGATCAACCCAATAAAAGCAGGCCCCGCTGGCTCGCCTGTCTGACAGTTAACAGGGTTGACGGTCGTTTCCCAGACGCCGACGATACGATTGAGTAGTTGATTCTGGCTGCCGCCGGAAACTCTTTGAGCTTCTCCAGTCAGTTCTATTTCCTGACCCATAACGGAGGTTTGGGCAGCCGTGACGAATAGAATAAGTGTCAGCAACGCAAAGCCGATTGTGTTTGCAAATTTATTTTTCATTTTGTCCTCTCTCTTTTGTTTCTGGTAGATATTCGTTGTGTCTTGTGGCTCAATGAACAAAGAATGTTGTGTCTCCGATTGTTTTGCCACGGAATATAACGCGACAAGAAATATAAATTCGGCTCATTAAAATTTCCGGTGTTAATTCGGGATCGCCCGTCGGGCCGAAAAGATTGACCGCGCCGTGCAGCCGAGCGTATGATAGGTTCCAATTTACATGACATCGGACGCCGCAAAATCGCAGGAAATTTCACGTATACTTCATGAATGGAAAGACGACGGTCAGGACGCTTCGGAAAAATTGATGCCGCTCGTTTATGACGAGCTAAGACGGCAGGCAGCCCGTTATCTTCGTCGCGAACGACCAGGGCACACGCTTCAAACGACGGCGCTGATTCATGAAACGTATTTAAAGCTAATCGGCCAACAAAATGTCGATTGGCAAAATCGGGCACATTTTTTCGGCATTGCCGCACAGGCGATGAAGCGAATATTGATAGATTACGCAAAGGCAAGGCACCGGGAAAAACGGGGCGGGGCGGCAGAAAATTTGGCTTTGGACGAGGCCCGATTTGTTATTTCCGGTGAAAAAAGTGTCGATCTGATTGCCTTGGACGCAGCGTTAACGAGGTTATCGGAATTCGACGCAAGACAGGCGAGTATCGTCGAGCTCAAGTTCTTCGCGGGATTTTCGATCGAAGAGATTGGTGAGACCCTTCACATTTCAGCGGCCACGGTAAAGCGCGAGTGGAATTCCGCAAGGGCGTGGCTGCATAGCGAGATCACTAAATAATTGGCTATGGACGCAACACGCTGGCAAAAAATTAAGTCCGTTTTTGATGCCGCGTTGGACATCGATCCAGCGAAAAGGTCTGCGTATGTGTCGGCGGCCTGCGTCGATGACCCCGGACTGCTCGCCGAGGTTAACACACTCCTGAATTCATTTGAAAACGCCGAAAGCTTCATCGAAGAACCTGCCGCGAGCGAATTCGCAAGCCTTATCATAGAATCGAAAACGCTTAAAACCGGACAGCGATTTGCCCACTATGAAATTCTGCGGCAGATCGGTGCGGGTGGCATGGGCGAAGTTTATTTGGCCAGGGACGAAAAACTTGATCGGATGGTCGCGATCAAGATCCTCAACGAAGAATTCAGCGGCCAAGAGTTGAATGTTCAGCGATTCGTCCGGGAAGCAAAGGCCGCGTCATCGCTAAATCACCCAAACATTCTTGTCATTCACGCGATCAACGTCGGTGACGACGCCAATTATATCGTTAGCGAGTTTGTGGAAGGCAAAACACTTCGCGAGGTAATAAAGACCTCGAATTTGAAAACATCGGAGGTGCTGGACATCGCGATCCAGATCGCGGGAGCCCTGGCTGCGGCTCACGGCGCGAGTATAGTCCATCGCGACATCAAACCTGAGAATGTTGTAGTCCGGCCTGACGGTTATGTGAAAGTTTTGGACTTCGGCCTGGCAAAGCTCATCCAGCAAAATGCGGTTGGCCTCGAAGATGCGACGGCGAAACAAAACCAGACGGCGAACGGCCTTATCATGGGCACGGTCAACTATATGTCGCCCGAACAAGCCAAAGGCGAAAGAGTTGACCATCGAACCGATATTTTCAGCCTTGGCGTGGTTATCTACGAACTTATCGCGGGCCAAACTCCTTTTCAGAGCAGTTCAATGTCGGAGACTTTTGCCAATCTAATCAACGTCGAACCGCAGCCTCTTTCGCGTTACGCCTCAAATGTGCAGGATGAACTTCAGCGAATCGTTTCCAAGACGCTGAGAAAGAAAAGAGACGAACGCTACCAAACGATAAAGGACCTGCATACAGACCTGAAGACACTGCGCGAAAACCTCGAATTTGACGAAAGACTGGAAAGATCGCAATCGCCGACCGATAAAAGCGCAACCGTGATTTTGCCGGCCACCGCGGACAACGTAAACGTTCTAACCGGTGAAACGAGTGGCAAAACGATCCGCCAGGCCAAACGCCTCAGATCAATTTCGACCGTCGTCTTCGCCGGCTTGCTCATTGCAGCGGTCAGTGCCGGTTACTACTTGTTCTCGGCGAGAAAGACTGGTTCGGAGGGCAAGAAATCACTAGCCGTCTTACCTTTTGTCAACGCCACCGAGGACCCGAACGCGGAATATCTTTCGGACGGAATCACGGAAAGCATCATAAATAATCTGTCGCAGCTTGCCAGCCTTCGCGTGATGCCGCGAAATTCGGCATTTCGTTTTAAAAAAGATCAGACCGATGCGAAAAATATCGCTTTACAGCTTGGTGTCGAAACGCTCGTCACTGGCGATATTAAACAGTTGGGAGACAAGCTGATCATAAATGCTCGGCTTATCGACGCGAAAGACGGGTCGCAAATTTGGGGAAACCAATATGTCCGACCGACGACCGACATTCTCGCCGCCCAAAGCGAAATTGCTCAGGCCGTTGTTCAGAATCTTCGCTTAAAATTGACTACGTCCGAGACCCAGCTTCTCAACAAACGTTACACAGAAAATGTAGAGGCATGGCAGCTATATCAACGAGGGCGTTTCCATCTCTACAAACTTACGCCGCCGGAGACCAAGATCGGAATATCGTACTTTCAACAGGCGATCGAATTGGACCCGAACTATGCTCTCGCCTACGCGGGACTTGCGGAGGCGTACCGCTCGCTTGCAATAGCCAGCGAACTGCCCCCGGCTGAAAATTTGGCGAAATCGAGAGCAGCTGGAGACAGATCGATTGCGATCGACGAGTCGTTGTCGGAAGGTCACTCTGGTCTCGGCATGACGATGTTTTGGGGAGAATGGGATTGGGCTGGTTCGGAAGCCCACCATAAAAGAGCCTTGGAACTCAACCCGAATAATGCGCTGGCCCACCTGTTCTATGCCCACCTGCTATCCAATATCGGTCGGCACACCGAGGCCCTTCCCGAAGTAAAGCTTTCACGGGAACTCGATCCGCTTTTTCCGTTTGCCGGGGCCCTCGAAGGGCAATTTCTGCTTCATGCCGGCCGCACCGACGAAGCGCTGGCCAGACTGCAGAAAACTTTTGACCTCGCCCCGATGTTCTGGATGCCGCATTTGTTTGCTTCAAGTGCCTATATCGAAAAAGGAATGTATGCGGAAGCCATCACCGAGGCGCGTAAGGCGACTGAACTTGCTCCGTCTCAGACCAATTCAATCGTCAATGAAAGTTACGCACAGTCGAAGCTCGGTAATCGCGATGAAGCTCAAGCGCTCTTGGACAAGCTTCTGAAACTGGCAGCCGAGCGTTTTGTTCCACCTTCTCATATTGCACAGGCTTATAACGGGCTTGGCGAAACAGAGAAAGCCTTAGACTGGCTTGAACGGGCATTCGAACAACGCGATCCAAAAATGGTATTTTTGAAAGTTGATCCGAAAATGAACAATTTGCGGTCCGAACCGAGATTTATCGATTTGATGAAACGGATGAAATTTGATCAGTAAATGATAAGTTTCTCTTACGGGCAGAAACGCGGCTCTTAAGGAGCGTGTTCTCGGCGTTAAAGATCAGCACGCTCGTTCACACTCGCGTTTCTGCCCGTAACTTATAGAATTTTGCCAATACAATCCAAAACACCTTCAACGAGCTCGCTGCCGCTGGTTATCGTCAATCCAAAATCCGCTGGCGGCTCGACCAGAGATAGCTGGGCGGGCATTGCTAGCGATCTCCGGGCGCATTTTGGTGCTTATAATGTGGCGTTTACGAAGGCTGCGGGTGACGGTTTAACGCTGGCGAGACGAGCATGTGAATCAGGTAGAACCTTCATCATCGCGTGCGGTGGTGACGGAACGATCAATGAGATCGCGAATGGAGTTTTGGAGAGCGGCGTGGACGTGGAATTGGGCGTAATGCCGTCAGGCACGGGTGGTGATTTCCGGCGGACGCTGAATATGCCGCAATCTCCGCGTGAGGCCGCACGGGCGCTCCGCGATGGCAAGACAATGCGGATGGATGTTGGCCGCGTCACCTTTCAAAGCCACGGAGATGAGACTGTAAGCCGCTATTTTCTAAATGTATCGTCCTTCGGACTTGCGGCTTCGATAATCGAGCGCGTCAAGTCTACAAAAGCTCTCGACTGGCTCCCGCTCGGCAGTGTTCGCGGGAGGGCGAGCTTCGCCCTATCGACTCTGCAGGAAGTCGTCGGCCTCGATTTCGCGACCGTTAGGGTAAAGATCGACGGCGGCGATGAAAAGCTTCTCAACACGATCAACTTCTGCGTCGCAAACGCCCGCTATTTTGGCGGTGGAATGAAGATCGCGCCCGACGCTAAGCTCAACGACGGTTTTCTTGACATTATCAATATAGGCGACATCCGCACCGCGAAGATCATTCTCAATGCCTACACACTCTACGCTGGAACGCATCTCGACCTCAAGGAAGTAAAAAGTACTCTCGCCAAAAAGATCGAAGTATCGCCCGCCGGCAATGATACTGAGATCCACATCGAAACCGATGGCGAACTGCCCGGCAAACTGCCGGCTGTTTTTGAGATCGTACCAAACGCCTTGCGTGTTCGTGTCCCTGTACCGAAATAGTATCTGTTCTTTCAGAACTCCACATAGACTTCTATTGAACGACGAATCCTGTTAGCGGATTTCCGTAAAACGCGTCGGTCTTCCATGCATTTCGATCCCACGGCCCGTCCTGATCCCCGACTACCTGCACAGGAACGATGATGCGATCGCTGCCGATTTTGTTCGTCTTTGCGATACCGTTGTCCACGAGTTTCCCTTCAGCATCAACAGCGAACTTGAACGTACGAATCAGCCGTCCTTTATGAACGACCTTGACTTCGTAATCGCCTGGATTTTCGTTGAACAAAAAGAGACGGCCGAACATCGTTTCGTTCTTGTCGGATGACCTGTTCCACGGGATTACGTTGGAAAAACTGCATTTCCACCGCGACCACATAAATCGGCCCTCCGGGTTCGTAATATGCGTGGGGTTATTTTCCACTTCCTCAACGGAACAGTTTGGTGTTCCCACTTCCCCTCCGTTGTAGAAAAGCTTTCCGACCTCCTTACCGCCAAAGAAAAGATGCGGCTCGGCAAACCCCGACATTTCTCCACGCGTCCAGAACGCGATGCTGAACGTGGGCTTGGCCCAACGCCTCGGATCATCCGGGTCCCACCGGTTGTCACTTTCATAAAACACGTATCCGATCGGCAGGTTCCAGTCGTGATCCACGTAGTAAACGAAATGGTTTGCAGCCTTTGGCCCCACGTCATTTGATCGCACCTTATCGACTTTCATCTTTCCGGTAAAAAGTATTGTCTTGCTTCCAGCCAATTCATTTAGGAGCCGGATGGAAAAGTTGACGGTTCCTGTGTGGGTGCTGCCTTTGTCCTCCGGTATCTGCCGGCCGCCGCACTCAGACTTGGAAGAATAGCCCGCCCCCGTCGCCTCGGTCTTGCAATCGAATTTTATCCAGGAACCACGACCAGGAATCGTAAATTCAACCTCTAAACGACTGCCTCCGGTGATCGGCCCGTTGACGCGAAACTGTATCTCCGGCACCCAGCTCCAGACGTCATAGTTCTTTTGGTAAACACTGAACGTAAAAGCCCTTATCTGAATCGAGTCTTTGGCAATGGCCGATTGGTCATTAGAATCAATAGCTTGAGGACCATTGACAGCCCCGGCCTGACGCACGGACGGCTCGGCCTGGCGTTCGCGGTCCGGTAACCGCTGTTCCGCTTTTGGCTTTTCGATCTTGATTCTTGGTATTTTTAACAATGATTGGGCGGTTATTACCTGAACACCGATTAAAAGAAGTGTGGCGAACGGGATCGTCAGGATAGTATTCTTCTTCACTGGCTTGTCTCCTCATGTTGTAATCATCATCGGATGGCTTCGCCCCGCTTTACCGTGACCTCAACGGATAAGTGCGGGACGAGTCTTCTCAGTCGGTTTTCGTCCTAACATAGGCTGCCAATGGTCACGGCCGACCCGTCCGTTGTTGACGTTCGATTTTCTCAAGCAGGATGTATGTGGCCCGTAAGCCCGTTGCCATATAGCTCATCGCAACACATAGATGTTGGACCGCTCCGGCCATTAATGCGTCGTAGGAATCAAAATTCCCCTTATTCATCTCTAGCAAGAGGGCCGCATTAGCATTCCTCGCCGCTCCATCTGCCTGCTCCTTAGCTATCTCGGTCGGTCTCATATCGCTCATAAGTGTTCTCCATGTATGATTAATTTTTCTCGTTAAAAAGCAGTGCCTAACCTCCTACAGGACAATTCTCCGATCCGGTCCCGCAGCGGCAAAGTTGAACCTAGTGCCTTCAGTTCCCGAGCGAGACCGGGTCTAGGCTCTCCCAAATTCTTCGCGGTCAGATCAATGTGAACCGTGAGACTCTCATCAATTGAATCACTCTATTTTCAAACTTCGAAGAGCGATCAGAGAGACTCAAAGCACCGGCACCTTGCCTCTCGTGCTCGTGAACATCCGTTCCAGCACGTTTCGATCCCTGAACGGATTGAACGAGTCGGGCGGGCTCATCCAACGCGCTACCTCTCTGGCGACGTGGTCGTTTTCGACCCAGTATCTAAACGCCGCCAACGTCTCGCCGTCTTTCGCATAATGTTCGTATGCCTTACTTTTCAAAACGGGCGTGTAAGGGTCATTATATGTAAGATAATATTTTGACGCCTTGCGGTTTGTGAGATAAACATTCTGCAGTTGGAGCGCAAGAAATTCTTCCGTATTCTCGTTGTCTTTCATCGCCCGAGATTGATTCACTTGGTCGTATCCAACCCGGCCAACTCGATAGGCATGCACCAGCTCGTGAAAAAGCACATCGTCCTGCCCAAGCCACTTCTTTTGCACAAAGTTTCTCTGGCTGAGGTCCATGTAAAGCCTGATGCCTCCGCCCGCCTTCGCGGGGCCAGGAAAAACCCTTGCACCGCCGCATTCGCAGAACTTTATCTTGTTTGTCGGATCCAACTCTCTCGGATCCAGCCACGGGACTATCCAGTAACGCTTATTCATGTCCAGTGAGTCGAGCACCAGCTTCCCGACGCGTGTTGATTGGATCAAAAGGAGTACTTGGTAAACATTCTGTTCCCACGTCCGAGTTTCATAGGCCGGCGTTTTGTCCTCGGTTATCTCGAAAAGGCGTTTCCCGATGTAGTCGAACCAACTCTCCATTCGCTGATACTCGCGGGGATCACGCCCGGTTCGGTATGCCTCATCCCGTTGGAACTCGTAGTATTCACGCTGGTTTTGCCAAGCCTTCATCCAGCGGCCCGGATGATTGATGTAGATCGGGTAGCTGTCGAATTTTCTCACCTTGAAATCTGCCTCCTTCGAATTTTAATATGTCGAACGCGCGCCGTCCTTTCACTTGAAGCCAATCAAACTCATCGGAGGGACTTCGGTCATCGATACTTTCCACTTCCCGATGCTCGCCATCGTTTGGATCGATTCGGCCTGTGTAAGATTTAGATGATGAACCAGGCGCTCCATCCATGGCTTTGCGTTTTCCTGACTAAACCTGTCACCCGCTCCCATAATGTTGTTGATATCACCTGCTGTCGCGAGCGCTCCGTAGCACACGTCTGCGCCATTACCGCCTTTATATAATGCGGGAATCGAATCCTGATGAAGTATTTTGCCCATCATGAGCGCCAACCCGCAATGCGCGAGATTTCGTGATACTCCGATATGAGGCAGGCCAAGCGAATGACCAATTTCGTGAGCAACTACGGGATGATTTGTGTTGACGGCGATCGAATTCCAATCGGGTGTTGAGTGAGATTCTATTGTCGTATCGTTCGCGTTATATGTTCGATTGTCTGATCGGAAAGCGCCCGGTCCTAGAAGATTAACTGCATCAACCGATGTGTGTGCGAGCGAATTTCCCGGCGCAATTTCAAGGCGAAATTCGCACTTTACGTTTGGGCGATGTGTTGTGGTGACGGGCTTGCGGGTCGGGGACAGATTATGCCGTGTCACATCAAAATGTGAAAATTCGTCCGGCGGTATCAACCAGAATTTTCCATCCCACAACGAGGCCTGAGTCCTCACACCGTTGATAAAATTAACCCATTCCGTCCCGGTCCATTCTTTGATAAAATGTACATTTTTATCCCAATCCGGATGCATTCCCACGGGTGCACCCGCCGGGACCGGAACTCCCAATGAAGTGGCGATAACGCGCATCATTGGAGCGGTAAGTTGATTCGGACTGATTTGTCTGAAGAATATTCGCAGGGTAATCCGCAAGGTCCAGTTCTTTCCCGGATCTAAGCTATTTTCGAGGGTCGAATCGAATGTGGCTTCGCCCGGCGACTGAGGTACGCCAATTACCGATTGGTTGCATTTTCCCCAACCCTGCATTGGCGTCTTAATCAGCTTCGCCATCAAAATTCCTCCTGCTCTCGCGAAAGCTCCGACCGCCTTTTGCTACGGCGATACCGGATCATGCCGTCAAGCCATACTCCCTTTATTTACGAAATCCCGTGCTTTGACCAGATTTCACGCCGCCGCCAAGTTTAGTGCCCTTCGGCCCGGACACCACCCGCATCCAGTCGGAATCCTTTACCTTCCACTTTTTCATGAGTTCTTCTGTTTTGTTGATGTATTTAGTCATGTCGGAGTTGGGGTTGGCCTTGATCCAGGCGCTTTTCTCATTCTTGAACCCCGCCGAACGTCGTGCAAAATCGGATTCGGATGCTGCCTGTTGACGTACATTTTTAACCGCCTCTCCCATCGAAGAGGGTTTGGCCTGGGCCGAAAGCTGCCGTTGTCCGCCTGTGGACAGCTGGGATTGGGCACCTCCTTCCAATGCAAGCGTCGCACTTTTTCGCGTTAGCAGGCGGATCAGGTTTTGGGCTACGAATCTGACCGTCAAGATCGATCCCGCGACCTCTCCAAGAACGACGGCAACCTCCAGGATAGTCTTGGCTCGGTCGGCACCGCTAAGCGTCGCCTCGATGTATTCATGCACCGCTCGGGCGCACCATTCCGCCTGGTAAGCTCCAAAAAGGCCAAATTCCGCGGCTTCGGCAAGTTTGCGTTCGTTAACCAAATGCAGAGCTTGCACATAAGACTTGTGAGGTTGTTCCCAAATGCTTTCGTCCGGCCAGTCTGCTCGGCCGATAAAATCGGAGATCTTTGAAACGCGAGGATAATCGTTGCGGTGGTCAGACCACCATCCGTGTTCGTTTCGCCCCTTTTCTATTTGGTGCTTTACTTGGCTGAGTGCCCGTTCCATTTCCTTCATGGTCGTGCCGAGCGATACCCACTCGGCATATCCGGCGCGGATCCGCGTCGGGCTCAGCAGTCCCTTTCGTGTCAATAATCCGTGGTCGGTAGCGATCACTTCCACCACCGCTCCCGGCACGTAGCCCAGCAAAAGTCGAACACGCCATTTTCTAAGATCTGTGGAGCTCATCTGCTGGGTCATTGCACCGGCACTCGAATCCAGCACAAGCCAGACGCCGCGATGAAGGTAAACATCGGCCACTACCAAAAGGTATGCGGCTTCATCGGGATTGTCGGAAGTCGGTATCAGTGCATCCGGCGTTATGAGCTTATGAAGGTCGAGCCGGATCGCGTTCTCGCCCGGTTTGAGAGCGATCTTCTGGGCGAGAACTTTGTCGCGTTGGGCGACGACCGCAGGATTGCGAAGGTACTGACTGGAATGAATGATTTTTCCCTTGATCGATTGTTGATCAAGCTCAGTCCCCCGATTCTCGATAGCCGCGTTGATCGCCGCCACATCCAAAACACGCTGCAGTTGGTCAATGTTTGCCGCGGTCAGATGCGGTAACACGACCGGAAGTGAAGTTCTCAATAGCCCGCTCACATCGACGGCTTTCAATTCGGCGGCTCGCTTTCTTTCTTCGGACCGGATCATTCGGCACCTCCTCGTGCGTTCCTTAATAAGGCGACCAAGAGCCTTCGTGTTATCGCCGGAAAGCGAATTTTGGCAACTGGTAGCCGACGTTACTTAGATCTGTGCGGTAATCCAAGTTGAGCGGAATGCCCAATCCTCCGCCCATTCATTCCGATTAGCCGTGGCTGAATCTGTATCTAGACACTCGCAGCGGCAAACTTCTTCCAACATCGGCAGAGATCGTGCTAAACTTCCTCGCACACGACGTTTGAACACGAAGGTAAGTATTTTTTGCGATATAAGTCCTTTGAAAGCCCTAAGAGTTTTCTAAGAAAACTGTAAGAAAGGTTCATGTCACTGGAAACACAGAGTTTAGAGTTCGGTGATTTTTTTCTTGATCGGAAGGAAAAGGTACTTCTGCGAAACGGCGAACGTCTTTCGATCAACCCCAAAACCTACCAACTGCTTGTCACCCTCATCAAAAATCACGGACATTTGGTCGAAAAGGACCAGCTAATGCGGGCGTTGTGGGCGGACAGCTTTGTCGAGGACGCGAATCTCGCATTTACCGTAAGCCTGTTGAGAAAAACGCTCGGTGACGATACACAGAATCCGCGATATATAGAAACCGTTCCGCGGCGTGGTTATCGTTTCATTGCTGAGGTTCGGGAAACCGCCGATGGAAACGGATCGGCAAAGAACTCGGCGACTCCCGTCGAGCGAAAAGCCGCCAGTTCACCTAAGATCAAAAGATTTTTTCTTACGGTAGCCGCCCTTCTTTTATTAAGCGTTTTCGTTAGCGGTCTCTGGTATTCACGAAACAGAAACACGGATGACGAAGCTCCGATCTTATTAGCCGGGTTCAGTTCCGAAAAACTCTCGACCGACGGAAACGTTGGCAGCGCCGTTATTTCGCCGGACGGTACAAAGGTGATCTATGCGAGCGGATTTAAGGTCAGGCAAAGTATCTGGCTCAGGCAACTCGAATCTTCGAATAATGTTCAGATCATACCGCCGTCCGAAAATTTTTATTTCGGGATGGAGGTTTCGCCGGACGGTCAGACGCTTTATTTCGCCCGCGTGCAGCAGAATCCTGAGGACGGACAACAGGCCGATATTTATCGTATCCCGATGCTGGGCGGCGTTCCGACAAAAATCGTCAGCCAGGCGCAGGGCTCGATAAGCCTCTCCGATGACGGCGGAAAAATCTCCTTCATCCGATGTCCCTACCTCGACGATGACTATTGTTCGCTGTGGATCGCCGACAGCGACGGAAAGAACGAAAAACAGATATTGTCGCGTTCCCGACCTTTCAGGATCGGCACGGTGAAGTTTTCTCCCGACGGGAAAACCATTGCCTTTGCCTTCGGACAATCGAGAAACTGGGCGAACGAATTCAGTTTGGCCGAGGTTGATATTGAAAGCGGTGTAGAGCGCGAGATCACGACGGAGAAGTTTTTCAACATTAAGCGGTTGGCTTGGCTGCCAAATCAACGCGGAATGCTGCTGGCCGCTCGAAAACACCCCGACAATAATTTTCGGATCTGGCAGGTTTCCACCGTAACCGGCGCGATCGCCGCCCTTACCCACGATTCAGATGATTATGCCGCTCTAAGTTTGAGCCGGAACGGCGGTGTTCTGGTCGCCACGAAGAATAGAGCAGATTTTCGGTTGAATGTTTATCAGGCAGACAGCCCAGCCAGCCCGCCGCGTGTCTTGACCGAAGCGACGACGGCCGGGTTTGCGGCGAATGGAAAGATCATTTTCTCGTCTGCAATGACAGGCAACCACGAGGTCTGGAGTATAAATCCGGACGGAAGCGAACAGCGGCAATTGACAACCGATCCGGCCATGGATCTGTACGGGGCCACATCGCTGGATAATAAATTCGTCTTCTTCGACTCCAATCGCTCGGGAGAGTCGCAGGTTTGGAGAATGGACGCGGACGGGAGCAATCAGTTTCAAATCACGCACAAAGTCGGCGGATTTCCGCATTCGGTTTCGCCCGACGGGAATTGGCTCTATTACATGTCAGCGAAGGATCGCAAACTCATGCGAGTCCCAACGAATGGAGGCGAGGAAGAATTGGTCTTGGACAAGCCAAGCGACAACTTTGCTTTTTCGGTATTGGACAAGCGGCGTTTCCAGTTTGCCCTCTCACCGGACGCCTCACAGGTTGCGATTGCCGAATCGCGGAATAGCAGAACGGTCATGACAATCGTCTCGCTTTCCGACAAGCGGACGATAAAAACCTTCAATCTTCCAAACGAAAAAAGCGATATCGTTCAGTCTGCCTGGTCACCGGACGGGAAAAGCCTCTTCTATGTCTCGCCGGATGACAATCATGAAAACTACGTGATCTGGCAGCAGCCGCTGGACGGAAAAACGCCCATCCAGATCGCCCATTTGGGTCCGGATGAGTTGCGCGGAGTAAAGTCTTTTGCGATCTCGCCCGACGGAAAAAGTTTCGCGGTCATCCAAGGCAGTTGGAAACACGACGCAGTTTTACTGAGAGGCCTGCGTTAGACGGGGCGAGGGCTGGCAAGTCCTAAACTTCCCGAGAAAAAGTATTAAAAAGTCACGCCCGAAGATGTAAAGAATTCCCTTGCCTTTTGACTACCCCTTTTTGTAAACTTGCACAAACAAAATTGCCTAAGTTGTTTTATTCAGACAACGTGGGGGAACCAACGTTTTGCGTAGAGCGAAACACGGGGCGCATCTGAGTTATCAGAAGAAGACTTCTTCGCTTCCAGCCCGACAGCTAACCTCGCAGGCACTAACGAAGAAGGACACGAAACATCTCTTGAGAGGTTGTGAACTGTGCTTCACAACCTATTTTTGTCTTTGACGTCTCGAAACTTAATGCGTGGAGGATCGGATCGGGATGAACCTAAAAGCAAACTTACTCTTCCTTTGTTTTGCGGTGTTATCCGGCCGTGCGGCCATCCTTGCCCAATCGCAGGCCGTGCAAGACGACGAGGACGTTCAGTCCTGGAACGATGTCCAGCTAACAGTTCCCGTAACGAAGCGGTTAGACCTCGTTACTTCGGTCACGATGCGGTTTGGAAAGAACGTTACACGGCTAAACGACGGACGCTACCAGATCGGTTTTACATGGAAACCGCGTAAGGATTTTTCGATCACCCCTTTTTTCTGGTATATCGGTGCCCGGAACTCATCTGGCCGATTCCGGATAGAACAGCGGCTTAATTTACGGGCCGTCTATAAATTCCCCCTCAAAAACTTCGGATTATCGCACCGCAGTTGGTTTGAATACAGAATTCGCGGCGTCGGCAACACTTGGCGTTACCGCCCGTCGCTGACATTCGAGAAAAACATTCCCAAAAAGTTATTTTCAAACGCAAAGTTCTTCGTTACGGAAGAGCCGTTTTACGATTCGGCAACATCGAAGTTCTCCCGCAATCGCATTACAGCGGGCATTTCAAAGACAATTACTAGAATTTTGGCGCTGGACGTCTATTTCATGCGGCAGAACGACGGATTTTCCCGTCCTGGCGATCTGAACGTCGTCGGAACGTCCTGGAAAGTAAAACTTTAACCCAGGGAGGGACCCGCAAATGAGATTTCTGAGATATTTATGTATCTGCATTACCTTACTATCGCTAATCTTGACAGGCGGTTGCCTTCCGAGCGCCCCGAACAGCGGAAGCGGCGGCCTAACGATAACCGTGTACGGCTTTTCGATTATGAGCGAGGCGTTCGAAAAGGACATTTATCCTGGATTTAAGGCCAAATGGAAACGTGAGCACGGCGTCGATGTCAATTTTGTATCGTCCTTTGCTGGTTCCGAGACCATTACAAATCAAATTTTGCAGGGCGCACCTGCCGACGTCGCGATTCTTTCGATCGAACGCGATGCCGAACGCCTCGCCGAAGGCAAAGCGACGACCACTGATTGGCGAGTTTTGCCGAATAAGGGAATCATTAATAAAACTCCGTTTGTCATTCTGGTTCGGGCGGGAAATCCGAAAGGAATTCTTGATTTCGCCGATCTTGGAAAGCCCGATATTAAGGTAATCCACCCCGACCCGGTCAGTTCGGGCGGTGCTCAGTGGTCGATTTTGTCCATCTACGGCTCGGAGCTCAAAAAGTCGGAGGCGGAAACCGGCACGGCCGACAAAACACGGGCTCTTGGCACGCTTCAAGCGATATGGAAGAATGTAATTTCCTCGCCCGGTTCGGCCCGCGAGGCCCGCACACAGTTCGAATTGGGCCAGGGCGATGCTCTTATTACCTACGAACTCGAAGGATTGCTGATGAAACAGGCGAATGCTCCGATCGATACAGTCGTGCCGAAGTCCACCATTTTCAGCGAGCATCCGGCCGTGATCATCGACCGCAACGTCACCGACGCTGAACGCCCCGTCGTCACGGCATTTCTAAACTATCTCTGGACGGACGAGGCTCAGAAAGCTTTTGTTAAGTATCATTTCCGCTCGATCACGAAAGAATCTTTTAACGAAGAGCATAAAGAGTTTGCAAAGATAGAACAGCCGTTTACGATAGAGATGTTCGGCGGCTGGACGAGAGCATATCCGGACATTATCGAGAAGATTTTTCTTGAACAGGTGCAGAATAGGTAGGAAACGGGTGTTCCGCCTGTGAGCGGACAAGTTTAGAGTTTTGACGGCAGGACTTTAACGTTGTAAAAAGCAGTTTTACGGTTGACAACATCAGCTTTACGGTTGACAACATCAGCTTTACGGTTAACAACATCAGCTTTGCGGTTGAAAACAGCAGCTTTGCGGTTGAAAACAGCAGTTGTAGAGTTGAAAGTAGCAGCTCCAGAGTTGAAACCAGCGGCCTACAGGTTGAAAGTAGCAGTTGTCGAGCGTGAAACAGCAGTTCGCAAGCGTGAAAAAGCAGTTCGCGAGCGTGAAACAGGAACCCAAAAGTTTAAGTCGGCTACTCAAAAGTGAAAAGTAGGTACTTGCAAACCATAAATTGGGGTACGCAGGTGTGTAAACTCAAGTTCAGTCAGTTTGCGGGTCAGGAAGGGTTGCTCTGCACCCGCTCTTAAGGGTTAAATCGGTGCTGTTATGAGTGCAAACCTATCAAATGTGCGGCATGTGCGTGGTTTCGACATTGTAAAACCGCTTAGCATCGCGACAATGATCGTGATAATGCTGCCGCTCGTGCTGCTTCCGCTTGCTTCGATCTTTATTTTCGGAACGAGCAGCGGCCTCGACAGCTTTTTGGAGGCTTTGACTGCTCCCGAGGCGGTCTTTGCACTAAAACTCTCGCTGGTAACAAGCTTCTGGGCGACGATTTTCAATGTTTTGTTCGGCTTGTTTGCTGCCTATGTTCTTTCAAAATACAGCTTCTGGGGGCGCAACGCACTTATCGTGACCATTTCGCTGCCGACGGCGATCCCGACGGCAGTTGCGGGTTTTGCACTTTTGCTTTTGTGGGGGCCGTATGGAACACTCGGCCGCCTCCTCGATCCGGAAGGCCCGCAGATAATGTTCACCGCCGCCGCGATCATACTCGCGAACATATTCGTGACATTTCCGCTCGCTTTCGGCGTGATAAAACCTGTTTTCGACACAATGAGCTCGTCGCTCGAAGAAGCGTCGGCGACAATGGGAGCGACGCGCTGGCAGACATTCTGGCATGTCACGCTTCCCTCGCTTCGCGGAGCCATTGTCGGCGGCGCTTTGCTTACATTCGCAAGATCAGTCGGCGAATTCGGCTCGACGATACTCGTTTCGGGCAATTTATCTTCGAGAACGCAGACCGCGCCGCTCTATATTTTCGCCAAATTCAACGAGGGCCAGGTCGAAGCCGCCAATGCCATCGCCATTGTGCTCGCATTATTTTCATTCGCAATCTTCAGCATCTTGTTTTTTGCAAGGGATTGGCTGGAGGCTGAGTAAATTCAAGGGATTACGCATTGGAACTTTTTGCCCGCGAATTACGCGAATAAGCGCGAATAAGAAATAACAGACATTTTCGATTTGTAACGTTGATAACGCCAAACAATGGACCCAAAAAAAAGGACGATTTCTTATTCGCGTTAATTAGCGTTATTCGCGGGCAACATTCTTAATTCGGAATCTGGGTTCAATATACTTATGCCGGCCACCAAACAGGAAAACTTCGCCGCGAGGGTGATGAACATCAGCAAGAGCTTCGGTGCGACGACCGTGCTTGATGATGTGACGTTTGACGTGAACGAGGGCGAGATCATCGTGCTGCTCGGGGCGTCGGGCAGCGGAAAAACGACCATCTTGCGCATAATTGCGGGCCTCGAATTGCCCGACGCCGGCAGTGTCATCCTGCATGGAAAGGATGTGACCGACCTTCCCGCCCGTCAGCGCGGAACGGGCGTGATATTTCAGGCTTACGCTCTGTTTCCAAAGATGAATGTCGAGGAAAATATCGGCTACGGCCTGCGTCTGCGGCGGACATCGAAGGCGGATATTAAGAAAGCTGTCGACAGATTGGTCGAAATGGTTCACCTGGAAGAGCACCGGCGTAAATTCCCTTCGCAGTTGTCCGGCGGCCAGCAGCAAAGGGTCGCCATCGCCCGTGCGCTTGCTTACGAGCCGGAAGTTTTGCTCTTCGACGAGCCTTTCGGTGCGCTTGATGCACAGATCCGAACGACATTGCGGCGCGAGATCCGCACGCTGCTAAAACAGATCAATGTTCCGTCGATATTTATTACTCACGACCAGGAAGAAGCCCTCGAACTCGGCGACCGCATTGCCGTGCTCAACGCCGGAAGGCTCGAACAGATCGGCACGCCGTACGAGGTTTACAATAAACCGGAGACCGAACACGTCGCGACATTCCTCGGAAAGGCGAATCTGCTGCCTGGTGTGATGAAGGACGGGAGATTTACCGTGGGCGACATATCGCTCGAGCTTGATGAGGAGAGTAATTTAAGCGAGGGTCAGGCCGTCACGCTTGTTTTTCGCCCCGAAGATGTTTTCCTGCGTGTGGCGGCAAATCTCACCCAGAACTATCAAAAACTTGCTGACGGTGTAGTTGACGAGGTCAGTTTCATCGGCGCCTTTGAACGTGTCGGCGTGAAAATCGACCTACCCGGCGCCGATCACATAATCGTCACGCGGCCGAAAACCGAAACTTCGGCGTTTCCACTTGCTCCAGGACACCGCGTGCAGGTCGGCCTGGTGAGATTTCGGGTATTGTAAGTCACATGAAGCTTTTATGATAAGAATAACGATCATTGGGGGTGGAGCAAGCGGGACCCTTCTCGCCGCAAACTTACTAAGGGCGGGCGGCGACCAGGGCCATGAGATTAATCTGGTGGAAAAACGTTCCGCCATAGGCCGCGCGGCGTGGCTTATGCTATCGACATGGGCATCGTCGCCTTGCCAAATGGCGTAGTTGTCGGCAAGAATGGGGAAACGTCCGATATGATCTTTACGTTGGGAACAGCCCTTAAAGGAGTGTTGTGGGAATCGACCGCCGTTCCCGAAATTCGCGCTCAGGCCCACTCCCTCGCTTCGCGTTTAGTCTCTGCGGAATAAGCGAAACTATTATTTTCCGCATTTGCTGCCATGACCAATTCATTCTGCCAGTTGATTACCGATGCCGCTGAATCGCATGCCGACAAGATGGCGATGCAGATAATCGGCGAGGAAGGAACCGAGTACACCTACGGAGAAATGCTCGACGCGATCCGCGGCATTGCGTACAGGCTGGAGAAAGAAGGCATAGAGTTTGGCGACCGCGTTGCACTTATCGGCGAAAATCATCCGCGCTGGGCGATCGCCTATTTTGGCATCCTGTTTCGCGGCGCAGTTTGTGTTCCGATCGATCCGCACGGCGAGATCGACACGATTAAGAACTTTCTCGATAACTCGAAAGCCAGGTTGGCCTTTATCGGCGACGATTTTATTGAAATATTTGCGAAGTTGAACCGCGAACTGCCGGTGGTGGTTTTACAGGAGATTAAACCGCCGAGACGCGAAGACGCCGAGAAGAAACTTGACGGGGATGACAAGGATAAGCAGGCTGATCAAACGGCTGGCCATTCGTCTGAATCTTCCTCGGCGTCTCCGCGTCTCGGCGGTGACAATAATTTCGGCTCTTTCAACGATTGGATATCCACTGAACGGCCGGATGACTACGATCAGAAGCCGACACCAGCGAATCCAGACGATCTCGCGGTCCTTATCTATACGTCCGGCACGACCGGGACTCCCAAAGGTGTTCCGCTGACGCACGGAAATATATTCTACGAAGCGACCGGGTGCCAGGAAGTGATGCACATTTCCGAGCACGAGGTCGTGCTCAGCGTGCTGCCGCTGTTTCATGTTTTTGCGCAGGTCATAAACTTATGGGTTATCGCGAGCGTCGGCGCCAAGGTTTGCTACGTCAAGGAACTTGCACCGGCGGAACTAACGCGGGCTTTTGAAACAAAAGAGATCACGCTGCTGACCGGGGTGCCCCGGCTTTGGTATTTATTTCACAAAAAAATATTCGACGGTGTGGCGGCACAACCAAAACCCGTGCAATGGCTATTCGCGGGAATGCTAAAGACAAACGGATTTCTTCGCGACACATTCAATGTCAATCTCGGTAGTAAGTTATTTAAGAAGGTCCACGACGGATTTGGCGGAAAGCTGAGCATCACGATATCGGCCGGTTCGCGTTTTGACGGAAAGATCGCCCGCGATTATCACTCGCTCGGATTCACGCTTATTCAGGGCTACGGCCTGACCGAAACATGCGGCGCCGTGACGTCTACGCGTTTCGAGGATAACGTTGTCGGATCTGTCGGACTCGCTGTTAATCACGCGGAGATAAAACTTGGCGAGCTCAACGACGAAGGAGCAGGCGAGGTTTTGATCAGAGGCAAAATGGTCTTTTCCGGTTATTATAAGAATCCGGAAGCAACCAAGGAAGCATTCACCGAAGACGGCTGGTTCAAGTCGGGCGATCTCGGTACGCTGGACAAGAACGGGCATCTTTTTATTGTCGGACGCTTAAAGGATGTGATCGTCCTGCCGAACGGAAAGAATATCCATCCCGAAGATCTTGAGGTCCACTACCTCAAATCGCCGCTGGTCGAAGAAATGGCGATTCTCGGTATAAAAGACGAAGCGGGCGACCATGCCGGAGCGGAAAAGCTGATTGCCGTCGTCGTACCGGACTTTGTCTATCTAAAGGCGAACAATATTGCCAATTCGAAGGAAGCGATCCGATACGCCCTCGACGATCTCGGCCGGACGCTGCCAGAATACCAGCGAGTCAGGAATTACGTCATCCACGCCGAGCCGCTTCCGCGAACCGCAACGCGAAAAATAAAACGCTTTCAACTGCAAAAAGAGATCATAGACAACGGGCTCGGGGATCAGGAAGCCGGCCCGAAGAAGGTCCTCGAATTGACTGGCGGCGACAAAGCCCTGCTGGAAACGAATGCCGGACAGGCGGTCGTGTCGGTTATCAAAAACAATGTCAAAGATGTGGAGGCCGTCCACCCGTCGATGAACCTGGAGATCGACCTCGGCCTCGATTCCCTTTCGCGTGCCGAAGTTTTCGCGGGCCTTGAGCAGGCTTTCAATACTGAGTTCGACGGCGACGAAGCTGCCCAGGCCTTGACCGTTGCCGACACAATTGCGCTTGTCCAAAAACACGTCGGCGAAACCGGAACCGCGATCGATGCCTCGGCGGGTTTGAATTGGGGAAAGATAGTCCGCGATTCCGAACCGGATTTCCCCGAAGTTCAGGGAATCCTTCAAAATCGGCCGGTGTTTACTGCCTTAGCTTACGCTGTATATAAATGCTTTAACCTCTTCAGCCGCGTTTTCTTTAAGCTCGAGGTGAGCGGGATCGAAGAGCTTCAAAAGATGAAAAGGCCGTTCCTGATCACGCCCAATCATCAAAGTTTTCTTGACCCGTTCGTACTCACTTCGAATTATCCGTACGACATCTTTAAAAGCACATTTCACGTTGGTGCAAGCGAGTTTTTCCAAAGCCGTTTTATGGCATGGGTGGCGAAAATGCTCAGTGTGGTCCCGATCGACCCCGATACGCAGCTGATGAAAGCGATGAAAGCCGGTGCGATTGGGTTGCGAAACGGCAAAGTGCTGAACATCTACCCCGAAGGCGAACGCGCGTACGACGGGGAACTGCATGATTTCAAAAAGGGCGCAGCTATTCTCGCAACCGAACTCGATATGCCCATCCTCCCGGTCGCCATCGACGGCCTCCAAAATGTCTGGGCCCGAAATTCCTGGCGCATCCGCCCGGGCAAGGTAAAGATCCGCTTCGGTAAAGCTTTCTACGCGAAGGATATATTGTCTCAAGTCAGAACCGCGAGCGGCAGCGACCGGTCTCCCGGCTCCCCTCCTGTCTTAGGAGGGGTGACAACCGCTTCGGCTGACGTGGTGGTGAGCGGACGGAATAGTTCTCTCTCGCCAGCGACCGGAACAGCAGTCGGACTGACGACATCCGACGATGCAAAATACGGAGCCGTGACCAACCATCTAAAACAAACCATCGCCGAAATGATTGAGGACATGCGAGGATGAGGCAGAGCAAGGCCGGGAGAAAATATGAAACCAACCTTACGAATATTTGCGATAATGGCGGTCGCCTGCTTATGTCTCATATATTTTATTGAACCGTGTAATGCCCAGGCAAAGCGTCCGAACATCGTTGTCATTGTCGCTGACGACATGGGCTACGCCGACATCGGCGTACATGGGAGCAGGGATATCCCGACGCCAAATATCGATTCGTTGGCTCGGAACGGCGTAAGATTTACCGACGCTTATGTGAGCGGTCCATATTGCAGCCCAACGCGGGCTGGCCTGATGACCGGAAAATATCCGCAGCGTTTCGGTCACGAATTCAACATTCTCGATCACAGGGAAGAGCATCACAACGCCGGACTGCCGCTGACCGAACGAACTATGGCGGATCATCTCAAGGCCGCCGGATATGCGACGGCAATATTTGGTAAATGGCATTTGGGAGAATCGCCGCGGTTTCGGCCGTTGGAGCGCGGCTTCGATGAGTTCTTCGGATTTCTGCGTGCGGCACACTCCTATAAAAGTCCAACTATTCCCGACACCAACCCGTTGTACGATGGTACAAAGCCCGTCGCAGAATCGGACTATCTTACCGACGCGCTGGCAGATCGAGCCGCGGAATTTATTAAACGCAAGCGGACGCAACCGTTCTTCCTCTATCTAGCCTTCAACGCCGTCCACACGCCGATGGAAGCGACAGAGCAATATTTGGCGAGGTTCGCCCACATACGCGACGAACCTCGCAGGACCTACGCGGCGATGCTGGCAGCGATGGACGACGGAATCGGGAAAGCTCTCGAATCGCTGCGCGCTGCAAATCTTGAAGAAAATACGTTGATCTTCTTTTTCAGTGATAACGGCGGCCCGACTCTAGTCGGCGGAATCAACGGCTCGAATAATGCGCCGCTCAAAGGCTCGAAACGGACAACGTGGGAAGGCGGAATTCGCGTGCCTTTCATCGTACAATGGAAAGGCCGGATCGCGGGCGGCAAAACCTATTCGCACCCGGTAATTCAACTCGATGTACTGCCGACCGCGCTTGCGGCAGCTGGGGTAAGAGGTAAGCTCCAGTCAGGTCTGGATGGTGTAAATCTGCTTCCTTTTATTAACGGCAAGTCCTCAGTCCGTCGCCCTCACGGAACGCTCTATTGGCGTCTTGGCGGCATAATGGCAATACGAAAAGGTGATTGGAAACTGGTGAGGATGTCGGAGAACGGATTTCTAGAAGAGCCTCGCGGACTCGACGGTCTTGCCGGACTCGAACTCTACAATTTGAAGAACGATATAGGTGAGTCGCAAAATCTGATATCGAAAAACCAAAAATTAGCCAACGCGATGGCTGGTGATTGGCAGGAATGGGCTAAAGGTCTTGAAAAGCCAGGTTGGCCTCCTTTGAAACCATTGGGTCAGATTCCGTAATTATGATGCGAAAAGTAAATTTCTGGGAATCGACAATTATGAAAATACTTTCAATATTCTGCCTGACATTGTTAATGGCCGTTTCTTCTTTCGCCCAGGCTAATGATGAGCTTGCCGAATACATCCGCGATAATTACGACAAGACGGAAGTCATGATTCCGATGCGCGACGGTGTAAAACTGTTTACATCGATCTATACGCCGGAGAAAAAGGCCCTGAAGTATCCGATTCTGCTTAACCGGACGCCTTACACGGTCGCTCCGTACGGCAAGGACAAAGACAGTAAGGATCAGTTCAAAGCGTCTCTTGGTCCGGACGCGTTATTTGCACGCGAAGGCTATATTTTTGTTTATCAGGATGTGCGCGGACGCTGGATGAGCGAAGGCAAATTCGAAGACACCCGGCCCGACATCGCCAACACCAAACCAACCGAGATCGACGAGTCGACCGATACATACGACACAATCGATTGGCTTATTAAAAACGTCCAGAACAACAATGGAAAAGTAGGCATCTACGGCATCTCGTATCCCGGATTTTACGCCTCGGCCGGCTCGATTGATTCGCACCCGGCGTTAAAGGCTTGTTCGCCGCAGGCTCCCGTGTCGGATTGGTTTACCGGCGATGACATGCATCATAACGGAGCTTTATTTCTTGCCCAAAACTACTCCTTCTTCAGAGGGTTCGGACAGGACCGCCCCGTACCGACATCGACCAGCGACTATATCAAGCCGTGGAAAGGCCGTGAAACGCAGGACGGCTATGATTTTTTCCTCGAGCTTGGCGGCCTTAAAGAGGTGGCGGACTACTATCAAACGGCGCTCGGAACCCGTATAAAATTTTGGGACGATATGATGGCCCATCCGAACTATGACCAGTTTTGGAAAGACCGCAACATTCTCCCTAAACTCAAGAATATTAAGTGCGCGACGATGACCGTCGGCGGCTGGTACGACAACGAAGACCTTTACGGTGCATTAAAAACTTACCAGCATATAGAGAAACAAAATCCGGGCATTTTCAATGTGCTTGTCGTCGGCCCTTGGGACCACGGCGGCTGGTCGCGAGCTGACGGCGACTGGCTCGGCACGGCCTATTTCGGTTCGAAGACCGGCGAATATTACCGCTCGAAGATCGAAGTTCCATTCTTCAACCACTTTCTAAAAGGCGAAGGCAACATTGCCGCGATCAAGGAAGTGAATCTGTACGACACCGGTTCGCACGAATGGCGGTCGTTCGATTCGTACGAACCGGCCAACGGGACGGACACGGCGTTGTATCTGACTGCAAACGGCGGGCTGTCATTCGATCTGCCGAATGGCCGTTCCGGCTCGGACCAATACGTCTCCGATCCGATGAAACCGGTTCCCTATACGCAGAAGATCACGCGAAATTACCCGCGCGATTTTATGACAGAGGATCAACGGTTTGCATCCACGCGGCCGGACGTTCTCGTATATCAGACAGCTCCATTGACACAAGACGTGACTGTCGCCGGTGACATCAAACCGTCTCTGTTTCTTTCGTCGACCGGTACGGATTCCGATTTCATAGTAAAGCTTGTCGATGTTTTCCCTGACGATTACAGCTTCCCCGAAGGCGTAAAACCACCGCAGAATTCGGCTTGGACTGTATTCCAGCCGGGCGGATATGAAATGCTCCTTCGCGGCGAACCGATGCCGGCAAGATTTAGAAACAGCTTCGAAAAGCCGCAGCCTTTGATTCCCAACGTGGTTACAAAACTTGCTTTCACGATGCCCGGCGTCGCCCACACGTTCAAAAAAGGCCATCGCATAATGGTGCAGATTCAAAGCACGTGGTTCCCGCTTGTGGCTCGGAATCCTCAGAAATACCTGGCGAACTACAAACTTGGAACGGCAAAGGATTTTCAGAAGGCGACCCAGCGTATTTATTTCGGCGGACGAAATGCGTCGGCAATAATCTTGCCGGTGCAGAAGCGTTAAAGTATCTTTGCGGCCTTTGCGTTAAACTTTGCGTACTTTGCGGTTAAAAACTTTTTACTGCAAAGAACGCGAAGTGTGGATAGAATTTGCGAAAATTTGTGTTGAGTTTCTATGACAAAATAATGCCATCAATATCTATAATTTGCGGAGCGTTGTTAATTCTGATCGGAATTGCCGGGTACCTCAACGGCGTAACCAATGACAAAGCCAGCGTCACCGCCCTGATACCATCGTTCATCGGCCTCATTCTGGTTGTCTCAGGGATGCTTGGACTGAAGTATGAAGGGTCAAGAAAGCATCTGATGCACGGCGCAATTGTCGTCGCTTTGCTCGGTTTCATCGCAACGGCCGGTCGGCTGATGTCAAAAATGAGCGAACTCTCGGCTTCGCCGGCGGTATTGTCTCAGGCAGCAACTGCAATAGTTTGTCTGGCGTTTGTGATACTTGCGATTAGATCATTCGCGGCGGCCAAGCGTGAACGAGGCTCGCAGTAAAAGAAAAGAGGCCGGTCGCTACCGCTCGCGATTCTGACATTCAAGTACGATCTCAACGATAAGGCCGTCGCTGGTGTTTTTTGCGGTTATGGTTCCCTTGTGGGCAATAACGGCACGCTCGGCGATAGCCAAGCCAAGCCCGGTGCCGCCGGAGCCGCGGTCGCGCGCCTCGCCGACGCGATAAAACGGGCGGAACAGATTACTCAGCTCAGCTTCCGGAACGCCTCCGCCATGATCCAGCACACGCAAGACAGCACTTGAACCGCCATTTGACAGCGAAACCTCTACCGCCGTTCCCTCTTTGGTATACCGGACTGCGTTGCGCAGCACGTTCTCGACGGCGCTCTGGATCAGGCTTTCGCTGCCCAGAACGCGGCAATCATCCGCCTTCACTATGTTTACCGACTTGCCCTTTGCGTTCGCTTCAAAGTCGGCGTCAGCGGCAACCTGCTCAACCAGGCTTTTGAAATTCAACTCGCGCCGGTCGAAATCCTGTGATCCCGTTTCAAGTTTCGACAGCGTCAGCAGCCTTGAGATCATGTCATTCAGCCGCTGCGATTCGGTCTCGATCCGCTGCAGCACCGCCGAAGTTTCGCCGTTCGATTTCTGTTTTGCAATTTCCAGTGCGACGTTCATCCGGGCAAGCGGCGAACGAAGCTCGTGCGAAACATCGCGTGAAAGTCGCTGCTGTGAGGTAATCAGCGATTCAATCCGCTCGGCCATCACGTCAAAATCCTTTGCCAATGCAGCAAGCTCGTCATGCCGGTTCCCGACCTGGTCCGCAACGCGTGCTGTAAGATCGCCGGCGGCAAGCTTTTGTGTCGCTTTTCGCAACTTTCCGATCGGCGAGGATAGATACCGTGCTAATGCCCAGCAAAGCAGCAGAGCGGTCAGCAGAAGCCCGCCATAACGGAGATATCTAAGCGGTGATTCCCCAAAGAACGGCGTCATCCGAGGCCGTTCCCAAGCCACAACCAAAACATAACGTTCACCATTTGGCAAAACGAACTGGCGAGTGGACAATGCAGTCTCCGGTTGAACAAGCTCGATCTCGACCGCATCACTCGCCAACGCCCTGGCGACGTATTCACGATAATTCTCTGCGTTAACGCCTTCCGAAAGCCACGCCTTGCCGTTCTCCCCGATTATGTCAACCTCACCAACGGTTTCCGCCCGGCGTATGCGTTCAAGAAATTCGTTCAATCCCTTTTCACCTTGCGTAGCGTAGATCTGGGCCGCGGTTTCGGCATATATATTGGTCTGATTACGCACCGAGATGCGCCATCGGCTGACAACCGGTTCAGTCTGGACCGTCCAGTTTAGAAAGACAACCACGCCGACCATCAATGAGATCGCGGCCAAAAACCATAGAAAGATCTTGAGAAACAGATTCATACCAATGTATAGATGTATCCGACCGAGCGCACGGTCTTAATTCTTTCGCTGCCGTCGGAGCGTAGGCCGAGTTTTTTTCGCAGATTGCTGATGTGCATGTCCAGGCTGCGGTCGTATGGCGAGAGGCTGCGTTCAAGCACGTTCTCGCTTAGGTCTTCTTTTTTGACGATCTTGCCGGCCTCACGCACGAGAGCGGTCAGCAAATCGAATTCGACCGATGTAAGCCCGACTTCCACGCCGTCCAATTTCGCGGATCGCGACGAAGCCGATATCTCGAGGTCTTCGGCACGCAGCTTTTCAGCCACCGCATCGTCGCCGTCTTCGTTATTGACGCGGCGAAGTATTGCCCGCAGCCTTGCAACGAGCTCCCTGGGGTTGAAAGGCTTCGGCAAATAATCATCGGCGCCGATTTCAAGCCCGACGATCCGTTCCATATCTTCGCCCCGCGCCGTCAGCATTATCACCGGCAAGGCGGATTTCTCGCGCAGGTTCCGCAATACATCGAAGCCATTCATCTTCGGCAGCATCACGTCGAGGATCGCCAGATCGTAATCGCCGGAGATCGCTTTCTTCAACCCGCTTTCGCCGTCGTGAACACACTCTGTTTCAAACCCTTCAACCGTCAAATACTCGGAAACAAGCTCACAAAGCTCCTCGTCATCGTCAATTATCAATACCTTACTCATACCAAACCGATTCTACGGCAAAACCAACCCCTGCGATCAACTTTTACAATTCTTTACACAACGAAGGTTTTATAACGTAACTGAACTTAATGAAATTTCCTGTAGTGAAAGAAGCGGGTGCAGAGCAACCCTTCCTGACCTGCAATCGGTGATAACTTGATCGTTTAACTTCAAGGTAATTGAAAGTTAAACCGTCGAAATCAAACTAAAACTATTTCAGGTTGGGAAGGGTTGCTCTGCACCCGCTCTTCAATTTGAATGGCAATTCACGTTATGAATCGTCTTCGAAGGCAATTCTTCCGCCGACGATAACTAGTTTTACATTTCGATCCTCATCCAACGCGACGATATCCGCCCGCTTCCCGACCTCGATCGATCCGTAATCCTTATCGATTCCCAATAATTTTGCAGGATTCAGCGAAGCCATTTTCGCAACCTCAACCTCTGAAAAACCAAGCGAACGCATTTGGAGGAACGCCTTATGCATCGTAATCACCGAACCGGCAATGCTTCCCCGCTCGTTTTTGGTGCACCCGTTTATCACAGAAACTTTCTCGCCCCAAATCTCATATTCGCCATCGCCAAGTCCCGTCGGAGCAACCGAATCGCTGATCAGCGACACGTTCTCCGGCAACTTGCTGCGGCAAGCAAACTCCAGCATTTTCGGATGCACATGAATGCCGTCAGCGATAATGTCGAACGTCACACCGCTGTTCGTCAAGGCCCATCCGACAACCCCGACATCTCGATGGTGCATACCTGTCATTGCATTATAAAAATGGGTTAGATGCTTCGCCCCGGCGGCAAATGCCTCGTCAAGGATGGAAAGGTCCGCTTTTGTATGCCCCATCGATGCGATCCAACCCTGGCGAACCAATTCACGCGTCAGATCGATCCCGCCGTCGACCTCGGGAGCAAATGTCGTCATATGCACCCCGCGCTTCAACCTCGGCAGTCCGATCTCCTGGCTCCCCTCCTTACGAAGGAGGGGTGGCGGCGTTTCGCCGTCGGGGTGGTTCTCTCTACCTTTGTGAACTATTTTTTCGCTGCCCGCTGCGAAGGACTTAAAAAACTCCGGCCGCAATGCCCCGCACATTTTCTCATTCGCAAAAACGCCTTCGTAATGCACGCCGACGGCCTGAGCGATCGGCATTTCACTTTGAATCTCCATCAGCCGGTCAATCGCCGCAATAACTTTGCGATAATTCTCATCCGAATCCGGCACCAGCGTCGGCACCCAGGCCGTCACGCCGTTCACCGCAAGAAACTTCGCGACCTCGACCAACCCATCCGTATCACCCGCGTTAACATCGACCCCAACCGCACCGTGAATATGTACGTCGATAAACCCCGGAAACAAAAGCAGCCCATCGGTGTCGATATCGCCATCCGTCAGCCCCGCATTGCCTTCGTCGAGAATGCTCCCGATCAAACCATCATCGATCCGAATCGTCACATTCCGCAACAGCCGGTCAGGCAGCACGGCGGACCCATTTCTCAACACAATCGTGGACATATGTCGATATTAACAAAGAAAAATGCCCGCGTCGCTTTATGGCAACGCGGGCAAACTTAACAAGAACGGTTCCGCTTAGAAGTTGATTTTCGCCGCAAATTGCATGGTCCGTGGATCACGAACGCCGCCAATGCGTCCAAAGGATGTGCTGGTGACATTCAAGCTAACAAAACTTCGAAAGTTCGTCTTGTTAAGAATGTTGAAAACTTCTGCACGGAGCTGAAGTTTGAACCGGTCTGAAAAACGGAAGTTCTTGGCCATCGTGAAATCTACACGCGTCGTTGACGGACCGAAAATGTTGTTGCGCGGTGAGCTTCCAAAAACATTCGGAACATTGGTTGCGTCGAGATTACCCGGATTCAACTGAAAACAATTGATATTTACCCAATTTACGAATGTATGAGGAGCATTCTGATTTGGATCACACAACAAATTCGGCCTTGCTGTCGGATTGGCATTGATTATTCCTGAACCAGCCGGATCATAATTCGAAGTGACCGCTGTAAAACCTACACCTGTATTGTAGGTAACGATTCCGGACGCCTGCCAGCCGCCCAAAAGCAGTCCCGAAAATCCTTTCTGCTCGCTGAAGAACGGCAGTTCGTATACGTAGTTCATCGTCAAAATGTGCCGTCTGTCAAGCGGAGCACGGGAGTACTCGGATTTCGTGTCATACGTGTTCTGCGGTGCAGCAGAGCGGTCGTTTTGCGCGTCCGTTAGATTTCTTGAAAAAGTGTAAGCCATATTCACGGACGACGCTCCGGAAAAACGATGCTCGCCCGAAACTTGCAGACTGTGATAGTTCGAATTGTATCGCGGTTGAATAATCGCAATTGAACGATATCCACGATAAGGTCGAATCTGATCAAGGATCAAAAGATCGGTCGACTGCTGAGCCGCATTGACCTGATTTCTGTTTGGGTTGTTTGGAACAATAACCGTATTACTGCCCGCATTTCTGAAGACATATCCCGGTGTCTGACAAGGCACCAATTGGTTGTAAGCGTTGTTACACGTCGAAGCCAAAGCAACGCCGGGAGCGATACTATTAAGCTCGGTCACGCCAATCAGGTGAGTTCCTTTAGAACCATAGTATCCGAAAGTAAACTTGGTTTTGCTCGTTAATTGATGCTGCACGTCAAGCGACCAGTGCTGCATGTATGGTGTAACGAAGTCTGTCTGAATCGCACGCAAACTCTGAACTGTCGGAGCACCCGAAACGGCTCCTCCCGGAGCTTCCAACCGAGTATTCGAGCCAGTCGTCGTTTCCTGGTATGGTGGGTTGAGGCCGATATTCTGAAGGTAAGGGCCATTTAGTACCTGTTCATGATAAATACCATAACCTGTTCGAATGGCCGTTGTACCTTTCCCAAAAGGATCCCACGCCAAGCCTACTCGCGGTGCAAAATCGTTCTTTTTCGCATCGATGACGAATTTGCCGAAGGGCGAAGGAGTCGGCGTACAGTTAAATGATGCCGGACCGGTTGTGAAGTTTTGAGCATTTGCGATCAGCCCATTACAGTTGTTGCCCGTTCCGGCAACCCGTGTTCCAAGTCCGGTGATGGTCGGAGCATTTGCCCGGTTGAAAAACTGGGGATCGAAATTCGTCGTACGCCCGTTTTTGTCCCATGGAGAGCCGAAGAATGAGTAGCGGACACCGAAATAAAGTGTCAAATTTCTCCGCGCACGCCATTCGTCCTGAGCGTAGGCCTCAAAGGCTTTTTGACGAAGGTCTGCTGTATAGTCAAATCTTGCCTGCGTAAAACCGCCCGTTCCAACGTTTCCAACCAGAAAATTTGCCCAACGTTGAATGTTCTGGTTGAGAGTTGTATTGGCCACGCCCGATGCCACAGTATTTCCAAAGACGCTGTAGATTCCTTCGTTATTTCCGGCAAGAGCATTTTCATTCTTGCGATACATTGAATACACCGCGCCGAATTTCATGGTGTGGCTGCCAAAAACCGTTGACAAGCTTCCCGTCCAATTATGCTTGTCCGAGAAGTTGTCGTAAGGGCCAAAACTCGTCAATCCAGTAAATCCGTTTCCAATCAACGTCGGCACGCGATCTCTTTCATTCGTGTAAGGAAGAGTGACGGGAATGGTAGAATTGGTCAGTGCTAGAAGCCCTACGTTGTTGCTGAGAATGGCTCCGTACGAATAATTATATCGGGCCTCGATTATCGCTTTTGGCGAAATGGCGTAGGTAGTCTGGAAAACGTGCGTACGACCGGGAGAGTTGGTCTTGGTGTTCGAAACACCGGGCAATCCCGATCCGCTTGAGAAAAGAGCATTGCCTTCTTCCGAAGGAATATTGTCGTTTTGGAACCGGTAGTAAGCAGAGAAATTATCGGTGAATGAATGATCGATCTTCAATATCTCCTGTCGGAATTCAAATCGATTAGTCAACGAAAAGCTCGCCAAATAGGGATTAGCAGCAGTTCCCGAATTTGGATTCGGGAGTTTGCTGTAAATATCGCGAATGTAGGCAGCGGCAACTGGATTCAAAAACAGAGGGTTAAGAGGCGTTCCTGCCGGCAGTCTTCCCGGATTCCCTACGGTACAGTTTTCGGTGGGCTGATTATTTCTGTTAATACAAACATCGACCGGAAAGACGCCGGCCTTGAGCGCCGCATCAGGCACCGTTACCGAGTTAGCCGCCGCGAACCGATTGTCTTTTCGAAATTCTTCCGAAAAGAAGAAGAATGTTTTGTCCCAGCGGCCAAAATAACTGTCATCTGGGTCTTTTTCACCAAACTTCAGAAAATATACCGGGCCTCCAATAGTAAAGCCATAATTATTGTACCTAAACGGTGCCCGTTTAGCCTTTCCTTCGCTGTTACGACCGAATTGCGGTGTCGTTAAGGAGTTCGAAAGATAGTTATTTGCATTAAAAACTTCGTTACGTACAAATTCGTACGCGCTGCCGCGAAACTTGCTCGTTCCGCTGCGTGTAACGACATTGATCTGTCCGCCACCGCTCCGTCCCGATTCAGCCGGAAAAAGCGAACGCAATATGCGAAACTCGCCAATTGAATCAACGCTCGGATAAGCTTGGATTGTCAGATTTGAACCTCTGTCTGTGATATCTGAGCCATCAACCGTAAAGGTATTCTGACTTGATCGAGCACCGTTCACGGAAAGCTGTACGGTGTTCGCCTGACCTTCTGGATTCGTTGTTCCGACATAGACCTGATCGGAAAGATCGGACGAGACCCCTGGAGCTAGAGCAACCAACTGTGTAAAGTTTCGGTTATTGATCGACAACTCACGAACCTGATCACCGCTGATGATCGTTCCGCTTGTCGCCGACTGCAAATCAACAGCGACAGGATCGGCTTCCACAGTCACCACTTCGTCAATTCTGCCGGCTTCGAGGGTAACATCGACGGCGCGCCGCTGTCCGACGTCGATCTTTACATCAGTACTGACCGATTTCTTGAAATTCGGAGCCTCTACCGTGACTTTATATATACTGATAGAAAGGTTTGGCGCTGAGAATTCACCTGCATCATTCGTCGTCAAACTACGAATAACAATATCCCCTTTTGAAGGATCAGTGATCGTCACAGCCGCTCCCGGCACGACTGAACCCGAACCATCACGCACGGTGCCGACGATCGAGCCCGTGATCTCTTGTCCGAACGCCATTCCGCTAAGGCACATGGTGATCGCGATTGCGAACAAAATCGAACTCAAAGTTTTTTTGCTCATATTCTTGTCTTCCTCTGTTTGCTCCCGAAAAGTTAAAAAATGATGACTGCGATCCATAAGAATTATTTACGTTTTTGGAAGTTTATCCAAATTTTCGTTATCGATCCTCGCGAACCAAAGGCGTGGGATCTACGGAAATCCCTGAAAACAAAAGCCCATTACAAAAGTGTTAATTCAGAAAAAGTTATAACTCGAAACCTAACTATTTGTAAAGCAAAAATGATGCCCGACGTTTGGCGAATTCGTCCACGTGACGCTGCACAACCTTTTCGATATTCTCCGGGGTCTCGCCACGTTTGACGAGATCCAGAATCTCGGCGTTCACAAGCAGCCTTGCGTAGCGATCGACTTGCCAGTCTGCCGGATAAAGCTTTCGCAAAGCGGCCGCAATTTCGATTCCCGTCCGCACCGATTGAAACGACCGGCGGTCGGTAATTACAATGTTCACGCCGTTTACCTGCTCGTCCTTGAACACCGACGCGTTCGGCTTGAAGCGGATTGGGATGAACCGCACGCCTTTCAGATTTCGCTCGTTCAAATACTTCGCCAGCTTCTGCCCGTCCAACCATGGAGCGCCCACCACTTCGAACGGCGTGTCGGTTCCGCGGCCGACGCTGACGTTTGTCGTTTCGAGCATACCGATGCCGGGATAAAGGGTCGCTTCCGTCAGCGAACGCATATTGGGGCTTGGATTTATCCACGTCTGCCCCGTCTCGTCGAACCACATCGAGCGCGACCAGTTTTCCATCTTTATCACGCGAAGATCGGCGCCAATCTTCCGCTCGGCGTTCATCATCTGCCCAAGCTCGCCAATGGTCAGCCCGTAACGGACTGCGATCGTGTGGGCGGCAATAAACGAAAGTTTATCCTCCTCAGCAAGCGAGCCTTCTACATCATTACCATTGATCGGATTAGGCCGGTCAAGAACGTAAACAGGCTTGCCGGCCTTTGCCGCCTCTTCCATCACATTCTTGAGCGTCGCCGTGTATGTGTAAAATCTCGCTCCGATGTCTTGAATGTCATAAACGATCGCGTCGAGGTCTTTCAACTGCTCCGGCTTCGGCCGCCGCGTCTCGCCATAGAGCGAATAGATCGGCAACCCTGTTTTCTCGTCCTTGGAGTCGCTGATCTTGTCGACATCAAGCTCACCGCGAATGCCGTGCTCAGGAGCAAAGAGCGATACAAGCTGAACATTCGACGCTTCCTTGAGTACATCGATTGTCTGCTTCCCCGCCAGATTTCGGCCGGTGTGATTTGTGACAAGCCCGACGCGTTTGCCTTCGAGCTCTTTGAAGCCGCTCCGTTCGAGAAGGTCGATGCCGTTCAGGATTGGAGCGCGGACACTCTTGTCCGCAACGGTCGACGCTTGGTCGGCCGTGACCGCTGTCGCCGGAGGAACCGGCGATGCGGACAGGAGTGTCCGCGCTCCGTCGCGAAACTTCGGTAATTGTGCCGCGACCGCCGAGTTGTAAGTGCTTTCAGCCAGCCGATACAACTCAACGGGCGTATCCTCAACAGCCGAAGCCGCAACCGTCGCCACCTTTGCCCGAAGCGACGTGACATCACCCTTGCCGTCCGGATGAACGCGGTTAGACATAAACACAACAAACGTCTGCGAAACGCGGTCGATCCAGATGCTCGTTCCTGTGAAGCCCGTATGTCCAAACGAGCCAAGCGGAAAAAGCTCGCCGCGGTTCGACGAGAACGATGTGTTCATGTCCCACCCAAGCCCGCGCGTGGCTCCGTCTTCGGAAACGACATACGGTGCGGTCATCTTGGCGACGGTCTGTGCGGAGAGAATTCGGTTCGGAGTTCCAGCTTTAGCTGGCCTCTTCGCCGAGGAGAGAACCACCCCGTCAGCCGAAGCGGCTGCCACCCCTCCTTCGTAAGGAGGGGAGCTCGGAGCGACGCCGCCGTTCAGAAGCATCTGACAGTATCGGGCAAGATCGTCAGCAGTCGAGAACAGTCCGGCGTGGCCAGCGACTCCGCCCATTCGGTAAGAAGTTGGGTCGTGAACTTGGCCGCGTAATATCGCGTCTCCGTCTTTCGCGTTACCTTCAAAAGCCGCTCCAAGATAACTGTTCTGTCCCCGTATATTTTCAGTCGGTGCAATTCTCTTCAGAACCGCGATTTGGCTGTCATGAATAGCGACTGACTGACTCCACGCCCAACGCCGAAAACCGGAATCAGTTGTCCCAAGTGGTTGAAAAAGCACCTTGGTCGATAATAATTGATCACATTGCAACGACTGTGGAACTGGCAACAACGTGTCACACGAAAGATCTTTGCCTAAACGGTCTGCTATCTCCCCCAGCACAATAAACCCAATATCCGAATAAACAAACCTTGTCCCCGGCGGGTTTCGCAGCTTTTCTTTTTTCAGAGCGGCGAGCATGCCATCGCGGCCGGTCCATTTTTCGCCGAGGTCGAAATCGGGGCGATAGCCGGAGGTGTGTGTGAGAAGCTGCTGGATGGTAGCCTTTTTTGCTTCCGGGTCGTCGATGTCGGGGATGTATTTGCCGACGGTGTCCGAGAGCCGCAGTTTTCCCCGCTCGACGAGGATCATTATCGAAGTCGCCGTCGCGACCGGTTTTGTCAGCGATGCAACATCAAAGATCGTATCGACCGTCATCTTCTCAACCGTTGGCACCAGCGACCGGTTGCCGAATGCCTTCCGATAAACGATCTTCCCCTTGTGCCCAACAATGACGACCGCGCCCGGCAGCTTTTTATCCGCGATGTCCGCGTTAACAAGCTGTTCGATCTGGTTCAGCTTCGCCGCGTTCATCCCGACCGCCTGCGGCGCCGCAACCGGTAAACCCTGCGAAGAAATTTTAGCCACAGATGAACACAGATAAACACAGATCAGAAAAATCGTAATTGCCTTGCAGTTAATTGGTCGAGCAAATCTGACAAAGTATCTTGTAAGCATCATCTTCTATCCGTGCAAATCCGTGGTTATCCGTGGCCAATTACCGTCTCGCCTTCAATCCCTTCTCCCGCTCCGCAAAGCTCTCTTTACACAACCGCACAAACTCTTTCCCGATCGGCGAAAAATGTCCGCCGCGCAATCTGGCCAGTCCGAGTTCCCATTTGATCTCCGCACCTTCGATCAGCCAGCAGGCCAATTTCCCTTCCCTGATTTCGCGAGCAACCGACTTCGCACCAGCCATTCCGACGCCGAGATTATTTTCGACCATTATGTTGATCGCTTCCTGCCGCGAAAGCTCCATCGTAATATTCGGCCTGACGTTAGCGGCGTTAAAGAATTCGTCGATCATTCTCCGCGTATTTCCGCCGCGTTCGCCGAGGATCAGCTTCTCGCCGGCAAGCGTTGCGGCACTGATGTATTTTTCCTTCGCCAACGGATGTTTCGGATGTGCGATCGCGACGATCTCGTCCGAAAAAAGCGATTCGGTGCTGACGTTCAGATTATCGACCGGCAGCGACACAAACGCCGTGTCGATCTCACCGTGCATCATCTTATCGACAAGCTTCTCGCTTGTTCCGGCTGAAACGGTCAGTTCGGCGTGCGGAAATTTTTCACGCAGGCCGCTCATGATCTTTGGAAGCTGGTTCATCGCAAATGTGCCAGATGCCGACCCGATCCGCAGCCGTCCGTATTCCGCACCGGCGACCTCAGCGATCTCGGCAAGGGCAGAATCATGCTCTCGCAAAATCTTTCGCGCCCGTTCGAGCAGGTATTCGCCAGCCTCGGTCAGGATCACGCGGCGCGGCGTGCGGGTAAATATCGGCAGCCCGACCTCGTCTTCAAGCTGTCGGATCTGCATCGAGATCGCCGCCTGCGTCACGTTCACGCGCCGCGCACCGGCGGTAAACGTCTTTGCTTCGGCAATCGCGAGAAAGGCTTTGAGCTGTCTGATTTCCATAAAACCTTTGTAAAAAGAAACGGATTGAGTGTTAAATGGCCGAACGGCCCGATACAGGTGTATCAAATAATCTTATTGAATACATAAAATCTGTTAAATTTGATTATATGTCAAGTTTAGCTTATGTATAGAACAGCTTTTTCAACGAAATTTTTTTCGCATGGCTGATAAACCGGTAAAATCCCCCCGCAACGGCAAGTCGCACCAGCTTTTTCTGGGCGTAGACGGCGGCGGCACAAAAACGCACATTGCCCTGATGAATCATGCCGGAAAGGTCAAATGCGAAGGGTTTGCGGGCCCGTCAAATCCGCTTCGGGTTGGCGTCGAAACCGCCGTCGATAATATTGTAAAAGCTATCACCGAAGCCTCCGACCAAGGCAACGTTTCGCGCGGTGATATTGTCGCTGCAACCTTTGGCCTGGCCGGTGTCCGCCGTGCCGATATACGACAACGTGTCCGCGAAAGCTTTATCAAGCGGATTGCCGTGAAAAATGTTGTCGTCGTAACGGATGCGGAAATTGCCCTCTACGCCACGACGCTTGGCAAAAGCGGGCTGGTCGTAATTGCCGGGACCGGTTCGGTCTGCCTCGGCAAAAACGACGAAGGCAAAAGTGCGATCTCCGGCGGCTGGGGGCCGCTTGCCGGTGACGAAGGCGGCGGTGTCGGCATCGCGCGTGATGCCCTGCATGCGGTCGCAAAAGCTTCGGATGGCCGCGGCAAAGCGACCGAACTTAGCGAGCGGGCATCCGAATATTTCAGAGCGGCGGGCCCGGAGAACCTCATCGTAGCAATCTATTCACCGCAGGTTGATAACACCCGCATTGCAGGTTTTGCCCGGCTGGTGGTCGAATCGGCGCTAGATGGTGATAAAATTGCAGTTGATATCTTGAATGACGCGGGACGAGAGTTGGGAATAGCTGCGGTGGCTGTTATTACAAAACTGAAATTGCAGAATCAAAAAGTCCCAATCGGCTGCGTCGGCAGCATATTCAACGCCGGGAAAATTTTGACCGACCCTATGCTCGAAACCATAAGAAAGGTCGCTCCGAACGCATTTCTTACCGAACCGTTGATGCCGCCCGCCCACGCCGCGGCACTGATGGCGATGCGAAATGGAACCAATTTGAACGGAGGACGTCGGTGAGTTATCTCTTCTTCACATTCATAGTTTTAGCAGCCGTGTTTGTCGAAGCGATCGGACAACAAAGCCCATCTCTCTCCGAGACATTTGCTCCCGGAAAAGAGGAGTTTTCTGTTAGCGCACCATGTCGGTTCACTACCGATTTGTACAATCAAGACTGGAAAATATATCGTTGCGAGTCGGAAGGCTCTTTTTTCTTCATTACTTCGAATGCGGACGAAACATCTTCACAAATGGGAGCCATTCGAGCACAAGCCCCCGCAGGCGGCATTTCGACAAGACAATTTAGGATCGGAGGGCTTGCATGTGAAGTTATTGCATTCGTTGACTCCGAAGGATTTTATCAAACAATTGCGTTTGTAAAATCCCAGCGTTTCTACGTTTTTCATACGGTTACGGAAAGCGCTAACAATCCAGACGTGTCCGCTTTTATTGATTCGATAGAACTCGGAAGAACAATTTATGAAAAACGTGTTCAAATTTCGAATCCGAAGACCATACTCGACGTGTTGTTTCAACCCAGAAATGCGAGTAAATCCTACATCGACAGTTCCAACGCCAGCTTTCTAAAAGCCCCTAATGCTAACCGAACATTTGCGACCAAACCGGGTCAAACGACGACAGTCAAGGTTCTGAAGACGCCCCAACCTGCTTACACTGGATTGGGAGTAATTTACTCGATACAGGGCGTCGTTCAGCTACGAGTCACCTTCTTTGTAAAAGGACAAATCGGCTCAGTCTCACCGGTAAAAAAGCTCCCGTTTGGATTGACCAACAATGCGTTAGCCGCCGTCCGATTCATCGAATTTGAGCCAGCCGTCCGGGATGGGGTTCCGATAAATGTTGTTAAGCCCGTAGAATACCGATTCGCTATTTATTGATGCTTCCGATAACCGAACAAGAAAATCCAAACACCGCTGCGATCGACACAGCCTCGACGTTCGATGCTTTGCGATTGATAAACGATGAGGACAAAATTGTTGCCATGGCAATCGAAAAGGTATTACCCGAAATCGCCGCAGCAACGAATAAGATAGTCGAACGGCTGCAAAACGGTGGGCGGCTTTTCTATATCGGGACGGGCACAAGCGGACGGCTTGGTGTTCTTGACGCATCGGAAATCCCGCCGACTTATGGCGTTTCGTACGATCTTGTGCAGGGAATAATAGCCGGTGGCTACGACGCTCTTCACAAAGCGACCGAGTCGAGCGAGGACAACGCGGAAGCCGGAATCGAAGATCTCAAAGCACGCGGTTTGACGGCCGATGACGCGGTTGTCGGCATCGCCGCATCGGGCCGCACGCCGTACACCATCGGCGCTGTCGAATACGCAAGGTCAATTGGCTGTTTCACGGTTGCCATCGTTTGTAATCCCGATTCGGCCATCACAAAAGCAGTCGATATCGCCATTGTCCCGGTCGTCGGCCCCGAAGCGATCACCGGCTCGACGCGGATGAAGGCAGGTACAGCACAAAAGCTTGTCCTGAATATGATCTCGACCGTCGCGATGATCCGTCTTGGTTATGTGCACGGCAACCGGATGACTAACATGAAATCGTCCAATCTCAAACTAAAAGATCGTGGCGTGCGTATTCTAATGACGGAAGCCGGTTTGAACGAGGCTGAGGCGGGTGACCTACTGAACAAAGCGGATGGCGATCTGCGCGTCGCACTCGTAATGTTTCGCGGTAAAGCCGACCGTGGACAAGCCGAGAATGCTCTTTCAGATGCGGCATTCGTCGTGGACACTGCCGTCGCGAACATTAAGGACTCCGGGATATGAAACTGGTAATTTTGCTGACATTGCTTTTCTTGGCGGCTGCATGCGGGGCAGGCTCAAACAATGCCAACTCAGCCGACGCAGATGAGCTTCGCGCCGATATTATTATCCGACCGCCGCCAAATCAGCCGATTATCGAGATCACGTTTTACCGCGACATCGCCGACGCCTTAAACGGCAAAACTAATAAAGGTTTTGAAAAAAATGTCGTTGCGGTAGATAACCCGATTTTCAACGGGGCAGCAATGACGAACGCCACGAACTTATCGGGACAGCCGTTCTACAAGATCGATTTAGGCAATCCAAAAGCGTCAAATGTGATCACAGCCACGGTTAACGGAAAAACTTTTGAAGCAAGCACGATGCTCGAGCCGAGAATGGTAAATAAGATGGTTTCTGTTGTTATGTCTCCGGTTGAAAAATCCAGTGAGAATTTGGACAAGTGAGATAGTATAAGGTCATGAACATCACAACTGATCTAATAGTTTCGAAAGAGGTTTTGCAGAGGGCGAATATCACGCCGGAGGAATTGGCGATTGAGATAGCTACCCACCTTTACGCAACAAAACGGTTGACTATTGGACAGGCTAAACGACTGACCGGCCTGGATCAGATTTCCTTTCAAAACGAGCTTGCAAAGCGAGATATTTATATTCATTTCACCATTGAAGATGTTTTGAAAGACGTTGAAACTTTAAGATCCAAATCGTGACAAATGATTGTTATCAGCGACACGTCACCGATCACCAATTTGTTGCGGATCGAAAGGATTAACCTGCTTCGCGACCTTTTCGGCAGTGTAGCAATTCCTCCAGCCGTGTCAATCGAAATTAGCTTTCTCGGCGATCAACGGAACGCGGTTGCCGATCTCGACTGGATACGTGTAGTAGAAATCAAAGATTACACCCTTACTAACCATCTGGTGGAAATTCTCGATCGTGGTGAAGCCGAAGCGATTGGCTTGCCGTGGAAATCTCTGCAGAACTGATATTGATTGATGAGTTAAAGGGCCGAAGCGAAGCTCAAAAACTGGGAGTTGACGTTACCGGACTCATCGGAGTTCTGATCAGGGCTAAAGAAAAAGGGTTGATACCGATGGTCCGTCCGGAACTACAAAAGTTGGTTTCCGACGCTCGATTTTGGCTTAGTCCCCAACTTATTAGTGAAATCCTAAGTAGCGTTGGCGAAAACTAAATGCAAACACTCGACCTCATCATAATCTTCGGCTACCTGATCGGCATCACGGTCTTCGGCATATGGTTTTCGGGCAAGCAGGAAACGACCGAGGATTATTTTGTCGGCGACCGGTCAGTGCCGTGGTGGGCGATCGCGATGTCGATCGTCGCGACCGAGACTAGTACCATCACCTTCATTTCGGTGCCGGGGATCGCGTTTGCGAGGAACGGTAATTTTCAGTTTCTGCAGCTCGTTTTAGGCTACATGCTTGGCCGGATCGTCATCTCGCTCATATTCATTCCGCTTTATTTTAAGGGCGATCTGCAAACGGTTTACCAACTGCTCGGCGAACGATTTGGGTCGAGGGTAAAGATGCTTGCGTCGAGCCTTTTCGTCGTCATGCGTAACATCGCCGACGGCATCCGACTTTTGCTGACCGCGATCGTTTTGGCGGCTGTTTACGTCGCGTTTCAGCCCGGTGCGGATATGACGACTGTCACGATAGCGTCGATAATTTTGCTCGGCCTCGTCATGATCGTTTTCACGTACTACGGCGGAATGGAAGCCATCATCTGGATCGAGGTTGTGCAGCTCGGGATTTACGTCGGCGGTGCGATTGCCGCGGCCATCGTAATCTCAAATCAGATCGAGGGCGGTTTTGCCGGAGCGATCGAGATCGGACGTCAGTTCGATAAATTCGACGTGTTCGATTTCAACTGGGACTTCACTAAAACGTACACATTCTGGGCCGGATTGATCGGCGGCTGCTTCTTGACGATGTCCACGCACGGTACCGATCAATATCTTGTCCAGCGATATCTTTGCACCAATCAAGCAAGCCGCGCTTCATTTGCATTGCTTTCGAGCGGTGCCGTCGTGCTCGGCCAATTCATCGGCTTTTTGTTTATCGGCGTGCTATTGTTTGCTTTTTACGCGCCATACAATTTGTCCGAGTATGTTCAGGCGGGCGTAACCGGGTCGAGTGTTCCCGCGACGGTGCCGTTCGCGGGCGGCGACAAGGTGTTTCCGGACTTCATCACGAAGTTCATGCCGAGTGGGATTTCAGGTCTGGTAGTCGCGGCGATCTTCGCGGCGGCGCTTTCGAGTTCACTAAATTCCATCGCAGCGACATTCGTCAATGACCTTTACAAACCGTTCAGAGCCGCGAAGGACGACAAGCATTTCTTGAAAGTTTCGCACATATTGACGCTCGTTTTCGGCATCGTACAGATCGCGGTAGCTTTGCTTGTCATGCGACAGGAACGCTCGGCGCTCGATCAGGCGTTGTCGATCGCATCATTATTTAACGGTCCCGTTCTCGGAGTTTTCCTGGTCGGTTCGTTCTTAAAACGCGTGACCGAGACACCGGCGTTGATCGGTATGCTCGTAAGCATCTCGCTTATGTTCTACATTCGTTTTTACACGCCGGTCGCATTCCCCTGGTATGTGCTGATCGGCAGCGTCACGACGTTTACAGTCGCATTTATCGCGAGTTTTATTTTCTCGAATAATAATAATAATGAAATTTCTGCTTAGTTTAGTATTGTCGGTTCTATCGATCTCGAATCCCGTCCTCGCCGCATCTCCGCGTCTCCGCGTCTCCGCGTTGAAAATTTCTGCTCAGTCGCAAAAACTAGAGCCCTCGAAAAAGGCCTGGGATTTTGCCGCAAAACAGCTAAAGAAGATGTCGGTCGATGAAAAGGTCGGACAGCTTATTCACGTCGGCATTAACGCTCGGTTCACCAATCAGGACAGCCCGTTTTTCAAGGACCTCAAGCGGCATGTCGTTGAAAACAAGATCGGCGGTGTCATTTTTTTCGGAGCTCCTATTTACGAAACAACACATCTCGCCAACCGAATGCAGGAAGCTGCGAGCATCCCGCTGCTGATGTCACTCGACGCCGAAACGGGAATCGGGATGCGGTTTGAAGATGCAACCAACTTCCCCTGGGCAATGGCCGTGGCAGCAACGGGCAACCCGGAATTTGCCCGCCGGATGGGCGTCATAACAGGCCGCGAGGCCCGAGCGATCGGCATTCAGCACGTTTATGCACCGGTTCTGGATGTAAATAACAACGCGGCGAATCCTGTCATCAACGTTCGCAGCTTTGGCGAATTTCCGGACGATGTAGCTAATTTCGGTATCGCCTTTGCCGAAGGGGTTCAGAGCCAAAATGTGATCGCCACCGCCAAGCATTTTCCTGGCCACGGGGATACTAATGTCGATTCGCATCGCGGCCTTCCGATCATCGATCATTCTAAAGAGAGCCTCAATAAGACAGAGCTTGTGCCGTTTCGTAAAGCGGTCGATGCCGGTATCGGTTCGATCATGATCGCCCACATCGCCCTGCCGCAGATCGACGGCGAAGAGGTCAAGCCGCTTGCCGAATACCGCGGCGGCGACGCCGAAGCGGGAGCCGAGATAGTCACGCAAAAAGCGACTATCCCGGCGACGCTTTCCGCAAAAGTTCAGACCGATCTGCTACGCAAAGAAATGGGTTTCAAGGGCCTGATCGTATCCGACGCGATGAGCATGAGCGGCCTGACCCTTTATTTTACGCAGGAAGAAGCCGGCGTCCGCGCGTTTCTCGCTGGAACGGATATTCTGGAAAAACCGTCCGATGTCGATGCGATGATTCGCGGCCTTCGCGATGCCGTAAGAAGTGGCCGCATTCCGATGGATCGCCTTGACGAATCTGTCCGCCGCCAACTTGCATGGAAGTATGAGCTTGGTTTGTTCAAACAAAAAATAACACCGCTCGACCAGATCGACCGCATCGTTGGCGGTGCCGATACGATCGCACTGACCGACGAGATCGCAACGAAAGCGATAACGCTTGTCCGCGACGACGGAGCAGCGTTGCCGCTCGACAAAAAAGCGAAGATAGCCGTTCTTGGCTTATCGAACGGCTTTGACGGCGGTTCGGTGATGAATAGTCTTGCGGCAACCCTGCGTGCCGACAGCGTTAAGTTCACGCAAGCATACTTGCAAGAAAACTCAACCGTCGAGCAGATTACCGCTGCCCGAAGGGTTGTGGGTGAGGCCGATGTTGTCGTTGTCGGCCTGTATGGCCGCGTTCGTTCAGGCGCCAAAAACAGCGTCGGCATTCCGGAAAACGGTGCATCGATCCTGCGTGAACTTCTCGCGTCGAATAAGAAGATAATTAGTATTAGTTTCGGAAATCCATACGTACTCGGAGCGTTTCCCGACATGGAAACCTACCTCATCGCATACGGCGATATGCCAAGCCTCCAACGGGCATCGGCAAGGGCAATCCTCGGCACGCAAGACATCACCGGCAAACTGCCGATCACGCTACCAGGCCTGCACCCGCGAGGTACTGGCATTCAATTTGTGAAGAAGAACTAGCCACCGATCGACACGGATACACACAGATTTATTCCTATTTCTCATCCGTGTTCATCCGTGTTCATCTGTGGCTAAATTTTCTCTAACTTTATGACGCAACCCTGGGAGATCGAAAACTTTCTCGAAGTCCGCGACGGCCGGCTTCACATCGACGGCGTCGGTGCAGTCGAACTCGCCCGCGAGCACGGAACGCCGTTGTTCGTTTTTAGCGAATCGCGCATCCGCCACAACATTGATCGTTTGAGAAAAGTTTCCGATGTCATCGACTGCCCGCTCAAGGTCTGCTATGCCGCAAAAGCGATGTCAACGATGGGCATCTTGAAAGCGGTTAAAGACGCGGGCTGCGATATCGAAGTCAACTCCGGCGGCGAACTGTGGAAGGCGTTGAAGGTTGGCTTTACCGGTGATCAGATAATTTTTAACGGCACGAGCAAGGAAGTTTGGGAGATCGAGAATGCCATAAATGCCGGGATCTACGCGATCCAGGTCGATTCGCTTTATGAACTCTCGTTGATCGAAGAGACCGCAAAACGCTTCAGGAAAAAAGCAAATGTAAGCCTTCGTCTCGTGCCTGAGATCGAAACAGGAACGCACTCCGGACTGCAAACCGCGTTGCTCACATCAAAATTTGGAATGATGCCCGACGAAGCGTTCGCCGCGTTTCGCACATATAAAGACTCGCCGAACCTCGATCTGTGCGGGATTCACCTGCATATCGGCTCTCAGAATCCGGAAGCATTACCTTACGCCGAAGCGTTTTCAATGATGTTCGATACGCTCGTCCGTATCTACAACGAAACCGGCGTCAAGCTAAAGCATATCAACCTCGGCGGCGGCTTTCCGGTAAATTATCTTCGCGACAATTCACTTGAAAAAGCTTTTCCCGATGATCAGCGCCACATGTTCTCCGCCGATTTCGAACCGGCCGATGCGATCCGTAATGCATGGAATGAGGTTAAGGCAACGTCTGATTCTTCAAACACTTCGCATTTATTGAACAACTTCACGCTCCTTCTCGAACCCGGCCGCAGTGTAGTTTCCGATGCCGGAATCTGTTTAACAGCCGTACGAAATCGGAAGGAACGGCCGATTTATAAGCCTGAAGGAGAGAACATCCAGCCCGGTCAAAAAAGGGAGAATTTTGGCTCTGGTGTTTATGACCTTGGAATCGGGTGGAATTTTCCTAGTCTCGATCGCGAGACGTGGTTACTAACTGACGCCGGTTTCAACATCCTACTGTCTATGGAAACCTACAAATGGTACTACCATCTGATATCGGCCGTGCGTGCAAGCGAACCTCACGACACGCCATACAAACTCGCAGGCCCGCTCTGCGATGGCGGTGACGTGTATTTCGACATGGAAGGCCACGGACAACTCCCGGATCATCGCCCGCTTCCTGCAAATGTCCAACCCGGCGAAGTTTTGGCCCTGCTCAACTGCGGCGCTTACTCGCTCGCTCAGGCCTCGCAATACAACGGAAGATTTTTACCGGCGGTCGTTCTTGTAAAGGCGAATGGCGAAGCGGAACTCATTCGACGCCGTGACAGTTTTGACGATCTGATCGGGAGCGACGTATTTTGAGTCTTAGTGCAGAAGCCCGCACGTAGTAAGGGCGTAACATTCAACGTTGAGCTTACGCGATAGCAAGCCGAATTCCTGACTCAATCTGCAACGACACGGCATATTCAATATGCAAAACGCGTCGCGGTTCGTCGTTGACTGCTTTTGAGGATGCATGCAAAATTAGCGGACTCATCGCTATCACACCGCCTTTGCCAACCAAACACTCGATTTCCGGCTTACCTTTTCTTGCACGATCAAATTCCGCATCTGTTAGCAATCTCTGCGAATGCGATCCGGGAATAATCCTCAGCGGGCCGTTCGAACTCGTCGAGGCGTCCAAATGTATTCGCAACGCGAGAATTTTTGACAACGCCCAAGTCGGAGCGTGAACAAAATTTATACCCTGCTTTTTAGATAAAGGCCCCCAGCCAATATCTACGATATCTGTTTCGAGCGGTAGCGCGGTGTCCTGGTGCCAAGCGACCAACCAATTTGCCTTTCCAGATTTTTCGAACAGAGTAGCTTTATACGGAATCAGAGTTTTGCCATAAACCAGTTCCGTGATTGCGATCAGACGTCTGTCCAAAGCAAGCTCCGATATGGCCGGAAGACTCATAAGGTTGCGCGCCCCAGCTCGGCTTCGTTTAATGTTATCCAACGAAAAAAACTCGATCAGCCGGTCGCACTCTGATTCCGAGATAACATTTTCCTTAATGTGATAGTCCCGCACCCTTATTTTTTCCTGTTCCTTCGTGTTCTTCTTAATCTGTGGTTGGTCTTACGCAGGTTAGAATGGTTAACGTTTTGATGAAAAAAAGCACAACCGCAAAATAAGGGTGAACAAGAAAGAAAAAAAAGACGCAAAAACGATCAGTTAGCTAGAAACTTTGATTTCGAACCAGCTTTTGCAAAACTTCGGTTTCTGCTGAAGTTATCTCGAACCTCGCTTCGCCGTAAAACTCGGCCAAGTTAGCAATGGCAGCGGCTCGTGTGCTTTCATCGCGGATGGTTGCGATGGCCTGTAGATTCTCGAGTGAGATCTCGCGGGCTCGGTCCGGGTTGCCGAACTGCAAGAACCGTTTTGCGAAATCGATATAGGCTGCGGAGCGAGACGCTAGCTGCGGTACGCCTTCGGCAAGTGAATAGGCTTCGTCAAGCAGTTTTGTGGAATTCTCGGTCTCGCCATTTCCGGCCTCGGCATCGCTTACTCTAATCAAGGCAAACATTCGATGGACGTCATCTGGTATCGAATTTAGCGCGTGTCGGGTAAGTTCGTCATTATTTTGGATCGTCAATATCTGCGCGATCTGTCCAAGAGCGCTCATTGAAGCATCTTCATCGACGATCTCCTGTGCAATGCCGATTGCTCGTTCGCCTTTCTCAAATCCCGCAAATTGAACAGCAATCGCGGTGAACAGAGCGAACTTCGCCTTGCTATCGCGCGTCTCCGCTTCATGCTGCGAACGCAAAATCGCGTAAGCTTCTTCGAGTGATTCAAGCGCATCCGTCTTTTCATCCCGCCGCCAAAATTCCCTCGCGAAACCGAGCAGGCAATTCGCGATCTGCGTTTTATCCGCGACCGAATCCAGCGTCCGGTCCGCAAGTTCCAAACTGCCCGCACGCATAAACCCGAGCGAAACTGCGCCCAGGAAATTGTCGCGGTGCGTATTGTCCAACAGATCAGCAAAACCTCGTGCCTTGTCGAATATTTCAATCGCCCGATCGTTTCGCTTTGCCGCGATAAACGCATTTCCGATATCTACCAATGCACGTATCTTTTCTTCGTCATGCTCGATATCGTCAGCCGCTGTTGATGCTTTTTCGAGCAGTTCAGCCGATGCCTCAAACTTTTCTTTTTCAATATCGGCTGCGGCCATCGACATTAATCCGTGCACCGCCGTTCCCATATAGCCTATCTCGCCGACCGTGATTATAGCCGCGGCGTTGTCGCCGTCTGCATGCTGTTTAACGGCGATTCCCGCAAGCACACTGTCGCGATGGTCCATTGTCTCCGCCACCTCGCGTGCCTTTTCAAACTCGCCATTGGCCGCCAACTGCAGCCCGATACGTTCGCGGGCCTGCGACTGCAAACCGAAATCGTCTATCGCCTCGGCCAACTGCAACGCATACTCATCATCGCCCGTTGCCGCGCATTTTTCGGCGACCGCTATCAAGAGACGGTCGCGAACAAACGGATCGTCAACCGTATTTGCAAGCTCCGCCGCCAGATCGACGTCGCCTTTTGTCAGGTACTTCGGCACGATAGACATCATGGCCTGCGCCCGCCCATCGCGGCTCTGGATAGCCTCTGCCAAATATGCCGAACACGACAAAAGGTCCGATTGCGCGTCTGCAAATGAAATTAAATGATCTGACATATTTTTTAACGCAGAGACGCTGAGGGGGAGCAATGGAAAATGGAAAATTGAGAATGGAAAATGAAGACTCCGGCATCCTCCGTTTTCAGTTCTCAATTCTCAATTCTCAATTTTCCACTACACCGCGTGAGCAAAAGCCCGCCGCACCGAATCAGGCATCCAATCGTCCAGATCCTTCGCGACCCATTCGGCTCCGGCTTTTCGCAATTCTTCCGCATCGACCGTGTTCGCCACACCAAGCACAGGCAGATCGGCACGTCTTCCAGCGACCACTCCGGGCGGCGAATCCTCGATTACCAAACATTCATCATGCGTCATCGGGAGATGACCCTGGGCGATCCGCACGAGGTCGATCTGCTGAAAAGCGTTTCGATAACATTCCGGATCAGGCTTGCAGTTCTCTACATTTTCCGCCGTTACGATGACCGAGAAACAGTCTCGCAATCCTGCCTTTTCAAGAACGAAATCGACCTCTTCGCGCTTTGCCATGCTGACCAGCCCGAGAGCAAAATCCCGCGACATTTTGCGGATAAAATCCTCAACGCCATGAAAGAGCGGCAGTTCCCCCGCGACGGCCTCACGCCATTTTTGTGTCTTTTGCTGGGTTAGCTCAAGAATCCTATTCGTACCGGGCGTTTTCCCAGCCCGTTCGAACGCTGCCTCGATAAACCGCCGGTCATCCATACCGAGACTGGCAAAATATTGCTCATCGGTTATTTCGACGCCGTCAGCCTTCAGCAAGTCACGGATCACATCGAGCTGAATCTGCTCATCGTCAATGATAACCCCGTTAAAGTCCATTAATATTGCTTTAATCATATTCCCGTATCGTCCAACAAACTTTAGTTTGTTGCAACATTGAACTCGCTCAAATTAAGAACAAACCGACAAACTAAAGTTTGTCGGACAAAAATTTCGCGTCAAAAACATTCCCGCGGCCTAGAATCCCATTCAGGTCAAAAGCCCGCTTCAACTCAGCCATTTCGTTTATATAACGCTCGCCCATCATCACTTGCAGATATTTGCTCTTCAGCTTGCCGATGCCGTGCTCCGCCGAAATGGTTCCGCCGAGCATGATCGATTGTGCTATAAACCGCCCGTAAAGATGTCTTGCCTGCTCGGCTTCGGCAGCGTCCTTTGGCAGGATGTTTGCGTGCAAATGATTGTCGCCGATGTGGCCGAAGATCACGTAGTCCAGCCCGCCGGCGTCGAGCGTCTGCTTATAAAATCGCAAAAATCCGGCGAAATTCGCATCCGGAACGGCCATGTCGGTCCCGATCTTTCTCTGCTTGTTCCGCACAACGCGTTCGTTCACCGAGACCGGCAGAGCATGCCGAAAGGCCCGCATTTTCTCGCGGTCCTGCTCGTTCGTCGTAAACCACGAACGTTCAAGGTCTGCATTATTCTTTTCCAAAAGCTCGTTCCATTGTTCAAGCAACGCATCTTCCGAATCGGCATTTGTCTCCTGCTCAAAAAAGATCGCCCCTGCCGCGTCGCCGGGCGTTTCGGGAAACTTCTCCGAAATAAACTTGAGCGAATTTGCGTCGAAATATTCGAGCAGCGAGGCGTCTATCTTGTCAGAACCGGGAGCGATAGCGACTGGGTTCTTTCGCGTGGCAAACGACTGCACCCTTGCCTCATTCACAAAACTCAGCAAATCCGCGTCGTTAGCAAAGAACACAATACCGCTAAAAAAACCTTCTGGCTTCGACAGCAGCGATAACTCGATCTCAGTTATCACACCGAGCGTTCCTTCGCTCCCAATAAACAAGTCGATCGCATCCAGCGGCTGCTCATTAAAATAACCGCTAACGTTCTTTCGCACATCGGGCCTTTCATAGGTCGGCAGTTTGATCGAGATTGGCTTGCCTTTCTCGGTTTCCATGTCGACGGTATTTCCGTTCGCGCTCACCGTCTCGCCTCTCCGAATGCTCACCGTTTCTCCGCTCGCAAGGACGACCTTCAGACCTCTCACAAAATTCCGCGTCGCTCCGTATTTAAAGCTCCTCGCTCCCGAAGCATTTGTCGCGACAGTGCCGCCAATCTGACAGCTCCACTCCGTCGGGTCGGGCGGATAAAACATCCCTCCGGTCTCGACCGCTTTCTGAAAATCCGCCAGCACGACCGCCGGTTCGACAATCGCCGTCATGGAGGCCTTATCAATACTCTTGATCTTGTTCAGCTTTTCCACCGATATAACGATCCCGCCAAACGGGATCGCACCGCCGACCGTTCCCGTCCTTGCGCCGGAAATAGTTACCGGCGATCCGCTCGCGTTCGCATCCTTTAAAATGGCGCCAACGTCTTCCGCCGACTCCGGAATATACAGCTTCTCCGCAAACCCGCCCTGCATATTGCTGGCATCGGTCAGATAATTTTGTAACTCGTCGATCTGCGTTTTGACTTGCATGATTAGAATTTATCGCAGAGTTACCGGTTCTGCAAAAGAACACTATATCTACTATTATTCTAGTTCCTTTTTCCGTTTAATCGGCCTTAGCGATTTCATATTCTTTGGCGTAACAATCTTTTTTCCTGTCTTGACTTCGATCTCACGCCGGGTGTTCCCGGCAATCGTTCCGCCTTGCTTTGCTATTACGCGGCTTTGTTCGAGGCCGCTTGGTTTTCGCTGTTTCGATATCTCGGTCGTCGTCGCTTCGGCGAGCATGTTCAAGACCAATTCTAGATTCGTCATATGGTCTCGAAGATTCTCTGTCTTCAGATCTTTGATTTGTTTATATTCCTTGGTATTCAAACCGGCCCACGCCCGCGTAATTTCATCGGTCAGGATCGCGTATTCCTGCCCTTTCTTAACACCGCTCGTGTCCCACTCGTCGGTCAGGTCTTTGCGTACCTCGATGCTCTTGAGCCGCTGATTTATCCATTCCTTGCTGTAGCCTTTTTTTAGATAGGTTTCCATCAGGCGGTCAATGCCCAGTTCAGGATTTTCGATCTCATCGATCCGCTCGCGACCAACTTTTGCGAGCCACAACTTGAACGGCTCCGCCTTCGGTGAAGGAATCGACTGGATTAAACGGAAAAGCTGCTCCGTATCTGCCACGTCGGTTTTGTAGTACTTGCCATCGGACGACAGCATTTTCAGTTGACTACAATTTGTAGTCAACTGACTTCCTTCCCTCTTTAAGCGAGTCTTCAAGACACTCCAATAAGTTCTGGGATTCGGACTATCCGTCAATACACCGACGACATCCACAATCGAAAAAAACCATTTCTCCGCCTCGACATCCCAAAGCGTCCGAACTTTTCGTCCATCAAAAAGCTTGATTGCGTTTTGTTGTTCCATAGCCAAATGTCTACCTTACCGTCAATTCCCTCTCCCTCAAATACCTCAACTTATCCCGTATCTCCGCCGCCTGTTCGAATTTCATTTCCTTTGCGGCGTGGCGCATGTCGGCTTCTAGCTGGCTGATCGTTTCCTTTAATTTCTTCGGTGAGTATTCCTCAAAATCGTCCAGATCGAGCGGCACCTTAAAGTAATCGGCTTCATATGCGGTGACGAGCGTTGCATCTATCGATTTAATGATCGTGGTCGGTGTTATGCCGTATTCGGCGTTGTATGCTTCCTGGATCGCCCGCCGTCGCTTGGTCTCGCTGATCGCATGCTCCATCGATTTTGTTATCTTGTCGGCGTATAAAATAGCCCTGCCGTCCGAATTTCGAGCGGCACGCCCGATCGTTTGGATGAGCGAACGTTCCGAACGCAGAAAGCCTTCTTTATCCGCATCGAGAATCGCTACAAGCGAAACCTCCGGCAAATCCAGACCCTCACGCAGCAGGTTGATGCCAACCAAAACATCGAAAACGCCACGACGAAGATCGCGTAGAATTTTTATGCGTTCGAGCGTCAGTATCTCGCTGTGCAGATAAGTGACTTTTACGCCGACCTCCATGAAGTATTCGCTCAAACTCTCCGACATTTTTTTCGTCAGCGTTGTCACCAAAACGCGCTCGTTGCGTTCCGCACGCAGACGGCATTCTTCCAACAGATCGTCGATCTGCCCTTTTACCGGCCGCACCTCGATCACCGGATCGAGCAAACCGGTTGGCCGTATGATTTGCTCGATCACCTCGCCCTGAGTCCGATTTAGCTCATAAGGACCGGGCGTAGCCGAAACATAGATCGTCTGTCCCGCACGTTCTTCAAATTCCGCAAAGTTGAGCGGGCGATTATCTTTGGCGCTCGGGAGGCGGAATCCATACTCGACCAGGGTTCCTTTCCGCGACTGATCGCCCTTGAACATCGCTCCGATCTGGGGGATCGATTGGTGCGATTCGTCGATAACGAGCAACGCATCACTCGGCAGATAATCAAACAACGTCGGCGGCGGCGCTCCCGGAGGCTTGCCGGTCAGGTGCCGTGAATAATTCTCGATTCCCCGGCAAAAGCCCATCTCTTTTATCATCTCAAGATCGTACATCGTCCGCTGGTGCAGCCGCTGCGCCTCGACTATCTTGCCTTGATTTACAAGCTCTTCCTCCCACCACGTCAACTCTTTCTTGATTGTGCCGACCGCCTGCTTTATCGTCGCCTTCGACATCACGTAGTGCGTCTTCGGATAAATCGGTACTCGGTTTTCATGCTTTACCAACACCTCGCCGAGAAGCGGATCGATTGTGGATACGGATACGATCTCATCGCCCCAAAACTCAATTCTGTAGGCCGTTTCCTGATAACTGGGATAAAGCTCGACAACATCGCCGCGAACGCGAAAAACGCCTCGGTCGAAATCGATATTGACACGCTCGTATTGCAGTTCGACAAGCCGCTGCAAAAAATGATCGCGGCTGATCTTCATCCCCGGCTCGACGAAAATGAGCATTCCATAATAAGCATCCGGATCGCCCAGGCCGTAGATGCAGGAAACCGAGGCAACGACAATAACGTCGTGCCGCTCAAACAATCCGCGCGTCGCGCTCATCCGCAACCGGTCGATCTCGTCGTTGATCGTCGCCTCTTTTTCTATGTAAAGATCCGAGGCGGGAACGTAAGCTTCCGGCTGATAATAGTCGTAATAAGAAACAAAATATTCAACGGCATTATCAGGAAAAAAGGTCTTGAATTCCTGATACAACTGTGCCGCCAGCGTCTTGTTATGCGCGATCACCAGCGTCGGACGCTGCACCTGCTGGATCACATTCGCGATCGTAAATGTTTTCCCGCTTCCCGTGATACCAAGCAAAACCTGGTCCTTCTCACCGGCGTTCAAGTTTTTGACAAGCTCCTCAATAGCTTCGGGCTGGTCGCCCTTGGGCGTGTTTTCAGACATGAGACGAAATTGCATGCCTTAATCATAAAACAAAACCCCCGCAGCAAAAAGCCAAGCGGGGGCTGTTCGACCGATTTTCCAGTCGGTGTTTTCTTCGATATCGGTCAAACGCTCATCAACTGCGAATACGATCTAACCTCGTTCACCTTCGCGACTATATTCGGCGTCAGCTCGTGCCTAAGCAGCAGATCGCTAAGAGATTCGAATGTCGTTTCGGTCCTAATGGTCTGCAAAACGTGTAGCAGAGCGAGCTTTAAATCTTCGTCTTTATGCTCAGCCAAGGTACGATAGACCGGTTCGCTTTCGCCCGCTTTGATCAGCAAAGCTGTAACCGCGTAGGCTTCATAGGCCACATTTTTGTCTTTGTGGATAAGTCTTTCGAGCGAGCGTTCGACCAAATCGCCTTCCATTGCCGCTCTCGCGGCCTGGCGCATTCGGCCTTCGTCGTTTGATTCTATTATCCGGGTCCATGCGTGCGCACGGTCGAAATTTAATCGGAACAGGCTGCGGGCCGCGGCTGCACGAACCTCTCTTGTCGGGTCGGCACATGCAGTGACAATTGTTTCGAACACGGACTCATGATCAAGTTCCGCCAATACCGCTACCGCATTCGACCGCAATTTCGACGAAAGGTCGTAGAGAGCCATTTGCGATATGGCCGAAATAGAATTCCCTGTTTTGAAAGCCGCAAGAACTTTTAATGCAAGCCCTCTAACTTCAGCGTCTTCTTCCGATTCTTCCTGTGTCTGATCGATCGCGTCCAGCAAAGCTTCATTTTGTGAATCGGGCAGCGATCTAAATGGCGCCGAGCGTTCCAGACGGACAAATGAGTAAACTGGAAGGATCGGGCTTACGTTGACCGGAATTTCGGGAACCGCTTCTGCGACCTCCGTCTCACGAACACGAATCGGTCTCATTTTTTTCTTTTCCGTGTAAGTCATTTTAAAATCGCCGGGTTTCAGCCCGCTGCTGTTGGTAATCTTAGCTAGTTCGCTAACGTTCGAAGCAGTACGCTTTCGTAAAAAAACGATAGCCGTAACACCGATCGCGGCAACAGCGATGACGCCCAAAATCATTCCGTACGAGCCGAGAAACGAATCGTCCGCCACGGGTGCCGCCTTCTTTTGTGCCGCCTGTGCAATGGTTGAAACCGCGGCTGCAACCGCTATGAGTGCAGCATTTACAATTCTGAAGTTCAATCTAGATAGGCTGATCATAAAACTCTCAAAAGGCTGGAATGAATACTTTTTGGTGCGCGGGAACAAATAAAACCGAATGTCCGCAGGGACCTGAACATTCCGTCGTTATTATTATGCATGATTTTTGCGAATTTGTCATCGCATTTATCAACGATGTTAATAAAGTTTCAACATATAGCCACTTCCAGTGTTTACTATTTAATACGCTCAGCCTTTACGAAATCAAAAATTCATAATAAAGTGTTCGAACCGTCTGAATTGCTGAAACGAGAATGATTGCCGCATCAACAGTCTCCGAAACCTCATTTACCGATCTTTCGCTTGTTCACCGTGGCAAGGTCCGCGATGTATATCGGATCAGCGACGACCGTCTTTTGCTAGTCGCGACCGACCGGATTTCAGCCTTCGACTGCATTCTACCGACGCCGATCGAGCAAAAGGGCTCGGTGCTGACGGCTCTCTCGGCCTTTTGGTTCGAACGCCTCGGCCATCTTGTCGATCACCACCTGATAACCACGGATTTCGAACAAATGCCTGAAGCTGTGCAGCAGCATCCGGAACTTCGCGGCCGCTCCGCCCTAGTCAAAAAAACCGAGGTTTTCCCTGTTGAATGTGTCGTTCGGGGCTACCTCGAGGGTTCCGGCTGGAAAGACTACCAGGCAAGCGGCTCAATCTGTGGGCACAAGTTACCGGACGGGTTGCGGCAGTGCGACAAATTGCCGGAGCCGATCTTCACGCCCGCGACAAAAGCTGCAGCCGGTCACGACGAAAATATTACCGAACTCGAATTTGTAAAGATCGTCGGTGCCGAAACAGCAGCGAAATTAATTTCGCTTAGCCTAAAGATCTACAAAGAAGCCTGCGATTATGCCCTCGGGCGTGGGATAATTATCGCCGACACGAAATTCGAATTCGGAACGGACACGGATGGCAATATTCTACTTATCGACGAGGTTCTGACACCCGACTCGTCCCGGTTCTGGGCTACCGAATCGTATACACCGGGCAAGGCACAGGCGTCGTACGATAAACAATTTGTTCGTGAGTATCTCGAAACATTGGATTGGAACAAGCAGCCACCCGCTCCCGCGTTGCCAAAAGAGGTTGCCGACGCAACAAAAGAAAGATATTTAGCGGCCTATAACTTATTAACCGGAACAGAGCTCTAATCGCTCTCGCATTTTCCATTTTCAATTCTCACTTTTCAACTTTTTACGTATGCTGCTTCGCGACCGGATGGAGATCATGATTAACGAATTGCTCGACGGGCGTATTTTGCTCGACGAGGCGATCGGCGAATTCGAAAAGCTTTATATCCAGAACGCTCTTGCCCGACACTCCGATCACGTTTCCAAAACCGCCGCAGTGTTGGGTATTCACCGGAACACATTATCGAAACGGATCTCTTCTTATAATGAAAAGCCGCTGGCAAAAAAACGCCCGTTGAATTCCCGCGCCAAGAAGAAGTCCGCCGGGAAAGGTTAGACGTAATTCCAAACATTATGAAGCTGCTTGCATTGATCCTGGTTTTGCTGGTGCTATCCAACAGCATCCATCCGCAGACTCATGGCGGCGGCGGAAAAGCGAACATTAAAGAAGGGCTTGGCAGCACATGGAAGGGGCCGAGCTCTACGCTGATAAATGGCCTGCTGAAGAAGAAAACAGCCGGCGGAACCACGTCGGCTGGCGGGCGACGCACGCCCATGCGGGCTGCCCCTGCACCGATTCCAACCGGTTCGGTAATATTCCGCCCCGGCTCAAGTTCCGGCGTCGACCAGGCATTGGCTACGGCTTTTGCGTCGACTCCCGCCGAAAAACAAGGCCTGATCGAGCTTTTTAAACAGGTGAAGCTGGGCTACGAAACAGAAGTCGCTAAAGAAGGCAAATCCCACAATCTCGCCGCCGCAATGACGTTTTTCATCGCGTCGAATATCGTCGCGTATCACCGCACCGAAATGCCATCGGACGAGGCCACGGAAAATCTTTTCGTGTCATTACGCGACCTGATGGGCAGTACGCCCGAGATCTCGAAAATGACCAACGCCGAGAGGCAGCAAATGCACGACTGGCTAGTCTACATGGGCGGGTTCGTTTTGGCCGGTTACATGGACGCCGAGCAAAATAATAACCGTGAAAGCTTGGACAATTTTCGTGACATAGCCGCAGCCTCAACAAAGATCGTCCTCGGAATCGATATCAGTACGGTCAAAATTACAAAGGATGGCCTTACTTCAACAGACGGAACCGATCCGGACAAGACCGCCGCACCCGCAAATAATACTCTAGCGGGGACCCCGGCGTTCGTCGATGGCAAACTCGTCATCCCTCTGCCCTCGCGGCAGCTTACCACTGCCGATCTTGTCGGTGAATGGGGCGAGGATGCCCAGCGCATCTCGACGACTTACGTTTATCGGTCATCGGGTGGATACGCCGGAACCGACTCGCTCGCCTTCAGGAGCAAGATGTCATTCGCAAGAAATGGGGGATACCTAAACGATTTTTTCGCAATCCGAAACGGTCAGAAGGAAATCGATAAGTCGGTCGGCACGTTCGCGATAAATGGCCGGATACTTTCCATAAAGCATAAAGGCACAGCGAAATATGTTATTCGGGGCTGGCTGGAACTGCCGGATATGACCATTCTGAGGGTTTGCGGCCCCTGGTTTGACGATGGCGTGATTCCCGAGAATATCTTCACTAACCCAGAGCAGGGTGCCAACCTCAACAAGGATTGGATTCGCAAGAAATGAACATTAGGCAATAGAGATATTCCCGAATTGAGATCTAGAAGAATGGGTAAATTTAAGGTCGAATTTCCAGAATCTCGATTTCATCATCGACCCTGACGACTCCGCCGGGATTTTCTGCGATAAGGTTTTGGCCGAATAATACTTTGCCGTTGCGATTTCGAAATGCGGCAAGAGTTTTCAACGGCTCTTTTCCACTTTTTTCGCCCGTCAATTGGTCAACCGTCGTAATCACACATCGTTCACATGGTTTGACGACGTGAAAAATCGTCTCGCCGATCCTGACCTTTTTCCAGCCATCCTCGGCAAACGGTTCCGTTGCCGCGACCACCAGATTCGGTCTGAATCGATCCATTGGAACCGAAGTTTCCATCCTCGAATTCAAATCCGTAAGCGAAGCCTCACTAATCAGCATAAACGGATATCCATCAGCAAAACTTACCGTATCCTTAAATTTCCGCACCGCGTAAAATGGATTTACCTTGCGTTTCGTTTCTTCCGGCATCATCACCAGCCGACAGGTGCGGCCAATCGCCTCCGAAAACCAACCGTCGATTGCCGCATCGTAAAACCTTCCCTTTACGCTGCTGGTCCAGATTTTCACCGTAGCCGGATCGCCATCCGGCTGGCCTGGAATCTCCAAAGTTTTACCATCAATCGAAGCCGTTATATTTTTTTCAAAAAGTTGAACACGTATCAACGCCATAGCCGGTACTTCCCGCTGAGTCAAAAACTGGTTATTCTCGTCAACCAGCATCCAACGCCGATCCAACGCCAAGCCGCGTTCTTCGACAGCCGATGCGTCCAGGTTTATTCCCTTCAACGATTTGATCGGGTAAATATTAATTTGTGAAATATGCATCAATCTAATTTATTCGTGTTTTCCAGACAAGAAGCGGGTGCAGAGCAACCCTTCCTTACCTGCAATCCCGCTTAACCTGAATCTTAAACTAGTCTTGAATTCAAATTAAGGTATTGAAATCAAGATAAACCAATTTTCAGGTCAGGAAGGGCGGCTCTGCCCCCGCTCTTTAAACACATTGTGTCCGCATAATCACCCGCCCTTAACTTGATAATGCCGTTATCAGATTTTCTATGTGATTTAAATCAAGTTGTAAAAAAATTGCATCATCCCGCTTGACAGTTTTAACCGTGTTTTCTATACTAGCACTCACATGCCACGAGTGCTAAATCTATATTAACGGCGTGGCTCCGTCTTTTATTTTAGTCTTAATCTTTAATTTTCAAAAGGAGTAAATCTGAAATGGCTACAAACATTACACCATTACACGACCGCGTAATCTTACGCCGGATCGAAGACACCAACAATCAAACTGCGGGCGGGCTTTTTATCCCCGATTCCGCCAAGGAAAAGCCGCAGGAAGGCGAAGTCATCGCCGCGGGCGAAGGCAAGTATAAAGAAGACGGCACGCGTCAGGCGCTGGACGTCAAAGCGGGCGACCGTGTTCTGTTCGGCAAGTACAGTGGTTCGGAAATCAAGCTCGACAACGAAGAATTTCTTATCATGCGCGAAGACGAGATCCTCGGCATCATTTCACGCGCCGGAGCGGCGGCATAAGCAAGTTCAATGTTCCAAGTTCAAAGTCTTCAAACCTTGAACCTTAAACTTTGAACGTTGAACTCATTTCGACGAAGGAGAAACACATATCATGGCTAAACAAGTAGTACACGGAGAAGACTCACGCGCCGCAATTTTACGCGGTGTAAATCAGCTCGCGGACGCAGTGAAAGTTACACTGGGACCGAAGGGCCGCAACGTTGTAATCGATAAGAAATTCGGCTCGCCGACCATCACAAAGGATGGCGTGACCGTTGCTAAAGAGATCGAATTAAAGGATTCGCTCGAAAACATGGGCGCTCAGATGGTCCGCGAAGTCGCTTCCAAAACGAGCGATGTTGCCGGTGACGGCACCACGACCGCTACCGTTCTTGCACAGGCGATCTTCAAAGAAGGCGTCCGCACGGTTGCCGCCGGTGCAAATCCGATGGCCCTCAAGCGCGGCATCGAAAAGGCAGTTGCGGAAGTCGTTAAAGAAGTTGCGCGTCTCTCGAAGCCGGTTTCGGGCGAGATGATCGCACAGGTCGGAACGGTTTCGGCCAACGGCGACAAGACGATCGGCACGATCATTGCGGAAGCGATGGACAAGGTCGGTAAAGACGGCGTCATTACGGTTGAGGAATCGAAGACGATGGACACCAGCCTCGAAGTCGTCGAAGGTATGCAGTTCGACCGCGGCTATCTTTCGCCGTATTTCGTTACCGATCCGGACAGGATGGAAGCCGCTCTCGAAGAGCCTTATATCCTAATCAACGAAAAGAAAATTTCGAATATGCGTGACCTGCTCCCGATCCTTGAGCAGGTAGCCAAACTCGGCCGTCCGCTGCTCATTATTGCGGAAGACGTTGAAGGCGAAGCACTTGCGACGCTGGTTGTTAATAAATTGAGAGGAACCCTCAATGTCGCTGCCGTTAAAGCACCGGGCTTCGGCGACCGTCGCAAAGCAATGCTCGAAGACCTCGCGGTTTTGACCGGCGGCAAGGTGATCAGCGAAGATCTCGGCATCAAGCTCGAGACGCTGACCATCGAAGACCTCGGCAAAGCTAAAAAGGTTACGATCGACAAGGACAACACGACCGTTGTCGAAGGCGCCGGTGCCGGAGACGCGATCGACGGACGCATCAAAACGATCCGTAATCAGATCGAAGAAACGTCCAGCGACTACGACCGTGAAAAACTGCAGGAACGCCTTGCCAAATTGGTCGGCGGAGTTGCGGTGATCAAGGTCGGTGCCGCTACCGAGATCGAAATGAAGGAGAAAAAGGCCCGTGTTGAAGATGCCATGCATGCAACGCGTGCCGCGGTCGAAGAAGGCATTGTAGCAGGCGGCGGTGTCGCTCTGGTTCGTGCCGGTAAGGTTTTGGACAACTTCAAAACCGACGGTGAAGATTCTGACGAGCAGATCGGCGTGACCATCGTCCGCCGTGCTCTCGAAGAGCCGCTTCGCCAGATCGCACAGAACGCCGGTAAAGAAGGCGCCGTGATCGTCGACAAGGTCATCGCGAGCAAAGAGGAAAGCTACGGCTTTAACGCCGCGACCGAGAAGTTCGAAGACCTCGTCGCAGCCGGCGTTATCGACCCCGCTAAAGTAACCCGTTACGCTCTCCAAAACGCAGCCTCGATCGCCGGCCTAATGCTGACGACCGAAGCCATGATCGCAGACGCCCCCGACGAAAAGGGCGACGGCGGAATGGGCGGCATGGGCGGCGGAATGGGCGGCATGGGCATGGGAATGTAAGACTGGAGCGGGGACACTCCTGTCCCCAACGCCGCTTCCGGCGTAATCCTGTAAGTACCGGGAGCAGTATCGACCCGGTTCCTGCAATCAAAAGGCCTCGGCAACCGTCGGGGCCTTTTCCGTTGTATAATCAGGTCATGAAGTCGCGTGTCTACATCGAAACGTCCGTCGTAAGCTTCTACCACGAAGTCCGCACCGAGCCTGATATGATCGCCCGCCGCGACTGGACGCGAAAGTTCTGGGACATCGCCGGCGAGGAATACACATTACTCGCAAGCGTCGCGGTGTTGGAAGAGCTGGAGCGAGGTGAGTTTCCGAATAAACGGTCCGCGCTTGAACTTGTCAGCGATTTACAGCTTCTTCCGAATACTGAGGAGATAGACCTTATCGTCGATGCATATATACGACACATGGTAATGCCCGCCGACCCTGGCGGAGATGCCCGACATTTGGCTCTTGCATCTTTTCACAAATGCGATTTCCTTCTAACCTGGAACTGCAAACATCTCGCAAATGCAAACAAATTTGGCCACATCCGTAAGGTTAATGATATTCTGGGATTGTACGTTCCATTGCTTGTGACGCCAATGGAACTGTTAGGAGATTTATATGAAGCGTGAAGAAGATCCCGGTATCGCATGGATAAGAGATGTTCGCCATAAAATATCGGCCGAATTCGAGCACGATCCGAAAAAGTTGGGCGACCACCTACGCGAATTAGAAAAAAAATACGCCGACCGTCTCGAACCGATGACAACCCGCGACCTAACTGCCGAAGTTGTAAAACAATGAGAGACGCACAAATCACATACACTCTCGAAAAGGAAGGAAAATTCTCTATTATCGAGAATGTCCCTGCCAGAGTCTGCGAAGAGACCGGCGAACAGTTTTTCGCACCGGCAACGGTCGATCGCCTGCAGAAAATAATCCTGACCGGCAAAAAGCCTAAGAAAACGATCGAGATACCAATATTTGAATTTGCAGCCTGATGCTCGCCACACAAGCCATGATCGCTGACGTCCAGGACGAAAAAGGCGGCGGCATGGGAATACATGGAGTAGGATCTCAAGCGGCCGCTTTCCTGTACCACTAACCATGTGTAAGTTCAACCGCAAAAAAGAGGCTGTCTGAAAAGGCGGCCTCTTTTTTTGGCGCAAAATGAGGGATTGGCTTTAAAATGGATGAATGAAGGAGAAAAGAGTCGTTTTTAAGAGGTACGTGCAAGACCAGCCGATGTTGCTGCCGCCGAG
>JANNST010000025.1:0-39525 GCA_031402865.1 Chloracidobacterium sp. | reverse complement strand
TGCACGGCGACCCCGAATTCGAGCGGATGTATCCACCATCGAATGCCTCTTCCGGCTGAGCGCCACGCCTTCAACTTCGCCGGAGTAGGCGTTTTGGAGAATGCGGATGAGTTTTGTCTTCGCGTCAGTAGGCATGACCTTGGTGCACACGATTATACATCTCTTGAGACGGGCGGCCGCTCCGGGCGACGGTCAGATATCGTGTTTGATCTCTTCAACGCCTGCGTCGCGATCCGGATCACGGAAGCCTTTCGCGACAAGCCAGATCGAAAGGGCGAGGTGGCACAAGCCCATCGGCGCAAGCAGATAGAAGTTCACGCGATATCCGAAAAAGGGCATTGCAAGCCCCGTCATCTGAAGCAGAATGGCGGCTAAACCGATCCCGGCCAATATTCGCGGTACGAGGCCGAATCGAAAAAGGGTTGTGTAAACCAGAAACAGCGTGCCGCTTCCGGTTAGCAGGTGCGTGTAATGTGCCCAGTAACGAGCATAGCGAACGACCGTTCCCACGAGATCAAACTGACTTACATCGGGTGTCGCCGCTTTCGCATATTCCTGGCTCAGGGACAGCATCGACATTATCGCCGCACTCTCTACAGCCGCAACGGCAAGCCCCGCGCCGCTAATTGCGACGTACGCGAGGGCGGCGCGAGAACTGTATCGGCGAAAGACGGGCCATGCGGTGGTCGAAAGGCCTACCGATATAAACCCGGCCAAGATCATCAGCAGCGCTGCAAGGCTCATCCTGGTCGAGTAGGCGGCAGCGTTTGTCAGGAAACCCGGCGGACCGGTTATCGCGGAGCCAAGCAGTCCGAAATTTACCGTCGATCCGATAACCGCCTGTAGCAGTAGAAGAACGCCAAACGTCCGGCCGATAGTCTTTGCCGATGTCATTCCCAGCTCCTTTAAGATGATTTATAAGAAGTTCCAATGGGTCTTACGGAAGGAGAGGCGAAAGGTTCCGATGTATGCGTCGGGGGCCGATCGTTCAAATTATTTTTGACTCGTGGTAAAATTCGCTTGACAGAAATTAGAATTGGAATTATTCTAATCACAATTCAGGCCAGCAAACCAAGCGATGAATGACATTCGAAGTTTAGGATTAACCAAGCAGCGTCAGGCCGTTCTCCAGGTGATCCAGGAAGCGGAGGAACATCTGACGGCGAATGAGGTGTTTGAGGACGCGCGGCGTCTGCTTCCCGGAATATCATTTGCGACCGTTTACAATTCACTACGATATCTGAAACAAGAGGGGCTTATCGGCGGTGTGAGCTTTGGCAATGACGCGACCCGTTACGATAGGAATCTGACGCGGCACGACCACGCGATTTGCCGTAAATGCGGGAAGCTTGTGGATCTGGAACTTCACATTCCCGGCGGGTTGCTAGACGAAGCGGCAAAGCTATCGAGATTCGAACCCGAGTCGATCGAACTAACGTTGCATGGATTGTGTCCGGAATGCTATTGATCAACAAATTAATGCTTTTTTCGAGCTGATTCGAATGTTCTTAGATCTTGCTTTATCAAATAAAATGAAGGGGAAGTGAGCAACTATGGGAGAAAACGGAAATAACGAGACAAACGGTGCAAGCAAATGCCCGTTCACGAGCGGGGCGATAGGATTCACGACCGAAAGTAGTAGGTCGAACCGGGATTGGTGGCCGAAGATGTTGAATTTGAACATCCTTCGTCAGCACACGGAGAAGTCCGATCCGATGGGCGAGGATTTCGATTACGCGAAAGAGTTCATGACGCTCGATTACGCGGCGCTCAAAAAAGACCTTGCGGACCTGATGACCGATTCGCAGGACTGGTGGCCGGCGGACTTTGGCCATTACGGGCCCTTGTTTATTCGATTGACGTGGCACGCAGCAGGTACATATCGCATCGGCGACGGTCGCGGCGGCGGTGGCCGTGGGCAGCAGCGATTTGCTCCGCTTAATAGCTGGCCGGATAATGTGAGCCTCGATAAGGCGCGTCGGCTCTTGTGGCCGATTAAGCAAAAGTACGGACGAAAAATCTCCTGGGCCGATCTCTTTATCCTCGTGGGTAATGTCGCTCTGGAAACGATGGAATTTAAGACTTTCGGCTTTGGCGGCGGGCGTGAAGATGTTTGGGAGGCCGATCAGGACGTTTACTGGGGAGCCGAAACGACATGGTTGGCCGGTGACGTTCGCTACAAGCATGGTTCTGAGGGCGTCGAAGGTGAAGGTGTTCTTGTGTCTGATGACAACGCGGACGGAAAAGTGCACAGCCGTAAACTAGAGAATCCGCTCGGCGCGGTGCAGATGGGCCTAATCTACGTCAATCCGGAGGGACCGGACGGCAACCCCGATCCGCTTCTTGCGGCCCATGATATCCGCGATACTTTTGGCCGGATGGCAATGAATGACGAAGAAACCGTCGCGTTGATCGCGGGCGGGCACAGCTTTGGCAAAACGCATGGTGCGGCCGAATCGTCGAATGTCGCCGTCGAACCGGAAGGTGCGGGCATCGAAGCGCAGGGCTTCGGGTGGCACAACAGCTTTGGTACGGGCAAGGGCGCGGACACGATCACAAGCGGCCTGGAAGTAACATGGACTGAGACGCCGACGAAGTGGAGCAACAACTATTTCGAAAACCTTTTCGGGTTTGAATACGAACTATCGAAGAGTCCGGCGGGCGCGCAGCAGTGGGTTGCCAAAGGTGCAGAAGCGACCATACCGCACGCTCACGATCCTTCGAAAAAAATCGTGCCGACCATGCTGACCACCGACTTGTCGATGCGGATGGATCCGGCGTACGAAAAGATCTCGCGGCGTTTTCTCGAAAATCCCGATCAGTTCGCCGACGCATTTGCACGGGCGTGGTACAAGTTGACGCACCGTGATATGGGGCCTATCGGCCGCTATCTCGGCCCGGAAGTTCCGGCGGAAGAGTTGATCTGGCAGGATCCGATCCCGGAGGGCGTGTTGATCAGCGACAGCGATGTCGCCGCACTGAAGGCGAAGATACTCGATTCGGGGCTGTCCGTATCGCAACTCGTATCAACCGCGTGGGCGTCGGCAGCGACATTCCGCAACGGCGACAAACGCGGCGGAGCCAACGGAGCCCGGATTCGATTGGAGCCGCAGAGTAAGTGGGAGGTCAACAACCCGTTTCAACTCGGCACGGTGCTGGGCACGCTTGAGGGGATTCAGAAAGGGTTCGGCAAGCAGGTTTCACTCGCCGACCTGATCGTCCTCGGCGGATGTGCGGCAATTGAAAAGGCGGCGAAGGATGCGGGTCACGACATCACGGTTCCATTCACTCCCGGGCGCGGCGATGCATCGCAGGAGCAGACCGAGGTCGATTCGTTCCGGTACCTCGAACCGCAGGCCGACGGTTTCCGCAATTACAAAAAGGGCCATCACAAAACGCCCGCCGAAGAAATGCTCGTCGATAAGGCACAGCAGTTGACGCTGACGGCACCCGAGATGACCGCACTCGTCGGCGGCCTGCGTGTTCTCGGCACAAACTACGACAGTGGAAAGCACGGCGTTTTCACCGATCGTCCCGGAACGCTGACAAACGATTTCTTCACTAACCTGCTCGATATGAGTACGAAGTGGGAAGCGGCGAATGGCAGCGGTGACGCGTTCAACGGCACCGACCGCAAAACCGGTGAGCCAAAGTGGACCGCATCGCGCGTCGATCTTGTATTCGGCTCAAACTCCGAGCTTCGTGCCATCGCCGAAGTCTATGCGTGTGCCGACGGCGGCGACAAATTTGTCAACGACTTTGTCGCGGCATGGAACAAGGTGATGAACCTCGATCGTTTCGACCTCGCGTAAAACTCGATAAATGACGATTATAAAGGTGGCTCGGAAACGGGCCGCCTTTTTCTCTGTGTCTCTGTGGTGAATCTTCCGATTCTTCAGTCCCCTTCTATCTGAGGTGCTCCGGTTTTGACGCCGCCGTCTCGTTTGTAGGTTATTGCGATGTTGCCGTTTGGAGAGATCTGGCTGTTGGACACTTTGAACGACGCCGGGATTCCCATACTCCAGAGCAAGGTCCGGAGTGTTTCGACACGCCATGATGCCTCAACGATCCGTTGTTGCGACGGATTCTCGATGGTCAAAAACGCTTTTTCGTCGGGGCTAACGGAATCCCGGAGAGTTTGATCCTTAAGCCAACTGACAGCCCTTTCCGATTCGGCTCCAAAGCCAACACTCATTCCCTACAGGACTATCGAGCGGCGCGCCACGTCAAGAGCGTCACGCAATTTGACTTCTGAATCGTCCTCAACCGAGGTAGGTTAGGGTTCAACGGTAAACCGACGGAACTAAGGAATTCCTCGGTTCGTGCTTTTCGTCCGATAGATGCTTCGTACATTGGCTAGTGCTCACCCTTTTCATTCTGATTCTCAAACCCAAATCGCACTGCCGCTTCGAGCACATCGGTGTCTAAATCTTTTAGAGTTTTGAATCGTATGCAATACCCGGTCACGCTTGCCTTGCCTAGGTCTTTTCCGTATGTTTCGGCCAGATATTTCTTGTCTTCGATCCCGAGGATATAGACAGAGATACCGGTTTTGTTAGCGCTCAGGCCGATCTGATAGAACTCACGACGCGACCCATCGGCGTATTTGTGGTTACGAGACCCGTACCCGATATTTGGATTCGAAACGATCTTACCTTCGCTGTTTTTACCATCCAGAAACCATAATTTACATCCTGGCATTACTTGCTGAAGACGGTCGTGCAACACTTGCATGTCGCTGCGTTTTGGCTCGGGTTGGCTGGCAATGTGCTCTTTGATTTGATCGTGTACGCTCATGAGAAATCTTATGAGGCTGCTTTAGCAGTCTTTTCCGGCATAGCCCCGTCGTTTACGGCGGGGTTAGAATAAATGCAATTTACAAGGGCGTTTTAAAGTCCTTACCCATCATGGCTTAAGCCGCCGGACCATAAGCCCGTTGAAACGGGCTGGAAATTCTTTCGCCGTCTTCCCCCGCCGTAAACGACGGGGCTATGCTCCCTTCGGGAAAGCCTCTTAAGCGAGGCTACGTTCACTCTATTTTTGCTGAGATAGAGTCGCGAGCAGTTCGTCCAGGTAGTTCAATGTCATAGTAAATCCTTCCTTAAAGCCCATTTCGATCATCTTCTCCAAGCGCTCAAGTGATTCGTTGTAAATAGAAATACTGACCGTTGTCGTCCCGTTTTGTTCGCTAAAATTCAGGTCCCAATCAGAACCTGGCAAATCAGGGTTTTCGTCTTTGTCTGCAAAAGCATTAAGGAACTTGAAATTGGTTTTTGGGCTGATGGATGTATATTTCTGAATTGACCAATGCTCTTGCCCTTCGGGGCCTACCATTGCATAGAATCTGCGGCCGCCCTCTCTGAATTCCATAACCTTTGTGCGCGATTCCCACGGTTTCGGAGCCCACCACTGGTCGAGCAGTTCCGCGTTTGTATATGCGTCCCAGACCAACGACAGCCCGGCTGCAAATTCCGCGTTAATTGTTACCGTTTTCGTCGGTTTGTCGACGATAAAATCATTTAGCATATTATTCCTCCTTTTTTTGTCTTTTAACTGCTGACAATACGTCGTCAAGTTGCTTAAATCGGGTTTCCCAGATCTTCCTGTATTGCTCCAGCCATTTGTCGATCTCTTTCATTTTTTCTATTTCGAGATGGTAATAGATCTCGCGCCCTTTCTGTTCCTGTTTGATAAGCTCGCACTCCGTCAAAATGCGCAGATGTTTAGAAACCGCCTGCCGGCTAGTGTCGAAATGCTCCGCAATAGCATTCGGCGTCATTGCCTGTATCGCTATCAAAGCAATGATCGCCCGCCTCGTCGGGTCAGCTATGGCTTGAAAAATGTCTCGTTTCATGACTACGAAGACGAGTATGCAACCAAACGGTTGCGGGTGTCAAGTGCAACCGAACGGTTTCGGACGTTCACCGGCGATCACCGCGGCGATTTGAATTGTGGTAAAATCAAGCGTGAGGCTGTTGTATGACACATTCACTGACATTGGAATTGCCAGAGCGGGTCTATAAGAATCTTGCGGAAAAGGGACGCCGATAAACAGGATCATCCAGCCAACAAATCCGCCGAAAACACCTAATGCGATTCGTAACATGTCTTTCTCCTATATGTTGTTGAAAGGTTCTAGTGATTTATTCGATAAAAATCCATCGTCCAGTTAGTTTCCCAAGTTGCACCATCGTCATCGGAAAATTCCTGTTCCCATCGTGGGTGCGTACATAAAGAAAACCACGTGAAGCGAATTTTTATCGGCTTTCCGCCAAGTTGATCGTTAGCATAGAACAGGCCTATTCCATCGGCAAATCCGCCAACCACCGGAATATCAAGATTCGTAGGGTTGCGTCCATCTAACCACCAGATCGACCATTGTTTCTGAACAGCGTCAAATGAGCGAAGAGCGACGGCCCGATACGGATCGCCGGGGAGATCAAGGAAATTGTCTTCGAGATTTCCATCACCGCCGAGTATCTTGCGGGTCGACATCGTACCCTCAAACTCAATCCATTCGTCGCAACCGGCAAGTCGCTCTTTCAACCGACGATGTTTAACCGTCCAGTCGCCGATGGCAAAATCAAAATCATTACGTGTAGACAAAGAGATATCCATATCAAGCGTGTGCCCCGCAAATTCGAGAGCCTGTTGTTTGTCGGCGAAGGTGCGGAACTCGATGACCTTGCCGTCGCGAAAAGTATATACGTCGGCGGTGCGGCCTTCGAGCCAGTCGGTTTGGTCTTTTAGCCTGACGCGGACGTGGCAGGGCACGACGACCTTATCTCCAGCGACGATGAAGCGTTCGGGCTCACAAGCACCTTCGGCCCAGGTCGAGCGGCCTTGGGTTACGTGGGCCGAGACGGCCTCGATTCCTCGATAAGTGCCGCCGGCCGGAGACCCCTCGAATTCGACACGTACGATCTGCGGGTCAAAATCTTTGACGAATCCGTCGATGTCGCCGCGATTGAGTGCGGCGTAGGCCTCTCTGACAGCTTCCGTCAAAGCGGTTTTCTCGATCATCGCTTGTATGGTTTCGGTCTCGTCGATCTCATATCGACTGATCAGGCCGTCCTCGATGGTGAAGATCTGACGCACTGTCATATCCGCGAGCACGTTGCCCTGTAGATTCTTAACGATCTGATGAACAGTGACGATATCACGGCCGTTCTCGTCCGTCTCGAACTTCAGAGTCTCAAGTTCCGGCAGGATATTCTGGAATTGAGCGGTCCAATATTCACGCACGGCATCGCGTCCGTGGACAAAAACGCCTTCCAAACCGTTTGCCCATTTAACATCGGGCCGCATCAACGAGATGATCGTCTCGATCTCACGTTTGTTGAACGCATCGTACAGGTTTTGTAAAAATTCTTGTTTCGTACTCATATCAATCCCAGTCCTTCTTCAGCAACAGTTCTTCGATCCTGTATGAATGGAGCATCTCGTGGTTTAGCAGATGCCGGAACATGATAAAAACCGAGTAATGATCGAATGCCTCGTGGACGGCGGCTTTTTGCCATTCGTCGGGCGAGAGCTTTTGCAGTCGTTCGACGAGAGCGGCGCGTTCGCGGACGTAGCGGTCGAGGCTCATCTCGAGATCGATCTTGAGCATTGCACCCGCCTCGTCCTCGGGAGAATTTTCGATCGTCTTAATAAATGGTTCCGGTGTGGACAGGATCATATCAAGCCGCGCTCGAAACGAAGCATCCGACTGCGACAAATGAATCGCGTGTTCGTACGCCGACCATTTCGCCGGACTCGGACGACGCTTCAGTATCTCGGCCGGCACCTCTCGGATCAGAGGAATGATCACGCCGGGGGCGGTCGCAAGCGCGGAGATCAAGATGGTTGTATCGCTCATGACGTGGTTGCCCCAATTTTTTTCCACAAATTTTGGTGACGCTCTATGTTTTCTCCTTTCTTAAAACGGCGTAAAGTTACTGTACTGCATTCCACGCTTGGAATTCGCTTGGCAGAACTTTGAATCGTGCGATGTTTCCTTCATGCAGATTGAGGAACTCAGTTTCTATGAGGTTGAAAAAAGCAGCCCGGTCAGCTTCGGGTATTATGCTTGTTTCAACCAATTCCTTTATTCGCTGCACGAGGTGAACTCCCAGAATTTGGTCAAGGATGATAGTCCTCACAATTTCATTAATTGCGGTTCTGTATTTCAGTTTTAGCAAATTCGGCTCACCCATAGATTGCTGGATCGCAGTATATTTTTGCGACGAGCGGGTGTAAGCCCAAACGTAAAGATCGCGAATCAAACTTATATCGTTCCGTTCGTAAACGCCTAGCAATGCAGTGACATACGCGGCTTGTTGGACCTCCGTAAACGAGAGCGGCTTCAGGTTTTTTCGTATTAAAGGAATGTTCGCCACGAGTCTACCAGTTCTTTTGTTTACATCCTCGAAGGCCTGCAAGTATGGTAAATGCACGATCGAAAACAGGGATTGTTCGAACGGATCGTTTATTTCATTCACTTTTTCAATGAACAGATCGAGGCATTCACGGATCAAGTGTGGATTTTCGAGTGGAATGTACGTCGTGCCGGCAATGCCCACCATGATCGTTCTCGGACGGCCCGATGCCGATGCATCGCCCAAGAGATTTTCGGACAACAAAGCATGTATGCTGCATATCTCCTGAGAGGTTATCCGTTTTTCCTCTGCCGATTCAACGATATATTCGATCGCCGCCTTGTGATTCAAGATCATCTGAGCTTCGGTGAGGTCTTTTCCGTTGGCGGTTTCTCCCAGCTCGATCAGCCGCTTGGTTTCGAGCAGCGAATAGGTATTTCCCTCAAGCCGGCTTGAGTTCCATGACAGATCGATTAGCAGACGATTTAATATGTTTCTCGCATACGTTCCCGCCAGACGCACAATCGCCTCAACCTGTCCGATCTTGTTTAGTTCTGCTCGCTGTTCTGTCGTGAGATAGAAGGTCTTGTTGGGTTCATAGGAACGCAGAAAGTCCTGATCGTAACCGACCGGAATACGCGCCGTGAGCGGTTGGGAAATGTACTTTAAGAGTCGCTCTGCTTGAGGTGAAAGCTCAATTTCCGATTCCGGTAAGTTGTCAGTAGGAGCCGTTTGGTCACTTGGGCTTTCTTGTTCTTTTAAGACATAGACCCGGGATCTACCCGCTCCTTGCGGCTCAATAAGGCCTTGGTTTGTCAGCGAAGCAAATGCCCTGCCGATAGCTTTTCGTTCCGTCTCCGCCTCTTTGGAAACTCCGGCAGCCAACGCGATAGAACTAGTGCTGACATCCGAAATGTCACCCAGCAATTTCAGGATCAGCTCTTCAAGTTTTGCCTTTTTTTGTCCTTTGTTTATATCACTAGGCATAAATAAGACACAGTATATGTCCTGTTTAAGCTAATTAGGACATATTTAATGCGAAAAAGCAACTAAATAGGACATTAAAATGTCATATTTAATTAATCGGGACATAATATGTGTCCTATTTATGCTAATTGGAACATATAGATGAAAGAGTGCTTGTTGATCTTGAAACTTCGGAAGCGAATTGTAAGGGTTTGAGAGCTATGTTACCCGCTTCGTGACCAACTTGCAGCGCTTTGTCGGGAACTTCACCGCTTCGCCTGGAATTATTCTCCAGCTAGCTTGATCTGCACGAAATTAGTGAGTCGCTGGCCTGTTCTGCTGTTCTGATGCGTCGTGACAATGTCAATCTTTCCTTCGGACGCTAATTCTTCAAGGGCCGTAACGTCGTTCTGAAATAGCGTCAGACCGTCAGCTTCCGAAAATGTCGGATACAGCCGATCAGCGTAGAAGTCTCTCATTCCACCATTTATTAGCTCTGTTATCTTTTGATAGTGACCACTCATAGTTTTTGTCAAATGCTTAAAAAACAGCAATGCTCCGAAGCATTGGCGGGAGTTGGATTAGCCGTGAACCTAATCGAACTTCACTGAACAAACAAATTTAAGGGACTTCTCAGCAACAGAATCAGGAGTTACAGGAATGGCCTTTTTCCGACCACCCTTCTCGCCGAGTGTCTCAATGACGAGTCCCGCTGACGAGTAATTTACCGTTTGATCGAAAGAAACCTCAGATTCATCGCAATTGAAGTATCCGTTCGAGATGCTGAAAGCGACCTTGTTTTTCGGTTTCTTGTAGTCGATCCGCATAAACCACTTATAGTTTCCGTTCCTATCCTTGAAAAGGCTATCTTTCGAATCCGTGGCGGCCCGAATGCTGAATTGGTCTATTGAATTCGAAGATATGTCGACCCACTTTTCCAGAATCTCCTTAGTTTGCGGGGAGAGTTTCAGTTCCTCCCGGGATTGCCCCATGACGGATACTGCCCCGATTAGTAGGACCGCGGCCGCGACGATGTGAATTTTTGATTTCATTGAAAATCGCTCCTGTTTCGCGATTGATGCTCTATGCACCAACTTTCTCCACGCGGTTGTAGACGGTGTCGCGTTCGACGGGTCGAAGCCGGCACGGTGAATCATTTCGATGATCTCTTGTTTGGTCATTTTTACTTCGCCGCCAGATTCGACGGTTGTGGGTTTCACGCCGTCACAACTTCGACGTAATCACTTCTCGACATCGGCGGCGGAATTCGAGCGCCTGTCTCGGTTAGGTCTTCGAGGTGAAATTTTATTGCTTCCTGAATAAGCTGTTTGACTTCTTGTTCGGTTTCGCCAACGGCAACACAGCCGGGAAGGTCGGGAACGTAAGCCCCCCAGCTCGTTTCGCCTTTTTCTATAACGACCATGTATCGCATAAATACTCCTATTTCTTGAGGCCCGCTTGTTTGAGGACGCTGTTAAATGTTCCGACGGGCATGTCAATGCTTTCCTTTCCGGCTATTGTTACGGTGCCGGGTTTGGCCGGATGATGAAAGTGTCGATGGCTTCCTCGTATTCTAACCAAAATCCAGCCATCTTTCTCGATCATTTTGATGATGTCTTTAACTTTCAAGCTGCAAGTTTCTCCACTCGATTATAAACCGTATCCCTCTCGACAGCCTCAAAACCCGCTCGTTCGATCATTTCGATGATCTCTTGTTTGGTCATTTTTACTTCGCCTTCGGCGGAGTAGGAGTGGGTGAGGTCGCCGCCGTCGGTGATGGTGCCGTCGAGGTCGTTGGCGCCGAAGTGGAGGGCGGTCTGGGCGGTGGCCTTACTGAGCATGACCCAGTAGGCCTTTATGTGGTCGAAGTTGTCGAGCATCAGGCGTGAAACGGCGATGGTTTTGAGATTGTCGATCGCGTCGGGGCCGGGCAAGCTGGATAGGGCGGTGCCCGGCGGATAGAACGCGAGCGGGATGAAGCACTGAAAGCCGCCGGTCTTGTCCTGCTGTTCTCTCAGTTTTATGAAATGGTCGATGCGGTCTTCGATAGATTCGATGTGGCCGTAAAGCATGGTGGCGTTTGTTTTTAGACCGGCTTTGTGGACCTTGCCAGCGAGTTCGAGCCAGCGATCTCCATCGCATTTGTGGTCGCAGATCCGCGAACGAGTCGGCTCGGCAAAGATCTCCGCACCGCCGCCGGGACACGAATCCATTCCGGCCGCGTGCAGTTTTTCGATCACGTCTTCGTCGGACATTTTGTAAAACCGGGCGAAGAAATCCAACTCGACCATCGTTAGGGCTTTTAGATGCAGCTTTGGGAATTCGCGCTTGAGCGACGAGAAAAGGTCGGTGTAGTACTCAAAGGGAAGTTTGCTGTTCAACCCGCCGACGATATGCAGCTCGGTCGCACCTTCGGCAACAGCGGTGCGGGCGATATCGATGCCTTCCTGTACGGAATGCGTGTACGCACCTTCCTGCCGCGCACGTTTATAAAACCCGCAGAATTTACAGTCCGCCACGCAGATGTTCGTGTGGTTAAAATGCCGGTTGACGTTGTAATAGGTAGTCAATCCGTGCTTTTTGCGTCGGACAAAATCGGCAAGCTTGCCCAAAGCGTTCAGGTCTTCGGTTTTATAAAGCGAGATTCCCTCGTCAAACGTTAAACGCTCGCCGTCTTCAACCCTATCGGCGATGTCTCTTAAATTTTGATCAAATGAAAATTGCATATCCTATGTTATGATTTTATCAGATTCTAAACACCAAAGACGAAGTCATGAACAACATTCAACTTATTAAGGAAAAAAACGCGGTTCTTGTGCCGATTAAGGACTGGGAAAAGATGCAAAGGGAATTGATCCGCCTCCGCAAACGGGCTGCTAAGGATGATCTTTTGAAAGACCTGAGCCAAGCTATCGCCGGTATCGAAGCCGATCTAAAACTACCGCCTAGCCGCAGGAAAAAGCGAAAATCTGCCGACGAATTTCTTCAGGAAATGCAAGATGCCTAATAGGATTGAGATCGATCCGGTCTTTACAAAAGCATTTAAAAAGCTTGCGAAAAAGTATCCTTCATTTCCTAATGATTTAAAGAGGTTGGTCGAAGACCTAAAGCGAGATGCTATCTTGGGAATCTCGCTAGGCGGAAATGTACGAAAGATCAGACTTGCAATCAAAAGCAAAGGAAAAGGCAAGAGCTCCGGAGTACGCGTGATCACTTATGTGTTGATCCTGGATGAGATTGTTATTTTACTCACTGCCTATGATAAGTCTTCTGTTGAGACCGTGACCGCCGCAGAGTTAAAAAAGATAGTCTTTCGTTACGTGAAATAGACCGCGTCAGCCCGAAGCATTGAATATATGAAATTCGGACAAGTCTCTAACCCTGAAGAAATAAATTTTACGATTCCTGATGACCATCCTGGCACGAAAAGTGTTTTAACAGGATCGAAGGCAAAGGAGCTGAAAGTTTATGTCGGTTGCGCCAAATGGAATAAGGCGGACCTCAAGAATTTTTATCCGAAGGGTACAAAGGAAGAGCTTGGCTATTATTCGTCGCAGTTCAACTGCATCGAGCTGAATGCGACGTTTTACAGGCTATTTCCGGCACCGCAGTTTGAAAAATGGAAGGAGACGACTCCGGACGGTTTTAAGTTTTTCCCAAAGCTCGGGCAGGACATTTCGCACTTCAGGCGGCTGAAGGAGGTCGAGCAGCTTGTTGACGACACGGTCACGAATTTCTCGCATCTTGAGGAAAAAATGGGCGTGCCGTTTTTGCAGATGCATAACAATTTTGGGCCGAAGGATTTCGACAGGGTGAAAGCTTTCATCGACCATTGGCAATACGACATTCCGCTCGCTCTCGAATTTCGGCACACGGACTGGTACAACAACCCCGAAATCTCGGGTGAATTGTATGAATTGCTCGAAAAAAACAAAATCGTAAACGTCCTGGTCGATACGGCGGGCAGACGCGATCTGATGCATATGCGGCTGACCACGCCTCGGGCTTTTGTCCGGTGGGTCGGTGCAAATCACGAGTCGGATTACACGCGGCTCGACGAGTGGGTCGAGCGGATCGTCGAGTGGAAAAAGCAGGGACTGGAAGAATTAGACTTTTTTGTTCACCAGAATATCGAAAAGGAATCTCCGCTGCTATCGGCGTATTTTATCAAGAAACTGAACAAACGAATCGGAACCGATCTACAAATTCCCAAGACAATCATTCCGGCGGTGCGTAAAGACGGCGAACTCTACGCCTAATTCTGCCGATTCTTAAAACAGATGATCTCAATCGTAAGGACTGATTCGGACAACACGGATTTCAGGGAACTTGTGAGCCTCCTTGATGCTGAACTCACGGTTCGGGATGGCGAGGAATATTCGTTTTACGCTCAATTCAACAAGATCGACAGCATTAGCGAGGTCGTGGTCGCTTATTCGGATAATGGGGCGATCGGCTGCGGTGCGATAAAGGCCTATAGTGAGCGAACTGCTGAAGTAAAGCGAATGTTTGTAAAGCCGGAAAATAGAGGCAGAGGAGTTGCGGGAGAGATACTTGGCGAACTTGAAAATTGGGCACGGGAACTGAATTTTAACGAGTTCATACTCGAAACAGGTTTCAAGCAACCCGAAGCGATAGCTCTGTATAAACGCTCCGGCTACATCGTTATTCGCAATTATGGACAGTACGTCGGCGTGGAAAACAGCGTGTGTATGCTAAAGGAAATCCGCTGATCTGCTACGGTTTTGCAATAAAGACTGCTGCACCGAATGTCAGAAACAGTATGACGCTGACGAACGCATTTGTGGCGAAGAATGCCGCGTTCATTCGGCTAAGATCATTTGGCTTAACGAGCGTGTGCTGGTAGATCATCAAGACCGCGACCACCAATACGCCGGCTTGGGCGAGCCAACCTAATTCCGTGACAAAGTACAGAAGCAGCAAGACGATGAACGCTTGAGCATGGAATAAGCGAGCGATCACCAGGGAATTCTTGATGCCGAAGCGCACCGGGATCGAACGCAGGCCGGACTTTTTGTCGAATTCATAATCCTGACAGGCGTACAAAACGTCGAATCCGGCAGTCCACATAAGAACAAATAGCGAAAGGAGCAACGGAATTTCCGAATCGATCGTGCCGCGAACGGCGATCCATGCGGCGGTGGGCGAAATTGCCAAGGCCCAGCCAAGAATCAGATGGGCAAATGCCGTAAAACGTTTTGCGTACGAATATCCCAAAACGCTGATCAAAGCGACCGGAGAGAGGGCGAACGTAAGCCAATTCAAAGAATATGAGGCCACAAAGAAAAGGCCGATGGATACGATCAAAAACACCCACGCAAAGCCGACCGAGAGCTTTCCGCTTGGCAATTCACGATTTACGGTCCGCGGATTTGCGGCGTCGATGTGGCGGTCGACGATCCGGTTAAAGGTCATTGCAGCCGAACGAGCACCGACCATTGCGACGGTTATCCACAATATTTGCCGCCCTTCGGGCAATCCGTTCGCTGCCAAAACCGAGCCCAGAAATGCGAAGGGAAGCGCAAACAGAGTATGCTCGAACTTGATCATTCCCAGCGTAGTCACTAATTTTTGAGCGAAATCTGTCATTGTCCGAAAGCTAGATTTTACCAAAACGACAGGCTGTTTGCAGATTTACTATACTCTCTTGCCAAAATATTGGCTCCGACAAATACTTATGCCCAGCGGACGAACTCATGATGCGATCACGTTTATTCTTGCCGCACCGACTTTTGCCGTCACATATTTTGCGGCGGCAAATTTGACGCCGGCCATAGCGGTCACTGTGTCGTTTCTATTCGGCGGATTGATGTTCGGCCCCGATCTCGATACGCATTCGAAGCAGTATTCGCGATGGAGAATTTTTCGCTTCCTTTGGTTTCCGTACCGGTCGATATTCAACCACCGGTCAAGGTGGTCGCACGGCCTGATATTCGGAACCCTTTTTCGAGTGATTTACTTCATGGGCGTGCTGACTATCGCGGCATTTTTGATATTTGTTGCGGCGTCGTCGATCTTCGGCGGTGAGGTTCCGGGCGTTTCAGTGTTTACGGAGGCGTGGCAGCGAATGGGAGATTTTGTACGCGGCACGTTCGGCAGCAACATCATGCCGGCCGTATTTTTGGGAATGTGGATCGGGGCCGCGAGTCATACATTTGCCGACATGACTGGCTCGTATGTAAAAACAGGACGGGTGATGGAATTTCTTTAAGAACACAGGCAGGAACGCGAGTGTAAACAATTGTGCCGCACATGACGGGACCCTGCACGCTCGTTTACACTCGCGTTTCTACCCGTAGTTTATTTACCGGTCCTTGCCTGCGAGAGCCTAAGGGCTTGGCGCCGGACGGCATCGGAAACATTTTTGTTCTTTGAAAGTGCAGCGAGGTCGCGGAGTTGGAGACGCGATAGAATCGTTAGAACATTCGCGATCGGCGTGCGCGGGTTTCGGGCCAGATTATGCACGATCATGTAGTTTCGCGACCAATGACGGCTGTTGGCGATCTGGCGGAGAATGTCCTCGGTGACTGACCGCATCGAGGCTATCTTTTCCATTTCCTGTTCCGTTATTCGCGGATTCTGAACGACGGCTTGGGCGACGATGCGGTTCGGATCGCGAATAAGAATGTTTCGGGCTTCACGGTCGCCTTTCTGGGCGAGTCTGACGCGGTCTTTCATTCCCATCTTCAGCACACGGTTAAGAACCGAAACCCGCTCGGACCCAATTTCCGAATCCTCCATACGGAATTCGCCTATTATCTTGTCGACGATCGCCTGCCGCTGTTCGGATGTTTCCTCGTATAGCTCCTCGATGAATTCAAGCCCGAGCCATGAATCATCGGTTTCATTGTCCGGCACCTCAATCATGCTGGCGATCAGCAATGCGTCTTCAACGTCGAAACCGGATTCGTCCGGATTTTCGGCAAAATCCGATTGTTCGATGAACTCGGCCGCTGCTTCCTTTCCCTGGGCACGTAGCTCGTTTGCGATCTGCTGCATCCCGCGTTCTTTTTCGAAGAACTCGCGCTTGGTCTCGGACGCACGGCGTTCGGCCTCGGACGTGCGGTTTGGATTTGCAATGATGGCGTCGATGATCGCCGGAGCCTGGATAAGAAGCTGTTGGTTGAGGGAAAGCCGTTCGAGAAGTTCACCGTTCGTCGTGTTCTGTGCAAACCTGACGATCGTCGCCATCGGCGTCTTCGGATTTGAGACGATAGCTTCCTGCACCCGCTTTAGCGTCGTTTTATCGGCGAAGTAATCGAGCACCGACGCGGCAACATCGGCAGAGCGGACCGAGCTTTCCAAGACCGCCGCGTCCTGTGCAGACAGCGTGACGCGGGCATGATCGGCGACTTCGGAATCGCCGGAACCGACGAACGCAACCAGAACCTCGAGAAGATCATTTTGGGGCAGCGGCAACGCTCCACGGGCAGCTGCTAAAACTGCGGGACGCGGGGCCGAGCCTTCAATTATTGCTTTAACAACCGGATTACTGGACTCGATGCCTGGATTCATAACCTTTTGAAGCGGTGGAAAGTTTGGTGAGTGACTTGGCTGAGATCAAGATTTGACCATAGACATATTAACACACGCGATCATTGATAAACGGGTAATTTTTGGCAGCGGGGTCAATTCGGAAGAGGAGTTGGGGCACCGCGATTTTTCTCCTTTGCGTCCTGGAGCCTTTGCGGGATTGGTTTTTCCCGCAAAGTCGCAAAGGAGCGAAGAAGCACTGAGATAGCTGAAATTGCAAATTCAAAACGTAGACATTGGAACCGACCCATTGCCCAATTTTCGTGATCACTGAAATGAGGATTGGAAGTTGCGGCCGATTACCATTTTCTAAAGTTTCGAAGTGACCGCGCGACCTTGAGGGTCAAGTAATCCTTTGAGAGCTTTAACATTATTGGCTGAGGGCGATCAAATCCGACGATTGGCGAAATGGAATGTTTTTGACTAACATTGAGTTGGTTTTAACTCACTACATATAATCCTTTTTTATAACACTGACCTAATGATAAAAGACGATCTAACAACATTGATAGTTGAAAAACGCGCGTGCGTGGGCGTTATCGGGCTTGGGTATGTCGGCCTGCCGCTCATTGTCGAATTTTGCCTTAAAGGCTATCGCGGCATTGGTTTTGAGGTCGATAAGAAAAAGTCCGATCAGATAAATGCAGGCATTTCGTACATCGTCGATGTCTCGAACGAGAATGTTCAAAGCTGCGTGAGCAGCGGCAAACTGTCGGCGACAACCGATTTCACCGAGCTTGCAAATTGCGACGTCATTGTAATTTGCGTCCCGACGCCGCTTCGTAAAACCAAGGACCCGGACATGTCCTATATCATTGCCGCGGGCGAACAGATCCAAAAATACATGCGGCGCGGACAGTTGATGATACTTGAATCGACGACGTATCCAGGCACGACGGACGAAGTTTTGCTGCCGATGTTCGAGGAAAAGGGTTTCAAGCTCGACGACGATTTTTTACTTGCCTTTTCGCCCGAACGGGTCGATCCGGGCAATCCACAGTATCAAACCCACAATATTCCGAAGGTGGTCGGCGGCGTTTCGGATGACTCGACCGAGGTTGCGGCTCTCCTTTACCGGCAGGTCGTAAATGAAGTTCACCCGGTTTCATCGGCACGGGTGGCCGAGGCCTGCAAGCTGTGGGAAAACACTTTCCGGGCTATAAACATCGGCATGGCGAATGAGATGGCGCGGCTTTGCAATACGCTCGGGATCGATACGTGGGAGGTCGTCCGGGCGGCCGCAACGAAGCCTTTTGGTTTCATGGCGTTCTATCCCGGGCCGGGAATCGGCGGGCATTGCATCCCGCTCGATCCGCATTATCTGTCATGGAAGGCTCGGCAGCACGGATTCGATTCGCAATTCATATCGCTAGCCGAGCAGGTTAATTCCGGAATGCCGGCGTATGTCGTCAAGCTAGTTTCAACTGCATTGAATGATGTGAAAAAGGCGGTGAATGGCTCGAAGGTTTTGATCCTCGGCGTTGCTTACAAAAAGGATATCGACGACATGCGCGAATCGCCGGCTTTGTCGATTATCGACCTGCTGCGTGCCCGCGGGGCTGACCTTGTCTATCACGATCCGTTCGTGCCGGAGGTGACGTTCGATCACGCTTACACTATCGGTGAGGCTGAACCGCTGTTCAATAGCGAACTAACGGACGACCTGATCCAAAACAGCGACTGCGTGATCATCTGCACCGAACATACAGATATCGATTATGGACGGATATGCGACCTTGCACCGCTTATCGTCGATACGCGGAATGCTCTCTCGAATGAATTGCGTAATGGCAGCAACGCTAAGATTGTAAGGTTATAGATTTGAAAAGTAAGACATTTGAAGAGCTGTCTATTCTTTTGAACGACTTATCAATGGCACGCTTCTATTCGTAAGAACTCAGGAGAAGCTTCCCCTCGTAATCGATTAGACCGAGCTTGATCCGGTCGAGCCAGCCCAAACGCCCGAGTACGTTACGGGTAAAAGTGTTATCGGCAGCAAATAAGACCGAGGTTTGGGTTCGAATACCGATTACCGTCAGTTCGACATAGTGCGGGAAAGCGATGAAATTGCCGGTAATCGTAGAGACGGTCACGGGTTCAACACTCTCGATGTCGATCTCTAATAATTCGCCGTAAGCCCGTTTAAATATCGAGTGACTAGAACCGGTGTCAATCTTTGCCTCACAATCGACGGATTGACCTTCAAACCACAGCGAAACACCAACCGTGATTCCCGATTTTAAAGTATCGTAATTATGAACCTCGGCGAAGGTTATCGACTCGCTCACGAAAGCCAGCCTCCGGTGAAGGGCGAAGGGTCGTTCGTAACAAACTCAACGAAAGGCGATTCAATTCCTTCTGCCTTTGCCTGATCAAATACGTCTCTGGCGGAACTGCCGCTGGCGATAAGCTGGTCCCCATCGAGTGAGACCCACTGACCTATATATTCGTCCCGGTTTTTGCTCAACCAAAGCAAAGACTTAGACGGTCGATCAGCACCGTTAGCTTTTGGGTGTCTGGCGTCCGAGATTTCATGGTCAAGCATTCGTCGCAGACGCTCGCGCTCGATAGGGGGCAATTGTCTAATCGAACTGATTATCTGTTCTACGTTGGTCGACATATCTTCACTTTAGCACGAAAATTTGGCGTGTTCCGTAAAAACATTCTTCAAATCAAGCCAAAAACCCTCAAAGCTAACGCATTCAAGCTACTTCTTCTCCATCGGAAACCCCGCATCGACCCAAACCTTAGTACCGCCGATCAGAGCGTAAGCATTCGTGAAACCTCTTTTTAATAGTTCAGATACCAAACTGGCACTGGTGTGTTCGTTCGCTCAGGAACAGTAGGCAATTATTTTTTTGCCTTTCGGGATCTTGTTAAGATTTTTCTCGAATTCGGCATACGGAATGTTTATCGCGCCGCTAATGTGCTGAACATCGTATTGCTCTTTTACGTGTGTATCTATGAAAACGGCGGCCCCGGCGTCAAAATCCTTTTTCGCATCGGCGAGGCTGATTCGCGGCGACGCATCGGTTACAGCAGCAGCGGGTGTCGATTGAATAACCGCGGGCGTTGCCAAAGCTACCGGCGTCGATTGGGCCGCAGCGGGCGTTGCCACGGGTTTATTCTGCGCGCTCGTCGGTGTTTGAGGCGCTTCTGTTGTGCAGGCCACAGCGTAAAATAGAACTGCTGCGATCACGATCGACAAAAATTTAGTCATTTGGTGAATTCCTCGCTTCTCTTATAAATGCGTAACTCGCACCTTATTTCTCTCCGAAAGCTTCCAACACTTCGTCGGCGTGCTCGGAAACATTTACCTTATCGAAGATCTTAGCAACCTTCCCGTCTTCGCCAATCAAAAATGTCTTTCGAATCGTCCCCATATATTTTTTGCCGTACATGCTTTTTTCGCCCCATACGCCGTAAGCCTCGACCATTGCTTTGTCAGTGTCGGCCAGCAGATCGAACGGCAATTGGTATTTCGAGATAAATTTTTGATGCGACTTTTCGCTGTCCGTCGAAACGCCAAAAACCTTAATGCCTTTTTTATTATATACATCGTCGGCATCGCGGAACGAACACGCTTCCTTCGTGCAGCCGGGCGTGTCGTCCTTCGGATAAAAGTATAGAACAAGCTTTTTACCTTTGTAGTCGGACAACTTAATTGTGTTGCCGTTTTGGTCCGTTGCGTTGAAATCGGGTGCTTTATCGCCTTCTTTTAGCATATAACTCCAAAGTCTTATAAGATTTATATTGAGAAAATTGTATCACGGCGGTTGGACAGCACAAATTGGGGTGTAAGTAAGATGAAACTTCTCAGCGAAAAACGTGCCCTCGAAAAACTTCACGGACTTAAGATCTGTTTCGCCGAGCGTGTAACAAACGAATTCGAGCATAAAGCAAAAAGTTGCCTGACTTGCGAGACACAAGGTGCTTGCTGTCTCGACGCGCATTTTGTAAATGTTCACATAACACGGCTTGAGGCGACAGCGATTCGAAGAGTTTTGGGAAGATTTTCTGCTGAAAAACAGGCTGAAATCTTTGGCCGGATCGACGATGTAATTAAACAATACGGTCTCACCGCGGATGGCGATACGTTCGCAAAAACCTACGCCTGCCCTTTATTCGAGAAGGGAACGGGTTGTCTGGTCCACCGGGAAGGGAAGCCATTACCGTGCATACAGCACGCATGCTACGAGAATAAAAATGACCTTCCGCCTGACGAATTGCTCGCCGAACAGGAAGGCCGTGTAACTAATCTTAATCGCAGAACTTACGGGGCCGAGGCTATTTGGCGTCCTTTGCCGCTGGCGATAAAAAAGAATCGTTGACTGCGTGTCTTACGTGGACCTTTTCAGCTTTCCGCCCAAGATAGTCATTGGAATGAGAAGTGCAGTAAAGATAACGTGGTACCAAATAGGAATATAGCTCCAGGACATAAATACGATCAGTAAGCCGAAGGCGACCAGCAAAAGGCCGAGAATTACCGGTGAGCGTCGGTTTTCGCCTGCTATAACCGCAGCTAGAAAGCCGCACATTACCGAGATAATTGAGCCGCGGACGATGTTCATTAGAAGAATCGTCGTGTCCGCCGTGAAAGGGCTGTCGTTGGAAACAGCCGCTTCGAATGCCAGTTGATGAGTGCCGTACCACTTAGGCCAAATAGTCGAAAGAACCTGCTCGCTTCCAAGCCATATAATCGACCATACAATAAATCCGACAACAATACCCAAGATTATTCGTATCATAAATTTCTCCTTTCCGTCTTTGCGTCAATCAGGCAGAAATAGACAAAGGAAAAACCGTAAGAAAATTCCCCTTGTCTAATCAATGATTTTCGTCTTATTGCTTGAGCTGAACGGCGGTATGATAGTGGAAATCGGATTGCAATACAAGAACAAACGTGGCGTTATGTCAGTAGCCCGACCGTAAGAGAGGTCTCCTTGCCTAACAAGTCGAAGCCCATCCTCACGGTCGGGCTACTGACGCGTCTTATTTAATTTCTAGTTCAAACGGCAACAGCAGCATTGCCTCCCCGCGTTTCATTCGGTCGAAGAGTTCCGCAAAACGAAGAGCACGCCGGGCGTCCGCCGGAAGTGAGTCGGCGAGAGCTTTTTGAGCTTTTTGGTCGCCGCTCATCTCGGCCGATTCTTCATCGCCGAGGAGCGTCTCGAAAAACGGCCGGGGTTCGGGAAATACCACGCGTTTTACATCTTTGTCGGCCGGTAGATTCGCCAGCTGTTTTGCAATTTCGATTGCCTTTTCAAGCCCGCCGAATTCATCGATCAACCCGTTAGCTTTTGCCTGTGTTCCCGTCCATACACGTCCCTGGCCCAACGTATTTGCTTCCTCGACGGTCTTGTTGCGGCCGGCGGCGACCTTAGGGATAAAGCTGTCAAAGTAGATGTTTGTCGTCTGAGCTTCCATCTTGACGCGCTCTTCGGGCGTCCATTTTTCGGTCGCGCGAAAAATACCGGAATTCTTTCCGCGCATCACATATTCGTTGGTAATACCGAGCCAATCATACAGCCCCTTGACGACGGGTTTCCCCATAAAAATGCCGATGGAACCGGTTATTGTCGAAGGTTGGGCCACTATCCTATTTGCGTTGCAGGCTATGTAATAACCGCCCGACGCCGCGACATCGCCCATCGAAACAACGACCGGTTTTTTTGCCTTGGCATTCTCAAGTGCATACCACATCAGATCGGATGCGAGAGCCGAACCGCCCGGCGAATCGACGCGAAGCACGATCGCTTTGATCGAATTATCAGCGGCGGCATCATTAACGGCACTGACGATCGTGTCCGAACCGACCATCGATCCGCCAAATGGGCTGTCATTCGAACGCCCGACATTAATCGCACCCGATGCATAAATCACCGCGACGCGTTCGCCGTTGTTCAGTCCAAGCGTGTCGGACGGTATTTCCTTGTATTCGCTTGCACGCATGGTCCGCAGATTTTCATCGGCCCGGTAGTTCAACCGCGTCTTCAATTCGCCGTAGACCTGCTCTTTGTAAAAAGCTTCGTCGATCAGGCCCAAGTCTTTTGCCTGCTTAGCATTGTACGGAGCGCCATCGACGATTTTCTTTACGTCTTCCGGAGCTTTCTTGCGTGCTTCGGCGATGGCACCGGTAAATCGTCCGTAGTATTCGTCCAGCACCGCGTTGATTACTTCTCGCTGCCCTTCGCCCATTTCTTTCTTGGTGTATTGGTCGGGCGCGTTCTTGTATTTGGGACCGATCTGGATAACATCGGCTTCGATGCCGAGCTTGTCGAGCGAGCCTTTATAGAACATCGCTTCGGCCGCAAAACCGTTGATATAAATATCGCCGGAGGGTGGCAGAAAGATCTTCTCGGCGGCGGTCGCGATGTAATATTCTTTGTTGGAGCCGATCTCCATATAAGCGTAAACCGGCTTGCCCGAAGTGCGAAAATCCGCGATCGCGTCGCGAAGCTCGTCCGCCTTGCCCCAACCGATGCCCGGAAAGCTGATATCCAAAAGCACGCCGCTGATGCGACTATCGACCTTTGCCTTACGAAGTTGTGTGAGCAATCCGGTAAAAGACTGCGGTTGTCCGATGCCGACTGCTTTGGCCAGCGGGTCCTCGGGCGTGTAGTCCGGCAGAGAGCCGGAAACATTGAGAATCAAAACGCTGTTCTCCGCCACGCTCGGACGGCTAAGCGAATTCGCCAAAAAGGCGATGCCAATCACCGCCACCAAAAAAAGCACGATCAGGATCGCGCCGCCTATGAGGATTACTTTTGCTGTTTTTGAAGTTGCCATTTAGATGATCTGAGTAAAATAAATCTGCTTAACTCTTTCTAATACTACGCCAAAATTCGCAAGAAAGTTTATTGGTAACGCAGAATGTGCATTTCGTCACAAGCCAGATTTTAACGCAGAGGCGCTGAGACGCAGAGAAAGAATCGAGATCAGGCTCGATTATGGCCGTCATTTTGTTTTCAGTAATCTAGGACTTATAATTCACTTTCAAAAAAATTCAGCGTCTCGCGTGTTTCTGCGTCTAACAGTTTTATGGCTAAAAAAGGTTCAATTTTGATCTGCGATGACGAAGAGATCATGCGGGAGGTGCTCGAAACGATACTTTCGGCCGCCGGATATCGCGTCGATCTCGCAAAAACAGGCGAAGAAGCTCTCGAAATATATTCGCAGAAATCGTTTGATGTCGTGCTGATGGACGTATCAATGCCCGGCATGGGCGGACTGACGGCGCTTGAAGAATTGATCAAACTCGACGCGGAAGCGGTTGTGTTAATGATCACGGCTTTTGCGACATTCGACACGGCGATCTCGGCGTGGGAAAAAGGCGCCAACGGCGTTATCCGCAAGCCGTTTCAGAACGAACAGATCCTTGCATTTGTCGCGAAAGGCATAAAGAAACGCCGAAAGGAAGAAGAGCGGCAGACGCTGCGACAGGTGATGACCCGGTCGGTAAAACGCGATGCCATCGTCGGTCGTTCGGAGAAAATGGAAGAGATCTTCCGCCTTGTCGACCGCGTCGCTCCGGCCCGTTCGACTGTTCTCATCACCGGCGAAAGCGGTACGGGGAAAGAACTGCTTGCAAGAGCAATACACGAAGCGAGCCCGCGGACGGACAATCCGTTTGTCGTCGTAAACTGTTCGAATATCCCGTCGGAGCTGCTCGAATCCGAGCTTTTCGGCCATACAAAAGGAGCGTTTACCGGTGCAGTCGCCGCAAAGAAAGGACTTTTCGAAGTTGCCGATACGGGTTCGATCTTTCTCGACGAGATCGGCGATCTCCGCCCCGAAACACAGGTACGGCTCCTTCGTGTTATCCAGGAACGCGAATTTACGCCGATCGGTGAAACAGCGCCGTCGAAGGTAGATGTCCGCATCATTGCTGCCACCAACGTCGATCTCAAGGACGCCGTAAAGACGGGAACTTTCCGCGAGGACCTTTACTATCGGTTGTCGGTGGTCCCGATCGAACTGCCGTCGCTTCGCCAGCGGCCCGAAGACATTTTGCCCCTCACGAAACACTTCATCAAAAAATATAACGAAGAAAACCAACGCGAGATTTCCGAAAATGTTTCACCCGAGGTCCTGTCACTTCTAGAAAATTATTACTATCCGGGGAATGTTCGCGAGCTCGAAAACATCATCGAGCGTGCGGTCGTAATTGCTGCGACGGATGAGATTACGGTCGAATGCCTTCGTCCCGAAGTGCGCGATCCGGGCCTTGCTTTTGAGATGATCAAACGCACCGAAGGCATGTCCGGCAACATCGATATTGCCCGCGGCGTGAACTTTTACGATGAGGTCAAAAGGTTTGAAATCGACCTCATCCGCCGTGCCCTTGAACAGACCGGCGGCCACCAGTCACGAGCGGCCCGATTGCTCGGTCTGAACGCAACTACGCTGAATTCGAAGATCAAGACCTACAACATCCACACTCGCGCTTAAACTGAATAAATACGAACTTAATTCAAAATTTCGTAAAATAATTCAAGTTACTATACAAAACAAAAGCCACGTTGCCGCTAAGCCTCTTACTGTTAACATTTAGTAACATTTAAGTTATGGCATAATATTTGTCTTATTAAATTCGTTCTCTTTCCATACAGGATTAAAAAAAGAGTAAAAAACGCAGACTTGGATAACTTTTAGGAGGAGTACTATGAAGAGGTTTTCAATCGCTTTCATGCTGATTGTTCTCAGTTCGGCCATTGCCTTTGCTCAAGGTGTGACCGGCAGCCTTTCAGGAACCGTTTCGGGGCCTGACGGTGTTTTGCCTGGTGCCACAGTGACCGCAACTGACAGCAGTACAAAACGAGAGCTAACAGTAACGTCCGGCGGAGACGGGTCATTTTCGTTTACCCAGCTCGAGGCAGGAACTTACACGATCAGATTTACGGCCGCTGGTTTCAAGGCTCTCGTCGCCAATTCACAGAAAATTGACGTTGGCCGCCAGGCGACACTTGACGTGGCCCTTGAGGTGGGTGACGTTACCGCCGAGGTAGTCGTTACAGCCGGTGCCGATGTCGTTACATCGACGACCGCACAGGTCAGCAATACCGTCAGCCCGCAGCAGATAATGTCTCTGCCGCTGCTGGTTCGTAATCCGCTTGCGTTGACCACGCTGCAGGCAGGTGTATCGTCAAACAGTGCCCAGAACACCACGATCAACGGAATGCGTACGACGTTCACGAATATCACGCGTGACGGTATCAACATTCAGGATACGTTCATCCGCTCGAATGCGACCGACTTCGCACCGGGCCGTCCGTCTGTGGACGACACGGGTGAATTCACCATCACGACCACCAACCAGGAAGCTGACCAGGGCTACGGCGGTGCTCAGATTCGTCTCGTTACGCCCCGCGGCACAAGAGATTTTCACGGAGCCTTGTTTGCATACAACCGCAACTCGGATTTTGCAGCGAACAGCTTTTTCAATAACAGAGCCGGCGAATATGTTGCGACAGACACAAATGTTTTGAATGGAAGAAATAAGGTTGGAGACGACAGAACGCCGCGCCCCTTCCGTAATCGAAATCAGTACGGCGGGAAAGCCAGTTGGCGCTTCCCGGTTCCCGGATTAGGCGAGGGTACACCCGCGCTGTTTTGGGACAAAGCATTCTTTTTCTTCGCATACGAAGGTATCAAAGATCCTGTGACGGCGGTTGCGACGCGAGTGATTCTCACGCCGACTGCGAGAGCAGGCCAGTTTAGATATCAGCGTACTAACGCTACCGATGTAACTCCGTTTTGCCCGTCGCAGGCGGTTGGTAGTATTTGCACCATTCCAAACGTGCTTGCCTACGCACAGGGTTTCTTTCCAACGGCGGGAATTTCAGGCACCACACCGGCGGTCGTCGTTAATCAGGTTCTGGCACCTATGCCGACCGAAAGTAATTTCGCGGGCGGCGATACTGTTACGATTGGAGGAGTTCCAACGAACCTTAACACCGCTGGGTTTAGATTGCTTCGCGGATCGAATCAAACCCGCGACCAGTACTCTACACGTATCGACGTTGATATAGACGACAGAAATACGCTTACCGGAATCTACAATTACAACAAAGAAGTCAATTTGAGACCTGATGTGGATGGATCCGGATACAGTGTCACTCCTGATGTTTCACAGTTTTCCGATAACCGGCAATTCACGATGGCGTTTCGCCGCGTTTTCTCCAACAACTTCATTAACGATTTCCGCGGCGGAATTTTTACCAGCGTGGTTCCTTTCGATAGAACCAGCCCATCGCCGGACTTTATTCTAGGTGTACCCCTCGTGACTAGTCCACTTCAGTTTCTGGATCAGGGACGTAATACGAAGGCGTTCAACTTCCAGAGCAACGCAGACTGGGTTCTTGGCGACCATACCCTGAGATTTGGCGGACAGGCTCAGATTTTCAGAGTGAACGCATATAATGATGCTGCCATTCTGCCAGTAGTTAACGTTGGAAGCGGTACAAATTCTACTTTCACCTCTACAGCCGGTACGAGTACCACTCCTACAGGTATCGGCGGTCTAAGTGCCGGTGGTATTGGAGCCTTGAATGGGCTGGTCTCGTTGCTGGGTGGAAATTTTAACCAGGTGACGCAGTCGTTTAACAACGAAAGTATAGATGCTGGGTTCGTGCGCGGGGCAACCGCATTGACGCCTTTCCGCTATGAAAACCACGCTTTTTATGTGGCTGATCGCTGGACTGCGGCAAAAGGTTTGACTTTGAATCTGGGCGTCCGATATGAGCTCTTTCCGGCTTTGAGACTCAATAACGGCTTGGCACTAGAGCCTGTTATCACAAATGACGATAACGTCCTTCCTGATTTGTTTAACCCGGCTGGCATTTACAATCCTATAGGTGGAAATGCGGGGCGGCGAAATGCATATTACAAGACGGATTACAACAATTTTGCACCAAACCTGGGTGTCGCCTGGGCTCCGAGTTTTGAAGGCGGCCCAATGGGCTGGCTCTTTGGGCAAAATAAAACCGTGATCCGTGCCGGTTATAGTCATATCTACGGAAACGATTCAATTGTGACGTCGATAAATAACGCAGCCGCTGGAAACGCGGGCTTAGGACGCACTGCCGTTACACAGGGAGGCCTGAATGGCCGCTTGGCTGCCGGCAGTCCGCCACAAGTTCCTGCCCCGACGATTTCGGCGTTCCCTCGAACCTATTTGCAAAATAACGGACCGGGCCTAGGTAATTTCTTTGGAACCGTATTCGCGATCGACCCGAAGTTGAAGACGCCAAAAGTTGAACAGTACAGCTTCGGTGTTCAGCGCGAACTCTTTGGCGGAATGGCCTTCGAGATTCGTTACGTGGGAAGCCGCAGTACGAATCTTGGACGCGGTATTGACCTTGGTCAGATCGACATCGTTAATAACGGCTTTCTCGCGGATTTCCGACGAGCACAGGCGAATGCTCGTGCTAACGGCGGGAACGCATTTTGCGCACCGGGACCAGGATGCGTGGCGCTGCAGATATTCCAGAATGGCGGCGTCGGATCTCCGGGCCGGCTCGCGGTAGGAGGACCTACGGGGCTTACAGCTTCAACCTTCAATGCTGCTCTCGCCAGCGGAGCGGTCGCCGATCTGGCACTATCCTTTATTAATAGTACTGGGCCGGCCGCGACGCCGGGCCTGAATAATCTGAACAATCAACCCTGTACCGGAACAACAGCGGCTTACTCAGGATGCAGTGCGAGCCTGGTGCCGTTTGTCAAATTCCTCCCAAATGCGGGAAGCGGCGTGATCGACCTTTTCCTGAACGACGGTCGATACCGCTACGACTCGCTACAGACCGAAATTCGGAAACGTTTTTCTGCTGGCTTGTATTTCCAGGTTAACTACACCTATTCGAAGAACCTGACGAATGCCGTCGGCACTTCACAGGCCCTTTTCGAACCATATCTGGATAACAACAACCAGGCTTTAGACTACCAGCGTGCCGATTTTGACACGACTCATGTCTTTAACTTTAACGGCATTTACCAGTTGCCGTTTGGTCAGGGCAAAAAGTTTCTCAATTACAGCGGTTTTGCTGACAAGATCCTCGGTGGTTGGGAAATCTCAGGTTTAGGCAACTGGCAGTCGGGTGCGCCGATAACATTCGTCGATACGCGGGGAACCCTGAACCGAGCCGGACGTTCGGCCAGGCAAACCCCGGTAAGCACGCTGGACAATCAGGGCATCCAGAACTTGGTCGGTATATTTGAAGCAAATGGAAACATTTATTTCCTAAATCCGTCGGTAATCAATACGACCGGTAGAGCTTCAGAGGCTCCTACATTGTTGTTACCGTCGGGTGCTCCTTTCTCGGGACAAGTGTTCTTCAACACGCTTCCGGGACAGACGGGAAATATTGGACGTGCTTTGATCGACGGACCACGGTTCTTCAATATCAATATGGCTTTGTTGAAGAGTATTAAGTTCACCGAATCAATGCGTATCCAGCTTCGCATGGAAGCCTTCAACGTGTTGAATAATGTGAACTTTGTGCAGAACACTCAGTTTGCAAATATCAACGCAACCAACTTCGGCCAAATAACCACAGCTTTCGGACCGCGTGAATTGCAATTCGCGGCTCGGTTTGAATTCTAATTGGACTTTTACTAGCCTCTCTTTGGCCTGTCGATCGAAAGATCGACAGGCTTTTTTATGTTAGAGGGTTATGCGGCGGCTTCTGCGTGACTATATAATCGGGCAATGTCTCACAAGCTCCTTTCGTGGCCTTTGTGGGTTTCGCTTAGTGAACCCTGTGTTTAAGCTTTTTCTTTTGTAAACACAGAGAACACGAAGCTGGCACAAAGTGCACGAAGACTGGCTCACCAATAAAATGTTGCCATCATCTTTATTACTCCTGATAATCCTTTTCTTCGTCACAAGTATCATTGGCGTCGTTACAGGAAGCAATTCGCTGATCACCGTGCCGGTGATGTTCCAGGTTGGTATCGACGAAAAGGTTGCGGTCGCGACGAATATGTTCGGATTGACGTTTATGTCTATCGGCGGAACGATTCCGTTTATCAGGCAAAAAAAGATTGACTACCAAAAGGTTTCGCCGCTCATTGCTCTGACCATTGTCAGCTCAGCTTTGGGGGCATTGCTGGTTAGTTTGATTACGAATCAGAGCCTCAAGCTCATAGTTTCGATTGCGATGATAGCGGTGGTCATATTTACGCTCGTTAAACGCGACACGGCGGCGGCGGCGGACGATAACGTATCGCGGGGAGCATTCCTAATCACCTGTATTTTGACATTTGTGTTAGGCGTTTATGGCGGGCTGTATAGCGGCGGATATGTGACGATCCTGACGGCCGTCTATGTTGCATTCTTCGGCATGTCGTTCACGGAAGCGGTCGGTTCGACAAAACTTATTAATGTATTTTCGTCGCTGGTCGCCACGACCGTCTTTATGTGGCAGGGATTGGTCGATTACAAACTGGGGATAATTCTTGCCGTGACAATGTTTGTCGGGGCATATATCGGGGCGCATTATGCGGCGCAAATGAATGAAGTTTGGTTGAAACGGATCTTTCTCGGCACTGTGATCCTGCTGGCGGTCAAAATGCTTTACGATCTGTCAGGCGCATTAGCTTAACGATTTTGCAGGGCTCTCATCACCCGGTTTTTTCGGTTGGGCAGGCTGTTTTACAGGCGCCGCCGGCTCTTTTACAGGAGTTCCTTTTAGCTCCGGTGCAGGTTTCGTCGACGGCGCGGCGGTTACATTAGTGTTCGCCGCAGGAACTTTTGGTGTCGGTGTCGGTTTTGCGGCCGTATTTGTATTCGCGGGAACCGGAACGAGTATCACCGTACCGTCATTCGGCATAAACGGACTGCCGGTGTTCGGATCTATTTGATAAACCGTACCGCCGGGCGGAACATATGTCGGCAGCGGACCGCCGGGCGGTGGAGCACCGGCTGCCCATGGATTGTAATTGTCTCCGCCGGGCAGTGTTCCCGGAGGCTGTGACATATTTGAATTGCTGAACTCACCGGGCGTCATACCGGCCGGTATTGACATCAACGCCTGCTCCTCCGTACCGCTTGCCGGGTTGATTGGCTGCACAGGCACGCCGTTAGCGTCGGGTTGAAGCTGCGTCGTCGGAATGGTCTGTTTTGTGTATGTAGCGTATATCAGTGCTACCGAAAGTACGGCTATTCCCGCAACGGCAGCAAATGCCGTTTTCCAAAGTGTATTACCCGCCTTCGAGCTCTCCGTCGCAGCCTTATCCAATTCGGCAATTAACTCACCGGCTGTCTGGTAGCGCTCGGCCGGATCTTTTGCAAGAGCCTTTTGCACCGCGGCTTCGAGCGATGCCGGGACGTCCTTGCGGAAAGTATTGATTGCGGCCGGTGGCTCCTCTGCATGTTTGAGCATCACATCGGTCGGGGTTTCGCCTTTGAACGGAACCTCGCCGGCGAGCATTTGGTATAGGATTATGCCGAGGCTGTAAATGTCCGCGCGGCCGTCCAAATTCGTCAGCCCCGAGAACTGCTCCGGTGCGAGATATGCCACATTTATGGGCGATCCGGCATCGGCCTGCCGGTCACAGATCGGTTTGAAGTCGAAAACCTTGACTGTTTCGCCGGTTGGCGAATATGAGCCCAAAATGCTGTCAGGCGTCAGATTGCCGTGAATAAAGCCATTTTCATGGGCGGCGTTCAACGCTTCGGCGATGTACCGGGAAATGGAAATCGCGCGATCCGTGGAAAACTGTCCGCCTCGGGTTATCGCATGGCTCAGCGGTTCGCCGTCAAAGCCCTCGAATACTATGTAGTAAGATTCGTCTCTATTCGCGCCGAAATCGGTGACGGCAAGAATGTTTGGATGAGCCAACGCCGAAGAGCTTTTGGCCTCGGCCGTAAACAGGTCGCGGATATGCTCATCAAGAGCTAACGCGGGCGGAAGGACTTTCAGCGTGACCGGCTTGTCCATAAAAAGGTGCCGTCCGCGATAAAAATTACCCAACTCGCCGCTCCGCAGCAATGAATCGACGCGGTACTTTTCCGCTATTACGGTTCCTGTTAATTGTTCGGCCATTGATACTTAGAACGTCCCGGATACATCAGAGTTGCAAATAAAGTCTTCTACGGTCAGAAACGCGACTGTAAAGGAGCGTGCAGACGGTGGCGAACGCGGCACGCTTGTTAACACTCGCGTTTCTGCCCGTAACGCGAACATCGCTTGGATACTTTTTAACACACAATATTCACCAATAAAAATGCGGACGAGATCTATCGAAACCTCGTCCGCAAGAATTTGTCGGTAGCCCGCACGTAAGTGAAGGCTTACCGTCGCCAAGTAGAGCCCTTACTTACGTGCGGGCTACTGACACGCCGCGGAATTAGAGCTTAACGAAGACGATAAGCAATGCAAAGAGCACGAGCGATTCGATCAGGGCGAGGGCGATGATCATAAGGGTCTGCACCGTACCTGCGGCTCCCGGATTACGTGCGGCACCTTCTGCGGCACGCGAACCGACCAGTCCCTGTCCGATACCGGCAAGGCCCGCAGCCAAGCCGAAACCGATGCCGCCGCCGATTGCTTTGGCCGAGTCGACCGAGAATTGGTTGTCAGCTGCGCCCTGAGCCATAGCTGGAATTGCCATCAATGCCAACGCTAACGTTGCGTAAAAAACATACTTCATTTTGTTCATTTTAATAGTCTCCTGTTCTACTTTTATTTACGAATTCCTCAGGAGAATCGTTCCTCAAACTTGCACGGCTGCGGTATTATTTCGCCTCACTTCCGGTATGCGCGCGGATTTTATACTCCGTAGAGTCCGCGGCTCCTGTTGCGTGCGGGCATATTTGGCAGAAACCCGACCGGTAGGAAGGGTGCCCCATATTATTATCGCAAGTTTTCAAAATCGATCCCACCGGGAACGCCGACATCCAGCCGGCAATTGAACGCGAACGCGTTCAAACTTTGTTTGCAAGAGCCCGCACGAAGTAAGGGCGAAATGGTCAACATCCGCAATTCGCCCTTACTTCGTGCGGGCTTTTGCACTAGGCCGTCGCCGTCGCTGGTTCAGCATGATGCTCTTCGTGATGATCGTGCGGCGGATGCGATACTTCGCTGATATAGATCATCGACAGCAGCGTAAACACGAGCGTCTGCACGAATGCAACGAAAACGCCCAGCGTCGTTAGCAGCAGCGGTACCAGGAATTGTGTTACTGGCGGATAAAGGTTCGTAATCTCCAAAAATATCTTTTCGTCCGCGAACATATTCGCGAACAGCCGTACGCCGAGCGTAAACGGCCGGATCATGTTACTAATCAGCTCGACCGAAAAAATCAGCGGCGTGATGATGATCATCATCACCAGCGGAAGCCGCGGGCCGGTCAAATGGCCGAGATGCTTTATGATGCCATTTTCGCTGATGCCGACGTAGTTGTAATAAATAAATGATGAGATCGCCAGCGCGAACGTCACGTTCACCGAAGCGGTCGGCGACATGAACAGCGGAAACTGTCCCATCAGGTTCGAAATCAGAACCAGGCAGGCAAACGTTGCCACCACAGGAAAGTATTTAAACCCGTGCTCGCCGATAACGCGGACGACGAGGTCCTTGATCGCGAGGAAACCGGCCTCGAGCGTCAACTGTCCCGCCTTCGGGTCTTCGTCGGAAAGCTTGCCCTTGAAAATTCGGATGATGATGATCGTCAAAATACACGCTATCACGAACATGATCGTGTACCACGGGATGGCATTTTCAGCGGTGTATTCGCCGCCAAACACCTTTTCCGGCGTCGTATCGAAGTTCTTAAAAAACGCCGTCCACATTTTATGTGTGGTGGCCATCTGGATCTTGTGCACCGGCTCGCCAAGATAATGGTTGATAAATTCGACGATTAGCGGCATGTGATGTGCGCCGCCTTCTGCAAATAAAAACATCTTAAATTTCCTTTCCGCTAACAGGGTTAGAAAAAATTCTTAGTATACCTTCGACAACTACCGCGAAACCAAAAATTCCCATTCCAAGGATGACGCCGACTGCCGAGACAATTCCGGTGGCGTATAACACCGCGACTATTGATCCCAAGACCAGATACCTTGCGAAATACTTCAATGCAAGCAATCGCGGCCGTTCTCCGGTTTCGGCGGCGAGGTCAAACATCTTTTTTAACGAAACCTTTAGCCAGTAATAGTTAATAAATGCGAGGACGCTGCCGATAAAAACGCCCGCTCCAAAACTGACCGAGATAAAGGTCGCACCGGCCACGCTGCCAACCAAACCGATTACCGCCATAATGACCAAAATTCGCACGTGCGAAATCGGCACTATCGCTTGCTCTACCGGCACAACAGGTTCGATTTCGTCGCTCATTGCGAATCTTAAATTTTACAAAGGAAATGCGGAAAATTCAAAGGCGAAGGTAGCCTTTTTCGGACTTTTCTGGGTTTTGAGGCCTTTCTTGGTGCTCTTTGCGGGATATCCCTTTGTGATCTTTGTGTCAAAGAAAGAGTTCGACACAAAGGTCGCAAAGTTTTGCACAGAGAACACAGAGGGTTTTCGGGTGAAAAAAGGTTACGATTTAAATATCTGCGATGTGAGCCGGAAGAACTGGACGAAACCAATTAACGAACCCAAAACGATGCCGCCGACAAGTCCCCACGGGGAAGTTCCTAAAAGCAGGTCTGCCCCCCAGCCGAGAACCAGCATAAATACCACTGAGGCGAAAAAAACTATTCCGGCTGACCATGCCAGGCCGCTTCTTCGCGTCGTTTCGGCGAAGGATTCGGACGGAGCCGATGACAAAATGTACGGTTCGTCGTCCGATTTACCAGCTGGTTCGTCCGAATCCGCGCCGAACAAGCCCTGCACCACAGGTTTCGATGTGCGTTTACCGGGTTTTTCCTGCTGAGTTTGATCCGCGTCGTCCAAATAGTCTTTGAACATAAATCTATCCTACGGCGTTACCACCGAATTCAACAATGCGAAAAGCTTGTCCTGAATCTCAGGATTCGTGACCAGTTTGCCGTGAGACTCGCATTGGTAAAGCTCGGATACGATTGGCAACACTGGACGGTTAACAAATTTCCCAGCGCCCGCGGCTTCAAGCGACCGCTTGGTTACAACGCCGTCGCCAATAGAAAACAATATCTTTTTCACCTCTTCGCCTGCAACCTTTTCGCCGTTCGCACGCGTGAACGAATCCGCTTTAAAGCGGGCTTCCCACCGATCCTTTTTATCATTTCTAAGCAGCAGCATCCCGTCCAGCGTTTCCTTACAGTCGCCGCCCATTCGATAAAACGGAACAGGCACTTTTGCGGCGGTGTTTGCATTTAAGGCAGCCTGAAAACGTTTAGCACGTGCAAGCACGGCTCGGAAATATGGGGCTACGCTGCGAACTTCGGCAGGGCTGAATTTTTTAAGATAATCGTCGTCCTTCCAGATGCCCCAGCCGTACGTTTCCCAGGTTTTGGGGTCATAGACGTCAATATTTATCGGCTTTAGATTTTCGTCGTATGCGAGCAGCGTACCTTCATGAGGCAAAAGCTGGTAGATCGATGGGATCGTAAATGCATCGAATCGGCTGATGTCCTGGATAAAGGGCAGATTGATGCCGCCGACATACGAAAAACCGTTCAGTAGGGCATTGATCGTTGCGACCGAGCCTTCGTTCGGCGTTCCGAGCAGGAAGATTTTATCGAAGTTTCTTGCGCCTATCCAAGTCGGTTTAGGCTGCCCTGCGGAAATATCGGTGTTCCCGTACATTGCGGCATACCGCGCTATCAGGCCACCCATCGAATGGGCAATAATATTGAATTTCAGATTACGCTTTCCAAGTTTTCGTTTTAGGGCCTCGACCTTGGTTACCAGTAATCTGGCGTTCTCGACATTATCGCGCCGCCAGTCATAGGGAAAAACATAATATGTATCGCGGTCTCCCGTTTGGCCGGGAGCATTCCATTTGCCTTCTTTGTAGCCGCCTTTTGTCTCAAGTGCGTTAGCCAGACGTTCGTAAATTTCTATTTCGGGCAGAAATCTTAGGAGCTTGATCTCACGGAGAATATCCTTCGGCACAAGGTTGTCGCGATTTCGCGAAAGAAACGGTGAAATCGGTAGCCTGATGTCGTCGTCCTTCGAACGACCGGCCTTAAACCAGACAACTTCATTTGTCTTCGAGTTGACCAAATCCGAGCCGGTAATGCCGGGAATAATTATGATCGGGGTCTTGCCGGTAGGCACAACCGGGACAGGCGTAACGTCCTGGGCGACGGCGATTGCCGCGAAAACGGAACAAAGGACAAGTTGTCCGATAAAAAACTTTCGCATCATTTTCATACTATTTGGTTGACGCAATTATCGTTTTACGACTGTAACGATCTCTGTCTTATCGGCGGCGGTAAGCTTGTACGTAATGCCGCGCCACGTAAGTGTTCGGGAAAACGCCGCGGCGACACAATTGTACAAGAACAACGCCGGAGTCAGAAACGTCAAGACAGTGTGCGTCCAATATTGGCGTTTGAGTTCGACTCTGTGATCTTCGAGGACCAGCCATACCGCATTCAGCCGAAGAGTTGATTTCGCTATGCTGCAGACGCCAACGATAAACAAAGTGATCGACGCAGCCCAAAATTCGATTCCGCCTGCTGCCTTAAAAATGACAATGAAAACGGACCAAATCATGACCAAATTAAACAAACCGGAGCCGAAAAACGACAGCAGCCACAACTTTGATGCATAAACACGCGTTATCTTCATCTGTCTTGTTGTAAACTCCAAAAGTTCGCTGAAGCGGCAGTCTTCAATCGTCGCCGTAAGTGCCTGTGGAACAAAGTAGATAGGCAGGTTGACGGCCTTCATCGTTCTCGTAACGACAAAGTCATCCGACAGCGTGCCGAGCCATTTCTTGCGAATGTTAAGCCGCTCGAACGTGTCGCGGCGGATCGCCATTGAGCCGCCCCAGCAGAAATTCGAACCTGTATTTGCACCGAGAGCCGATGCAATGGATGCGTTCCATACCGATTGTATCTCGCTTGCGAAGGTTAGATTTTTTGAGATAAACCAACGATAGCCAGTCGCTGCACCGATATTCACGTCTTCAAGCGGCGCAACAAGATGATGCAGCCAATCCTTAGCCGGCCTTGCGTCCGAATCGACGAATACATAAACTTGCGATTTCGGATCTATGTGAAGAACTGCCTCGCGCAAATTTGTGACCTTTTGACTGGAATCGACAGCCTTCGGTGCAACGATCAACTTTGCGGCCTTCGCGTCTTTGCGGGAAACCTCTTCTATAACCTTCACAGCCGGATCGGCGATGTCGTCGACTACAAATATCACCTCATATTTCGGATAATCCTGCTCAAGCAATGCCGCGAGATTCTCTTTCAAACCGTAGTCTAATCCCTTATACGGAGCAATGATTGTCGCAAACGGCGTGTAAAGTGAACGCGGCTTTGCCAGTTCTTTTTTGAAATAATCCAGATAATAGATCCCGCCGCGAAAGGACTTATAGCTGAAATAGATCAGTATTGCGGCGAGGATGTAGTAAAAAACGATCATAAAAGTAACAAAGATCAACTCTTCATTATCACTTTTTAGTTATCAGTTTTCAGTTATTCCGAAGCGTTAATGAGTGGCCGTAGATATTTAACGGTGTTCTTTGTCGCGCCGCGATTCATTTGCATCACGGACGATGCGTTCCTCCCGAGAAACTCCCTCTCAACCGGGTCAATCAGTAGATTCTCGAATGCATTGGTCAGGAGCGGAATATAATCATTTTCCTCGACCTGTAGTGGAAGTTGAATCATCGCCCGGTGTGTCGCAAACTCCTTGACTACGGAACTGAAATTCTGTGTATGTGGACCGGTGATGATAGCCTTTCCCGCGGATGCTGGTTCGAGGACACTTTGGCCACCATGTGGAATGAGGCTTCCGCCGACAAAAACGATATGAGCGAGCGAAAACACTGCTCGAAGTTCTCCAACGCTGTCGAGTAGGATAACATCCGCATTCTTGTCACCAGACTTTTCGGGTTCAGAGCAGCGAGCAACTAGAAAACCGGCATCCGCTGCGATTTGAGCAACTTCGTTGAAGCGCTCAAGGTGTCGTGGGGCGATCAACAAACGAGCTTCTGTTTGTAGAGATGCACGAGCTTTGCTGAACGCTTCCAAAACCACTCGTTCTTCGGGCGAATGGGTGCTTCCAGCGACGATAAGATATTTGCCGCTGCCAATATCGAATCGGTGGCTAAGCCGTTCGGCTGTTTCGGATTCGCGCTCGTCGATCTCAAGGTCGAATTTTATGTTGCCGGTCAGACCTATTCGATCAGAATCCATTCCAAGACTGCGAATTGAGTGAAGATCGTCCTCTCCTTGCATCAACGCGAGATCTACATCTTCCAGCACCGTTGAAACAAATCCGCGAACAATTGAGTATCTTCGAAACGATTTTTCCGACAGCCGCCCGTTGACGATGGCGATCTTCGCTCCGCTTTTCTTTGCCTCACGAATAAATCGGGGCCAGATCTCGGTTTCCATTAACAGGACAATCGATGGTTTGTAATTCGCTAGAGCTTTGCGGACGCTGAATTTCCAATCGAAAGGGAAGTAGAAAACAGCGTCGGCCTTATCTTTGAAAATGGTTTGTGCGAGAGTTTGTCCGGTTAAAGTCGTGGTTGAAATGACGATACGATGATCGGGGAAGTTTGATTTGAGTTCATCGACAAGCGGCCGGGCGGCGTTTGTTTCGCCGACGGACACGCAATGAAGCCAGATCACCTTCCGCCCATCCTGCTTGAATTCTGGATAATTGCTGAGCCGCTGCCTGAAGCCCGCTGCGTACTTCTGCCGCCGCAACAGAAAGAGTGGCGACATGAAGATAAATGCGATTGTCAGGAGAAGGCTGTACAGGACGAACATTGGACAATCAAAACGGCGGTTTGTCGCCAATGGCGACGAACAATAAAGCCTAGGGTGAAGTGAGCCAAGCGAACGGAACCCTAGGATAGATAGGGAATGTTGATGCGACGCTGAAGGCGTCGTACATAAGCGGCCGGACGTTCGTCCCCTTCAGGGACGGAGATCATTTTTTTTGACCTAGGGTTACGCTCATTTCATTCGCTCACCCCAGGCTTTAATGTTTGTCACCTTCGGCGACTGAGACGACACTTGCTATTTAACTCGTTCAATATACTTCGACTCCGTCGGATTAACGCGGATCTTTTCGCCCTCTAATACGAATGGCGGAACCGACACGGTGACGCCGTTTTCGAGCGTTGCGGGCTTGTTCGAATTAGAAGCGGTCGCACCCTTGAGATTCGGATCGGTGCGCGAGACGATCAATTCCATCGAATCGGGAAGTTTCACGCCTATCGGCGTTCCGTCGTAGAATTCGACTTCGATAATCAGCCCAGGCATCAACCACTGAGCCGCATCGCCAAGCTCGTCCTCGGTCAGAGCGACCTGCTCGTAATTTTCCTGATTCATGAAATGGTGATGAGAGCCGTCGGAATAGAGATACTCCATCTTTTGTTGATCAAGCACCACGCGTTCCAGCGTATCATTCGATCTGAATCGGAACTCAAACGAATTTCCCGTCAACAGATTCCGCAGCCGTGCCTGGACCATCTCACGCAGATTGCCCGGCGTGTGATGATGAAATTCCATCACGCGCACCGGAACGCC
>JANNST010000024.1:0-24216 GCA_031402865.1 Chloracidobacterium sp. | reverse complement strand
ACCATGCTACCGTTTGCTGATGCGGATGAAAATCAACCCCGATGTATAATGTCATTACGGTTTCTCCTGTCAAAGATCCGAATCCTTGTCGTCAACATTGATTCTACTCAACGTCGGAGAAACCGTCTTTATAACATCAGTAAAATCGGCCTGAAGCACAATTTGAAGTAACGGGCTATCTTGCTTATGCTTCGGAGTCTTTAACTGAAAAGTTCGGCGGTATCAGAATAAACACAAAGTTGTCAGCGTGACATGGAACAGTTTCGGCACGCGGGCCCAAAAAAGACGGGTTGAGGTAAGGCCCGGCTTTTTTTGCCGCATAGGTTTAAAAGATGCAGAGTGAATTTGCTTTCGGAGTGCGTCTTTTCTATTTTGTAAACAATGCTAGTTCGCGTAATTCTCAAATCAACCATTGTGTGTATGGTTGTCGTCGCCACTTTTTCGGCTGAGCGGACGTTCGCCCAGGCTCAGGCTCCGTCGACCGCAAAAAAGACGGTCTTTCGCGATTCGGACGGAAATCTGGTTTCCAACAATGAGTTCGTCGATATCCGGATGGCGAATTTTCATTATCCTGATGCGACGGTTGTAAAAACGCTGGAAGATGGCACGGTCGAGTTCCGGCTGCAAAAGATTCCGCAGGAAGGAATGGCGGCGCCAAACTTTTCTACCACGAGGATTGACGGTAAACCGTTAAATCTTGCCGATCTGAAAGGCAAGGTCGTCGTAATCAATTTTTGGTTTATCGGCTGTTCGGTCTGTTTGGCTCACAAACCGAAACTTAACGAACTTGCCGTTAAATTTGCCGGGAAAGACGACGTTATATTTATTGCGATGACTGCGGACCACGCCGATGATGTCAAGAAGTACATAAATAAAGAGCGTTCCGAATACATACAAGTGGCCGATGCCAAGCGTACGCTTGATATGTTTAGCTTCGCGGGCTACCCCAAGAATATTGTCATTGGCAAATCCGGCGAGATCGTGTACTGGCGAAGCACGATAAGGGCGTGGGACAAAATCGAATCTGTCATCCGTGCGGAGATTGAGAAATAATCCATGGCCAAAACCCCGCTAGTCTCAATAATAATGGGCAGTAAAAGCGATTGGCCGACCATGCAGATCGCCTCGGAAACTCTCGATGAATTCGGTGTGCCGCACGAGACGAAGATCGTGTCCGCCCACCGCACGCCCGATCTGCTTTTCGAATTCGCAAAAGCTGCCGAAGGCCGCGGCATCGAAGTAATAATCGCCGGTGCCGGCGGGGCCGCACACCTTCCGGGAATGTGTGCCTCGCAAACCGTTCTGCCGGTTCTCGGAGTGCCAATCGAAAGCAAAGCTCTGAAAGGGTTGGACTCGCTGCTGTCGATCGCCCAAATGCCTGCCGGTATTCCGGTTGGGACGCTTGCTATCGGGCAAGCGGGAGCAAAGAACGCGGCGCTTTTGGCGATTTCGATACTCGCAAACTCGCGGCAAGAACTGCGGAAAAAGCTGCACTTGTTTCGCTCGAAACAAACGAAAACCGTGCTAAAATCTAAACTGGAGAAATGATATGGAAGCAGTGCGAATTGAGGCCATAGTTCAGCCGAACGGCAGGGTCATTCTAAACGATCTGCCGTTCGAGGAAGGTAAACACGTCGAAATTATCGTTTTGGATATCAACGGTAAAGAAATAGTGCCCGGACCAAATCCATTGAGAGGCAGCGTACTGAAATATGATGATCCGTTTGAACCAGCAGCCCCGATAGAAGACTGGGAAGTTCTGCGATGATAATTCTCGATACCCATATTTGGATTTGGTGGGCGGGTGAAAATTCAAAACTCACAAAAGAGTCTGAGAATCTGATCCGTTCGCGGCAAGCGGAAGGGATCGGGGTCAGTTCGATATCTTGCTGGGAAATAGCGCTTTTGCATGCGAGGCAGCGGCTAAATCTCTCTATACCTTTACTTCAGTGGCTTGAGACATCACTTTCGTTACCGAACATCCTCTTATTGCCGCTTTCGCCCAGAATTGCGGTCGAATCGAACAGTCTTCCGGACGAATTTCATAAGGATCCAGCCGATCGGATAATCGTAGCCACTGCGAGAGTTTACGACTGTCCATTAGTCACATACGATTCCAAAATCTTGCAGTATCAACACGTTAAGCTAATCACGTAGATTTGGGCGCGTTTCTAACACTAACAGATGGCAGTCCTGGAAATCATAAAGAAACTCAAATCCCTGGGTAGCCCTGAAAATATGGCGGGAATGGAGCGCTTCGGCATTGTTACCACAAAGTCTTTCGGTATAACGGCGCCGGTTCTCAAGCAGTACGCAAAAGAAGTTAAAAATCAGACCCTGGATAGGCACGCTTTGGCACTTGAACTTTGGAGAACGGGCATTTACGATGCCCGGGCGGTAGCGTTTCTGATCGACGATCCGAAGAAAGTCACCTTGGAGCAGATGGACGCGTGGGCGAAGGATTTTGACAATTGGGCGACAGTCGACGGCACCTGCGGCTACCTGTTTTGCCGGACGCCGTTTGCGTATGAAAAAGCTTTCCAATGGGCGGGCGAAAAGCAGGAATTTATCAAGCGTGCTGGATTTTCGCTCATGGCGTATCTTGCCGTTCACGACAAAAAGGCGGAGGACCAAAAACTTGCCGCTTTTTTCCCGGTGATCGAATACCATTCGGACGACGACCGCAATTTCGTAAAGAAAGCGGTGAACTGGGCTCTGCGCCAAATCGGCAAGCGGAATCTAAATTTAAACAAACTCGCGATCGAATCAGCCGAACGGATCGCGAAGCAAGACACGAAACCGGCAAGGGGGATCGCGGCTAATGCTTTGCGAGAGCTTCGCGGCGAAAGGGTGCAGGAGAGATTAGGGAAAAAGGCTTTGTGAATGATCCTTCCAAATTCAACCATCGGCGTTTTCGGCAGTGGACAGCTTGGGCGGATGTTTGCGATTGAAGCGCGCAAAATGGGTTATCGCGTGCATACATTTTCGCCGCTGACAGATACGCCGACCGGGCAGGTTGCTGATATCGAAACCTGCGCACCATACGGCGATCTCGACGCGGTGCGTAAATTTGCACGGTCCGTCGATGTGGTGACTTTTGAATTTGAGAATGTCCCGTCCGCAACAGTTGAAGCCGCAACCGAATTTGTCGAGGTTCACCCGGAAGGTGAGATACTCAACATGACACAAAACCGTCTTCGCGAAAAAACTTTCCTTTCCGATAAGGGTTTTCCCGTCACGCCTTTCCGGCATATTAAGGTAATCGACGACCTTCACCGGGCGGCGGATGAACTCGGCTTACCGGCGGTGCTGAAAACAGCCGGGTTCGGCTACGACGGCAAGGGGCAGGCGAAGATCAGAGAGCGACAAGACATTGAACTGGCGTTCGACGCGATGAACGGGCAGGAGGCAATCCTTGAGACTTTTGTTGAATTCCAAAAGGAAGTTTCCGTGGTTTGCGCACGAGACAAAAAGGGTGACTTTGCGCACTACGGTGTGATCGAAAACGAGCATGCGAATCACATCCTCGACATATCGTTTGCTCCGGCGATCGTTTCTGCAAAGGCATTTGCCGAAGCTGTCGATATTGCCAGAAACATCGCTGACACTTTGGGTTACGTCGGTACGCTTTGCGTCGAGTTTTTCGTGACAAAAGATGAGAAGCTGCTTGTTAACGAACTTGCTCCGCGTCCGCATAACTCAGGCCATCTGACGTTTGACGCCTGCGTCACTTCTCAATTCGAACAGCAGGTCCGGGCCGTCTGCGGGCTTCCGCTGGGCTCGACCGAGTTTTACAAGCCCGCCGCGATGGCGAATTTGCTCGGCGATGTTTGGGCACATGGTGAACCGAATTGGTCGGCCGCGTTGGCTGACCCAAACGTAAAACTCCACCTTTATGGCAAAGCGGAACCGCGTCCGGGGCGAAAAATGGGGCATCTCACCGCAATTGCGGAAAACGCGAGCGATGCCGCAGTGATCGTTCGAAAAGCCAAAAAGAAACTGACCGCAATGAGCGGAGGCAGAGCCGCCCTTCCTGACCTGTAAATGTTGCTGACTAGAGCTGTTTTCCCTACGTCTTTTTTATCAGATCAAATTCATTTGGCAACGTGAACTAAACTAGCTTGCGGTCGGGGAAGGTCGGCTCCGTCCGCGATCTGTCGATGGCGTTTCTAGCGCGTCATTTGCACGCCCTTTTTCTACAAGCTAAACTTAAATGTTATGGCTGAGAGCGTTGTTATTACGAAGACGGCGGACCGAGCGTCGATATATGCCGAGATCGCGCCGCAGATCGAGGCACTGTTGGCGGGCGAGCCGGACCTGATCGCAAATCTGGCGAACGTCGCGGCTGTTCTCAAGGAAGCCTTTGACTTTCTTTGGGTCGGATTCTATTTGGTGAAAGACGGCCCGCTGGTGCTGGGGCCGTTTCAGGGGCCGGTTGCGTGTACGCGTATTGATTTTGATCAAGGCGTTTGCGGCCATGCTTATACCACCGGCGAGACCGTAATCGTGCCGAATGTTGACGAATTTCCGGGGCATATCGCGTGCAGTTCGGCTTCAAAGTCTGAAATCGTGGTGCCGATATTCGACGAAACTGGAGAGGTTTTCGGCGTTTTGGACGTCGACAGCGATAAATTGGATGATTTTTCTCAGGCCGACGCTTTGGGACTACGCAAGGTAGCCGCACTGATCGAGAATTCATTGGTTACCGCAGAACGTGCGGATGCTAATTATTTATGACATCTATTGAACATCCATATTGGGTCTGGATCTTGTTCTACGCGGTCGTTCTGATCGCTCTTTTTGTGGATATCGGGATCGTTAATCGAACTGCGCACATTCCCACGCGGAAGGAAACCGTGTTGTGGAGTATTGTATGGGTATCGCTCGCGCTACTTTTCAATGTTTTCATATATTGGCAGGTTGGCAACCACTACAACGACTGGGACCTGGCATTAGCGCAGGCGAAGCTGTTCCTGACCGGCTACCTTATCGAGCTTTCTCTGTCGGTCGATAACCTGTTTGTGTTCCTGCTCATTTTCACTTTTTTCAAAGTCCCCAAAAAATATCAGCACCGGGTATTGTTCTGGGGGATCATAGGCGCGCTCGTAATGCGCATGATAATGATCTTCGCGGGTGCCGAGCTTGTTGAGCGGTTCCACTGGGTTATCTACATTTTCGGCGCATTTCTGGTTTATACCGGCCTGAAGATGTTTCAGGATACGGACGATAATTTCGAACCGCACGAGAGCGCGATAGTCCGGCTGACGACGAAATACGTCCGAATTTCGAAGCATTACGACGGCGATAAATTCTTTGTTATCAAAGACGGCGTGCGCACCGGAACGCTGCTGCTTCTGGTTCTGATCGTAGTCGAATTTACCGATCTAGTGTTTGCCGTCGATTCGATCCCAGCCATATTCGGTATCACGACAGATCGCTTTATCGTCTACACATCCAATATTTTCGCGATCCTCGGGCTTAGAACGTTTTTCTTCCTCCTGGCCGATCTTGCCGATCGCTTTCAGTATTTAAAGTATGGCCTAGCGTTTGTTTTGACGTTTATCGGCGTCAAAATGCTCTTGCCTCTGATAGCCGAAGGCCTGATAATGGTTATGGGCACCGACGGATCTGCATTTGCCGGTTTTCTACAACGCTATAAGAACCACGAGTTCGAGCAAATGGTGATCAACATTTCGCTTGGAGTGGTCATCCTGTCTATCGCCGTTTCTATTGTTATTTCACTGATCTTTCCGCCGCCCGACCCAAAAGCCGCTGAAGAGAATGACGATGTCGGCGAAGTACAGCCCGACTAATCCGCAATGGAAAGCAAGTACCGCAAAATTTACGTCGAATGGTGGAGAATCCGGAAGAGTACGATTTCCGGCCTAATCATTTTTTTGTGCGTAACCGTTGCGGTCGTCGGAGGCGGGTGGTGGGCCATAAAGAACAACTGGTTTGTGCCAGACGACCAATCGGATTTGCCGAAAAACGCCGCGAAAATAGTCTCGTTTGAAGGCGAAGTTCGTATCACGCGGGCCGCAACAAGAGAAACGATTCTCGTAACAAAAGAAACGTACGTTGCAGCCGGTGACACCATTCAGACGCAGGCCGACGGCCGGGCAAAAGTTCAGATGATCGACGGCTCGTTTTATACGGTACAGCCGAACAGTACCGTTATTATCCGCGATAATTCGTCGCTGTTTGGCGGCGGCAATAATGTTCGCGTCTCGCTCGATGACGGCCAACTGAACGTCCGCACCGACCAGCAGCCGGAGAATACGGAGAATGTCGTTGAAATGCGGGATTCGGAGACGCAGCTTCGTTCGCAAACGGATGCGAGCTTTAACGCCGACGAGAAAGGAGCTGAGATCCGCGTCAGCCGCGGCGGTGTCGAAACCACCGTCGGCGGCTCGAAAACTACGATAACCGAAAACGAATTTGCCGCTCTAAGCAACGGCAAGATCGCGTCGAAGGAACAATTGCTGCCCCCGCCGAAACATGCATCGCCGGCAAATATGGCCCAACTTGTTGATTCGGCCGGTGCGGGAGCTAATGTCTCCTTTAATTGGCAGGACGGAGGCTCTGGAGCGATATCCGGCTTTTACCTGCAGGTTTCGCGTTCCTCGTATTTTGCGTCGGATGGAATTCTCGTTGACCGAAATGCTCTCACGACGCGGGATTTTAGGCTTGCGGGCCTTTCACCAGGGACCTATTATTGGCGGTTGAAGGCTACGTCGCAGTCCGGCCAGACAAGCGACTGGAGTGAGCCGTGGAAGTTTGCGGTCGTAAAGCGTGAAAAGAGCAACATCGATGTAACCGGCTGGCAGGTGGAACGCGTAGGCGGAAATGTCTATATTATTAGCGGCAAAACGCAGCCTGGTATTGAGGTTAAAGCACCGGTTAGCAAGATTTTCGCCGGGTCGGACGGATCTTTTCGTCTGCAGATCTCAACGCCCTTGTCGGAAGCAGCCCTTGAACTTGGCGACGATCAAGGCAATCGCGCGGGGTTTGTATTGTCAGTCCGTACAGGCAAGCTTTTGCGTCGTTTCTAATATTTTCAAAACGGGGGGTACGACGGCGGGACACGATCACACACATTCCTCTCGGCCAAAACAGAGCTTGACGCGACTGAAAGTGGCGTTGGTGCTGACCTTTGTTTACATGATCGCGGAGGCGGTCGGCGGATGGTACACGAATTCGCTCTCGCTTCTAGCCGACGCGGGACACATGTTTACCGACGTCGCTGCTATGTCGCTTACCTTATTTGCCTTTTGGTTCGCATCGCGTCCGGCTACGTCGAAAAAGACTTACGGCTATTATCGTCTTGAAATTCTTGCTGCTTTTATAAACGGCGTAGCATTGGCATTGCTATCTCTTTGGATTATTTACGAGGCGGTCGAACGGTGGCAGTCGCCGCCCCAAATCAAAGGGTTTCCGCTGCTTCTCATAGCCAGCGGCGGGCTTGCGGTTAATATTGTTTCAGCCTTCCTGCTGCATTCCAGCCACAAGCATGATCTGAACATGCGTGGAGCGTTTCTTCATGTTATGGGCGATCTGCTTGGGTCGGTTGCCGCCATCATAGCAGGCGTTCTTATCCTGGGCTTCGGCTGGATGTGGGCGGACGCACTAAGCAGCGTTTTGATAAGCGCAATCATTATTGTCGGAGCGTGGAGACTGATACTCGAATCGGTAAACGTTTTGCTCGAAGGCACGCCGTCGCACATCAATCTGTCGGCCGTTGAACAGGCCATTGTGACAACGAACGGTGTCAAAGGTATTCACGACCTGCATGTCTGGACTATCTCTTCAGGCATTGAGGCTCTTTCGGTACATATCAGCCACGACGATTCAATTGCCCATTCAGATCTTCTAGTGGCCGTGCGTGATAAGCTGCATGCCGGTTTCGGGATCGATCATTTGACGATCCAAATGGAGACGCTAAACCTGGAAACCGAGGCGGTTTACATTTGCGAAACGGGTACGAAATGTTTTGAACCAGCGGTAAGGCATAAGAATGCGTTACCGCAATAGGCAGAGCGGCTCCCGCAAAGTCGCAAAGACGCAAAGTCAGAAAAAACAACTTCTTTTGACTTCTTTTTGAATCCCTTTGCGTCTTTGCGACTTTGCGGGAAACCAATTTTATCTCTTTCGAAATGCCCGAAATTCAACTCAAATATGGCCGCACTAAGATACCTCTTACCTATGACGAAAGCCGCTTCGATGTTCTAGGCGGAACTGAGGCCGCACGTCCGCTTTCCGACGTTCAGATCGGGGAAAGGCTTGATAATCCTATTGATTCAAGAAAGATCGAGGAGATCGTAAATCCGGGCGAATCTGTCCTCATAGTCGTTCCCGATGCAACGCGTCAAACCGCATGCGGGCAGATTATAAACATCCTCGTTCGCCGCCTTATTGCCAATGGATCAACGCCCTTTGAGATCAGCATTATTTTTGCGACAGGTATCCATCGTTCAGTGACCGAGAGTGAGAAACTATCGATCCTGACGCCCTTTATTGCCCAGCGGATAAAGACTTTAAATCATGGGCCGCGAGATATTACCCGGATCGTAAGGTTTGGCGAAACATCTGGTGGAATTTCAATCGAACTAAACCGGGCTTTGGTCGAAAACGATCACGTAATACTTATTGGCGGCATTACCTTCCACTATTTTGCCGGCTTCACCGGCGGCCGAAAGCTGGTCTGTCCGGGCCTTGCCTCTTCAAAGACGATATCGCAAACCCACAAGCTGGCGTTCGATTGCGAAACCGGATCTCGCCGCGAGGGCGTTAACACGGGTTTGCTCGATGGTAACGCGGTTCATGAAGCCTTTACGGAAGCGGTCGCGAAGGTCAACCCGGCGTTTTGTATCAGCGCGATTGTTGAAGACACGGGCGAAGCAGTCGATATTTTATGCGGGAAATGGATCACGTCACAAAGGGCGGCGTGCGATGCCAAAGCCGCCGCACACAGCATCGAAATTGCCGAAAAACGCGAACTTGTGATCGTCAGCTGCGGCGGCTTTCCGCACGATATTAATATGATCCAGGCACATAAGGCTCTGGAGACTGCATCACATGCCTGTGTTGACGGTGGAACTATAATTCTTCTGGCGGAATGTGCGGAGGGAATGGGAAGAGACGATTTCTTGAACTGGTTTGAAGCGGCAGATTCCGACGCATTGGCGGCAAAGCTTTGCGAGAAATATCAGGTAAACGGACAAACTGCTTGGAGTTTGCTACGAATGGCCGAGAGATTTCATGTGAAAGTAATTACTTCGTTAAGCAAGACCGATACCGATCGACTGCGATTACAAAAGCTGCCGAACTTAAGTGATTTATTGAACGCTAATGGCGTCCGATACGGTTATATTTTTAGCGATGGAGCCAGAGTAACAACTACTCTGATGAAATCAGACCCCTGCTAATCGAAATCCAGGAATTTGGTTTACGATTCACGGTCCACAAACTCCCGTGGAGTCAGAATTTGAGTGCTTTCATACTGCCTGATCACAAGCAAATCCTTGTCGCCGGTGATAATGCAGTCACACGACGCGGTGAGCGCCGCTGCGATAATGTTGTCATCATCCGGATCTTTGCAGATTGCTATTTGTAGGGCATCCGATTGTACGATTTTCATGCGTCCGGCAAAAAGGTCTACGGCCTCGTCCGCCAGTTCGGTAGAAAACTTGAATTTCTCAATTAGTTTTTCTTTGAGTTCGGAAAGAATGAATTCAGAAGTATACAGATCGTGCTCAATAAAGCAATGCTCGAGGAGCTCGTGGCAGAACCCCTGTGAGATAAGGGCGGCAATGAGAACATTTGTGTCAAACAATAGCTTCACGAAACGATCTCAAATATTTCTTCGTCCGTGAAAGGTTGGTCCAGATTCGCAAGCATTTTTTGACGAAGTTTGCGCAACCGCCGTAAAAAAAGATAGTCCTTAAGGGCACGGGCCGCGAATGTCATTTCCGTCAACCCTTCTTCCTTCGCAGCCATGTCTAGAACCGCCTTTACGTCATCGGGAAGTTCTACTGTAATCGTTGCGTTCATAACTTATTGAAAAGCTAACACATTTATACACCGCGCGGTAAAAATCAAACTTGGAAATGCAGAGCCATGAAAATCAATCGATTACACCTGTCAGGGCTTGTTTCGCTTTAACGTAAAAGTTCGCGCGATCGAGTCGGTCTGGTTTCGGATCGATCGGAGCTTGTCGCGGTAGCCTGTAAATCGAACCACGTATATCGAATTCTCGCTTGCTTTTAGAAAGTAGAAGCGGCCTATCATCGGACGTCCGGCTCGGACAAATTCGAAATTGAATGCGGTTCCGTTCAGAAATCCGCTGAACGGCTCTTCTTTTCCGGCGACGTAGCCGGGCAAAAACTGAAGCTTCTGCTCTTCGTCCCGGATAATGTCGGTCATGATGGCCTTGTTCGGCACGTTTAGTTTGCGTACTTCGAGGTGGCCGTCATTCCTTTCTGCATACACATATTCGACGTTTGGTGTGGTCGCCGACGGCTTGACCGTCAATTTCCACTTTGCGTCCGGAAGCTCAAATACGTAATCGACATCCGGATTGCTAAAGCTTTCACCCTGAGCAGCAACCGAAAAAGCAAAAACCAACCCCGCGATCAAAGCCAACAAACTTGAGTATCTGGTATGTTTCATCTTTATTTCCTGAACGTACAGAGATTCTAACGCAAAATGCACAATTACACGACAGTTTAGATGTGCTGGAGGAGACATTTGTTGCACGATAGCTGCAGTCCGCCCATTCGAAAATTGCTCAGCGCTAGTTGTGAAATTCTTGACACGACATTGCATCCATGCGACAGTGTTAGAGCCAAGTTTATACGGCGTCGGCAGGATGTAGGTCTTTGAAAATTCAGTATTCGGACGAGTGGAAACCAATACCAGGATTACCCACCTTAAAGTGTCAACTCTTTTTAGGACGACCAGTAACAAAATCGTTCCACTTAAGTATGTGTGAACACAGCATGGAACGATTTGTGATTTTAACTCGCTTAACTGCAACATTTAAGCCGTTCCGCTTATTACGTAAGCTGGAAATATTGTGGAATCGAATCGTCTCACTTAAAGCGTTTGTCTGTACAGAAGGTGAGACGATTTTTGGCTGTAACTATCTGTAATAGCGTGGGTTAAGCCGTCTCACTTGTTACACTTGAGTTAACGTTGGTGAGACGATTTCCTAATTTATCGTGACCACTCGAATTGGTCAGATTGGACGAAACGGGCAGATCGGTCGTCAAAGGCTGCCCATTACGCGTGAGCCATAGCATCTGGCCGATAAAAAAAACGATGCTTGTTTATTTTTCGCCTAACAGCAATCCGTGAGCGTCTAAGTTGTGGATGTCATTATATAAACCGAACCGGTTTAATTTTTACGAGGTATTAAAATGATGAAACAGATTTCAGGGTGGGCCGCTCGCTTAACGGCGTTTTTGATGATTTTCGCAATGGTTGCGCCGATGATCGCTCTAGCGGCCGACACGAAGAGCGAAAGAAAATCGCTCACGGAGGATCAGAAGGCGATCCATGTTCTCAACAGGCTCGGCTTCGGGGCGCGTCCCGGCGACGTCGCGAAGGTAAAAGCGATCGGGCTGCAGAAATACATTGATTTGCAGCTTAGTGCTTCCGCGATCGGTGATTCGGTCGCCGACGGAAAGGTTAAGGATCTTGAGATCTTTAATATGACGACGGCGGATATATTTGCAAAATATCCGAATCCTGGTGCGTTGCTCCGTCAGCTTGAGGGCGGTAGACAGGCGATCGCGGCTGCCCGGCAGCGTAAAGAAGCGGAATCGATGACCGGCGAGAAAATGGCTGACGACGAGAAAAAGATGACAGCGGACGAGCAAAAAGAGCGTCGTGACAAGCTGCAGGCGTTGTATCGCGAATATGATCTCAAGCCGGCGAACCAGCTTGTTCCCCAGATAGCCGCCAACCGCGTCCTTCGCGCCGTTTATTCAGAACGTCAATTGCAGGAAGTGATGGTCGATTTCTGGCAGAACCACTTTAACGTTTTTTCGGGGAAAAACGCGGTTCGCTGGTATATCCCGAGCTATGAACGCGACGTTTTGCGAAAGAACGCTCTTGGAAATTTTAAGGATCTTTTGGTTGGCACGGCGCAGCATCCGGCGATGCTCTTCTTCCTTGATAATTTCGAGTCCGTTTCGCCGAATGCACAACCCGGCAATCAGGGTAACGGCAAGCTTCAGCAACAGTTGCGGAGCGGCAACCTACCGCCGCAGGTGCGCGAACGGATGAAGGAGCGTCAGGGATTGACCGATGCCCAGATCGACCAGCGGATAAAGCGTGCCCAAAATGTCGGCCAGCGTGCAAAACGCGGCATCAACGAAAATTATGCCCGCGAGTTGATGGAACTTCATACGATGGGCGTCGATTCCGGCTATTCGCAGAAAGATATAGTCGAAGTGGCAAGGGCCTTTACCGGCTGGACGATAGCCGACGCCCGCGGTTACAGAAGAGTCGCGGCAAGCACGATCCAGGGTAACGAGGAGCAGAGGCTTGCGCGTCTGGAGCGGCAGGCTGGCGTTCCGGACGGCACCCAGAGCGGCACGTTCTATTTTAACGAAAAATGGCACGACAAGGATGCCAAAACGGTTCTTGGCCAAAAGGTCGATGAAGGCGGCGTCAAAGACGGTTTGAAGGTGCTGGACATTCTTGTTAAAAGCCCCGCAACGGCGAAGTTTATCGCCCGCAAGCTTGCCGTCAAGTTTGTCAACGATAATCCGAGTGAAGCACTTGTAAGTCGCGTTGCCGCTGCTTTCAGCAAATCGAACGGCGACATCAAAACTACTTTGAAGGCGATTTTTACCGATAAGGAGTTTTTTGCGGCGGAGAATTACCGGGCAAAGATCAAAACACCGTTCGAGCTTGCTGTTTCGGCTATTCGAACGATCGGTGCCGATACAAATGCCAGCCCGGCGGTTGTGGCGATGCTCAACAAGCTAGGCGAAGTTCCTTACGGCTACCAAGCCCCGACAGGCTATCCCGATACCGCAGAAGATTGGGTAAATACCGGAGCCTTGCTGGAAAGGCTTAATTTTGCAGTCGCGTTGGCGAGTAATCAGATTCCCGGAACACGCGTCGACCTAAAGCGATTCGAGGCCGCAGAAAGATCAGGCATTCTCGACAAGACGATTGCCGGAGTTCTGGACAACGATATTTCAGCGAGCTCGAAGGCAACTTTGCTAAAGCAGGTTGAGCAGCCGCTGCCCGATGTTAAGGCGCCGAGCGAGCCTGCCGATCCGGATATGGCAACTGTAAACATGACGGGCGGCCCCGGCCCGCGAGGAGCAGGGAACCGGCAAGCGCGGTTGTTACGGCCCAGCGGCAATCCAGAAGTTTTTAAGGTTGTCAGCCTTGTATTGGGCACGCCTGAATTTCAGCGTCAGTAACCAGTCCTTTGGTGTATGTGGGCCTGTGGCCGGGCGAATATCCGGTCACCGGCCATTTGTTTTGGAGTTTTATACAACAGGGCGTTTTTAGGGGGATTGCTGTAGGATCCTATTAATCAGCGGTCAACTAAAGATTGATAGAGCTTCTTCAGTTCGCGAAGATGTGCCTCGATGCTAAAAGTTTCTCGTGCAAATTGAAGGGCTCGGTCTGCCAAGTCCTTGCGCAGGTCTTTGCTGCCTAACAGCTTCAGCATCTTCTCGCTTAGAATTTCTGCATTCTTGACCGGAAATACTTCGCCGAATTCACCGTCCGCCGTTGCCTCAAGAAGCGGTTCAATGTCGGAGACGATCATCGGAACCCCGGCAAGCATTGCCTCCGACACGGCAACCGGCAAGCCTTCGTGCAGCGAAGAGAAGACGAAAATATCAAGTTCGGACAGAATATCCGGCACATCGCTTCTGGCACCGAGGAAATGGACGCGTTCGATGATCTTATTCTCGATGCAAACGTTCAGGCAGTCCGCCATTTTGTCCTCGGCACCGTTCTCGATGCGCCCCGCGAACACGCAATGGGCGTTAGGAAATTCCGCAAACACACGAGGTAACGCTTTGCACAGGGTGAGTTGGTCCTTGCGCGGGTCACGATAAAAATTCCCAACCATACCGATGAGCAGAGCCTCTTTGTCCAAGCCGAGTTCGGCCTTTATCGAGTTGCCCGACGGTACGAGGCGCTTTGGGTCGGCGCCGTTGTAGATAACGGAAAATTTCTTTGATGTGTCGAGTCTGTCATTCTGCGTCATCCAATTCTGCATTCCGCGGCTGACGGCAATATTCGCGTCCATACGCGGAATCAGAAACTTTGAGGCGAGACGGTTTCGTTTGTCGGCAATAAACCCCTGAAAACTCAGAACGCGTTTTACGTCTCTTTGGCTGCGGCTGGCGAGATAAAGATGAACGCCGTCAACGGCCTGGTAACCATGAACGATCTCGATCCGCCGCTCTTTTATGATCTTGCGAAGCTGCGACGCGAGATAGAGGTCGACCGGGAATTTTCGCTGAAGCCGGATATATTCGACGCCCGATTCCCGAAACTGATCTTCAAGCGTTCCGCCACCGGCTGCTGCGACCGTAACCTCAATTCCAAAGTCCTTCGCGTTCCGGCAGACGTCCAACGCCTGCATTTCGGCCCCGCCGCGATTCAGGGAATCCAGTAAGTACAGAACTTTCATTGTGTTTGATTTTTGCCTATCAAGCCTTTACTCTTGAGCTTATGGTGCCGGAAGTCTTTGTCTTTGTTCCGTCGTATAATCACGCGGGGTTCATCTCGGAGTGTCTGATATCGATTATAAATCAAACCCTGGCACCGGCAAAGCTTCTTGTTATTGACGATGGCTCGACAGACCGATCTGTGAAGTTAATCGAGAAGGCATTAAAGAATTGCCCATTTGATGCCGAACTTATCGTACGCGAAAATCGCGGCTTATGCTCGACATTGAATCAGGGGTTTTCCCTGTGCGGCACTAAGTACTTCGCCTACATCGGCTCCGATGATTTCTGGCTTCCCGAGTTTTTGGCCGCGCGTTTCGCACTTTTGGAATCCCGAAAGGATGCCGTTTTAGGATATGGCCATTCGCTGTTCGTCGATCAGAACGGCGTTACTATCGATTCGACATCGGAACACAAGGAACATTGGGCGAATTATCCTGATGGCGACGCTCGACCGATGCTGCTAAAGGGGATAGCCCCGGTTAGCTCGACAGTTTTTTATCGCAGCTCCGCGTTGCGAAAGGTTTCGTGGAACGAAAACTCCCGCCTCGAAGATTATGAAATGTATTTAAAACTGGCTGAGATTGGCGATTTTGCTTTCGATTCAGCGGTATTGTCCGCTTGGCGTCATCACAGTTATAATACCAGTAAAAACCGTCTGCTGATGCTCCGGGAAGTTATTGAGGCCCAAGACCGAAATATAAGGTTGCTTGGCGTTTCCGAAACCGAGTTGCGGAGATCACAGACAGGTACTAAATTCCGCTATGCGCGATCTTTGCTTCAATACGGTGATAAGGCGGGGGCGATACGTCTTGCAAGGGAAAGCTGGCGCGGGTCCGAATCGGTTGTACAGTTGGGCAAATTCATTGTTCGTCTAGGCGTGCCGATGGCCGTCGTGGAATTAAAACGAAAACTTCGAAAAGACAGATACTCGCGGCTTAAATAAATTTGCTATTGGAAAACCCCAAGACGACACAAATAACTTACATAAAACCAAAAGAATCCTGGCTGGCTCTGGATTTGCACGAACTTTGGGCGTATCGCGAACTGCTTTATTTCTTGACCTGGCGGGACATAAAGGTCCGGTATAAGCAGACGGCGATAGGAGTGATGTGGGCGATATTGCAGCCCGTGTTAACGACCGCGATCTTCACAGCCTTGTTCAGTAGCTTTGCCCGCTTCGATACAAAAGAGATTCCATACCCGCTTTTCGCCTTAAGCGGTCTGATGATTTGGCTTTTCGTGCACACGTCGGTGACCATGGCGAGCAGCGGATTTGTAAACAATGCGAATCTTGTAACTAAGGTGTATTTTCCGCGCCTGATCGTGCCGGTTGCGGCCACGCTCGCCTGCCTTTTCGACCTGATATTTAGCTTCGCTCTGCTGGTGATCTTGATGTTCTATTACGGAACGATGTTGACATGGCAGATCATTCTTGCACCGGTGTTTCTGATCCTCGCGGTTGTGCAGGCTATCGCTTTGGGTATTCTTTTCTCGGCCCTTAACGTGAAATACCGAGATGTAAAATTTGCATTGCCTTTTTTGCTACAGATATGGATGATAGCGTCGCCCATTTTTTACCCGACAACATTTTTATCCGAAAAATGGAAGTTCGTTTTCGCCTTCAACCCGTTAACCGGAATTTTGGAAGGTTTTCGAAGCGCTCTGTTTGGTGCGGCATTTGACTGGAAACTGATTGGTATTTCCCTTGCCTCGCTACTCGGGGTCTCCCTGTTCTCGCTCCTCGTTTTCAAGAGAATGGAGGACGATTTTGCCGACCTGATTTGAATGAGGCTTTGCCGGATGAAAACGATAAAGGTGAAAAATCTATCGAAGCTTTATCACATCGGCGAACGGCCGGCAGATTCGCTGCGCGATGCTTTGGTGAGTTTCGGCCGAAAATCCAGGTCCGGTAAAAAGAAGGACCTTTGGGCGTTAAGCGACGTCAGTTTTGAAGTCAAAGACGGCGAAGCTCTCGGAATCATCGGACGCAATGGTGCCGGCAAATCCACTTTGCTAAAGATTCTTTCCCGCATAACAAAACCTACGCAAGGAACCGTCGAGATTCACGGGCGGGTCGGCAGCCTGCTCGAGGTTGGCACCGGGTTTCACAACGAGCTGTCAGGACGCGAGAACATCTACCTGAACGGCGCGATTCTGGGAATGAAACGGTCGGAAATCAAAAAAAAATTTGACGAGATAGTCGCGTTTGCCGAGATCGAAAGATTTCTCGATACGCCTGTAAAACATTACTCGAGCGGCATGTACATGCGGCTTGCTTTTTCGGTCGCGGCCCACCTTGATCCGGAAGTTCTTATTGTCGATGAGGTTCTGGCGGTCGGTGATATCGACTTCCAAAGGAAATGCCTGGTAAAGATGCGTGAGGTCGGAGCGTCGGGCCGCACCGTTCTGTTTGTCAGTCATAATTTAGGCAGTCTGGGGCAGATTTGCAGCAGTGGGCTTTTGCTGGATAAGGGAAAGCTGGTGTCCCACGGCGGCATCGAAAAAGTGATTGGCGATTACCTGAGCATCACCGGAAAGGAGGGTCAATTCAAGCTCGATGCACCGGATGAAAAACGCGACATGTATTTCTCCGCAGCCTCGATGATTAATAGGAATGGCCTTGTAACAACCGAACTACCGCACGATGAAGACTTTTTTTTGGATTTTAACGTAGTAGTAAGGCGAAGGCGGCGAGGAGCGCTTTTTTGCGTCGCCCTGCTGAGCAAAAATAAAGAGCGGGTTTTTACGGAACACAAACTCGTCGAAGACCTGATCTCGCGCGAAGCGGGAGAAGCTCGCATCAAATTCAGGATCCCGAAAAATTTTATCGCTCCAAACATCTATTCTTTTCTTCTACAGATTTTTTTACCTGACGGAGAGCTGATTCACGACCTCTTCGATATTTGTCCTTTTAGCATTCTCGACACGGGTTCCGATCTCTCGGCTTACAAAGATTACGGGTATGTGCAGATAAAAAGCGATTGGGAAGCGGCCGAATTAAAGTAATGATTACGGAAAAGCAAATAGAGGAACAATTTCTGAAAATCCCTTTGAGCTGTTCAACGATGCTTTTCTACACCGTCAGGACGGCGATCCTGGAGAGCGTGACCGAGGCGGCGAATTCTTTCAACGGCACAGTTTTAGACGTCGGCTGCGGCTTCATGCCGTACCGGCAAATTGTAACGTCGAATCGGAAAGTGGAAAAATATATCGGCATGGATCTGGCGAATTCCCGTATTTATGAACAGGCCCAACCGGATTTGACATGGAATGGGACCCAGATACCGATGGAAGACCAAAGCGTGGATTGCGTAATGGCGACGGAATTCCTGGAGCATCATTCAGAGCCGGAAACCGTTTTGAAAGAAATCGTACGTGTGATGAAACCACACGGGATTTTTTTTGCGACCGTTCCGTTTATCTGGAATTTGCACGAGGTCCCTCACGACGAATACCGCTACACGCCATACTCGCTGGAAAGGCACCTCCGAAACGCCGGTTTCAGGGTAATTGACATTAAGGCACTCGGTGGTTGGAATAAGTCTCTGGCGCAGATGCTCGGCCTATGGCTCGGCTTTTCAAGAATGAGTAATTTTAATCGAGCAATCCTCAGACGCATTTTGTTTCCTTTTTACGCGTGGCTGATAAAGACCGACCAGAAGCCTGAGGAATTTGACGGCCGCGAAAATTCTATGTTCACCGGCCTGAGCATCATCGCACACAAATAGGCCCATCTTCATGAAAAAAATTCTCTTTATTGGCCATGATGCGTCGCACACGGGTGCGCCGCTTGTACTCTTGTACTTACTGAGATGGCTGAAAGAGAATGATAGCGATATCGAGGCCGACGTGCTTCTTTTACGCGGCGGAGTGTTAGAAGAAGAGTACCGGAAAGTCGCTAATGTTTTCCTGCTCACGCAAAATCGAGTTTCGATTTTTCAGCGCGGGTTGCGCTACTTGAAACGAGGGTTTGGAGGCGAAAAAAAGTCCCCGAAACCAAATCTGCCACTATTTTTTCGGAAATACGAAGTCGTTCTAGGAAACACCATAGTTACTCTGGAGCATTTGGAATTCTTCAAGCACAAAAAAATTCCTACAATCTGCTGGGTTCACGAACTTGAATACATTGTCAGGTCATTCTACTCCACGGATCAGTTTGTCAAAGTGTTGAAAAACGCCGACGAGTTTATTGTTGGTTCTAAAGCCGTCGGCAGGTTCTTGCGGGAGAATGAAATTGAGGAAAACGTGCATCTCGTTTATGAATTCTTGGACGTACTTGATACGACCGAGGTTTGTAGTACGCGTAATGCTCGAAGTGAGTTCGGCATCCCGCCAAACGCATTCGTAGTTCTCGGATGCGGAACCATACAGTGGCGAAAGGGTGTCGATCTTTTTATGCAGATCGCTGCTCAGCTTATTCCTAAATTCGATGATATGTATTTTGTATGGGTCGGAGACAAAGCTGCCGAACGCGATACGGATTATGACCGCATCCAGTACGATATGAAGCGCATGGATTTGAACGGACGCGTTGTCATAACGGGACATCTGGAAGATCCTCGAGCCCTTTTCGCGGAAATGGATATTTTTGCGCTTACGTCCAGGGAAGATCCCTTTCCACTTGTGTGTCTGATGGCCGCAAGCATTGGCAAACCGATAATTTGTTTTCAAAATGCCGGCGGAATCTCCGAGTTTGTAGAGAATGATGCGGGAGCAACGATACCATATGGAAATATCGGAGCTTTCTGTGAAAAGATCGCGTACTACAACAACGACAGGACTGCAATGGAAAAAGCGGGTAAGGCAGCTATGGCAAAAATCGCCGCGAGATTTTCGCCGGAAATTTCCTGTCGAAAAATCGATGAGATACTGCTTAGCGCTTGCCGAACGCGTGTCAAATAATGTCTGCGGAATTCATCAAGCCAACAAATAAGATCTCAATCGCTCTTTGTACTTACAACGGGGCGAAATATCTACCGGCGCAGCTTGAGAGCTATCTCCGGCAATCTCGCATGCCCGATGAAGTAGTTATCGGCGACGATTTGTCCGGTGATGAGACTCTATCGATCATCGAAAGATTCGCAATGTCGGCTCCCTTCCCAGTTAACTTAAAAGTCAACAAAAGCACTTTAGGCTCAACGAGAAATTTTGAAGAGACGATCAGGCGCTGTTCGGGTGATTTGATTTTTCTTTCGGATCAGGATGATATCTGGATGCCCGAGAAGATTGAAAAGATTGAGCAGGTCTTTGTAAGCTCAAAATCAACGGGACTGGTTTTCACCGATGCCGAACTTGTTGACGATCAGGCAATACCTTTAGGTGGAAGCCTATGGGATTATACGTTTCCAAAAAAATTACGAAAAAGAGCGATTTCTGGTGAATTCTATAGATTACTGTTGCAAGGAGATATCGTTACAGGAGCCACAACGGCGTTCCGCTCGAGTTTCGCGAGTGATTTTTCTCCCATACCGACTCATATTCCAGACCTTATCCATGACGGCTGGCTCGCGCTCGTTATTTCGGTTTCATCGGAAATCGGTTACATAGACTCACCGCTTATCCAGTACAGACAGCATTCTGGACAGCAGCTTGGCGTTAACTGGAATATTGACGCGAGCGGCTCAAGACGCGAACGCTTCTCGAAAGGGAAGGAAGTTTGCACTCGGCAACTGCTCAAGCTGAAAATCATCCGCCATTCTCTTAATGATTCTTCAGCTTTAGCTCGGGACGGAAAAATTGGGAGAGTTTTGCCCGGTGTCGAGAGAAATATTGAGGAGCATATAATTCATCTTGAAAACCGTTTGACGATGTCAAATAAATCATTCGGGCGAATTCCCTTAATAATGACCGAATTAACCAGCGGACGATATCACAAGTTCTCGAATGGTTTTTTGAGCTTGGTCAAAGACGTTGTCGCCACGTGATTTTTTCCGGCTGTCTCCGATTGGAGAGCCGCACTCTCATCTTCGGTAATATTTTCTCAGCAGATTCTCAAAATAATCGTCGCCGAATTCGATCGAATTTTTCTCTAGAATCTCACGGATCAAAGAAATGTCTATAACAGGTGCTCCGCCCAAGGCCAATTTTACGCAAACGGCCGGTTTCTCGAAATACTTTTCTATCAAATCGACTAATTTTTCCATTCCTATATTGGTTGGATTGGCTATATTTACAACTTCATTTCTAAAACTTTTTTCGCGCACGGCGAAACCCACTATTGTCACCACGTCATCGATATCAATAAAATTTCTACTTGCGTACTTCCATAATTGGAATTTTTTTCCTTGGGAGATGCAGTTAACCAGATAGTTCAACACAACGTTGGGATTAGCCGATTCGCCGATGATATTTGAGGCCCGGAAAATCACATAATCGTTTAGACACGATTGTATCGTCTTCTCGATTTCAAGCTTATGAGCAACATATTTTGAATTCTTAAGCGAGGGATCCGTGATGCTGCAGGTGCTGCAATAGATCCATTTTTTGTCTCCATACCGGTTTATACAGGTGTCCAAGAGATCTATTTCTCTAGCAAAAGCCTCTTTGCGCGTTTCGCTCGAATTAGAGACACCGGAAGCAAAAACAACCACATCGTCGTTTGATTCGAATTCCGCAAACGCTTTTGCTACCAGGCCGTTGCCTATCACCATACCTATCTAATATTCCAAAGTTAGAAGTGACCCTGGATCGCAGCTAATCTTAAATCTGACGGCCGATTGCAAACACCTTTATTAACGCGACGCCCGCGATAAATCCGCCGATATGGGCGGCATAAGCCACGCCGCCGGTTCCGGCCGGTGTCAGGTAGCTTACGATCAACTGGTAGCCGATCCAAATCCCAATAGCAACGAATGCAGGAACCGTGGTGAGAAAGCTAAAAATCAGGGCCCGCACCTGTCTTTGCGGAAATAGAAGAACATACCCGCCCAAGACGCCCGAGATGGCACCCGATGCGCCGAGCATTGGAATAATTGAATCGGTATCCATGACGATCTGCGCAACGGCAGCCGCAATTCCGCAAACAATATAAAACGCAGCAAAACGAACATGACCAAGCAGATTTTCAAGGTTGTCGCCGAAGATCCACAGGAACAGCATATTGCCGAAGATATGCATGATATCGCCGTGCATGAACATCGAGCTCAGAAAATTGAAGTACACGGGCAGCGGCGTTTCAAAGTGCTGCACTTGGCCGCTATTGCCAAGAGAATCGCGGACGACCTGCACACCCGTGATATCGATGCCGGTCATGATCTCTTTCGGGACCAAGGAAAATGCATACGAAAACGCGTCGTTCGAGCCGATCTGCTGCAGCAACAGAAAGACCAGAATGTTTATGCCGATGAAAGCGTAGTTAACGAAAGGTATTATCTTCCGGTCTGAGTTGTCGTCGCCGATTGGGAACATGGTTGGCCCTCCTTGATTCAGAACAAAATTTCGTCCACATCGATCCGTAAATCCGGCATAACACTTGATGCGACCGTCTCACCGCGTTTGAAGACCCTTGTCACTTGATAAATATCCAAACTTGGCTGTTGATGAACTTCCACGATGTCGTTTTGCAGGTTTACAATCCAGACCTCGGGAATTCCGGCGGCGGCGTAAAGGGGCAGTTTTATATTGCGGTCATATTTCAGACTGGCGTCCGCCACCTCAACCACCAAAATTACCTCGGCCGGCCTGGGATGACGCTTTCCGTCGTATTTTGTCAGGTCGGCGAGCACGATATCAGGCTCCGGTTCATTATAGTCCGACATCCGCAGCGGATTCTGAATGCTAACCAACACATTATCTTGGACATTTTTTGTGAAATAACGATTCAAAGCATTCACGGCAGCGGCGTGCCTGTCACCTATTGTCATTTTTTTGATCAACTCTCCCTCGATGATCTCCGCTTTTTCATAATCGGTGATCAAACCAAGCTCGATCATTTTGTAATATTCGTCAACGGAAAAGCGGAGCTGCATCGGCTGCGGCCCGATATTGCTTGCATTCATCATAAAATCACCTCGCAAAACAAAAACATTCTACCCGTTTCGCTAACCGATTCCAACATTCTCGCGGGTTTTCAGCAGCTCGTAACCCTCGCTCCGGGCGACAAATGTTGCGGCTGTCAGATCACCGACGACGTTAAGCGTTGTGCGGCACATATCCAGAATACGGTCGACGCCAAGGATGATCGCGATCAAAGCGGGATCGATGCCGATCATCGCAAGAATACCGATAATGAAAGGAATCGACCCGGACGGCACACCGGCCGTGCCGATACCGCCCAATATGGCAAGGTAAACGACCATCAATTGTGTGCTAAGCGTCAGGTCGGCCCCCGCAAGTTGGGCAAGAAAGAGGACGGTTACGCCTTCATACAGAGCGGTGCCGTTCTGGTTGGCCGTTGCACCGACGGTCAGCACAAAACTGTTAATTTCCTTTGGTACACCGAGGTTCTCTTCAGAAATTCGAAGTGCTGTTGGCAAAGTCGCGTTCGAAGAGGAGGTCGAGAATGCCGTGACGATAACGGTTCGGACGCGTTTGAAGAACTCGATGGGGTTTATTCGCGACAGGAAGTAAACTGACAGCGAGTAAATGCCGAAAAAGTGCAGTCCGAGACCGAGAAGAACTGTGGCGACAAACCACCCGAGCGAAAGCAGCAGTTCCAGGCCGAATTGCGCGATGTTATTAAAGATCAAACACGCGACGGCATACGGCGCGAATTTCATTATTATGTCGATGATTTTCGAGGTAATCGCGAAGATAGATTCCATCAACCCGACAAACGGCGACGAGACTGGTGCAGGCAGGAGTGTGATTGCGATACCGACGATCAATGCAAAGAACATGATGTGGAGCATGTTCGGATTTTCGCCCGCGATAGAATTAAAGACGCTTTTTGGTACGACCGTTTTTACAGCCTGCATCAGCGCCGAATCACTTTTGGCCGTCTCTGCCGCTTTATTCTGCGCTTCGACGCTGGTTTTGGCGCCGCTGCTGAATTTTTCTTTCAGCTGGGCCGCGATCTCCGGGCTAATCCTTTCGCCGGGCCTGATCGTGTTTGCCAATCCGAGGCCGATGACAACCGATATAGCCGATATGACAATGCAGTAAGCAAAAGATTTGAACCCGATCCGACCGAGCTTGCGAATATCGCCGATGCCCGCGACACCGACCACCAACGACGAAAAAACGAGCGGAACGACGATCATCAAAAGCAGATTCAGGAACAATGTTCCGATCGGCTGCGTGAAGTTGCCGACAAACCATACCAGGTTGGGATCGTTTCCACCGAGAGCCCAATTCGCCGCCAGGCCACCTGTTACGCCGACCAGAAGGCCTATAAGGATCTTTGTGTGCAATGCCATGCCTTTCGGCTTGTCGGGCGTGTCGTCGTCGAGATCGGTTGCCAATTCGCGCTCGTAATCATCAGTTGGGATTTCGTCTTTGTCGGGTTCGGCCATATTAGAATCTCACCTATTTTTGTTTGGAATCGGAGTCGGGGAAAACGGTTTGG
>JANNST010000023.1:0-110464 GCA_031402865.1 Chloracidobacterium sp. | reverse complement strand
GCCGGAACTAGCGGTGCTGCTGGCTCCGCTGGTCGTTCCCGTGGTTGTCTGGCCCGCACCGCCTGACGCACCGGTCAATGTACCCGATGCACGGGCGTAATTGAGCCGGATAAATTCTGTATATAGCGGCGAAGCGTCGATCGCGTTATCACGCTGCTGGCGGAAGATCTCGCCTTCGGATGCAAGCGTTTTCGAGTCGGCAACACGAAGGATCGTGCCGTTGACCTGAATGCCAAGCTCCTGCGAACGCAATATCGAATCAAGCGCTATGTTCCAGGGAACCTCGCTCACGTTTACCGTAACCGGAACCTGTTTTACGGATTTGTCGATGACAAAATTTATGCCGTACTGTTCCGTTATGTAGTTGAGAATGTCGCGAATGTCGGCATTTACGACGTTCAGCTTGATCGGTTCGCCGCGAAAACCGGCATCGCCGTAAAGTCGTCCCTGTGATTGCGGCTCAACCCTCTGGGCCGCGATCGCAAGGGCAAATGTGCTGATGATCATTAACGCGATAACCGCTTTTTTGCCGATACCGCTTAAATGTTGAAGAGAAGTCATGTTTCCTCCGTTACAAGATCCATCCATTCTCAAGAGTTTCAGAGAAATGGTCTTTAGTTGAATTGCTGCTTTATTCTTGACGCGGATCGCGTCCGAAACTTGGTGTGTTAGTTACCTTTGGCTACCTTAACTGGTTTTTTCGAGCCTTTCTTGGCCTTTTGTTTGGCTGCATCGGTTTCCGGAACCTGTTTGTTCATTTCGTCGAGGGGCGAAACGATCGGCGAGGGCGGTCCGGCTTTAACAGCGGAACTGTCTGCCGTCGGTGCGGGCGGCTGATAGGTTGCTACCGCTTCGGGCGGCTTTCCTTCGCCTTGCACGGGCGCCGTTCCCTGTACTTCTTCCTGGGTCGAATACTTACGCAAAGTTTTATTCTCAACCGACGCGACAAATTTGTTCTTGCCCATCTTTGTCACGCGTCTGAAGACAAGCCTGTTCTCTTCGACCGCGACAAGCTGTCCGTCAAAGAATTTTTCGCCCGGGTAGATCGTATAAGAAAGCTTGATCGGCGTCGCCTCAACCATCGCGGCATAGCCACGCGGCGTCTGGAATATTCCGGTGACGGCCATTTCGTTTAAAGTAAGGACGCTGGTTACCTTCGGCAGCGGCTGGCCGTTAAGAGCGGCGTCTTCACGCATGCGTTTGAAAAACGCGATCCTTTGCTCAATGGCCGGAACACCAAACTCCACCGGAGCTCCGGTTGTTATTTTCCTCACACCGGTGCCGGTCCTTACGTCGCGGGTCTTTGCCCAACCCGGTTTTGCAAACGGGTCGCGGGTTTGGCCATCGGCTTGAATGAAGTTACCGCTGATCAAGACCAGTCCGGCGAGGGCAACATTCACGGCCAGGAATCTTACAATTTTTGATGTGTTAATCATTGCTTTTTCTCTCTTGTGCGTAAAGGGTCGAATCTATTTCGCTGCAGGTGGGGCGGGGGCTGGAGCGGCTCCGGGTACGGCTGGTGCTCCCGGTGTTCCCGGTTTGGGTGCAGCGGGTTTGGTCAGCGTTTCCGGATCGGCGTAATACGCCTTAAGAACAAACATGGCGTGAACCGTCTTTTCCGCGGTCTGCTTCTCAAGCTGATTGATCTTGAAATCCGATATCGATACGATGCGGGGCAATTTCGCCATCTTGTCGAAGAAGGCCTGGATGTTGGTGAAATTGCTGTCAACCTCTACCTCGACCGCTTTCGCCGTTATCGCATCCTGCTGGGTGTCGTCTTTCGGCGAAAATCGCATAACGATCATCCGCGAATCGTTGGCATTGTCCTGCAATCCCTGCAACACATTGGTGATCTCGCGTTGTTCGGGCAATAGCACCTTCAGTTCTTCGTATTCCAACGCCTTGCTCGCATAGAGTGCGCGGAACTCGTTGATCCGCTGTGTCGCGATGCGGGCAGCCTCATTCTTTGCCTGGAGGGCTGAAACCTGGTCGCTAAGAACCTGTATTTCGGCACGTGTCTCGCTGGTTACAAAATAGTAAACGCAGAAGTAAAGCCCGGACGCGATACCAACCAGGAGCAGAAGTTGGAAGTGCCATTTTAGGTTTTTGAGTTTCTCAATCATTTTAGTGTCCTTCTATTTAAGTTAAATCAGGCGAGTTCGCTTTCCATCTCGTCTTGTTCGGTTTTTGTTCCTCTTGTTCTGTGGTTGGAATTAAATCTTAACCACGGAGTAAAAGGAACAGGAGCGGAACAAGATGAACTAGTTCTTTGCGACCTGAACGGTAGGGGTGGCCGGTGCCGGAGCGGTGGTTGAGGCCGTCGTCGGGTTCAATCCCGGTGCCCCGGCTGCTTTGGATGGCGTGTAGGCGGTCGTGATAGTGAAATTCACGACGTTTACCTTTGCACTTTCGCCGCCGCCGACAGGAGCGACAGCCTGCTGATTTACCATTTCCTGCCGCTGCGTTTCGATGCTCAGATTTGAAAAAAGCCCGTTCGAGAATTCGAGGCTGCGGCCGAATTGCGTTACTACCGCTTCGTCCGGCGAATTGCCCCTGATGGTTATCTTGTCGCCGGTCTGCTCGATGGCTTGAAGGTAAAGTCCCGGCACCATCGCAATACGTTCGCGCATTGCTTCAAGTACGGCGACGGGTCCGGCCTGAGAAGAGCGGAGCCGTTTGATTGCCTCGATCCGGGCGTCGATAGCCGCGATCTTGGTTTCGAGTTCCTTCTGTTCCTTCATCACGACTTCGAGCTCCACCGCGATCTGCTTTTGCTCTTCGAGCTGCCTTTCGGCTTCGGTTTTCGCCATTGTCGTGCTGATAACATCCCAACCGACGACTGCTGCAAGCAGAAAAGCCACGGCAAGCGACATCAGTAAGAGGCGCGAGGCAGGGCTGCCGACCTTGCGATCGACGGCTACAACTGCACCGCCTTGCCTTTCCGTAACTGAGTTTAATAGGTTAATCTTGATCATTTTAGTTACACTCCCCTCATTGCCAGCCCAACTGCTACGGCCATTTCGGGCATGATTTCGCTTAGATAATCAGGGTCAAATTTGCGTGAGTCCACCTTGATATTTCTGAATGGGTCTAAAACCTCGACCGGAAGTTCGAGCCGGGCCGAAAGGTCCTGTGCGAGGCCCGTGAGCTTTGAGCCGCCGCCTGAGATAAGGATCTTTTGCACAACTGTCTGATTGTCTTCGGTTGTCGCACGGTAGAAATCGAATGTCTTCTGTATCTCCATCGCGACGATCTCGGTGACGTTTTCCATCAACGGCTCGATGGCTTTTTCTTCAATACCTTCAACCGCATGGCTGACGCCGCGTTTTACCGCTTCGGCCTGCTGGAAGCTAAGGCCGAGACTTCGTTGAAGCACGTCGGTAAACTGGCTGCCGCCGACCGTGATGTCGCGTGTGAATAATGAACGTGTGCCTTTGACAATATTGACGTTCATCGTCGAGGCACCGATGTTCAGCAACGTAACGACCTGGGAATCGTCCGGCTGATAATTAAGCTCGTAGCAATTCTGCAACGCAAATGTATCGACATCGATTACATACGGCTCTTTGCCCGCAAGCTGCACGGCCTGGCGTACATTATCGATTCGTTCGCGCTTGCAGGCGGCGATCAGCACATGCGTGGAGTCGCTGGTTGTTGCGGTGATCTGGTAATCAAGGCTCACGTCGGCCAGATCGTACGGAATATGTTCTTCGGCATGCCAATCGATCGATTCTTCGAGCTCGTCGGCACTCATTGCGGGCAGCACGATGTTCTTTATGATCACCGAATGGCCGCTAACGCCCGTGTCCACCTGATCGGCAGTTACCTGATTGTTGTTGCAGACGTTTCGAATGACGTCGGAAACGACGTTCAATTCCATGATCTGTCCATCGATGATCGTATCGTCAGGCAGATTCTCGAACCCGAGGCTGACCAAACTAAGACTGTTTGATTTGCCGTCAAGCTCGACCATCTTTATTGAACTGGAACCGATGTCTAAACCGGCAACGCTTTTCTTTTTACCGAAACGCATTATTTTCTCACTCCTATATAGCTCTCACGCCTAATCTGTTTTTACTTGAGTTTTCCGAATTGATCGAATGTGCGGGTTCCTGGCTTGAAGATATTTGCCACCTTCTATAGAACTTGCTGATTTTGTAGACAGGACATCTTATTTGACAGGCCAACTGAATGCAGCGCCAAGCGCCCGCGTCGTTCGAGAGATTCCAATTGCTACGGCTAGCAATTCATCAGGTTGTTGTTTTTTAGAAAACTTTTTCGCATCGGGTGGCGAAGGGATACGACTCTTGGTAGAGCCTGTACTCAATTAAGTTAACCTAATGTAAAACATCTGTCAACAATTATTTGTCATGTTGAACAGACAAAGAATGAAATGCGGTCAGAATGACTGGCGGCGGCACGTTTAGCACCTTTGCGGGCTTTGCGTCTGCCCTTCGCGTCCTTTGCGTTTAAAATCTTTATTACCGCAAAGGACGCAGAGTGAAGACGCGAAGATCGCAAAGTGGAAGAGAAACTTTTTTAAGGCTATCGCATCTATATTTTGATAATTGTCTCGATCTTAGCTGCAGTCTCGCGTGGACTTTCAAACGGGAAGAGATGCGAGCCAGGCAGAAAATAAAAATCAATCGGGAAATTCTTTTGCATAAAACTGAGCCGTGCGAGCCGTGCTTCTCTTGATTGCGCACCGCCGATATAAGCGACCGGGAAAGTCAGCTTCCCTTTTAACAAAGGCAGATCGTGCGGCAGGTTGCGGTAGATTGCGGCCTCGATGTTTGGGTCGAAAGAGAGACGAAAACCGCCGTCCGTTTCTTCGGTGCCGTAAGTTATGTAGTCGCGTAGCACGTCGTCATCAAACGCGGCAAACTTGCGTTTAGCTTTGAAATGCTGGTACGCGTCTTCCCTGCTCTTCCACAGATTGCGTCTGGTCCTAGTCATTCGCGACGACGAAAAACGGTCCATCAAGTTAAGCGCCTTCAGAACACGAATACCGCCGCTGCTCGAACGACTTATGATGGGAGCGTCGAGAAGGATGATCTGTTTGTACAGATCGGGGTTTTCTACCGAAACCAGCAGATGCAATATTCCGCCCAGCGAATGTCCGAGGCCGATGACCGGCTTCTCGAAATTCGATTCAATAGATTCCCGCAGCTCGTCTTTCAAAGAGTGCCAACCGTCAGTCACCGGAAAGTCGGGATCGTGCGCGTGGCGTTCGAGATAGCGAAGGTCAAAACGCGGTTCGAGAAAAGAGAATAATTTCGTATAGGTTCTGGCCGGAAACCCGTTGGCGTGGGCAAAGTGGATGATGTGTCTACTCATGAACAGAATGTGTATCAGTCGTTTGAAAAAAGATCGCACGACAGCCGAACGGTCTTCCTTATCACTCGACAATACTCAACTGCCCATTCTGCCTGCTCTTGATTTGCGTCCAGTCCCGGGTAACGCGATGCCACAGCGAATGCGTTCAACTCTGACAAGCAAATTTAAGGAAGGTCCATTTGGGTTCTGCCTGAAGAACAAGTTCGCAGAGGTACGTGAGGTCGTGAGTTTTGCGAAATTCGATTCCGGCCTTAGTCAATCGCGCCTTTAGATATTTCTCAGCACACTGTTGGGCATGAAAGCAAACTGCATCCAGATTTGGATTAGAGGTTACCGAATGTTCGCGCAACAGCGTTCCCCAATCACCCTCGGCCTTATTTATCCATCCCAAGATTTCCGGCGTCATAAAGAACCTTCCCGCTTTCCATAATTTCACTGACAAAAAAATCGCCCATCTCGATCCGCTTTTTTACCTGGCTTGGGGTTTTAACCAAAACGTCGAGCGGCATCGCCGCGCTTAGCTCTCGACGCACTTCAGCCATCTTATCCAATTCGTTACCTTCGAACGGCATGACAACCAAGAGATCGATGTCAGAATCGGGAGTCGGCACGCCGTAAGCATACGAACCAAAAAGAATTACCTTTTGGGGCCGAAAGCGGTCGACGATCTCTTTGCACAAATTCTTAATATGAGCTTGAACATCCATCAATTACTATTTAACTCCATCCTCGCAATGGATTCAAGATGAACTTCGTCAGGTCCATCGGCAAGGCGTAAGCTGCGGGCATAGATCCAGAACTCCGCGAGCGGAAAGTCCTGGCACACGCCGCCGCCGCCGTGGATCTGAATTGCGCGGTCGATAATCTTCAAAGCCATTTGCGGTACGACTGCCTTTATCATCGCGATCTCCTTGCGGGCTGTTTTGTTGCCTACTGTGTCCATCATCCACGCCGCCTTTAGGACAAGAAGCCGGGCCTGATCGATGGCAAGGCGAGCTTCGGCGATCCACTGGCGGATGACGCCCTGATCGGCGACCGGTTTACCAAAGGCGACACGGGAGCGGGCACGATGGCACATCATTTCCAGCGAGCGTTCGGCGACACCGATGAGGCGCATGCAATGGTGGACACGGCCCGGGCCGAGCCGGCCCTGTGCGATCTCAAAACCGCGGCCTTCGCCAACCAGGAGATTTGTCTTCGGCACTCGGACGTTTGTAAATGAAATTTCGGCGTGGCCATTCGGCGCATCGTCGTAGCCAAAAACGGTCAGGATGCGTTCAACCTTCACGCCGTCGGCATCCATCGGAACGAGTATCATCGACTGCTGCAGATGCTTCGCCGCATTCTCATCGGTCTTGCCCATAAAGATCGCAAGTTTGCAGCGGCTGTCGCCGGCACCGGTCGACCACCATTTACGGCCGTTGATAATGTAGTCATCGCCGTCGGCAACAATTGAAGAACGAATGTTGGTCGCATCCGACGATGCCACATCGGGCTCGGTCATTGCGAAGCACGAGCGTATATCACCGTTCATCAGCGGCTTTAGCCATTCATCCTTTTGAGCATCCGATCCGTAAAGATGCAGGACCTCCATGTTGCCGGTGTCGGGCGCCGAGCAATTAAAGGCTTCGGATGCCCAAACGACGCGGCCCATCGTTTCGGCAAGCGGCGCGTATTCGAGATTGCTGAGGCCGGAAACATCGGGCAGAAAAAGGTTCCACAAACCTTCGGCCTTGGCTTTCGATTTCAGCTCCTCGATCAGTTCGAGCGGCTGCCAACGGTCGCCCGCATTTATTTCAGCAGAGTGTGTTTTTTCATTTGGAAAAACGTGAGCGTCCATAAACCGCTGTAGGCGGTCCTGCATTTCTGCGGTTCGTTGCGAGCTTTTGAAATCCATCCCCTCAAAGTAGCATAAATCGCGGTTTTCCCAGTTGCGAAAATATCATATGAACCTCTGGAAAAAAGGTAGTGCATCAGTTTGAAATTTCCGCCCGTCGCGGGGCGGCGCATAGCCCCGTCCCTTTAGGGCGGGGTTGGATTCGCGCGGAAGAGACGAAAAAAGGGCGTTTCAACGTCCTTTCGGTGTCCGGCCTAAGCCGACAGGCCGAGGTAAGCCCGTTAAAACGGGCTGAAATCCTTTTCGCCCCCCTCGGCCCACGCCCTAAAGGGACGTGGCTATGTGCCGCTTCGCGGGACGGAACTCCAAGGCCCGCCGAACATACCCAGATCGATCAAAATTCAAACTAATGCACGACCGAAAAAAAAATAGATGTTCCCACGGAGCGTTTAGATGTGATTAACTTGAATGTAGGCAAACTGCAATGCCATCCTTCAGAATTATAGTCATCCGGCTACCCCGGAAAAATGGAGAACAAATGAAATCAACGTCCGCCTTTAGTTTTCGCCGTGCGAATTTAGTTTTCGCATTTTTCTGTATCCTCTTCGTGACCGGTTTCGCATCTGCACAAACGGACACCGTTAAAGAGGTCACTGTCCCTGGCGATTCGGGATTGAAATGGGTAAACACCGGAATTACGGTCGTCGCGGGCGATACGGTTCGTCTCGACGCAAAAGGTGAGGTCGAGGTTGGCGGGTCGTATGGTAAATACGGACCCGAAGGAACCGCGACTTTCTCCGAGCAGCCGGTGGGCTATTATCCCCTCGAAACAAAAATGCGTTACGGTTTGGCGGCACGGATAACGCTCGGCAGCGGAAGAAAATACCTTCCTACACAAACCTGGGTTTACGGCGAAAAGAAAGAAATTAAGGTAACGAAAAGCGGCATTTTGTGGCTGACCGTTAATGACGACGCTCCCGAGGGTAACATCGGAGAATTTGTCGCAAAGGTAACGATCGTCAAGCCAAAAAAATGAGCCTGGCATTTCGAAAAATAAGGGCGGGAGGTCTTGACTCGATCTCCCGCCTTTAGCTTTTAGCACACCTGCCTTTCGATTTACCAGGTCAAATACTTTTCGCCAATGTAGCGCCACATTTTTTTTGTTTTTGCGTGGATGAGGTGTATAATCTGGCAAAATCAGGAGGCTCTATGACGATTCGGAAAATATTGACGCAGGCTTGTCTCGGAACTTGTGGAGTGATGTTGTTTGCCATTCCCGTGGCGGCACAGGTCAATCCAGGCGTTCGTCCGGCTGTTGATCTCTACCAGGACATCGAGGACTATGCATCGCAGCAGCGGACAATGCTAGCGAGCAAGGGCAAAAAGTACGATGCGGGTGCCCGAGATGATATCGCCGACGGAAAGAAGGCGTTGGCAAAGAAGTATGCCGCCGAACTCGCAGCGCGAACCGACTTAAAGGAGAAAGATTTCTATTTTCTCGGCCGCATTTACGCCGCTGCCGACAATGACGCAAAAGTGCTGGAGTCGATGCAGAAGTTTCTTGCTCAGTTTCCTTCAAATGCGAAAGGCGACATGGTGCAATCGGCTCTTAGCTTCAGCATAGTTCTGTCATCGAAATCGAAGCAGATGCCCGCGGCTGAAGCAGCCTTTGAGCGCTGGACGCGGGGTGAACCGCTCATAAAAAGCCAGCAGCCCGCGCTTCAGGACTATCTCGCCTCGGCTTATTTAAAGGACGGACAGTACGAACAGGCAATCCGTCATGCCCAAAGCGCATTTGATCTTTTGAAAACGATGAATGCCAAGACGATGCAGGAGAAAAAAGCACGTGAGCAAGTGTACATGAACCTCGTCGAAGTGCTGGCTCTCGGCTACAAGAAAAATAAAAATTCCGACATGTCCCTGAATGTTCTCGCCGAGGCACGCGCGCAGTCGTTTACCCTGCCGTCGGCCAGCCTCTATCGCAAGGTGATGGATTTTGTGGAAGGTGGTGGATTCTCGGAAAAAAAACTGATGCAAAAGGTCGAGTCGTATGCAAAAGCTGATCCTGCTCCGGAGATAAAAATGATTGAGTGGCTTGGTCAAGACCCGGTTTCATTAGAGCAATTGCGGGGAAAGGTTGTGCTGCTTGATTTTTGGGCAACCTGGTGCGGTCCGTGTATTTCTACTTTTCCGAGACTTCGCGCATGGCACAAGAAATATTCCAGCGATGGATTTACTATCGTGGGTGTCACCCAATATTATGGTGAACAGGGCGGCAAGCGTATGTCGCCGCTTCAGGAGCTGGATTTCCTACGTGATTTTAAGGAAAAGCACAAACTTCCGTATGGTTTCGCGATCTCAACGCCGGGCGAAGCGGCATCGAAGTATGGCATTAACGCACTTCCATCTACCGTGCTGCTTGACCGTAACGGCGTCGTCAGATACATCGGCATCGGCGCTGGTGCTGAAGAGGTCGAAAATTTAGAGGACATGATCAAAAAGGTCGTGGGCGAAGACAGTCGGCTAGCTTCGACACAAAAATGAGCGGCTGAAGTCTATGAATGAAACCGCGGCGGCTAGAAAAGGCGAAGAATTGAATCATGAACGCCTTAGAGTTTTTCTTGGCTCGAAGTTGGGCCTCAAGACAGAAGTGGTCGAGATTCTTCAGTTCCCGGCCGGAAGTTCGAATCTAACTTATTTGATTAAGGTTGGCGGTGATGAATACGTGCTGCGGCGGCCGCCGTTCGGCAACACCGTGAAGTCGGCTCACGATATGAACCGCGAGTTCACGGTTTTATCGAAGCTCTCCGCCGTCTATCCGCCCGCCCCCAAACCAATTCTCTTTTGCGATGATGAATCCGTTATCGGCTCAGAGTTTTATTTGATGGAGCGCCGCAATGGCCTCATCATCCGAGGCCGTGTCGGTAGCCCGCACGTGAGTAAGGGCTCGATCCCAGTAACCGATAGATCACCGAATATGCTCCACGCTTTCGAAACGTCACACAGTTTTCGCCTCGATGTCTGCCGGAGTTTTATCCAAAATCTTGCGGACCTCCACGCCCTTGATTACGAAGCCGCCGGCCTCGGGAACCTTGGCAAGCCCGAAGGCTACGCCCTACGCCAGGTCGAGGGCTGGACGAAGCGGTATCTCGCGGCGAAGACGGACGAGTGGCCCGAGTTGGAAAGTGCGATCACTTGGCTGAATGAGAATGTTCCGGCGGGAACAGTAGCGTCGCTTGTACACAACGATTACAAATTCGATAACATCATGCTCAATCCCAACAATCTGACGGAGATCACAGCCGTACTCGATTGGGAAATGGTGACTGTCGGTGACCCGCTGATGGACTTCGGCACAACGCTCGGTTACTGGATGTCTCGTGAAGCAGGTAACGAAATGCTAAACATGCCGTTCAATCCGCGTGTGCTGATGGAGAATATTTCGCGCCGCGAACTCGTCGAAATGTACGCGACTGCATCAGGCCGCGATGTTTCGAATATTCTGTTTTATTACGTATTCGGCACCTTTAAAATTGCCGTCATCTGCCAGCAGATCTATGCGAGATTTGTGAAGGGATTTACAAAGGACGAGAGGTTCGCGGGATTTGACAAGATCGTTGCGGCTCTTGGCAGGTTTGCGGCAACGGCTATCGACCGACAAGCGATTTAATTTTGAACTTTCTTTGCGGCGAACCCTCAGCTTTTCGGAGCTTCGGCCCAGATCTCGTCCGGGCTTGCTGGTTCAGGCTGGTCGGAGCCGAGTCGCGAGGCGTCGATATCGGCGACGATAAAATTTTCCGGCGCAACCGGAACACCGGCAAGACGACGGAGCAGCGCAAGTTGTCCCGCATGCGTCATTGCATCGGAAAACGGGCCTTGCAATAAGCGTTCAGCGGTCATGTCGCCCTGAAACGGCGTTCCTTTTTCAAGGTGGCCCGACAGATCTTCTAGCATCTTGTGAAACCTCGTTATCTCATCGGCCAGCGTCGGCAGCGGTTCGGGCCGGTATTGCCCGCCGATAAAAAATGTTCGCGCATATCCCAGCACGCTCGTCATGTGCCGTACCAATTCGGCCGGCGTTCGAGTTTCGTTTCCGGCACTGAATATCGCAAAACTCTCCGGGGCTCCGCGAAGCGCCTTCTGCGTGCGATAGGCCAGAGCCCCAAGGAAATGGCGGAGCATGAAGAATTTGTCGTCCATCGTCATAGAAATGACATTTATAAGAATTGTTTCAGACCGCTCCCGTTCCTGCTTGTTCTTGCTAGTTCCTCTTTTTCCGTGGTTAATAATATTTAAATCCAACCACGGAATAAGGCGAACAAAGCAAGAATAGGAGAAAGCTAAGCCGAAATTCCTGCCCGAAGTTGTGAAATCGTTAGCATTACCTAATTACTTGCAGTTCGTTCCCGCCAACTCTGGGTCGGGCCGCCTGCGTCAACGCGGATCATTGAGATCGCACCGGGCGACGGGCACACCAGCGCACACAGGTTGCACCCGACGCATTCTTCTTCGATAACGATAGGATATTTTTTGCCGTCTGTTTCCTTGAATTCAAAGCTCTGATGAGCGCCGTCTTCGCAGGCGACGTAGCAGAGGTTGCAGCGAATGCAGTGTTCTTCGTTGACGTGTGCCTTTACGTCGTAATTCAGATCGAGGTTGCCCCAATCGGTCACGCGGTTTACGGATTTGCCGATGATGTCGTTGACCGATTCGAAGCCTTTCTCGTCAAGGTAATTATTCAGCCCGTCGATCATGTCCTCAACGATGCGGTAGCCATAATGCATCACCGCCGTGCAGACCTGAACGTTGCCCGCACCGAGCAACAGAAACTCAACCGCGTCACGCCAATTATTGATGCCGCCGATACCCGAGATCGGAATCTTAAATTCGGCATCGCGAGCGAGCTCGGAAACCATGTTCAAAGCGATCGGTTTAACAGCCGTTCCGCAGTAACCGCCGTGGGCGGCCATGCCGTTAACGTTCGGGTACGGGATCATGGTCTCGACATCGACGCCCATTATCGAGTTGATCGTGTTGATCAGCGAAACCGCATCCGCACCGCCTTTCTGCGCGGCCTTGCCCGGCGGGACGATGTGCGTCACGTTCGGCGTGAGCTTGACGATCACCGGCAATTCGGAAACTTCCTTGACCCATTCGGTGACCATGCATGTGTATTCCGGAACCTGCCCCATCGCCGCGCCCATGCCGCGTTCCGACATGCCGTGCGGGCAGCCGAAGTTCAGCTCAAAACCGTCAGCACCCGTGTCCTGCGATCGTTTGACGATCTCCTGCCAAGCCTCTCGTTTCGATTCGACCATCAGCGAAATGATAACCGCGTTATTCGGATATTTCTTTTTGCACTCCGCGATCTCTTTGAGATTGACGTCGAGCGGCCGGTCGGTGATCAGCTCGATATTATTCAGCCCGATCATCCGCAACGCCCCCTGATCGAGCGAAGCCAGCCGCGATGACACGTTAACGATCGGCTCGCCCAGCGTCTTCCAAACCGCCCCACCCCAACCCGCGTCAAACGCCCGCTCCACCATCGACCCCATATTCGTCGGCGGCGCCGATGCGAGCCAAAAAGGGTTGGGAGATTTTATTCCCGCGAAATTTGAAGTTAGATCTGCCATAGTTTCAGTTACTCTCCAATCGCGTTTAAAAATTCTACCGGAGTAACGATTCTAAACTTAAACTTCTTTTTGTCAGACTCGGAAATATGGAGGAGGTCTTTATCTTGAGTCACCAAGAATTGCGCCTTGCCCGCGACTGCCGTTGCCAACAACAAATTATCATCAACATCGCGGCTTTCGGTTGGAATCTTGCCAAGCGAAAACTTGGAAACTATTCCATAAATTTCCAGAATCTCCCCTAGTCTTTCAATTCGGTTTTCGCTTATCCCAACTCGTTCGAGAGTTTCCAGATATTCGGCGATGATTTCATCGCTGACAACCATTTGCAATTTTCTCTCATTCCGCCATAGACGAATTATTTTCGAAACGGCTGATTTCGGGTTTCGACTTAAATAAAACGCAATCAAAACATTTGTATCAAAAACGACCGCGATTCGATCTTTACGAGGTGGCACGTTCTTTCTTCTCTCGCCGATATTGTTTTACCAACTCGACCGCATCATCTTCCGTATAACCGCTTTTTTGCGCTTCCTTACTTATTTCCTCGTCAAGCCGCTCGTGTTCCCAAATCTCGATACACTCTCTCATATAATCACTCAAAAGTTTGACCGGATTGCGCCGCCGCTTTTTAGCCTCGCTCTCAAACTGCTGCCATACCGGAGACTCATCAATAGCTTTTGTTGTCATAACTTCTTTATCTTATTTCTTTTTAAAATTACGTGCAAAGAATTCCCTATCTTAAAACCGCACGCTCCACAATCGACCCCATATTCGTCGGCGGAGCCGAGGCGAGCCAGAAAGGATTGGGGATTTTATTCCTGCGAAATTTGAAGTTAGATCTGCCATTCTTATCGGATCCTGAATCGTCTTCGGTATAAAATCAAGTAGAGGCCTAACGAAAGCAATGCGGTAAATAAAGCTCTATAGGGCGAATAATCACTTAAGGGAGGCACGTCATCAACAGCTATCACTTCATCTCTCGGCTGGAATGAGGCAGCCGAACCTATCTCGTCGATTTTGGCGGCCTCAATATCCACGCGACCAACTTCTTTCACCTTCTTTCGATGAAGAAATCCTCTAATTTTACTGAGGTCATCAAGTGTCGTGAACCGTCCCGGATACCCAGCGGCAACGGTCCCATCTTTTCGAATCTTTAACAGATAGATACCTTTCTGATTTTGCCAGCCGAGATGCATGCCCATCGCGCAAGCCCAGTTGTCTGCCCAGGTTATTTTCAAGTTATCGCCCAGACTTAGCGACCGGCCATTCAATGTTTTAACCCCCTTCGTCATGACCTCGTCAATGCGAATATATCCTTTCCCTTCGTATTCGGAATTCTCGGTGGCAGAATGCAGTGTTCCGATGACGATCAAATCGGAGTCCGCCACAAGTTCGTCCAACGGAATGATCGCCCACTTTGCAAAGGTTGTGGTCGATAAAAGTACAAGTATTGCAACAGCAGAAACAAGCTTTTTCATAAATCACCTCAAGGGCGTTCGGTTAACCATTACTATAGAGTCTGCCAAACGCAAGAAGTTCCATTTGATTTTACAAATCTTTTGATTTCACACTATTTCAAGCTTTTTCTTCAAAGCCTTTAAGAATTTTTTGTCGTTCAGGATATCGCGATCAACGCTCGCCGTTTCCACCGAGCCGTTTTCCATAACCCGACGTAGCTCACTGTTAATCTGCGTCTGATACGGCGCGGCATTCGGTTGTTCGGCACGTTCCTTGAAATACTTCAAAACGTCCGCGTCAACATACATCGAGACCTTGACCTTGCAGTTCTGAAGGTCAGTCTCGCCCGGCTTCGGTCTGAACCGGCTGCGAATAACTTTATAAGTGCCCGGTTTCATTACTTCATCCTCGGTCAGACCGCTAGCGAGTTCTTCGCGGTATTCCTCTTCCGTTACGGTGTACGTATGTTCTTTATGTTTTTCGCTCATTGTAAATCTTTATCTGGCGCGCTGTTGCCTTTCTTGCCGAGATAATTCTGATCGTGTTGATTCGCTCCGTAAAAGCCACGAAAAGCAATCTTTTATCTGTTAAGCCAATAAGCTGATATCTGATCTCGAAATCGGAATTCAACTCATCCAACAGCTCTATCGAATTCGGATCGTCAAAAGCTTTCACTGCATCTTCAAACCGAACACGGTGGATTCGATAATTAAGCTCTGCTTTATCTTCATTCCATTCGAAACCCATAGGTATTATACGGACATGTATGGATATATCAAGATTTTTACGCGGTCGCCTCGGATTAGATCGCTAAAATTGAAGTGATCTGCGAGACAAACAAATATTATTTCTTTTCGACGATTACGGCAAAACTCTTAGTTCCATTATCGCGGCTCTCAGACTCAGGCAATCTGCTCTCGCGTTTTTCCATTGATAAGCCTTGCGCTTCGGTGTATATTTGCCTCGTTAAGTTTATTTGTTTGTTATCTTTGCCCGCGAAACGCCCGTTAGTAATTTGTCTCTGCGATGCTTAAGGCTGATCAACAGATCGGACGATACCGGATAACCGCTGCGATAGGTGCGGGCGGGATGGGCGAGGTGTATCTCGCCCAGGACGAAGAGCTTGAAAGGTTGGTCGCGCTTAAAATCCTGCCGTCCGATATAGCCGAGGACTCCGATCGCGTTCAGAGATTTATCCAGGAGGCAAAGGTCGTCTCCGCTCTCAATCATCCGAATATATTGACGATCCACGAGATCGGATCTGAAAACGGGACGCGTTTTATCGCTTCTGAATACGTTGAGGGGCAAACCCTGCGGACGATGATCGCTTTAGACGAGCTTGAGCTGAAAGAAGCTCTAGAGATCGCCGTGCAGATCGCGTCGGCGCTTGAAACTGCCCATCGCAAGAATATTATTCACCGCGACATCAAGCCCGAGAATGTCATGGTCAGGGACGACGGCCTTGTAAAGGTGCTCGACTTTGGGCTCGCTAAACTTCTGAAGGCAGACGGCGACGTTGATACCGAGGCTACAACAAGAGCACGCGTTATGACGCAGTTTGGGATGATCCTCGGAACGGTAAATTACATGTCGCCTGAACAAACGCGCGGTCTGGCGGCGATCGACGGCAGGACCGACATCTGGAGCCTCGGTGTATTGATCTACGAAATGCTGGCTCGGCGCCTGCCGTTTGAAGGCGAAAGTCCGACCGACATGATGGCCTCGATTCTCAAAACCGAAACTCCGCAATTGTCTGACGTTTACCTAGACTGCCCACCCGAACTCGAAAGGATCGTCCAAAAATCTCTACAGAAAAACCGCGACGAACGGTATCAAGTAGTCCGCGACATGGCTCTCGACTTGAAAACCCTGGGTAAGGAACTCGATTCCTCAGCACGCCTGTTCCGCAGCACCGGGGCCTTTTCGAAAAGTTCGACGGCGGAATATGAACGAAGCCAGGTTGAAACCGGAAGCCGGATTCACGAACCGACGGCGGAACCAGGCAAAAGATATTCGATTTTTCACGTAATTTCCGCGGCATTTTTTATTGGTCTGATTGCGACCGTTGGCATTTGGTATTTTGCACCCTTCCGACAACAATCCACACAAACTTCACCGGCACTGGCGGTGAAAACAACCGAGGTTGTAAGTTGGGCAAGCTCTCCCGGAGAAATCTACAGCATCGGTTCATTTTCGCCGGACGCCAAAATGATCGCTTTTACTTCAACCAAAGCCGGCTCGAAAAATATATGGATAAAGCAGACGACTTCCGGCGAGGCGATTCAAATTACAAAGGACGAATTTAAAAATGAACAGCCAATCTGGTCGCCAAATGGTGAAGAGCTTGCGTTTTTTTCGACGAGAGGAAATCAAGCGGGTTTTTGGCGCATTCCGGTTCTCGGAGGTTCTCCAAAATTGATCGCTGCGGTTGATGACGGAAGCAGCCGGTTGCGATTCTGGTCAAAAGATAACCAAATCTACTACGAATCCGACAACGATATTTTTGCAATCGACGCCAATTCAGGGCAAACCAGGCGAATTACAGATTTTGCCTCGAAAGATATCGAGAGAAAATCGATGAATCTTACTCTTGATGAAAAGAATATCGCTTATATAACGATCGAGGGAGAAACGTACAGTCTCTGGACAGCAGCTGTAAAAGACGAAAAGCCGAAGAAACTTTTTGATTCAGTAACCGAAATTAAAAATATTGCATGGCATCCTGACAGTAACCGTCTTTTTTACAGCGCTTTGACTGACGGAACTTATCAGATTTTCGTGACGGATATTTATGGAGATCCACCGCGACAGCTTACTTTCTCGGATCAGGGTAGTTTGGTGCTTGACGTATCTTCGGACGGCACCAAAATTTTATTCGGTTCGACAAAAGAAGAGTCGGATGTTTGGGGAGTTAATCTGAAAGATAACAAGGAGTTAATCGTTGCTTCGGACCAAGATTCCGAACTCTGGCCCAATGTTTCGCCCGACGGAAAGACGTTGGCGTATCAATCGATTAAGAACCTTAATCAAGGCAATAATCTGTTTAACGGCAACATTCTGACAAAAACTCTGGGTACAGATGAACAGCCCGTTGAACTTGTCAAAAACGGCGGCTTGCCAACATGGTCGCCAGATGGAAAGACTATTGCCTTTGTGCGATTAACAGACGACAAGTACCAAATTGAGACAATCAAAACACTTGGCGGCGAACAGAAACAGTTGGCAGTAGGCGGCATCTTTCCTGCTTTATTCAGTGTCTTGCCATATAACCTTATCCAAATAAATGATTTAAGTTGGTCGCCTGATTCCGCGAAAATTGCTTATTTATCAGAAAAAAGCGGCAAACGAAATATTTGGCTTATCGGCGCCGATGGCTTAAACGATGTGCAATTGACGAACAATACCGATTCAAATCTGTATCCCTACAGTCCGCTTTGGTCTTCAGATGGAAAAAAAATTGCTTTCACAACAAAAATAGATAACTCAGACGGAAAACCGACCTACTCATTATCCGTAATTGATACTGAAACCAAAAAAAATGATCTTATTGTGAGTGAAAATCCGTTTATTAGGTTAATAGGATGGTCGCAGAGCGGCAACGAGCTCATCTTGGCTTCCGTGAAGGGTTCGGGCACAAGCAATTTGCTTACAGAAGTCTCATCGCTAAACGTGGAAATTGCCACCGGGAAGACGCGGCAAATAAATGTGTTGAAAGATACTTATCTTTATAATATTCATCTTTCGCCCGACAAAAAGACTTTCGCTTTCGCTTCTCATCGGGACGGGAAAGATAATATTTGGACTATGCAAGCAACAGGCGGCGAAGCAAAACGAGTGACTAATAATAACGACTCGCGGCTTTATTTTTCGAGTATGGCGTGGTCGTCCGACGGCAGCTCGATTTTTTTTGGCAAGCAACTGCGTTACAGCATGCTTTCTATGCTAACCAATTTTCAATAGGAGAAATCAGATGACAAACAAATCGATGTTAAAGATGGCCCTGCTCGCATTTTCCATAATGCTGGCGTTTAATTTTGGAACCTACGCCCAAAAAACGGATTGCTCCAAAACTACCGATGATCAAATAGTTGATTCAATCTACGCCAAAATAAAGGCCAAGTATGAATCTCAAATGAAACACATCAATGTACGAATCAGCAGTGGCGTTGTCACGCTTGAAGGATGGGCAACTACTAAAGGCGTTAAGAAGGATATCGGGAAATTTGCCAAGAAAACCGCCTGTGTAAAAAGCGTCGTTAACAACCTGACAATTGGGGTTGGAGGCGGCTGCGGTCCCGGAACAAAACCATGTGGCGAAATTTGTATCGGTTCAAGTGAAAGGTGCAATGTTCGCGGCTGAGAGAATTAGGTTCGTGAGAATTCCTATGGCACCGACTGGGGCGACGATGGTTTTGGCTGGATCAAGTACGGAAGCAATAATATCGGGCAATGGGCAGCATACGTCGTGCCCGATCCGGCCGAAGAAGAGCGAATTAGCGGTCTAAGCGGCCGTCTGACTAAGTAAAGTTTATGTCGAGGAAGTATGCAAAGAGTTTTCTTTTAGAACACGCGGTAATCTTTGACCGCCGCGCGGGCTCGGCGGCTTGCCGTAAGAATCTCCTTTTGCGATCAAGTGCATACATTTTTCTCCTGGCAATTTCCGTAGGGGCGATCTCCTTCAATGGACAGGTCGTGGAGTCCGTGCCGGTTGATGCTTTTCAGGCCGGGCAGGAAAAGCTTTGCAGAGAACAGAGAAAGGGCGGCGAGCGGAGCTATAGTTTTCGCGTTCTCGAAAAGAGCCGTGGCGACAAGGGAGCGTACGGCAGAAAGAAATGGTACGACCCCTTGAAGCCGGTCTTTCCGTTTTTGAAAAGCCCGTTGGATAAATACGGTGTTGACGACATCCGTTTTATCAAAACTACATATGGCCGGCCGGTGCCGCTGGGTGAAACAGAGCGGTCAAAACAAATCCGGCGGAAGGCCGAGGAGAAACTAAAGCAGATCGATCGACTCGGCGAACAACGCTGGCAGGACTGGCTTCGGCGTCATCCGAACGCCGACGAAGGTGAAAAAGAAAAGGCCAAGCTTCTTCTTCTCGCGCAAGGGCTGGAAGCAGAACAATTACGTAAATTCGACTGGCGGGAGAGCGGCCTCGATCTCGGCCCGGTCAGCAATCAAGGCCCTTGCAATACCTGTTGGGCGTTCTCAACGGTAGATGCGATGCAGGTCAGCCGGCGGCTCGACGCTCTGCGTTCGGATAGAACATTGCAGGCGGGAGCAGAACTTCGCCCAAGTGTCAGGCAGCTCGTAAGCTGTATGCTGCCGAAAACGCCCAGGGATTTTTGCGAATTAAACTGGCACGGCAAGGCTTTTTCCTACATGGTCGATGAAGGACTGCCTTTGGGCGGCGGGACGCGATACGTGCCCGAGGATTTCCTGACGTGGACATGTGGAAAAGAGGAATCGGTTCGGGCTCTGACCTGGGATTTTGTCAGCGCCGAGCCTCAGAAAATACCATCGGTCAGCGAAATAAAACGGGCGCTCGTCCTTTACGGACCGGTTGTCGCAACTCTAAATCTGGACAACTGCATTCGCCTGTACGGCGGCGGAACCTTCAACGAAGAACAGCAGTCCGATGGGCCTTATCATATGATCCTGATCGCCGGATGGGACGACGATCGCGGTGCGTGGCTCACAAAAAATTCTTACGGTGAGGGCTGGGGCGAGGGCGGTTTCGGCTGGGTAAAATATAACAGCAACAACATCGGCAAATGGGCCGCGTGGATAATGGCAGATCCTAAGGAAGAGGAACGTTTGTCGAAACGCGGGATACCCGCCGTCGAGTGATGCTTATGAAAAAAGGGTTTCAGAAATTCGCTATTGTGTTGCTGGCCGCCGCTTTCTTCGCTCCGCTAACAAAGCTCACGGCGCAAACTACTGTTCTCGGCTCACTCGATTTCGACCCGGCAAAGAATGGCTTTTCGTTCAAAAATTACGCAAACAACTACAACACGTGGAAAGACGACATAAGCACCGAGGATCTGATCCGCATGTTCGGAGCAAGGGCGATCTGTAAAGCAGGCTCGAACGCGAGAAACTGTGTGGCACATGCGAGCACGCGGAAATGGGTAGAGGAACGCCTAAAACAAATGGAAATCGGACATTGCGAAGGCATCGCCGTTACGTGTTTTCGATTCAACTCGGGTCTGCCGTTCAAGGGTAAGCGGGGACTGTCTCAATTTCAACCGGCCGCAAAATCGATATTCGAGCTGAAATTCGATCAGACGATACAAAACTATATCTCTTACTATTGGATCACGCAGGTTTTGCCCGAGATAAAGGAACGTACTGAAAAGACCGCTGTCGAAGGGCCGGTCGCAATCGTGCGAAGGTTGGCCGATTCGATGAAAAACCGCGACGATACCTATTTGCTGGGTTTGAGGAAATACGACCCAAGCAACGGCCGGATCTCCGATGGCCACGCCGTCGCTCCGTTCAAGGTCGAGGACACGGGCAAACAGTATAAGATTCACGTTTATGACAATAATTTTCCGGGCGTCACGCGTTACCTGTACGTAAATAAAACACCGGCGGAGGAATGGTTTTACGCAACAAAAGGCGACGGCAAATTCGATTACACCGGCAGGAAAAGCACGCGGACGCTTGATATTACAGCGACATCCTGGCGGGACGGGCTGTGTTTCGGCTCGTCTTTCGAGAAGGATTTTTCGGCAACGACCGGCTGCGGCGAAACACTTTGGTCGGGAAGACGGGCATACGACGATTCGCTATTCCGCAACGCGTCCTTTTCGCAGGCGGCTGACGGCGAACATGCCGAGTTTTTTCTGACGGACGAAGGCGACATGCTGGTTGTGAACGAAGGCGGGCGGCGTATCGGTTACGATCCACGATCCAACCGATATTACCGCGAAATTCCGGGGGGCAAAGCAACCGTTCTGAACGGTGGGCTGGGATTGAATGTCCCGAATTATACGGTCCCATTCGACGAATCCGACGGCGATTTTACAATCGTTTTTTCGGGCAAATATCTTGACGATAAGAGCGATTTCGATTTTGTTTACTCGGCCCCCGGTTTTACCGTCGGCTTCGAAGGCATCGTGCTCAGTCCGGACGAAATTTTGATTGCGACCATTTCTTACGACGGGCAGGAGATCAGCTTTACCGCAAGCGCGGATGGCGAAACTCCGGATATCTTCTACGCCTTTGACTCGGATGACGATCAACAGGCTAGTTATATAACCGAAGTCGGAGGTGTCGAGTTAACCGCCGCCAAAACACTCGCCTTTGATTTTGACTTCGAGAATGGCAAGCTTTTTATGGCCGACGATGACGGGAACGAAGACGAATACGACATAGAATTAATTCGCATAAACGCGGACGGCACCGAGCAGATTTACGAGAAAAACGATGTCGATATCGGAAAAACGGACAAGTATGAGATGAATTTTGGCGATTGGAACGGAAAGGATCCGATGTGTTTTAAGGACGACGACGACGGAGATGGTTTCGACGATGAAGAGTGTGAAGCTCCTCAGTAAGCTACGGATTTTTCGCCGTGGATTTGCGCGGATGCGCGGATCAATCTGGTCATTTTGCTATCAAGATCATTCACAATCGGCTTCGGGTAAAGTTTTCGTGAAATCGCTCCTAATTCAAATCTAATCCTTTCCGCGTCATCCGCGTCATCCGCGTTGATCCGCGGCGAAACTCCGTAATCTTCGACAAGCTCTCAAGCCCCGGCAAATTTCACCGTCTCCCCTGTCAGCATCAGATGGATTCCCTGTGCCGCTAATTTCCCCATTTGCGACGCGTCGACCGCTTCCTTGCCGCCGTTGGCACAGTCACCGCCGGAGAAGATCTTCGGGTTTGAGGTCTGCATTTGATGATTCACAACGACGCGGCCCTTTTCGTCGGTTTGGATGCCGGCGGCAGTTTCAAAGAAGGAGAGCATTTTCTGCTGGCCGACGGCTTTGATGACCATGTCACATGGAATGTCGAAGAGAGCAAGCGTGCCGTCGGTTTTTTCGCACTGTAAGCCGGTTACTCTCTTGTAGTCCGAATCCGACAAAATGCCGATCGGGGCGGCTTGCCAGATAAATTCGACGCCGTCTTTTCTCGCAAGCTCTAATTCGTAATCATAAGCCGATGCGTCTTTTTCCGTGCGGCGATAGACCAATACTACTTTTTCGGCGCCGAGGCGCTTTGCCTGCGTTACGGCATCAATCGCTGTGTTTCCGGCTCCGATCACAACCACGGTTTTACCAAGCGGGATATTCAGCCAGTCGCGCGTTTTTATTTTCTCAATAAAATGAAGAGCGTCGTAAACGCCATCTAACTCCTCGCCGGGAATGTTTAGTTTGTTGGTTTCGCCGAGACCGGTGCCAAGAAAAATGGCGTCGTGCCATTCGTTTAAATCGGTAAAGCGTACCGTCTGAACGGTACCAGAGAGAACCACCCCGTCTGCCGAAGCGGCATCCACCCCTCCTTCGTAAGGAGGGGAGCCTGAATCCGCGATCTCAGTGTTTAGCAAGAACTTCACGCCCATTATTGCGATGTGCTCGACCTCATCAAGCGAAACGCTTTGCGGCATTTTGTATTCGGCCATTCCGTATGTGTCGAGGCCGCCGGCGAGCGGTTTACGTTCGTAAACCGTCACGTCATATCCAAGCCTGGCGAGATACGCGGCACACGAAAGCCCTGCCGGGCCGGAGCCCACGATGCCGACAGACTTACCGTTTGATTCGCCCTTTGTAAATATTTGTCGTTCGCTTTGCAGAGCGTAGTCGGTTGCGTATTGCTGGAGCCGCCCGATCTCTATCGGCTTCTTCAGCAGAGTCTTTTCGACGCACGCGCCTTCACACAAAACCTCAACAGGACAAACGCGGGCACAAGTCGCACCGATAGGGTTTGCGTCAAAAATCACGCGGGCCGAGCCGTGCAGATTGCCGCTCGCGATCTTCTTAATAAACGATGGCACATCAATATGTGTCGGGCAGGCATGCATGCACGGGGCGTCATAGCAATAGAGACAGCGGCTTGCTTCGACGCCGGCTTCCGCCGGGGTCATCGCCGGATTGATCTCGGCAAAGTTTATCTCGATCTGGGTTACATCGAGCGGTGTGCAGTATTCATTTGCCATAAGAGTTATTCACCACAGAGTCACCGAAGGCACCGAGAAAAAAAGCAGAAAAAATTAGCTGCAGATCGACGCAGATTAAAAAAGGTTCTGATCTGTGTTTATTTGTGTTCATCCTCGGCCAAATTCTCCTCTGTGCTCTCTGTGACTCTGTGGTTCAATCTTCCTTAGTCCGCGACGATCGGCCCGTACGCATCCGGGCGACGATCTCTAAAAAACTGCCATGTGTTCCGCACCTCGCGGATCTTGTCCATGTCGAGGTCGGCGACGATCAGTTCGTCCTGATCGCGTGAGCCAACCGCCAGCATTTGGCCGCGCGGGTCGCAGAAATAGCTTTGGCCGTAGAATTCGCCGATGTTCCAGGGGGCCTCGGTTCCCACGCGGTTTATCGCACCGACAAAATATCCATTGGCGACGGCGTGTGCGGGTTGTTCGAGCTTCCAGAGATATTCGCTCAAACCTGCGACGGTGGCCGATGGATTAAAAACAATCTCGGCTCCGTTTAAGCCCAAACATCTTGCACCTTCGGGAAAATGACGGTCGTAGCAAATATAAACGCCGATGCGTGCAAAGGCCGTGTCGAAACACGGGTAGCCGAGGTTGCCGGGCCGAAAATAGAATTTTTCCCAAAAGCCAGGTGCGACGTGTGGAATATGCGTCTTGCGGTACTTGCCGAGGTACTTGCCATCGGCGTCGATTACGGCGCACGTGTTGTAATAGATGCCCGACATCTCTTCTTCGTAGATCGGCACGACTATCACCATACCGTGCTGTTTTGCTATTTCCTGCATCAGCTTAACGGTCGGGCCGTCGGGAATTTTTTCGACGGCTTCGTACCAGCGCGTCTGCTGTTCGGCGCAGAAATACGGGGTTGTAAAGATCTCCTGAAAGCAGAGCATCTGCACGCCTTGTTTCGCGGCGTCTTCGACAAACTTCATTTGGTGATCGATGTTAGCCTTTCTGATCTCCGAAATCGGAGCGTCCGTCGGTGCTACGTTGTGTGCCTGTATCAGGCCGCATTTGATTATCCTTGACATAGTTTTTATTAGATAACGGTCAGAACCGCGAGCGATAGCGACCGGGTTTTTACGATGGCGACCCAAACCCAGTCGCTATCGCTCCCGGTTCTGACATGCGCCGCCCGCTAACCCTGCTGACCACTAGCTCATCCAATTTACACCCGCTTCCTGATTCCACTTGGTCGTGGTCTTCTTCAACTTCGTCCAAAATTCGATCGAGCTTTTGCCGGTGATATCATTTGAGCCAAACCGCGATTCATTCCATCCGCCGAAGGAGAACGGTTCACGCGGCACGGGGACGCCGATATTTACGCCGATCATTCCGGCGCTTGCATGTTCCATGACGTAACGGGCGACTCCGCCGCTTTGGGTAAACACCGAAGCGGCGTTTCCATACGGGTTGTCGTTTTCGATCTTGATCGCTTCGTCAAGCGTTTCGGTATGCATGATCGAGATTACCGGCCCAAAAATTTCTTCGGTGGCGACGGACATTCCTGGTGTTACTCGGTCGATAACGGTCGGGCCGACATATGTACCGTTCTCTTTGCCTTCGACGACCGCGCCGCGCCCATCGACAAGGACGCGCGCTCCGTCGCGTTCGGCTTCTGAAATGTAATTTTCTATCCGTTCCTTGGCGGCTTTTGAGATCACCGCGCCTAGATTTTTTCCGGGAACGATCTTACGTGCTTCGTCACATATCTGAGCGATGATCGGATCGACATTGCCGACCGCAAGCATCGCGGACGCCGCCATGCACCGCTGCCCGGCGCATCCGGACATTGATGCGGTCACGTTCGTTGCGGTCATCGCAGGATTAGCGTCAGGCAAAACGAAAAGATGATTTTTTGCACCGCCGAGCGCTACGCAGCGTTTTAGAGCGTTTGTGCTCTGCTGGTAGACGAGTTTGGCAACCTTTGTGGAGCCAACAAAACTAACGGCTTCGATATCTTTGTGAGCGCAAATGCCTTCGACAATTTCCCTGCCGCCGTGGATCACGTTGAAAACACCGTCCGGCAAGCCGGCTTCTTTCAGCAACTCAGCCATTCGCCCGACGGACAAAGGAACGAGTTCCGAAGGCTTCATTATCATCGTGTTGCCAAGCACAAGGGCATTCGGCATCGTCCAGTTCGGCACCATCAGTGGGAAATTGAACGGTACGATCGAAGCGACGACGCCGATGGGAAAATGTTCGGTCCGGCATTCGACGCCCCGGCTGACTTCCAGAATTTCGCCCGAAACGAGCTGCGGCATCGAACACGCGAACTCGGTCAGCTCGATGCTTTTTTCGACCTCGGCTTTAGCTTCGTCGTAAGTTTTTCCGTTTTCTTCCGATACAAGAGCCGTCAACTCATCAAGGTTATTCTCCAAAAGCTGGCGATATCGAAAAAAGACCTGAACGCGTTCTTTGATCGGCGTCTTGCTCCACCCGTCAAACGCAGCTTTCGCCGATCTGACGGCCTCGTTTAGCTCTTCCGCCGTAGACATAGGCACCTGCGAGAGCAAATTCCCGTCAAGCGGCGAGATAACGTCGAGCGATTCGCCCGAACCGCTCGCGACGAATTCGCCATTGTAATAATTCTTAACTACTTCGTATTTCATAAATCATTTCACCACGGAGCCACAGAGTACACCGAGAAGATCTTACGTTCGCCCTAGAAAAGCACCTGACCGATTTTCACTCTCTGCTCTCTGTGCCTCTGTGGTGAATCTTCTTCGGCGGAAGTGCCGCCATCAATCCCCAATGAACGAAAAACGCAACGCCGAAACCGACAAACCATGCGTAATCGTAGAGAGGGCGGAGCATAGGAATTATCAAGCCAATCCAAGCAAAAAAGCAACCGAGCAGAGTCGCCGCGACCGCCCGCCAATTCCAGCCTCGATATTCGCCTTTGGTCCGATAAAGGTCGGCAAGATTAAGTTCCTTTCGGCGGACGATCCAGTAGTCGGCAATAAGCACGCCGGCAATCGAACCGAGCCCGCCCGAATAACCAAGCAGCCACGAGAAAATGTAGCCGCTTGGATCGGCGAGCAGCTTCCATGGCTGCATCAGAATACCGATGATGCCGGTGATCAGGCCGCCGGTACGGAACGAAATGAGTTTCGGAAAAGCATTGGCAAAATCGTTTGCCGGGGAGACGACGTTGGCCGCGATGTTTACCGACAACGTGGCAACAACGACCGTGAACATCGAGATCGCGACGACAACCGGCTGTGAGAACTGCGAAACAAGCTTTACCGGATCCCAGGCATCCGCCGGGTTCATATTCGGGAAAACAACAACCGCCGCTGACGTGATCAAAATTCCCATCGCGGCAAAGATTGTCATCGTGGTCGGCAATGCGATAGTCTGGCCGATCACCTGCTCTCGCTGGCTCTTACCAAAACGTGTAAAGTCCGGCATGTTGAGCGATAGGGTCGCCCAAAAACCGATCATCGCTGTAAGCGACGGTATAAATATCGGCCAGAATTCGCCAAAGGTTTGAAACTTACCCGGTTCATTTAACAAGAATCCGACGCCTCCAGCCTGATATAAGATCCATGCCAAAAGCAGTCCGGTCATTATTAAAACATACGGAGCAGCCCAGTTTTCGACGATCCGCAGCAGGTCCATTCCGCGATAAATGATCGCGATGTTCAATCCCCAAAACAACAAAAACGAAAGCCATTCGGTTGGAGTATGACCGCCGATGGGGCCGCCAAGAAGCGTCGCCCAGCCCGGAACAAACGCGGCAAAAAAAGTCTGCAACGCCTGTCCGCCGATCCACGCCTGTATCCCAAACCAGCCGCAAGCAACGATCGCCCGCATCAACGCCGGTAAATTCGAACCGATAGTGCCATAAGGCGCTCGCGCAAACACCGGAAACGGAATGCCGTACTTCGTGCCGGGATGCGAATTGAGAAGTATGGGTGCGAGGACGATGATGTTGCCGAGCAAGATCGTAAACAATGCCTGCCACCAGTTCATACCCGCCGAGATCAACCCCGACGCCATCATATACGTCGGAATGCAATGCGCCATCGAGATCCAAAGCGCGGCGTAGTTGTATGTCGTCCACGTACGCTTCAAGATAGGAACGGGAGCGAGGTCTTCGTTGTAAAGAGGTGAAGATTTGATCTCGCTCAACGCCTCTGCGTTTAACTCGACACGCCCGTCGCGGTGTTGGATGGTTTCGCTCATAATCCTATGTAGGGAACGCAAGCCTTTTTAATCTTGTGGTCAGATCGAGTAAGTATTCTCGTAATTCCGATACTGAAATATCGCCCGGAAGAATAAGATCGTCGCCTAGCCTTATCTGATCCAAAACCCAAGATAGCTGTGCGGGGCTCAAACCGGCATCCTTTTTTTGCGCAGTCAGAAGAGCAGCCTCAAGATCAAAACCAGCTTTTTCGAGTTCGTGAACGTCAACCAAATCGCGAATTTCAGAACGCGACAACAATGTGCAAAGTTTATTTGCCATGATTTCTTCCGGAGAATCTATACGATTTTCATGACTGAAAAATTCGCGTAAAAAGTCGTTTTGTAAATTACTGAGTGTGCTTTTCATCGAGCAAACCTTCCCGATCCCAAAATTCAAAGAGAGACTTCCAAAAAGCCCGCCTTCGTCCGAGATGCTTAGATATTTGCTGCCAATTCTGCCAGACTTCCTGCGGCGTGGTGAATTTCCAAACTTCGTAGTCGCGTGCTTCTCGTAAAATTTTTCCAAGCAGACGAAACCGCTCTTCATCAGGAGCGGAATGTAATTTTTCCCTTAATTCAACAACCGTCATCGGAGCGTCCCACAAAAAATATGGCCTCGATAGGGGTGAATCCAAATCTGTAGAAAGGTTGTTCATGCTAATCTCTGCTTGAAAACACGATTTTAATCTATTCCGGCAGATTCATCCGTTTCATCGGAGCAAACGCATCTTCGTGCGCGTCTACTAACCTCTCAACTGCCATTTTGTTCGAGTATACGCGATGTTGAAGCCGTTTTTCTGCCCATTTTTTTGTGACTGGCTGCCGGGAAGAGCTCCCATAACGGCGAGCGTGCAGCCTCGTTCGCGGGCGAACCGGAGGCGGGCATCAAGCAATGCGTTCTGGGCTCCGTTGTTTCGGCCTTCAAGGACAGTGCTCGCACCGGCAAGAATGCAGACATCGTCGTAAATCAACAGCATTCCGGTGGAGATCGCGTTTCCGTCGAGTTCGGCAAGGTATGGGTAAGCTCCGTCGCATTGGGCGCTGATCCGTCCAAAATTGAACATGAAATCGGCAAGTCCTTCGTGTTCGGTCGACCAGCCCGCGGCGCATGTACGTGCCCAGAGGTCGACCTCGGCATCGGAGATTATTCGCGTCAAAATTAGCGGATTTAGCGGCGGCAAATCCAGTTCTGTTTCGTCGAGTATGCGATACATCACGCTGGTAAGCTCGAACGGCTGATAACCGCGTTCGTTTAGCAGCGGCATAAGCGACGGGTCGGCCATCGGACTTACTTCATGGAAAACAGGAGCCTCGCGGTCTTTGAAAAACGACTCGAGCTTTTCCATTTCGGCATCGGTGATCTCATCAAACAAACCGAGGCCGAAGGTTTGCGTAAGCGGCGATTCTACGCCGTCGTACATCGCGTACGCGCCACCGATATCCGTCCACGCAGCACCGCTTTCCGGTTCAAGCCTTGCACGTGTTTCAACAAAGTCCGCGTTCGAGCGGGCTTCGGTTCTTTCGAGTTTTTGAGAAAGGTTCTTGTCGGAAAAAATCATTGTCAGATTTTTACACAAGTTTCAAGTTTCGGGAATTGTCCGCAGGGAGGAATATTGCTTTTGTATCAGAAACTTTTATCGACGCTCGCCGCAGATCGTCCGCTTTGTCCGGATTGTTTGTAAGCAAAACGACGGATTTTACTTTTAGCTCTTTCAGAATATCGGCGGCTGAACGAAAACTTCGGGCATCGGCTTGGTAGCCGGCTTTCACGTATGCTTCACTTTGGCTAAATCCGGCCTTCTTAAATGGAATGCTTTTCATCAATGCAAGATGACCGTTCCCCTTGCCTTCCTGGTCAAGCCAAATGATCACGCCTAGGCCCGCTTGTTCGATCAACGCCTGGGACTTTTCCATTTCTTCTCGGCATTCGCATTCGACGCTGTTAAACGCGTGGGCTGAAAGACAGCTTGAATGCACGCGGCACAGGACATGCTCTTCGCCTTCCACATCACCCATCACAAGCGCGACGGATTCGGCGTATCCGTCGTAAAAAAGGATCTCGTTATAGTTTCCGAACCTCGTTTTTAGTTCCCTTTCGGCAAGTCGTATATTCATCTACATCCGTTCACATCAAGATCAAACACGATTCACCTGCTTTCACTGCGGAAAGCCGAGGCGCCGCAGCAAGTCCGCAAAACGCGGATCCTCGCGCAAGGGGTCAAAGGCCGGCTCGACTTTCAGCGACGTCAACTGAAAGTCGCGTTCGGTATATGCTTTTTCGAGCAAAGCAAAAGCTTTTTCCCGGTCACCGAGCGCGGCATAAATAATTGCCATTTCGGTGGGCGAAACATATTTTTCGGTCGTTTTTAGTTTATCGAGAATGCCAATTGCCTCATCACGTTTGCCGGACAAAGCATAGGCCCGGCCTAAATAAATCAACCCGCTGGTCGTTTCTTCTAATTTAATTGACGTTTGATACGAGAGAATTGCTTCAGCATACTGCCCTTTTTGAACGTAGACGTCGGCAAGCCCTAAGTGTGCGAAGGGATTTTCCGGCGCCGAGTTCGCGTGAATTTGCTTTTTCACAATGGCTTCGTCATACCGCCGGGCGTAATATAAAATGCTTCCTTCATTGCCGACCAATCCGGTTCTCAAAGGGTCGAGATCCTGCGACAGCTTGATTTCCCGCAAAGCTTCATCGAATCTACCTAACTGCGACAGATATTCCGCATAAATGGTATGCGCTGCGGCGAGATTTGGATTTATTTCGATGGCTCGTTTAAACGCGATCTCCGCCTTCGTCCATTCAAATTCGTACTTTCTTATTCGCGCTATATTGTAATATGCGTCGGCAAGAGTTTCGTCCAAAGCCAATGCTTTTTCCGCCGCCGCCCGCGCCAGCGGCAATCCATCCTTCGGGCTAAGCGCTCCGATGTCAACAAGATTGGCAAAATTGATTGACAATTCGATGTACGCCAGCGTGAAGTTCTGGTCAAGCGCAATTGCTTGATTTTGATATTCGATTGCCTTTCGAATATTTTCAGCTCCGTTCTTCCTGCGGAAGAAAACGCCGTTCATGTAAGACTGGTAAGCCTGTGGGCTTTGCGTGATTTGCTTCGCCATTTGCCGTTCCTGCACTCCAGTCAATTCTAGCTGCAATTTTTGCGAAACGGCTTGCGCGATTTCCTCCGGAAGGCTTAATGAGCCGGAAAGTTTCCGGTTATAAATCTCACCCCAGATGCTCGTGTTATCGGCGGTGTTAATCAATTCGACGCTGATCTGCAAATCGTCGCCGCGCCGGATGACACGCCCCGTCAGTATCGCTCCGACGCCAAGTTTTCTCCCCGCGTCCTGAATATCAATATTTTCTCCCCGGTATCTAAAACTCGAACTGCGGGCGATGACCTTCAATTGCGGCAGCCTTGAGAGCGTGTTGATCAAATTTTCGCTCAATCCGTCGGATAGATATTGACTGCTGAGATCGTCGCCGACATTGACAAACGGCAGCACGGCGATCGATTTGATTTGCCGGCTCACGGTGAAGTAACGATAGCCGAAAAATCCGCCGGCGCCCAAAATAACTAACAGGACAATTAGAGAAACGCCTTTACTCTGAATTTTCGTTGTGAAGCGATCCGGGAGTTCGCCCGAAAGATTATTCGGGGCCTCAATAATTTCGTCGGCAACTTGCCTGAACATGCCTTCAGTTTCTTCGACTGTAGTATTGGGCTGAAAGATCTGTGTTTTAGACAGGCCGGCATCCGGCACGGAATCTCGTCCCAAACGGCTTTGAATTTCCAGCTCATCCCTGACTTCTTTGAGATCGCTCAGGAGATGTTTCGCTGTCTGATAACGGTGCCGTCTGCGCTTCTGCAAAGTTTTATGGACAATTTCATCCAGTCCCGCCGGCAGCTCGATCAACGGCTTCGGCTCCCTGGTTAAAACTGCGGCGATGACATCGCTAATAGTTTCGCCATCGAAGGGTGAGCTTCCCGAAAACATCTCGTAGAGCACCACGCCAAAGCTAAAAATGTCGGTCCGATGGTCAAGATTTTTGCCTCGGGCCTGCTCGGGTGACATATAGTTCGGCGTTCCGATTATCAGGCCCGGCTGCGTCTGAAACTGGACCCGCGTTGAGTCTTCTGATGAGCCACCCGCCGACGTAAACGGTCCCGACGGTTTCGCTAAACCAAAATCAAGCACCTTTACTATTCCGTCCTTACGGATCATCACATTTTCCGGCTTAATATCACGATGAACGATTCCCGCCGAATGTGCCTCGTCCAAAGCCGACACTACCTGGATTGCGATCTCGAGCATTGATCTGAGGCCGAGTGTGTTGTTTTTTCTGTACTCATTTAAGGTCTGGCCGTCAATAAACTCAGTCGCGATAAAGTGGGTGCCGCCATACTCATTTATCTCGTGAATAGTAAGGATATTCGGATGGTTGAGGGCCGATGCGGATTTCGCTTCGCGGACGAAACGGCTCATCCGGTTCGTGTCCCGGGCAAATTCAGGCGATAGAATCTTGAGCGCTACTCTACGGTCAAGTTTAGTGTCTTCGGCGAGATACACTTCGCCCATTCCGCCGGCGCCAATGAGTCGTATGACGGCGTAATGGCCAATCGTTTTATTGCTGAGATTCGCCTGATCTTTCCAGTTGGAAAACATTTCACCGGCGAGCGATCCGGGAGACGTGTCGATAAAATTGTCGGGAGTATCTGCGAATGAAAGCAAAGATTCTACTTCACGGCGAAGATCATCGTCGCCGACGCAGCATTCATTAAGAAAAGAATCACGATCACCGGGCGCAATATCTAAAGCAGCGTGATAGATCTCTTCGATCTGGTTCAGCCTTTCGGAATCCATAAAAAGGAACTTCTATTCGTCAGCGTTAATGTTTGAGTACACAGCACAATCACGGAACAACAGATAACTCGCGTAAAAGCCAAGTCCGGGCAAAACGCCAGTCACGTTTCACGGTATCGATCGATATTTTCAGAACCACGGCGATCTCCTCGTTCGTGACGCCGCCAAAAAACTTTAATTCCACTATGCGGCTCTTGCGTTCATCGAAGGCCGCCAGAGATTTCAGCGCATCATCAAGAGCAATAATATCTTTTGATTGATCTCGTGAAACCGCGTTGTCATCAGCAAGGGTAATCCTATCCTGCCAGCCGCCGCGTTTTTGACTTTGTTTTGAGCGTGCATAATCAACCAGAATATGCCGCATTGCCATGGACGCGACGCCGAAGAAATGCGCGCGGTTTTGCCAGTTTCGCTCCTCTTTTTTGGCCAGTTTGAGATACGCCTCGTGGATCAGTTCGGTGGTTTGAAAGGTGTGGCCCGGTGGTTGGCGTCGCATATAGTTTCTGGCCATCGAGCGCAACTCATCATAGACGAGTGGCATAAGCTGCTCGAGAGCCAGCTCGTCGCCCTTTCCCCAATCAACCAGCAGAAGAGTAATCTCATGCGAATCCTCATTTACCATTTATTTATCGAAGATATTCTTCCCTGATTATAGAACAATCCCCTCAAATAAAAAAAATATTCGACACCTGCCCCTTTTGACGCAGAATTCACGTTTAGATAAGTAGAACACAAAATAGCGAAAGCGGTCGCTTGACACGATGGCAGCGGCATCTCGAATGAAAGCCTGTTTTGTTTCTTAACTCAAATTGAATAAAAAAAGGAGAAAAATTATGAAACGCAATTTAATGTTAGTTTGCGCGCTCTTCGTCGTAATGCTGACGCTGAGCATCGTCACGTCCGCACAGGTCAATCGCCCGTATCGCGACGGTTCGGTTTGGGTCATCGGCGTTATATCGATGAAACCCGGAATGGATACCGCGTACAAAAATTACCTTGCTACCGATTGGAAAAAGAACCAGGAAGCCTTGAAAAAGGAAGGAATCATCCTTTCCTATATGGCGATCCAAACCGAAGCTCACAGCGCAAACGATTGGAACATGCTGCTTTTGACCGAATACAAGGACCTGGCATCATACGAGGCCAATCTAGGCAAAGCGGACAATCTGGCGCAGACAGTCGTCGGCGACGACGCAAAACAAATGCAGGGCTACCGCGACCGCCTGCTGATCCGTGAGGTTCTCGGCAACCGCCTCGCGCGGCAGATCGTTTTGGAGCCGAAGCGCTAATACCACATTATCGGTTTGAGCGGCTGTCTTAACCGCCTGGGGTAGCGGGTGGTTGAAGATTAACTTTTGAAGTTTCAGCAAAATGCCTAAAACGCAAAGTTGAACCTCCCGCTACCGCCGGAGGTTCAGACTAAAGAGGAAAAATCATGAAACGCAAGCAAATAATTATGAATACATTAAAAAGAACTTTCGATACGAATCGGTTAATGTTGTTGGTTGCGATGATGCTCGCTTTGCCGGCTTTGATACTGTGTCAGGCAAACGGCAAGAACGCTAAAGCGGCCGGCTCCGAACAAGCGGTTCGGAAGACGGTCAGCGATCTTTCCGCCGCGCTGAGAAACAATGATGTTGCCGAGCTTGACCGCATATACGATGACGGCTATACCTTTGTCAGTGATACGGGCGTTCTGACGGCTAAAGCGCCGCGGCTCGCCGCGTTTAAGTCCGGCGAACTCAAATTCGAATCCATCAATTTTGACGATGTGAACGTTTATATATTCGGCGACACGGCGGTGGCAACTTTCATCGTCACGAGCAAATACGCGCCCGGCGTAAAAAGCCTTGGCGGTAAATTTATGACAACCGCCACCTTTATCAATAGAAAAGGACGCTGGACGGAAATCGCCGCACAGAGCACGCGAATCGGCGAATAGTAATTTCCCAATTCTAAAACAACAACAGGAGAAACATTATGAAACGCAATCGCATATTAATTGGTTCGCTCGTCGTACTTTTGCTCACTTTGAGCGTTGTCGTATTCGCACAGGTTAGCCGCCCCTATCGCAACGGCACTGTTTGGAATGTCGGATTTATCCGGATGAAGCCCGGAATGGACACGTCGTATCTAAATTATGTCGCCGGCGATTGGAAGCGCGAGCAGGAAGCATTAAAAAAAGACGGGCAGATCATCTCTTACAAGGTCCTGCAAACCGAAGCGCACGGCTCGACCGACTGGAACCTGATGCTGATGACCGAGTACAAAGACCTCGCGACCTACGAGAAAAACCTCAGCAAAGCCGATGATTTATTGCAAACGGTCATCGGCAACGACGAAAAACAGATGCAGGGCTATCGTGACCGTCTCGAAATCCGCGAAGTAATGGCCGACCGAATGGCGCGGGAAATTGTCTTGGAACCGAAGCGTTGAGCAAATTGTGAGTCATACACGCGGGTAATCCGGCAGAATTTATCGCGAGCTTCGTATTTATTCGCAAGTAAATACAAAACTTATGGTGGGTCATGGCGTTTATCGGACGATCGGTAAACGCCTTTTTGTGTCAGACCTTTACGCATTCGCCGCGTTTGAGGAATTGTCCGTCGCCGGCTTTGCCCTTATGTTCACCGTTCTCGATGACGACCCTGCCCCGTGAAAGGACAGTCTCGACCTTACCTTTCATTTTCCAGCCTTCGTATGACGAATAATCGACATTCATATGTTCGGCAGCAACGCCGAAGGTGTGTTCTGTGTCTGGATTAAAAATGACGATGTCGGCATCAGAGCCGACGGCAATCGTTCCCTTTTTCGGAAAAAGGCCGAACATCTTCGCCGCAGCCGTCGAAGTCAGTTCGACGAAGCGGTTGAGCGAGATGCGTTGTTCCACCACACCGCCGTTGTAGATGAGGTTCATGCGGTTTTCGACGCCGGGAGCGCCGTTCGGGATCTTTGAAAAATCGTCTTTGCCAAGTTCTTTTTGCTCCTTCATACAAAAAGGGCAATGGTCGGTGGAGATCACTTGCAGGTCGTCCATTTTCAGGCCTTTCCAAAGCTCGGCGTGATTATGCTTTTCACGCAGCGGCGGCGTCATCACATATTTCGCGCCGTCCCAGCCGTCGCTGTAATCTTCGATTGAATGAAAAAGATATTGCGGACACGTCTCGGCGAAAGCAGGAATCCCGCGATCTCTTGCTTGTCTCACTTGATTGAGCGCGTCGGTGCAGCTTAGGTGAACGATGTAAACCGGCGACTCGGCCATCTCGGCGATAGCGATGGCACGATGCACTCCTTCCGCCTCGGCGATGGTCGGACGCGTGAGAGCGTGATATTTAGGAGCAGTACGTCCGTCGGCGAGGAAGCGTTTGATAATTTCATTAATGACGATACCGTTCTCAGCGTGCATGCAGATGAGGCCGCCGCGTTTTCCCGCAGCCGACATCGCACGAAAGATCGTCGCGTCGTCCGCCAAAAAAACGCCGGGATACGCCATGAACAGCTTGAACGACGTGATGCCTTCGTCCATAAGTTTGTACATCTCGCGCTCGTCATCATCCTCAAATTCAGTCGTGATGAGATGAAACCCATAGTCGATCGCCGTCTTGCCTTCGGCCTTCTTATGCCAGGCATCAACGCCCGCGGTCATCGATTCGCCCTTGGTCTGCACCGCAAAATCAATGATCGTCGTCGTCCCCCCAAACGCCGCCGCCCGCGTCCCGGTAAAAAAATCGTCCGACGCAAACGTCCCGCCAAACGGCAACTCCATATGCGTATGCGGATCGATCCCGCCGGGAAACACCAGTTTTCCCGACGCATCGATCACAACATCCGCCTCCATATCAAGCGTCTTGCCGATAGTCGTCACCGTCTCACCGTCAATAAAAATATCCGCCCGATAGTCGTCCACCGCAGTAACAACCCGGCCGTTTTTGATTAGTGTTTTCATCCTTCTAATTTGTTTCTTTTTGAACTTATTTTGGGTTATTATAATGCTGTTATGGATCAAACAACCACCGCAATTTACGAAAATGGAATCTTGCGTCCAGCCGTAACGCTTGATTTGCCCGAACACTCAGAAGTTGAGATAACTATTCATTCGAATGGCGAATCACTCCGGTCAAAGGTCAGGCGAGCTCTCAAATTAGGTCCACCTCCAGTTAAGACCCCGAGCCCGATCTCTGATGAGCGCCGGGCAGAACTTGCCAAAATCTTTACTACGGAAACGCCGATCGGCGATTATATCCGTGAAGATCGTGATGCCAGATGAGTCAAATCTATTACGCCGACAGCAGCGCCCTCGTAAAACGCCATCTTGATGAGACCGGAAGCCTTTGGTTTCAAGAACTTGTTCGCGCTAACGAGAGCGGTACAATCATGTCATCAAAATTGAGCATTGTTGAGGTATTCAGTGCGTTTAATCGCCGAAGAAGCGAAGCCACTATAAGCGAAATCAACTACAGCGATTTTACCAGAGATTTTTTGACTGCATCCGGAGAAGAATACGATCTAATCGACCTAACAGATTCGATTATCACTATCGCACGAAGAGTTCTGGAAGCTCATTCCTTAAGAACCGGCGATTCTGTACAACTTGCGTCTGCGATCCATGCGAGGGAAATCCTTCTTGATTCCCAACTTCAAGCCCCGATCTTTTTAGCATCCGACAACAAACTCCTAGATGCAGCAATCGCCGAAGGTTTTACGACTGACAATCCGTTGCTGCATCCGTAAAAAATCGTCCTCCGAAGAAGTCCCGCCAAACGGCATCTCCATAGCGTCAAGCGGATCGATCCCGCCGGCTATCACCAGCCTCCCCGACGCGTCCAACACGACATCCGCCTCCAAATCCAGCCGCTTGGCCGTGTCGTCACCGTCTCGCCATCAATAAAAATATCCGCCCGATAGTCGTCCACCGCAGTAACAACCCGCCGTTTTTGATTAGTGTTTTCATCGGTTTTAAGTCCTTCTTCAAACGCTGATGCCGAGGTGATGCGCATCATATGTCGCCTTTGAATTATGAGGTCGGGAAATCTGCGGCGTTTAGTTTATGAATTCTGCCGACAGAACCGGACGGAACGTCTTTCATAACAGGGACGAAGTTGTATTTACGAACGAGCCTTGCTCCATCGGAAGTCAAAGGGCGCGTGTAAACCGATATGCCCGGTTTCAATTGTCGCATTATGCAATACTTCAATTGCCTCACCACTTCGGCTCTTCCTTGTCGTGTCGAAGCCAGCACATCTCCAATGTACAAAGCAGCTACATCATCTCCCTCTGCCGCGATGTTAGAGGCACCGAGAGTCGCACCGCTCACCTTCTCGGTCTCAAGTAGCTCTACTGTTTGTTGAGTAAGAGGGAATACTTTGAACACGCCAACAAGCTCTTGTTTTGTTCTACCGCCTTTAAGTTTCTTACAATATACAGCGGTCAAGACGGCTTTGTTACGACGTTGCCATTCGAGAATGCGAGTACAGCTAGGTGTTTCTTCTCCGAAGTATTCCTGCATCAATTCGAAGACCTGCCGCACATCCCGTCTTGTCACTGGTCGAAATTCGCACCATGTTGACGGTCGCCCAAAAGCTAACGAAAGGAGTAAAATGACAATTCCAATCAACGCGATGGCTGCAAGAAACGAGCCGACGATGGCAAAGGCAAGATAAAGTCCTTCGGGTGCGTGAATAACCTTGTCCATGTCCGGCCGTACAAGCGGTATGGCGAGAAGTACCGCAGCAACGCCAAGTGTGCCTAGCAAGACATCCCATCCTATTTTTCTAATTCGGTCGAGCATAGCTATATATTCCTATCAGGGTGTTTTCAGTTGTTGTCCAACCTCGACTTCGATCTTCCTAACGGTTTTCTCTAGACCTTCTAATTCAATGATCTGACTTCGGAGGCGATGATCCTGTGCAGCCTTTATAGGCTCCGCCGCTTTTAGGGCAACAACACGAGCTTTTTCGTAAACGTCTTGGCGTCGAGCATTCTCGGTCGGCCTCGCACCATTTGCAGCGACTGCTTTATAGTGCGGTGAAACAGATTCATGAGTCATCTTGGCGGCTAAACCCAGACAGATCACAATGACCGAAATGTTTGCAATACTTCCCCAATAGACCGAGAACACGCCAATTATCCAGGCGACCACGAACCCCGGAACAGCAACGCACAACCACCCGAACAGAGTCAGCCCCATAAGTAAGCCTAGTCCCCCGTCTCCAAAAAGATCAGGAACTTTTTGCAAAGGCAACAATTCTGGAGGCGGTGGAAGTTTCGCATATCTTTCTAGACCCCACGTCAACTGGTCTTTACATGACTCCTTCATTCCGTTGTAATTCGCTAAAGTTTCTCGGAGTACAGATAAATCCGCCTCTATCCGGCGTCGTGTAATCGTTTGGTCATTTACGCCTTAGGCACCAATCAATCCCATGGTGCCGCCCAGGTCAACGACTACACCACGGCAATGATCGCAGACCGGCTCGAGAGCCAGCACCGAAGTCTCGCCCAGCGGGCCACCACAACCGGGACATCTAGCAATAACAGGCATACGTTTTTTTCATTCCAACCTCAAGTGCCGGTTGGAGGTTTTGTTTTTCTGGTCAAACCAGAGGCGCGTTCGGATTTGCGGGCGAAGCCCATGGCTCCATAGAGTGGGCTGTCGTCGCCGTAGGCGGGGTCGCCGGCGACGGCCATACCGATCTGTGAGCGTTTTTGATCGAGGGCGGCGTATTTGTAATCGCGTACATCGCTTTTCATCTTGAGCTCTACTGTCAGATCAGCGATCCGCGCCATCAGCCGCCGCTTCGATCTCTCCAAAAAAACGCGGTTTGAGAAACGCCGTCAAAAACTCACACCCATTACCTACAACACCTCAATCACGTCAAACCCCGCGTCCTTCGCCGCCGCAGACAATCTTTTATCCGCACAGACAAAGGGCCGGTTTCGCGGGTGTTCATTGCACCAAACGAGTGCGGCTGCCAGTTGAAAGGCATCGAGAGCCCGGATGCCGTGTTCTTCCGGCAATTCGGATGCGATATCGAGTAACGCCGCGACCGGTGGAATGACTCGGCTCCGGTTGGCTATGCCGAGCCATTTCCCGGCGGCGATGTCGAAATCGCTCTCACCCAACTCACCTGCCTTTTTCAGACGGGCAAAGGAGCTACGCATCTCGACAACGGTTCCCCACCAGATCATCCTAGTCGGAAATTCCATATTTGCCCGCCGGGCCGAGCGGGTTGCAGTCTGAAAAACACAGAGTGGAACGATCGCACTTGTATCCCAAAAGGCGCTATCAGTCCTCATCCCGCTCCTCTAATAACAACTCGATCGCTCGATTTCCCTTTACAATCGGAAGGTCATCAAAGAAGTCATCAGGAAGCGGACTGGTGTCTTGCGGCAACGTCATCAAGCCCTTTGCGACCAGCTCCATTTCCTCCGCTTCGTAATCATCCGTGTAACTCAGCGGGACGATCTTGGCGAAAGGCACGTTGCGCTCACTGACGAGCACTTGACCGCCACGCTTTACCACTTCTAAATATTTGCTGAGGCCATTCTTTAGCTCGGCTATATTGGCTGTTTTCATAACATGGCCATAGTAGCCTACTTGGCCTACTTGGTCAAGTATTTAGATTCCTCTCTTCTCTCCGTTCCTCTTAGTGAATCTTGGTCTTCAATCTCCCAGCCGCCTAATATCCGATGCCTTGAAAAAAGCCATTTCGGATCTAGTCTTGGTCCAAACTTGCGGTCATTTACACCAACCGGGAAGCGAAGCCTGCTTTTTCGTATGCCTTGATCGCGGAGGGATTGGTCGCAAAAACTTCGAGCCGCATGTGGGTGACACCGTTCGAAATAGACCACCGTTTGAGCTCGTCGATTATCAGCCGATTCAGGCCCTTTCCTCGATACTCCGGAACGACGTACATAAAACCGAGATAGGAGTGACGGCGGTGGGTTAGATACGGTTTTGAGTCCTCAATGCTGGCGTAGCCACATCCGACTATTTCGTCTCCCGCTTCGGCCACAACGATCTCAACTGTCTCGGCCGCGATCATCTTTTCCAGATCGTAATAGTGTATGTCGCCGTCCTTGATCGTCGCATCGAGCGGACGTTCGAACTCGATTAACTCCTGCTCAAATGAGAGAAGCGTGTCAAGATCGTCCAGTGTTGCCCGTCTGATGGTTATTTGATTCATTCGGAAAAATCTAGCACAATGCCAAGCCCATCATAGCGAATTCACCACAGAGGCACAGAGGACACTGAGATAGAAAGCTAATAAATTTAACAACCGTTGAATGTTAGTTCACCTAAATAAACATTCGAAAAAACTCTGTGCTCTCCGTGCCTCTGTGGTGAATTCTCTTCCTAACAAAGAGCAAAACCAGCATCGAGAGCCCTGATCAGCTCATCCACGTTATCCCTTGTCGAATTAAGCATCATGCCGGTGCGGATCACATTCCCGTACAATCCGCCCTTGCCTATCAGCACACCCTGGCGTTTGGTTTCTTCGAATACGGTCAGGACAGCCTGCGGGTTTGGTTCCTTGGTTTGGCGGTCGACTACGAGTTCGATGCCCTGCATCAGGCCCTTACCGCGGACGTCGCCGATGACGAGGTATTTGTCTTTTAGCTCGATCAGCTTGGCCCGCAGGTAATCGCCGACGACGCGGGCATTTGTGCGAAGATCTTCGTCTTCGATCATTCTAATAACCGCGAGAGCGGCGGCGGTTGATACGGGGTTGCCGCCGAAGGTCGCAAAGGTCAGGCCCGGAAATGCATCGGCGACTTCGGGTGTGGCGATCGTCCAGCCGATGGGGATGCCGTTGGCCATTCCTTTGGCCGACGTGATGATGTCCGGCTCCACATTCCATTGCTCGATACCGAACCATTTATCGCCCGTCCGGCCCCAACCCGTCTGCACTTCGTCGGCAATGCACAGGCCTCCGTGCTGACGTGCGATTCCGTATGCGATCTCAAAATACTCCGGCGGCGGCACAATAAATCCCCCTACGCCTAGGATCGGCTCAGCCATAAACGCCGCGATCTCGCCTGTGGTCGAGGTCTGGATAACGTCCTTAATATCCTGTGCGCACGCAACGCCGCATGACGGATATTCGAGTTTGAATGGGCAGCGATAACAATACGGAGCAGCAGCGTGGACAACCCCGGCAACCTGTGCCGGCAGCGGACGCCAGTTCGAATGCCCGACGGCGGACAGAGCCGTCGCACTTCGTCCGCTGTAGCTATGCCTTAGAACAATAATTTCGTGGCGGCCCGTAGCCAATTTTGCAGCCATCACAGCCGTATCGTCCGCCTCGGTGCCGCTGCTTGAAAAGAACGATTTCTTCAACTTGCCGGGCGTTATCTCAGCGAGTTTTTCCGCAAGATTCGACTGATTTTCGTTTACATAAAGCGCCGATGTGTGCTGGAGCGTTTGGTTCTGAGCCAAAACCGCCTCGTTGATCTTCGGGTTTGCATGACCGACGCTGACCGTCAACACGCCGCCAAAAGCGTCCAGGTATTTGTTTCCCTGATCGTCCCAGACGTATTCGCCCTCGCCGCGAACAAGTGCGATGGGTTCCTGGTAATAAGTGGCAACGGCGGGAAAGAGAAATTCCTTGTGCTTTCGCACGGCTTCAGAAACGGTGGATTTTTGTTCTTGTGGATTCATATCGATAGTGCAATTAAAGTTTTTTGATCCCGCCAACCAGAAAAATGTATCTACCGGAGCTGCCCAGCGATTGGAGAAGCATGCCGACGATAACGCGAATGATAGCAGACTTTAGCCCATATCTAAAGTGAATTATAATCGCCACCCAGACTCAATATAGAATGTTTCCGGCATGACCTCCGGCACGGACATTCTTGACTTTAATACATCTTGAACAATAAGCTAGTTATGCCATTCCGATCTCGACACTCTTATAAAAAATCTATATGCAATCCCACAATCGAATAGCCGAAATGCGTTTTTGGCTCGTCGCGATTTTCGTTCTCGGCATCGCCGGTGTAATAAACGTTTCGGCCCAAACGGGCGGCAAGGCGGTTTATGAACAAATAAAGGCTTTTCAGCTTAACGGCGGGAAGGCCGAAGTGTCGAATTTGACGCTAAAGCGGGACCGCGTCGTCATGACATTCAACGGCACGTTTTATTTTACGGCCCCGGTCGAGGGAAAGGTTACCGGTGCGGTCTTCCTGGGCAAGGGAACCGCAGAAGCCCAAGTGCCGCCGAACGATTTTGAAAAGTCGAATATGAGGCGCCTGTTAAAAGCCGATAGTTTCAAAGCAGATTTTACATCAGCCGTAATGCGGTTCGCGGACGACACTTTCGATGTTGTCGGCAAATCCGTGCAGAGTGCGGCCGCATCGTCGCAGGCTCAAAAGCTTGCGTCGGAGATCGACGCTAAAACTCTCGAAGAAACCGGTGCAAATATCGCTGCACGGGTCGCAATATCGCTTTTGAACGGAGAGAAACGCGGCTTTTTCCACTCGACCTTCGCCGGCGGAAATCCGGGAAGCTTCAGCTACCTTTTCGATCCGCAGTGCCGCATCCCGACCGCCAACTTCGATATCAACGCCGGTGAAAAAGGCCTTATCTACTCGTACAAGTCGTTTATCCGAAGCCTTGAGGTCTGGCTCGCCTTCTACAGCGAAGAGGATTATGCAAACCGCGTTGTCAATTACTCCGATCTTGACGACATCGTTGACACGACCCACTACAACATGGAACTCGATCTGCGAACACCGAAAAGTAAGATCGGACTTCGTGCCGGAATAAAGATGCAGTCGCGGCTCGACGGTGTCCGGGCGATTCCATTCACAATCGGCGAATCGCTCGGCGAGGTGGACGATCAGCGTCTGAAGAAACAGATGCGCCTGAAAACGGTAAGGCTCGGAAATGTCGCGATCGATGCCGTTCAGGAAAACTGGGAAGGTGGTTTGACCGTGTTCCTTCCGGCTGCCGTCGCCACGAAAGATCTGTTCGAATTGGAGTTCGAATTCGAAGGCGATTTCCTCCGACAGTCGGATTTCGTGCAGGATTGTTCTTATCCAAGATCAAACGAAAGTTGGTACCCGCGTCACGGATATCTCGACCGATCGACCTTCGACATGAAATTCACTCACGCGAAAAAGCTAAAGGTCGCGACGGTGGGAATGCGGGAAAGCGAAACTCCTTCGCCGGAAGACAAGGACGTTGTCATCACTAAATATAAGATGATTCAGCCTGTCGCACTTGTAACCTTCGCGTTGGGGCCGTGGCAGCGTCACGCGGACACCGTGAAATGGGACGCCGGCGAAAAGCCGATCCCGCTGGAATTCAATTCGGTTCCCGGCTCATATTTGGCCATCAAGGAGGATTTTATTCTCGCTGAGCTTAATAATTCGGTCAGATACTTTCACGCCCTTTTCGGTGCGTACCCTTACGAAACGTACAGCGCGACGTTCCATCCATACGGTTTCGGCCAGGGCTTCCCCTCGATGCTGATGATCCCGCCGACCGACCGCGCGAGCAAATATACATACGCGTTCATCGCCCATGAAACAGCCCATCAATGGTGGGGCAACATCGTCGCGTGGCGATCGTACCGGGACCAATGGCTGAGCGAAGGATTTGCTGAATATTCCGGAGCGCTTTACACGGCATTGCGCGAAAGCCCAAAAGCGAGTAGATCGCTCATCGACCAAATGCGCGATTCGCTGAAGGAGCCGCCTGGCACATTGACCGGCAGCGGCAGCGGAAAGCTTAACGATGTCGGTCCGCTCATTCTGGGGCATCGGCTGAACACGACCAAGACTTTCGGTGCGTATCAGACGCTGATCTACAACAAAGGGGCTCTGACGTTAAGAATGCTTCACTTTTTGTTTACGGACCCGGGTTCAGGCGACGGCCAGCCATTCTTTACTATGATGAAGGATTTTGTCGAGACCCACAGGAACGGTTCGGCCTCGACGGACGATTTCCGCAAAGTTGCAAACACTCATTTTGCAAAAACGCCCGTCGCGCGTAAATACAATCTCACCGATCTCAACTGGTTTTTCAAACAGTGGGTTTACGAGACCGATCTGCCGTCGTATCAGATGGATTACACGACACAGCAGAATCCGGACGGAAGTGTGATTTTGAGCGGAAATATTATTCAGGAAAATGCCGGTCCGAGCTTCTTTATGCCCTTACCGCTGGTACTAAATTTCGGCGGAGATAGATTCGCAACCGGAACCGTCCACGCATTCGGCCCCAAAACACCCTTCCAACTGAAGCTGCCGTCAAAGCCAGTTAAGGTCGAACTTGATCCGCATCGCTGGGTGCTGTCGAGCAAGACGGAAACGAAATAGCCTCTGCTTTACGCCTTGGCGACTTCGCGGGAAAAATACGATCTCCCGCAAAGACGCAAAGGAGCGAAGAAGAAGTGGAATGAGATGAGGAAAATCGCGAATCGCGGGGCGGCCCATAGCCCCGTCCCTTTAGGGCGGGGTTGGATTCGCGCGGGAGAGACGAAAAGGGCGTTTCAACGTCCTTCCCGTGTCCGGCTTAAGCCGACGGGCCGAGCTAAGCCCGTTAAAACGGGCTGAAATCCTTTTCGCCTCCCGGCCCACGCCCTAAAGGGACGTGGCTATGTGCCGCTTCGCGGGACGAAACTCCAGAGCCCGCCGAACATCCCCACATCGATCGGAATTCAAACTGATGTTAAAAAGACGGTTTCCCGTGGCAGTGAACTAGAATCAATGTTTGACGACAAAAGATTTGTTCTTTGACAGGAGAAACCGTAATGACATTTTATATTGGAGTTGATTTTCATCCGCATCAGCAGACGGCTTCGTGGTGCGATAGAGGGACGGGCGAGATCAGGACGAAAGATCTTGTTCACGATTTGGAGAGGGTACGCGAGTTTTACTCGACGTTTGACGAACCGGCGGTAGTCGGTATCGAGGCCTCACTGAGGGCCGCATGGTTCGAGAAGATGCTCTTTGAAATAGGTCATAAATTAGTTGTCGGGAATCCGGTTTTGATAAGAAAGAGGGCAGTATCCAGGCACAAGAACGATCGTCGGGACGCTGAGCTGATACTAGAGCTGCTTGAAAGGGGTGAGTTTCCGGCACTTTGGCGGCGAGGGCCGGAGAGCGATCAGGTGCTGGAGATACTTCGTCTGCGGCTCAATCTGGTCCGGCAGCGGACGCAGGTTTACAATCGTTTGCAGGCCTTTGCACACAATGCGGGGCTGCCAAAGGGTCGGATCAGAACTGCGGTCTTTCAGAAGCTGGTCAGATCGGTGGCGGCGGATGAGGCAGGTGAACTGTCGAGAGACAGTTTGTTTGCGATGCTTCTGGCTTTTAGCGAGCGGATCGCGTCGCTGGAGTCATGGCTCAAGGCAAAGGCGGAAGCAGATGACAAGGTGCAGCTTTTGCAAACACAGCGGGGCGTCGGTTATCTGACGGCTTTGACAACGGTGCATACGCTCGGCGATGTAACGCGGTTTACACGTCTTTCGAAACAGGTCGCGGCCTTTGCCGGTCTCGACCCGCTTGAGAAATCGAGTGCCGGTAAAGTTCGATTCGGCTCGATCAGCAAGGCCGGCTCGCCCTTGCTTCGGTTTCAGCTTGGTCTGGCCGCCCAGCAGGCCGCTCGTCCTTCGAGTCCGGATGTGATGCTGAAAGGCTTTTACAAAAGGCTGGCGAAGAAAAAAACCAAGGCGGTAGCCAAGACGGCAGCCGCCCGAAAGCTTCTGGTCAAACTCTCGATCATGCTGCGGGACAACATCACCGCCGCCGAGTTCGACCAGCGTGGCCGCACAGTTGGTAATGCCCGGTTCAACGCGGGGTCTGAAATGACCGTCCTCTGATAGGGCCAAGCCAACCTTTTTCTCCTGAAGGGAGACAAAGCGCGGATCTGTACATCATGGGAAACGCGGGATACACAACCGTTCCGCTTAAATGCCCGAAGAGATGAATGAGTGAGCCACAACGGTGACTTTACTCGATACGTCTGATTCCACGTATCAGACAAAAACCAAAGCAGCAATAAAGTGAACAAATCTTGTTGTCAAACAACATTGCTCTGCTCAACCGCCCTCCAGGCGGAAGGAGCGAACTTCGTCTTGACATCGGTATCGTCTTTAGAGATGACCCAACACCACAAAAAGGGTCGTGATGTAAATCTGTGTTGCTCCTAGTATCGTAACAAATCCTCGACTGTCCAAAAGGTTTTTTCTATTCCGTGCGCCATTGCGGGTGTAGCGCCGTTCAATGATTTGTGCGGCCTCACAAAATTATAGAACGCGAAAAATAAGGACATCATAGCTTCCAGATTTTCCCACTTTTTCGAGAATGAAAGCGTCAGACGTGCGAGGCGTTTGACTTGTGTTCGTATGCTTAAGTTCAATCGTTCTATATGCGACGTGCAAAGCCTGTCTATGTCCGACTGACCCCAAACCAACTGCGGGATTGCCTTAATAAACTTAGTAGGTGAATACCGCTTTGCCGTGATCTGCGTTTCCTTTCCGCTTTCGTAAATTTTTATCAATTGACCATAATCGACACGCTCACCAAGTTCGCTGTATATAACGGCATCTTTATATGCAGGCATCGCGTCAGTTGAAAGTTGAAAGCGTCCGGCGGTTGCGTTGGTGAGTTTCTGAACGAATTGTACGGTACTAGGAACGTCGCGATGTCCTAAGTGCCAAGCCAAAACTAATTTCGTGTTCGTTTCGATACCAACAAAGTTATAGAAGCTGCCGACGCGATCATCCTCTATTTTGCGGTCGTTTTTAGTGCGGGCTTTCATTTTGCAGAATCCCCACAATTCGTCGGCCTGAACGTCCTGAACTTTTAAGTTGCGTATCTTGTCCGTCATCAGTCGGTCGGCTTTGTTTCCCGCGAGAACAAGTAGCTTTAAGATCGTGTGCATTTCGACGCCTGTTAATCGGGAAACAGATCGAAGGCTCATTCCCTCTAAAAGCATCGAAACTATCTGCGTGGCCTTCTCTAACGGCAAATACATTCCCTCTAACGGCTTTTCCTGATATTCCGTGAATGTCCGGCTACACGGTACGCATCGGAACCGCTGTAAACCTTTTCTGTCTTTTCCGTGTTTTTTCGCTTTTGCTTCGCAATTATGACAAACCATTGTGAATCTCCTATTGATTCACACAGCGAAAAGCGTATAATGCATTTGGATAGTCGCATAGCTTCGGCTGTGTGGTTATAGCCTCAGAGGAAGTTACAGCTTCCTTTGAGGCACCTTTTCGGAGGCGGGTAAGAGATTCGAACTCTTGAAACGCTGGACACGTTCGCCTAATTTACAGTTAGGTGCATTCGACCGCTCTGCCAACCCGCCAAGTTAAATTTTCAAGGTGTAAGGGTCAATCGAAAGATTGACCTTTTTCTCTTTCAGCCTACAAAGGAAGTATAGCATATATGCTATATTAGCTGTCAACAGGAAACGCTTGCAATTATAGCAAATGTGATATATATTATGACTAACGAAGAACGGCCATACTGGACATTCAAACAGTACCCGCTCGATGAGAAAAAAGGGGTAGTCGATAAGTGGCGCAAAAAATGTCGGCAATATGACCCGTTCGCCGAATTGGAGTTTGAAACAGCACTTAACCACCTCGCAGCTCTTAAAAATAAAATGCTTTGGCAAGACCCAGACTACCGTCGCCACGAACAGAGCGACGAGAAAAGGCTAAAAACACAGCCATATAAACAGATGACGAGTTGGGAAGACATAGGGGAGATCCGGTTTACCAATGCCGCTAAAACGCCACTTCGAGTGTTCGGCTTCCACCGAGACGAGGAACAGGAGTTTGTGATGTTGGGAGCGGCTGTTGAGGACAACAGGAAATACGATCCAACTAATATTCGTGAGATTTGTATCGGCAATAAGAAAGACATTACTTTAGATCGCGAAAAACCGATGGATTTTGATTTTTCGAACGAAGAAGAAGATGATGATGATGATGAATACCTTAGAGCGCTCCTCGGCCTTGACTAAGAGAAAGATACGATTACTTCTCGACCGTTCGCTACGCAACAAGTATGTTAGCGACCAACTTAAAGTTGGTCTGCGCAATCAACTACGCTCACTAAGAGATGAACGGGGAATGACACAGGCGGAATTGGCAGAACATATAGGCACAAAGCAGAGTGTTATTTCGCGAATTGAAAAGAATCCTATGCGAGTGGGTCTACCTGTGTTTTTGGACATCGCAGAAAAGCTGGATGTTGCCTTTGTTTGCCGCTTTGAGGCCATCGATACCTTTGTTGAATGGTACGACAATCTTACGCCTAAAAAGATGACGCCAGACAAATCCGAGCAAATTCTCCGCGACCGAGCGAAACGACTGCTCGCCCACCACACGGCTGTATCAGAAACTCAGGTTACACGTAGTACGAGTGTTAGTGTCCTTTTGGATACTGACGGAGCGCAAATGCCCGCCCCAAGCACTCCCCCCGTTCCAATTCGCTGGGAAGGCGTAATACTGCTAAAAAATGTGGATATAATTGAGGAAAGATCAAAATCAAGCAACTACGAACGCCTCGCGATAGTTAAATCGAAGGATGCCATAGGAACCTCGGTAAATTAATTTTGGAGAAAAAGTAATGGCAACTACAAAGAAAACAGACACAGATAAGCCGACACTGAGTGCCGCCGACCAAATAACATATGTGGCACCGGCTGCGGAGTTCCCATTTGTTTACGCAAACAATGCTTTGATGACCTTTAGCGATGTAGATGGGTCGATAATCTTTGGCGAGGTAGTGGGGAAAGATGATGAAAGTGGCAAAACAATGGTAATCCCAAAGGTCAAGGTCGTAATGGCTAACGCATTTGTACGTAAACTGCGGGACCTATTGGTAGCTAATATTGAAACACACGAGCGCAAGACCAAGGATTAGCGAAGTAATTCATCTGCGTGAATAGATGAAAAGCCGGACACATCCGGCTTTTCAATTTCCCACACAGATTTACATCACGACCACAAAAAGAGTCATCCTGTCTGATTGGCCCGACTTATTGTAGAATCAAAGTTTTCATATGAAACGGAAACTTGGAATAGCGATAGTGGGGCTTGGCGGCGCCGTCGGAACGACGATGTTCGCCGGTATCGAACTGTTAAAAAAAGGATTGATTGGCAAGCAAGGATTGCCGCTCGCCGAACTGGAAGTAAGCGGTATCGCCGATTATGAAGATATAGTCATCGCAGGATGGGACATTTTCGGCAATCACCTGGCAAATGCGGCTGAAGAGCACGATGTCCTGACCAATAAACAATTTCTTGCAGTTGAATCGGAACTGCGCTCCGTCAAGCCGTGGCCAGGCGCCGGGAATCTTGATTTTTTGACGAATATTGACGGCGAAAACCAGATCTCCGCCGGAACCCACCGAGAGTCTATCGATCGAATAAAAAGCGATATCGAAGAGTTCAAAACGCGGTGCGACTCCGTTGTCGTTATCAATCTTGCTTCAACAGAAAAGCTTGCCATCGAGGGAAACGAAATACTAAATACGCTTGCCGATCTTGAACGTGCGTTGGATGAGAATTCGGCGGACGTTTCACCGTCAATGCTTTATGCTTACGCGGCCATTGCGTGCCGCGTGCCGTACGGGAATTTTACGCCGTCGGTCGCCGCTGACATTCCGGCGATCATCGAATTCGCCGATAAGCAGGGCGTGCCGATAGCCGGAAAGGATGGCAAGACCGGGCAGACGTTTATCAAGTCGGTGCTTGCGCCCGCGTTTCGAAGCAGGGCGTTAAAGGTTGAAGGCTGGTTTTCAACAAATATTCTCGGAAACCGCGACGGTTTGGCATTGAGCGAAAAAGACTCTCTGGCATCGAAGATAAAAACGAAAAGCTCTTTGCTTGATGACATTTTAGGCTATAAGGTCGAGGACCATTTGGTTGATATCCGATATTACCGGCCGCGCAAAGACAACAAAGAAGCTTGGGACAACATCGATCTGACGGGCTTTCTCGGCCAGCCAATGCAGATGAAGGTGAATTTCCTCTGCCGCGATTCGATCCTAGCCGCGCCGCTGGCAATAGAGATCGCTCGGTGCTTGGACCTTGCCGTTCAGCGAGGCGAATCGGGTATTCAGGAGCAGCTTTCCGTGTTCTTTAAAATGCCCATGAGCCGCGGCGAAAAGCCCGAGCAGGCTTTTCACAAACAGGAAGAAATGCTCTTGTCATGGCTGAAAGAAATGTAGACTTTGCAAGGATAAGAAAAAAAACGCGGGATGTTGCCCGCGCCTTTTTCGCTCTGATTCGATGAAATTGTTACTTCTTGGCATACAACGCCGGGAACTGCTTTTTCAAATTTTCGAGCTTTGGCAGATCGTGGGCGATAATGTACGGGCTGTCGAGATTCTGCGGCAGATAATCCTGATGATAGGCCTCCGCGTCGTAGAATTTTTCGAGAGCAACGACCTGTGTGACGATAGGCTTTTTGTAAACACCCGCCGCACTAAGCTTTTCAATGTAATTTGACGTGGCCTGCTTCTGTGCATCGTCGGTATAAAAAATAGCTGAGCGGTATTGGGGTCCGGTGTCGGGGCCTTGTCGGTTCAGTTCAGTAGGATCGTGCGCTACTTTGAAAAATACGTCGAGAAGTTGTTCGTACGAGACCTTAGCCGGCTCGAATGTGATCTGGACGGCTTCGGCGTGTTTTGTGCGGCCATCGCTTACCGCGTCGTAATTCGCTGTTTTCGCCGTTCCGCCGGAATAGCCCGACTTTACGTCGATGACGCCCTTGGTATTTTCAAAAACCGCCTCGACGCCCCAAAAACATCCGCCCGCAAATATTGCGATCTGTTTGTCACCTACGACCGCGGTTTCCGACGGCGGCGGCGCGTCGGCCATTGGTACTGCCGGAATGCCCGAAGAGCTGACGGAACTGCAAGCCAATAATGAGCCAATTGCAAAAACCGAAAGTAATTGGAAAAAATTAGAAATCATATTTATTTACCTCTCACGTATCAATACCGGTGCGTTCTGTTAATATTCCGAAACCCTAAAAGCCTCTGTCATTATTTTCGTGCAGAAGTGCAGGATTAGATGCATCCATCCGAGTTTCGCAGCTTTCATAGTGTGGCATTCATTCATTTCTTCCTTTGCGGCTTTCCTTCGCGATGTCGGCGATTAAATTCTTCCAACGGCGAAGTACCCAAAGTTAGCTAAAAACTACCGCTTGTTTAGTTCGGCTTCGGCAGCGATGTATCCGAAGCTCGCCCATTGATTCCCTTCGGTAATCCGCCGAAAGATTTTCATTGCCTCGTCACGCTTACCGTTATAAAGAAACCAGTTACCAAGCCCATAACCGAGCGATGCATTTCCGAGCGTGTCCGCCTCTCCGCCAATTTCCTTGAGCAGGTCCTCGGCTTTTGACTCGCCACGGTAAAGCCTGATCAACTTCAAATAATCGTCGTTTTCGATAATTTCGATTTTACCCTGAAACGGCTCAATCAGCCGTGCGGCCTTTTTAGTTTTGCCTAACCTCTGCAGCGTCATGTAATGCCAGTGAGCTGTCGCGACACGCATATCCGGGTTGTTCGAAACTTTCTCCGCTTCCTTATATGCCTCCAGCGCGCCTTTGAAGTCACCCTTCAAATAATAAGCAAGCCCAAGGTGATACCAGATATTGGATTGCAGCGTACCGGTCGGAATGTTTTTCGCGTTCGGCAGGCCGTCGGGCTCGATCTCATCGGGCTTGCCTTTTATGAGCTTGGCGGCGGTCTCGAAATCCTTGATGGCATCGTCGAAACAGCGAAGAGTGATGTAACGGTGGCCGCGGTGACGATACAGGCGGGCGTCTTTTGGGAATTTTGCCGTTCCCTGGGTGAAAATATTAATCGCCGCCTTATAGTCTCCAAGGTAGGCGGTTCGACGACCGAACCAAATAAGGGCGTCGGCATCATTCGGATTTTTTTCAAACATTTCGCGGGCTTCGGCGAGTTTTGCGTCGTAAATCTTGCGTGCTTCCTCGGTCAAAACGGGAGTTGTCATCCTTGCTTTGTCCGCACAGCCTTGCGAGTAGACTGCAAAATTAGACCCCAGGAAAATGCAACAGATGACAAGAGCTCGTTTCATATGCAAATTTTAACAAAGAATCTTCATAAATCGCCAGGGTTTGTACTTCTACCTTAATCTCTCGTGTGCTAAATTAGCGTCATGTCAAATTTGATGACGTTTGCTTTGCCGGAAAAGCTTAAGCAGGCATACAAGGCGGAAATCCAAAAAACAATCGAAGATAAACGTATTTCCCGGATCTGGGAAAAGGACGCATCTGTCTGGACCGGCTCGGACGAAGCAAAATGGCTCGGCTGGCTGGATGTTGTAGGCGTGGAATTGGAGAATATCCAGCAATATCGTGACCTGCGGCAGGATATTGAAGCAGCGGGCTTTAAGGACATTCTGTTGATGGGAATGGGCGGGTCGTCGCTTTGTCCGGAAGTCCTGGCCATGACGTTCGGCGTCGAGAATTTTCACATTCTCGATTCGACCGTTCCGGCGCAGGTGATCACCATTGAGAGCAAACTCGATCTCGCAAAAACCCTTTTCATCGTCGCAAGCAAGAGCGGATCGACACTCGAACCAAATTGCTTCAAGCAGTATTTCTTCGATCGTGTCTCGAAAGCGGTCGGCAAAGAGAAAGCGGGAAAGCAATTTATCGCGATCACGGATCCGAGTTCGGAGATGCAGAAGATCGCTGAGGATGATGGATTCCGTCATATTTTGTATGGAAAACCGGAGATCGGCGGCAGGTTTTCGGCCCTATCCGCCTTCGGATTGACTGCGGCGGCGGCGATGGGGCTGGACGTTGAAAAGCTGCTCAACAGCGCCGCGTCGATGGTCCGTTCCTGTAAGGCGACGAATCCGAACGAAAATCCGGGTGCCATTTTGGGTACGATCCTCGGCATTTGTCATCGAAACGGACGCGATAAACTGACCATCTTTACACCGCCCGAAGCCTACGATCTCGGCGCGTGGCTCGAACAGCTTATTGCCGAATCGACCGGTAAGAACGGCGTTTCGATCATTCCCGTTGACCGCGAACCGCTGCAAATGGTCGACGCTTATGGCGAAGACCGTATTTTCGTGAACTTCACGATGAAAGGCTCCGAAATTGATGAAGATACACTGGCCGATTTAAAGGACATTGAAGATTCGGGCCATCCGATGATCAATATCGAGCTTGAAAATTTGTACGGCCTCGGACAGGAATTTTTTCGATGGGAATTCGCCACCGCCGTTGCCGGAGCGATCATGGAGATAAACCCGTTCGATCAGCCGGACGTTGAAGCGGCGAAGATTGAAGCACGAAAGATCACCGATGCATACGAAAAATCGGGAGCACTTCCCGATGAAAAGGCCTTTTTTGAGGAAGACGGAATCAGCCTGTTTTCGAGCGCGGAATATGCCGCCGAGTTGGACAAGGTTGTTGAAGAGAAAACGATCTCAAGTTTTCTCGAAGCCCACCTGTGGAATATCGCCGAGAAGGATTACTTCGCGGTCCTCGCCTACATTGAAATGGACGCGGAGCACGAACAGATCCTGCAGCAAATACGGACGCAGGTTTTGGAACATTACAATGTAGCCACCTGCGTCGGGTTTGGGCCGAGGTTTTTGCATTCCACTGGACAGGCGTACAAAGGCGGTGCGAACAACGGTGTCTTTTTACAGATAACTTCGGGTGATGAGGTCGATGTGCCCGTGCCCGGCCAGAAATTTACTTTTGGCGTGGTCAAATCCGCACAGGCCCGTGGTGATTTTCAGGTACTCCTCGACCGCGAACGGCGTTCCTTGCGCGTACATATAAATAAAGATGTCGAAAGCGGATTGCAGACAATACTGGCTTCTATCCATTAGTCTACCCACACGAAATACTCAATATAATTAATAATTAGCGACAAAATCAACACCTTCGGTTTCGTCGTAGATGGTGTGAACCTGCGTCGATTGGCTAAAGCGGTAACGTTTCGCAGTAACCGTAAACGCAAACGTCTCGCCCGCCGGAACATCGGTGAAGCTGTAATATCCGTTCGAATTTGAAACTGCGGTTCGGACCACGCCGCCACCGCCAATCATCGAAACGGTTACGCCTTTAATCCCATATCCGTCCGCCGTCATGATTCGTCCACCAACCGTCACCAATGCCGCTGTCGGTGCCGGTGTAATGCCACTCGCTACCAATGCGTAGTCGGCATCGATTACGCCGGGTGTTTCGAGTCGTGCGTCCTGTACCAAAGCCGCGGCGTTAACTTCGATAGACCACGTGCCGGAAACCGGATTTTCAATAAATACGTTCTCAACCGTATCAACAATGTTCGGCGTTCCGCCCGAAGTCGACCACATTCCGCCGCCGACGCCGAGGCCGTTGTTGCCCCAATAAATATCTCCGTTCGGAGCGGTTATCTTGAGATTAAGATCGTTGATCCTCGCCCGGGCAGCCGCCGGATTGCCCATCGGATCGGCATAAACCATCGTGACCTTGAGCGGTGTGCCGGTGCCCGCCGAGACGTTGACCTGATAGGTTTTGGATTGCAGATTCGTCAAAACATCCGATTCGTTTATGATCTTTATCTTTCCGCGAAGATCGTATAAGTTTTTTACGTCAGCCCTACCAAACCCTTGGCGAACGCGTGTGTTATCCGTTCCCGCTATCTCCCACTGGATCGCCGTGTTTATCATGACCGCCTTGGCCGTTGTCATATGCGGGCGGCTGTCAAAAACGCTTGTGCTTGTCGGATTGCCGAAAATGCCGTTATGCCACATCTGGAAAAATATGCCGAAATGCCCTGCCGTAATTGGCGTAGCCGCGCTTGTGCCTCCGAATCCGGTCGTGTAAGCCGAGTTGTTCGTACTTGTCGTCGTATGAACCGAATCGTAAAAATGTGCAAGGTCCGGTTTAATGCGTCCGTCGGCTGCTGGGCCAATGCTTGCCTCGGTGCCGCTTCCCGCCCAACGATCGTCACTAAAACTTGCTGTATCGAAATGTCTGATACCCCCGACCGAAACAACATTCTTCGCCCACGCCTGCGGACGCGACATCTGGTTGCCGTTATTGCTTTGCGAATTCAAAACCAGGAAATCATTGATGAACAGAATGTCGTCCATTTCCGCCGAGATAGTACTGTAGGAGGTGGTCAGCGCATTCCCCCAACTGTTCGATTGATAGACCGCTTTGTACGGGTCCTGTTTCAACTGGGCTGTGTGCGTGTATCGGTTGGTCAGCGCGTCGTAATCAGCGAAAATGCCCTGAGCCTCGGGCAACATACCGCGGGCGGTGGAATTTGACGTTCCGCGGCCGAAATTTATCCCGTAGGTAGCCGTACCGTGGCTATCGATGTTATTTGTCCCATGTGCGATCGGAGCCAGGCCGGACTGGAAATCGGTGTGCGTGAACAGAAGCCCGGCATCGAGAACCTCTGCGCGAACGCCCTCGCCGCGAAAGCCAAGCGTTGTTTCGACAAAATTTGCACCGCCTGTTGAACGAACAATGCTCATATCGCTTTCCGGAGCGCTCCATCGGTCGATGAAGAGAATATCGGTGTCGTTTGCGACCTCGATCAATTGATCGGACGTCAGCGTTGCCTCCATGCGAAAGCCTTCGACATTATTTGAATCGACCTTCCCGCCAAAGGAACGCACGCGAGATGCTAGATCTTCCTTCATTTGAGCACCGCGTTCCAACACCATGATGTTGTACCGTGCGGATTTAAGCTGGCCTCTGGAAAGTCCTTTGACCAAACCTTCATCGAGTTTGTACGCTGGTTCATACGCTCCAACCCATCGAACAAATGGAAGCTGCTCGACCTTTTCTTTGGCCGCATTATCCATCTGAACGATGTGTGCATTGTTTGGAACGTAAATGAATGTTTTGCCGCCTAGGTCGCGGATGGCGCTTCGATATTCTTCAAGCGGCTGCGTAAGAAATTGGACAATGTAAACGCCGCGTTCAGTTTGACGTTCCGCCCGCACACTCAATTTCAAGGGCGTTTGCGGAACCTGTACGAGCGGATCGAACGCCGCATATCGCAGCAGCATTTCGTTCGAAGCCTCCTGCACCGTACTAACAGTCTTTCCGTCAAGGCTTATCGCATAATACGCCGTCCGGCTACCGTTTTCTCCGTCTTCCTGCCATGTGAAAACCTGTGTTTGCGAATTCGGAAAGGTCATCGCACGAGTTTCGGAGATCGTTCGCGACGTTCTGTGGAATGCTCCAAGATCGCTCGTGAAGAGGGTAGATTCGCCGTTTTCAGCCAACAATTCTAATTTTAGCGAACGGGTCGCATCAACCCTGTTCATCGTCTGAAAAACGGCGGCGGCTATTATTGCAAAAGCTGTTAATAAAAGAAGCGAGCGTATGGCTTTTCCGATTGTTTTCATTTTCAAGGCAAGCGTTATCATCAGTGATAAGCAGCAGTTGGAATCACGCCAAAGGCGGCTTCCTAGTTAAACTGCGATTAACCTTGAAATTACAGAAATCCGGCCTAAGTGAATGCCTCGAGGTACTTTACGCCCGCACCGGTGTTGAAGATGACGACAGACTCGCCTTCCTGAACCAGATCGTCGTCAATCAGTTTTCGCAACGCAGGAAGGCAGGCGGCTCCCTCGGGGGCTGTAAAAATGCCCTCGGCGGCACCGATCTCGGCGACAGCTTTTACCAATTCGTCATCGGTGACAGAAACAGCGGTTCCGCCCGATGCACGGATGGCGTCGAGGATGAGAAAATCACCGATCGCTTTTGGAACACGCAAGCCGGAGGCGACGGTAGCGGCGTTTTCAAATTCGTCGGCAACGCGCTTCCCTTCGTGAAATGCACGGACTATCGGAGCACAGGTTTCGGATTGGACTGAGATCATCTTAGGACGCTGCGAATCGATCCAGCCCATTTGTTCCATCTCATCGAAGGCCTTCCACATTCCGATCAGGCCGGTTCCGCCGCCGGTCGGGTATAGAATGACGTCAGGGAGAGTCAAGAGTGGAGAGTCGAGAGTGGAGAGGCTGGAATCTGAATGCTCTCGACTCTTGACTCTCGACTCTCGACTAAATTGCTCTGCAATTTCATAGCCCATCGTCTTTTTGCCTTCAACGCGGTAAGGCTCTTTTAATGTAGAAACATCGAACCAGCCTTCCGCGTCCTTGCGTTCGGCGACGATTTTGCCGCAATCGGTGATAAGCCCGTCAACAAGCTCAACGAACGCACCGGTCTGCCGGCATTCGATGATGTTTGCTTTCGGCGTGTCGAGCGGCATGAAAATGTACGCTTCCATACCCGCACGAGCAGCGTAAGCCGCCAAAGCTCCAGCCGCGTTCCCGGCGGACGGAACTGCGAGCTTTTTGACGCCTAACTCCTTCGCCATCGAGATCGCGGCTGTCATCCCGCGTGCTTTGAAGCTTTGGGTCGGATTCTGGCCTTCGTCTTTTATGTATAGATCGAGTTTGACCGGCAAGGTTTTAGCGAGATTGTCTGCCTTCAACAGCGGTGTCCAGCCTTCGCCGAAGCTGACGATGTTATCAGCCTCATCGACCGGCAAAACCTCGCGATAGCGCCAAAGCGAAGATTCACGCGTTCTCAGCGATTCTTTTGTCAGCGTTTCGGCGGCTTTTGCAAGATCGTATCGGACAAGAAGCGGCTTTCCGCATTCGACACAGAGGTTTTGAAGAGTGCGGGCCTCGTGACGCAGACCGCATAAGGCACATTCGAGGTGGGTGACGTTCATAGGGTATAAGTTACACTTGCTGGCGTGATTTTCGTCCAAAATATCACGGATAAAGGCGTAACTCTCACCTACTTTTTCAAAATAAATTCTTTGAGAAGATTGAAGCCCGCGTTTATGCCCAGCGAGATCGAACCGCTGCTAACGCCGTCCTTCCAATCGTATCGGGCGGGATACCACGCTTCAGCAGCGATAGCGTGCGCCGTGTAAGTGCCGACGAGGCGCGGAACGCCAATAGTCCGTTTCCCATTCGGTTTGCGGGCCGTCACGGTCGAGAGAAAAGCATTTGCAATGCGCGACCCGGCGTCGCGTTTCTTGCTTCGATAAAAGCTGCTGTCTAATTTTAGGGCCTCGTCAAGACCATAAATAGCGGCGTTTCTTATCACATTTCTTCCCAGGTTCGATGCAAATCGTCGCCCGAACCCTTCCCAATTCTTGCCCCATTCTTCAGGCTCGTTAGCCAAGGTGGTGAATCCCGCACCCGCGCCGTTGCCCAACAGAGCGAATGGCCCGAACGTATCCGAAGCAAAGTTCTTGAAACGCTTTTCAGCATTCGGCCGGGTGTAGGTTTGATTTTGTCGCAACGGAAGTTCGGTTTCGATCGGTGCAGACGTTTTTGACGCGACTGGGGCTGGGTTCGTCTGCGTGGCGTCCACACCTTGTGCTCCCGCTAAGGACGTTGTCATTAATAACAACGTAAGTGTAAATATATACTTCATTTTCCCTTTATTCGATCTATCAGCGTTCAATCGGTTTTTAGCCCCCACTTATTTCGCAAGCATCGGCTTGAGGGCCCTGTACACATTATCGGTCATTATCTTCTCACCCTCGGCGTTCGGATGAATGCCGTCGGGCTGGTTCAATTCTCTTTTTGCCGCAACGTTTTCGAGAAGGAACGGCAGAAACTCAACGTCGTGCTCATCGGCCAGATCCGGAAATGCCATCATGAAATCCCGCTGATAATCGGAACCTGCCGTGGGCGGAGCGAGCATTCCGCACAAAAGAACTTTAATGTTCTTGGCTTTCGCCTTGCGGATTATTTTATCCAGATTTTCCTTCATTCTTAAGGGCGGCATCCCGCGCAAAAGGTCGTTCGCTCCAAGCTCGAGTATAAGTATTTTGACGTTCTCCTGCTCAAGCACCCAATCCGCCCGCTCCAGGCCGCCAAGACTTGTTTCGCCAGAAACACCTGCGTTTATGACTTCATAGTCGTAGCCGTCGGCTTTCAGCTTTTCCTGAAGCAGGTACGGATATGACTCTTTTTCGGACAGGCCGAATCCGGCAGTCAAACTGTCGCCGAAAGCAACGATTTTGGCTTTTTGCGACACGGCTTGCGGCGTCACCAACGGTTTTGCGGCGGAACCCGGCGGTTTCTTTTCAAATTTCGCCGCACCGCACGCCGACGCCAAAATAGTAACAAAGATGAAACTTATAAGTGCCGTTGTTCGAATAACATGATGCATAATCAGTTGATAAGTAGTACGTCAAAATCTTCAAATAAGATGCAAAATCATCATAACTTGTTTGTGTTTGTTTCAAACGCGAACGACTGTGCTTTTCGATTGAAACGCTCCGCTCTGTTATCTTAACTATATGATTCGTTTGCAAAATGTGACCAAGACCGTTCGATCAGGAACCGAGGACCTGACAATTCTGGAGGACGTTTCTATCGAGATACCCGACGGGCAATTCGTCGCGTTGACAGGAGCTTCAGGAAGCGGCAAATCGACGCTTTTAGGACTTATTGCCGGGCTTGACTCACCGTCCACCGGCAGGATAACCATTGATGAAGACGACATTACCACGATGGGCGAAGACGGGCTTGCCGATATCCGAAGCAAAAAGATCGGCTTTATTTTTCAGTCGTTTCACCTGATCCCAAGTCTGACCGCCTTTGAGAATATCCTTATCCCGATGGAAATACGCGGCCTTCGCGACGCCAAAGAAAGGGCGAAAGTGCTGTTGGAAGACGTAGATCTGACGAACCGCGGCCACCATTATCCAACCGAATTATCCGGCGGCGAGCAGCAGCGGGTGGCGATCGCACGGGCATTCGCCAATCAGCCTAAAATACTTCTCGCGGATGAACCGACCGGCAATCTCGATTCCAAAAACGGCAAGCATATTTTTGAGCTGATGACGGGACTGCATACCAAGAATAATGTAACGCTTGTTCTGGTGACGCACGATACGGAACTCGCCCGACAGGCACAGCGGCAGATCGTTTTACGGGACGGGCTCGTTGTGAGCGATGAAATTAACCGCAGAGACGCTGAGGTTTTAACAGGATGAACAGAATAGTCAGGATAATGAGATCAAGCAGGACGAAATAAGATGGAAAAATCCTGTTAATTCTGTCGATCCTGTTAAATTCTTCCTCTGCGTCTCTGCGTTTGAAATCTTCTATGAGATTTATCTTCAACCTAACCCGCCGTGAAATTCGCTCGTCATGGAGACGGCTGCTTTTCTTTTTCCTCTGCATCGCATTAGGCGTCGGCTCTGTCGTTGCTCTTCGGTCGCTGATTCAAAATCTCACACGGGCCGTCGGCACCGATGCCCGGGCGTTGATGACCGCCGATCTGGAGGTCAGTTCGACGGCGGACTTTTCACCAACCGATATCGCCAAAATCGAGAGCGTGATTGGCTCATCGGGAATAGTCGAGGAAAGAAATGAAACGATTACAACCTCTGCCATGGCGAGCCCGGCCGATACAACTAATCCGAATACAAAACTAGTTGAGCTGAAAGGCGTTGAGCCTCCGTTTCCACTCGTCGGAACATTCGAGATGGCCGACGGTAATCCGTTCGATTTCAGTCTGCTTGATAATAACGGAGCGGTCGTTGCGAAGATCCTGCTTGAAGACTTAAACGTAAAGATCGGCGATAAAATCCGCATTGGCGAGGCAGAGTTTCAGATTCGTGACAGCTTCGATCAAGAACCCGGCGGAACAAGCGGATTCCGTCTTGGAGCACGTGTTTTTGTTGCTAAAACCGCATTTGATACCGCTGGAATAACGCGAAATACGAGCCGAGTGCGCCGCCGAATCCTTTATCGCACGTCAGATAATCCGACCGAGCTTGTGCGGCAGCTTCGGGACACATTGAAGGGAACGACTGTCACCGCGCAGTCGTATCGCGAGACGCAGGAGAATATCAGCGAACAATTTACGCGCACCGAAAATTACCTGTCGTTGACCGGCTTGCTTATTCTAGTTCTTGGCGGCGTCGGCGTATGGAACGTTGCCCGGGCTTTTGTCGAGCAAAAGCGTAAATCGGTCGCGGTTCTGAAATGTCTCGGGGCGGGAGGCACCAGGATCATAACCGTTTATCTCTTGCAGATACTCACACTCGGACTCGCCGGGAGCATCTTTGGTGTCGTGATGGCTCAAGCGGGATTGTGGTTTGTCCGGTGGCGTTTTTTGGACGCTCTGCCGGAGAAAATGACCTATTCGGTCAACCTTTGGACGGCGGCCCAAGGCGTCCTTTTAGGTGTCGCGATATCGCTTCTGTTTTCCGCATTGCCGCTGCTTCAGGTACGGAATATCAAACCGAAATTGCTGCTGCGTGATGAAAACAACGTCAGCTTGCGGAAACTCGACCTTACCAAATGGCTTTTCGGCGCTGTGTCGTTGGCCGGACTTCTAGGACTTGCCGTTTGGCAGGCAGGTTCGCTGGTAGTCGGCGCGTTCTTTCTTGCCGGGCTGGGCCTGACCTCGGCGGTGCTGTATCTCTCGGCGGTTGTCCTGACCTGGATGCTGCGACGCGTGAAGGCGATCGGCTCGTTTGGATTGCGGCAGGCGGTAAATTCACTGTACAGGCCCGGTAATCAGACGCGTATAATTTTGCTCGCGGTTGGGCTTGGTGCATTTGTCGTGCTCGCTGTCCAATCGCTGCAAACGAACCTCGTTCGCGAGTTTGACTTCACCAGGAACCAGCGGTTGCCGAGCTTGTTTTTCATTGATGTTCAGAAGAGTCAGATAGACGAGCTGGTGCGGATGATCGAGGAAAGGGTTGGTGAGGAAGCCGAATCCACGCCAACCGTACGCGCCCGGATCGCATTCGTAAATGGGCAACCGTTCGATTTTCAGCAGCGTGAGGTCCGCCAGCAGCAAGGCCAGATAGGACGCGAGTTTGCCGTTACCTACCGTGCAAATCTGGACGAAAACGAGAGTATTCTTGACGGCGAGTGGTGGAGTGAAAATGTGTCGCCGGAAATTCCGCAGGTTTCGGTTGAAGAGGAAATGGCCGGCAGGCTTAAAGTCGGTGTCGGCGATTCGATCACGTTCGATATTTCAGGCCGGAAGATCACGGTCCAGGTCGCGAATATCAGGAAACTCGACCTCCGCAATACGAGGACCGCGTTTGTTTTCGTTTTCCGTCCGGGAGTGTTGGAGACGGCACCGCAATCCTTTGCCGCTACCGTCCTGACCCGCGTTCCGCCAACCGAACGCCAGCGGCTCCAGCGTGATGTGCTGGGCAAATTCCCGAATGTGCAGATATTCGATGTCGCCGACATTGTGGAGGCCGTGCAGAAGCTCGTTGCCAACTTCGTTCTGGCGATCTCGTTTGTTGGAAGCTTTGTTATCCTGAGCGGAATCCTGATATTGATCGGCTCGATCGCCCTGACGAAATCGCAGCGAATTTACGAGAATGCGATACTGAAAACTTTGGGAGCGAGACGCCTTACGATGGCTTCGATCCTGCTGACGGAATACGGTCTTTTGGGAATTCTGGCCGGAATCATCGGTTCCGGGTTCGCCGTGCTGCTTTCCTGGGCAGTGAGCCGATTTAGTCTTGGAATTGAATGGGTTTTCGATCCAGTGTTGGCGGTGTCGGGAGTTTTGATAACGGCTTTGCTGGTGATGCTGGTTGGTGGGATAGCGAGTTTTGACGTGCTGTTCAGGAAGCCGTTGGCGACGCTGCGTTCGCAGTAAGTCGATCAGCTTTTCGGCTCAGCAAAGGGGTGAGACCCAAGAACGGTGCGCATGTTTACGAGGCTGAAAAGCGTTTCGAGATAAGCACCAAAACGGTGGAGTATCGGAACGAGGTCCTGCGCGTCGTTTGTCGCCACGATCTCTTCGCTAAATCTTTCCAGCGTTTCCCTGTCCTTAAAGAACAGAAACCGGACGGGCTCGTCCATAAATCTCGTCAGCTTCTTTTTCATATCTTCAAGCAAACGCTTGTCCGGGCTCTTCTCGGCGGCCTGCACCGCATGAAGCACTTTCCACAGATGGCTGCGCAAGCTCAATGATTGTTCAAGCTTCAACTGAACGCTCGGAAAGAGCTCGGTAACGACCATTCCCGGCTCGATTAAACGGGCGAACCCGGCAAGTATCTGTTCGAAGCTGTCGTTGAGCAGCGAGTAGGCCGTTTCGACTTTCGCGTGTATGGACGGCGCCGGGCGGATCGCGACGAGCCCCGTCAACTCCTGCTGGTAGACTTTTTTCAGCTCCAAAGATGCGGTATACGATGCGCTATCGAGAGACGCAAAGAGTTCGGCGCCTTCGTCCTTAAATCGAATCAGCCGATTGTCTATAAACCCAATAAGTTCCTGTGAACGTTCATAAACTTTCGCGAAGATCAACACCGTTGATTTGAGCGGTTCGTCATTTCGCAACATTGACCCGACAACGCTCAGGGACCGCATTATGATAGCGAATCGGGATAAAACCGAGTGAAGATCAGCCTGGTCAGAGAATGGCAACCGTTTGCCTTTTAGCAACTCCTGAAGATCGGCCGGCAAAAATTCAAGTCCGTCACGATTTGAATACGATACAAATTTACGCACCGTTTCCGAATCGCGCAGCTTTTCGACGAGCAAAGCGTTCCAAGCCTTCCAAGCGTCAAACTTGAGAGTGCCGGCCTTAATGAACGTGCTGTTCAAGGTAATTATGTCGCGCAGTACGAGTAGGAACTCGTCGCAGTCCTCGACCGAGATCGTGTCGGCGGCGTCAGAAACAGTACGTGATTTTGAATTGCCTTCTGATGCATTCGGGTTGAGGCTTTTTCTAAGCTGGTAATTCAGGCTCGAACACATCAAAAGCGCGGAATGCGTCAGGCGAAACTCCTTGGTCCAGTCTTCGGCGGGTTCGATCGTTTGCTGGTTGTCGCGCGAAATATGGTCCCAATTGCTCAAAAAACTCTCAAGCCCGGAAAGCCATAGTCCGATCTCGAATGTAAGATCGCCTGTATCTCGCAAGGTACGATTGGGCAAGGTAAAATCCTCCGGCAATTCGGACTTGTACTGAATTGCGGGATTATAAACAGGCGGTTGAGAAGCAGCAAGTTCCAATTGGGATTTTCCTCACACGATTAGATGATAAAGGGCAGGCAGCGAAAATTACGCTACATCCTTTATACCTTTTACTCGATGGGTTTGGCAAGAGAAATCACATTCGCGCGTTCAGCGTTTGCAGCGCTCAAAATGAAGAAGCGCCTGGCTGCGGCTACTCTCTTTTGCATTTTCTCCGTGCGGCATAGGAGAATGGTCAGGGTAACCATGAGCAATAAACGCAGCCTGGTGATAGCAACCGGAAATCCCGGAAAAGTCGCGGAAATGAAGACTCTTTTTCGTGATGCTCCGTTCACGCTTCAGAGCCTGGGCGATTTCGAGAACATTACCGAGGTCGATGAAACCGGCTCAACATTTCAAGAAAATGCGCTTCTGAAGGCCCGCGGTTATGCTTTGCAGACAGGTTTGTGGGCCCTGGCCGACGATTCCGGGCTGGAGATTGCGGCGCTCGGGAATGCTCCCGGTGTTTTGTCGGCCCGATATGGCGGAGATGAAACGACGTTCAATAAGAAGATGTCAATGCTTCTACGCGAAATGGAGTTGGCGGAGACGGGCACCAGAGACGCGAGATTTGTTTGCTCGATGCTTCTGGTAAACGAGGCCGGCGATTTGCTTATTCAAGCGGAGGGCATTTGTAGCGGGACGATCGCCGACGCGCCACGCGGAAACGGAGGTTTCGGCTACGATCCGATGTTTGTTCCGGCGGGCTACGCAAAGACCTTTGGAGAACTCTCAACCGACGTAAAAGGTGAAATAAGCCACCGGGCACGTGCTTCTCGCACAATTATTCGATATTTACTCGCTTTTACGGCGGTTTGACTTGACCAACCCATTTTTCGCCTGTAAAATTCGACACTTGGTGATGTTGCATTAGATCAACACGGGGCGTAGCACAGCCTGGTAGTGCGCTCGGTTTGGGACCGAGAGGCCGCAAGTTCGAATCTTGCCGCCCCGACCATTCAAACCGGAAAGACCCAAAAGATTTTACCCACCCTGCTGTATTATCCTGCAGGAAAAATCAGTTAGTTAAGAGTAGTACTAATATTCACAATTACATTGGAGGTTACTAAATTATGGCTCGTTTGACACAAACGGAAATCGTCAACACATTGGCGGAATCATCAGGACTGAAAAAGACAGAGGTTAAAGGAATGTTTGATGCGATCGCCGCCCTCGCAACAGATGAAGTCAAGAAGAACGGAGAGTTCACGCTTCCGGGCTTTGGCAAATTGGTAAAGGCAACCCGCAAGGCACGCGAAGGCCGAAATCCGGCAACGGGTGCGACGATCAAGATCCCGGCAAAGACGACCGTCAAGTTCCGTCTTGGAAAAGCCTTGAAAGACGCGGTTGGCGGAAAATAGAACACGATAATTTTTTGAAACAGGCGGGCCGGTGAACCTAATAGGTTTGGCGGCTTTTCTGCTGCCCAGAGCCTTGTGAAGAAAAAGTGTCTCATGTCTGAAAAAAAACCGTGACAAACACAATCCTATTTGTTACTATTTCATTACAGAGTTGATAACAGAGCTGAATTCCCCCATTTAATTGCAACGGATCGGTTGAATTTTTCAACTAATCGACAGGAGAAAGTGCTTTAACATTAGCATTTTTGTTGGGGTTCAGCGATTTTTGAGATTTATTGATTTTTGAAAAAGCGGTAAATATTAACCAAGGAGAGTAAATAAAGTGGCAGCAGCTAAACCAATGACATTGCAGGATAGAATCCTGCAGATTGATCATATCCAAGCTCGTCGTTTCTCGAAACTGACCGGCGATGCGATCGATATAGCGACCGAGGGAATCATCAGACACTTGCGGGCTTGCGTCCGAATGGAAGTTAATCCTGATGCATCAGCCGTTCGTGAAATTATCGACGACGCTTTAAATGGCAGACGAGTTTTTGCCGAAACGTCGAACGACCTTCTGGCAGCTTAGGCAGTATTTATATTTTTTAGCAATACATATTGACCGCCCGGTGGGGCGGTCTTTTTTTGCGCTCATTTATTGAGATTCGCGCAGCCTGACCCGATAGATGGTGTATTTTCCTATCGTTTCTATCTCTCGCCGGTCGTACCATTTATCAAGCACCGACAGATCGGACCCGGCGTCATTGTTCACCACCGCATAGGACAGCAGCGGATTCGACGCCTGCTGCCGGTCAAATTTCACTCGGTACGCGGCGTAATCCGCAACCTCCTTACCGACCTCGCCATAGGTCAGCGGCTTTGACTCGCTGCTTAACCGGTCCGTGTGCCTTCCCCAACCGAAGAGTGCGATCTGCGATATGAAATCCCTCTTGAGAAGATAGTCGAGGCCTTTTTCGTCAATGTTCGAATAGTGAAGAAATTGAAAGTAACGCTCCTTGCTCTCTTCCCACGACAATCCCGCAAAAACGTGCTGATGACGCGCCCATAATACATTTTGCGGCGCTATGGTCGGCAGATCGTCCGATTGGATCATGTCGAAGGCCAAAACCGTGGTGCGGTGCGGATCTGGGTCGGCCTTCGATAGTTCTTCAAGACGCCGACCGACCGGAAATGAAATGTCGCGCTCGATATTTGCATCGTCAAGCACGCGAACCGTGTAGTGACATTCGACGAAACCCCAAATGACGGCAAGTAAGGCGATCATTGAGCACGCTGCCTTCGTAACAAATCTTCCCTTTTCAAGCGTCTTTTTCAAAAGAATTCCGATCGTCACCATCAACGCGGCCGCTGCGACGTAGTTGCCGATGAACACCTGATAATGGATCGGCTGCAGCGAGCGGCCGGTGAGGATCTGCTGATTGAATACTACGAACGGCACAAGCGTGAGCGACAACGCGAACAGCGTTGAACGGTCCTTCATCGCGATACGTTTTGTCGCAATGCCCGCGATCAGGAGCAGAAGCACGGCAAATGCGATGTACTCCGGTACACGAAACAGATCGGGCATTCGCGTGTGAACAAGCAACTGCACGTTGTCCATCGTGGCCGAACGATTCGAAAGCATGTAGGCATACGGCAGCAAAACCAGCAACATCGCTCCGCCGACTGCCCCCAGCGACTTCAAATCTTTCCGCCAGCCATCGGGCCGCTCCACAAGCCACACAATCACCAGACAGCCGAGCCACGCCGCCGCAGTCGTCCAAATGTAGAAATAGGAATAGACGGTGTAGGCGAAGCACAGAGTGGCGAGCGTGCCGTAGATCAATTTGAGATTGCGGATGTTCGATTTTGAATTCGAAAGAACCACCCTGTCTGCCGAAGCGGCATCCTCCTCACTCCCCTCCTGTCTTAGGAGGGGTGGCGGGGTTTCGCCGACGGGGTGGTCGTAAGGAGGGGAGCTTAGGAGTTTCCAAACAAACCCGAACATCGCAAAGATCGCGGGCATCGCCATTGCCGGAATATATCTTCGAAAACCCGGAAAATAGGGATACGAAAATCCGTCAAATAGTATCTCGGAGATCGCTCCCTCGCCCGCCGCAAGCGCTCCTCCGGCAAATATCACCAACGAACCCGCCATCGCGTACCACGAATCGCCGGTAATGCGCCCAATCAGCCAGAATCCAGCTAACGCCGCAAGAAATCCGGCAAAGGCTCCGGACAAGGTTATCGCCCACGGTGTGCCGATTCCGAAAATTCGCGCGGGAATTGCGATCGTATAAGGGGCGGCGAATTGAATGGAAAAAAGAGATTCGGGCTGGGGCGTTTCGGCCGTGTCGTCGCGGCCCGTATACGGATCGTTCTTCCGCGGCCGTCCGTCGATCAGGGCACGAACATATGAAGCGTACGCGACCTCATCGATGTCATTGTATGCGTAGTGACCGTTCCAATCGTCACCACGCAGATACACCATCTTGAACTGCGGGTAAAGCGTGAAAATTGCAAGGAATATCCCAGCGATAATGCCAAATTGCCAGCGTAGCTTCATAGTGAACAAAAGAAAAGTATTCTCTCATTCTCTACTAACCACTGACAACCGACGGTTGACGGCGTTTGCGCGAAACCAATCACTTCCTTAAACTTTGAGGTATGAGCTTAAACGAAAAAATTATTGCGGACCTTACTGATGCGATGCGGGCAAAAGATGCGGAGCGGCTGTCGACTTTGCGGATGGTCAAGGCCAATCTCATGAACCGGAAGATCGAAAAAGGCAGTGAGTTGACCGATGAAGAGGTCGGCAAAGCGTTACAGGGCCTGGTGAAGCAGCGGCGGGATTCGATCGAGCAGTACGAAAAGGCGGGACGCGACGATCTGGCGGCAAAAGAGGCCCTTGAGATCACGCATATCGAGGCCTATTTACCGCGGGCCGCAACGCCGGAAGAAATCGAACAGGCCGTGGCTGAAGCGGTCACCGAGACCGGAGCCTCATCAATTAAGGAAATGGGTATTGTGATGAAGGCCGCGCAGGCGAAACTGGCCGGCAAAACTGTTGATGGACGAATGGTGAGTGAATCTGTAAAGGCCAAGCTTTCCTAACCGGCAGCGGCGAGCTTGAGCGGCAAGCTGGGATGCTTGCCGCTCCAGTCGTTCTCCAGTCTTACGCCGTCGCGGTTTTTTTGCCTTCGCCCAGAAATGCCAGCAACGCAGCGTTTACATCTTCGGCATGTGTCCAGCACAATCCGTGCGGCGCACCTTCGATTACTTCATATTTAGCGTTTGGAATGCTTTTGGACAGCGGTTCTCCCGTAAATTCGATAGGCAAAATACGGTCGCCGCTTCCGTGTATAATGAGCGTCGGCACGTCGAACTGCGAGACGTCGTCACGGAAATCTTCAAGCCACGAATCGACACAATCGTGCGTTCCGATGGCCGAAGCCTGAACAGCCGTGTTCCAACTCCAATCGACTGCCTCCTGGCTGATTCGTTTGCCGAGCGTTTCGTCCAAATTGTAGAAATTCTGGAAAAACTGTGTCAAAAACGCCGGCCGGTCGGCGAGGACATTTTTCTTGATATCTTCGAAAACAGTTCCGGGCACTGCGTTCGGATTGTCGTCCGTCTTTAATAGAAACGGAGGGATAACGCCTATAACGACCGCTTTTGCGATGCGTGCTGAGCCGTATTTGCCCAAGTAGCGCGTCACCTCACCCGTTCCCATCGAAAAACCGACGATGATCGTATCATTCAGATCCAAATCTTTTAGAATAATGTCCAGATCAGCAGCGAATGTGTCGTAATTATAACCCGTAGCCGGCTGGTCGGAACGGCCAAAACCTCGGCGGTCATAGGTTATGACACGATAGCCGGCTGCAAGCAGTGCCGTCGTCTGCTTTTCCCAAGACGCTCCGCTTAGCGGCCATCCGTGAATCAAAACGACCGGTTGGCCTGTGCCGCGGTCTTCGTAATAAAGTTCAATAGGCGTCGAATTTTCCTCTCCAACTTTGATTCTTCCCATGATTTTTCTCCTTGTATATAGTCACTCCCGCACCGATAAGCAGTTTTCACGACCGCCTAAAGATGCACACAAAAATAAAAGCCTTCTCAAACTAAGTTATTAAAGCATAGTCCAAAAAGGCTAATGTGATGTTACAAAAATGAAGTTAGCCGAAAATATTCCTAACCTTTTCGATGAACGATTCGTCATTGAAATCGGTGTCTTCGACTTCGGCAAGCTGTTCGAGCAGCTTTCTTTGCTCTTTCGTCAGCGTTTTGGGCGTTATCAGCGTTACGGCGACGAAAAGATCGCCCTTGCCTCGGCCGCCGAGGGCCGGCATTCCCTGCGATTTAATGCGAAAGACGGTACCGGTCTGTGTTCCGGCCGGAATCTTGAGATCTTCCTCGCCTTCCAGAGTTTTTACCTTTAATTCCGTGCCGAGTGCGGCCTGAGCGAAAGTCACAGGCACTGCCGAGTAAAGATTCGCTCCCTGGCGTTCGAAAACTTCGTGTTCTTTTACGTGCAGCACGACGAACAGGTCACCAGACGGGCCACCGTTCGGGCCGGCTTCGCCTTCGCCCGAAACGCGGAGACGGGAACCGGTTTCGACACCGGCCGGGATCTTTAGTTCAAGCGTCTTTTCCTTTTCAATACGTCCCGCACCGCTGCATTTCTTGCACGGCGTTCGGATTATCTGCCCGCGGCCTGAGCAGTTCGGGCACGTACGCATTACGCTGAAAAATCCCTGTTGGTAACGCGTCTGTCCGCTTCCCTGACAGGTTATGCAGCTTTCGGCTTTGGTCCCTTTTTCAGCACCGCTGCCGTCGCATTCGCCACAGCCTTCAAGACGCGGTATCCGCAGCTTTTCTTCCTTACCGTTCGCCGCGTCTTCGAGCGTGATCTCGAGATCGTAACGCAAATCGGAGCCGCGTTGGACGGTACGACGGCCTCCGCCACCGCGCGATCCGAACATATCACCGAATCCGAACATGTCGAAAATATCCTCGATATTCGAAAATCCCGGATCGAAGCCTGCTCCCGCACCAGCTGCCGAATGGCCGAAACGGTCGTACGCCGCCCGCTTTTCCGAATCGGAAAGCACTGCGTACGCTTCAGCACATTCCTTAAATTTGTCTTCAGCTGTATGATCGCCAGGATTTTTGTCCGGGTGATGCTGAACAGCCAATGTGCGGTAGGCGCGTTTTATCTCAACTTCGGTCGCGGTGCGCGTTACACCCAGAACTTCGTAATAATCTCTTTTCGACATAAGTTTCGCGTTTCAAGCCTCACGTTTCAGGTCTGCATCCGAAGTTGAAGCCTGAAACTTGGAACCTGAAACCTAAAATAGCGCCAGCCCAAATGTATGAACTGACGCTTTGTCTTATTTTGCGACAAAAGTCGAAATTTCTCAAGTTCGGAGCGGGCACGCTCGTACACACCCGCGTTTCTGCCCGAAGCCTATACCGTCGTCAGCATTGCTTCGGTGATCTTGCTTGAAGTTGACTCTACCGTTACGAGGGCCCGGGCGATCTCCTTGGCGTCTTCGGATTTGGCCGATTCTTCGGCGTTGCCGAGAATGCCGTTTATCTCCTGTTGAAACTCAAGCGGGAAAGCCTTGCCGACTTCGGCCATAGCCTTGCGGGCGTTTCTGACCAGATTTTCAAGCCGGTTTCGCTGCGTTATCAGTTCCCGTTCGTCGCGATCCCTTTCGACAGAGGTTTCGGCTTCCATTATGAGGCGTTCAATTTCGCCCGGCCCAAGTCCCGATGAAGGCGTAATCTGCATCGCCTGTTCAAGGCCGGTCATCTTGTCCTGGGCGGAGACGTTGACGATGCCGTTTGTATCGATCTCGAATGTAACATCGATCTGAGGCACTCCGCGCGGTGCGGGCGGAATGCCGACAAGTTCGAATTTGTTAAGGCTGCGGTTTTCACGTGCGATCTCGCGTTCGCCTTGCAAAATATGGATTTCCACGGTCTGCTGATTATCGACAACGGTTGTAAATGTCATCGTATTTTTAAGCGGAATCGACGAGTTTCGGGGAATCAGTTTTACAAACAAACCGCCGCGCGTTTCCAAACCGAGACTTAGCGGCAGAACATCAAGCAGGACAATGTCCTTAACGTCACCCGTCAAAACGCCGCCCTGAATGGCCGCGCCCATGGCAACAACCTCATCCGGATTGATCTCAGCCGACGGTTCTTTGCCGAAAACATCAGTGACCGTACGCGTGATTATCGGCGAACGCGTCTGGCCGCCGACGAGGATAACCTTGTCGATATCTTCAGGTTTGAGTTTTGCGTCCCAAAGCGCTTTTTGACACGGTTCGACCGAGGCATCGACCAAGTCCTGAACCAGTTCTTCGAATTTGTCCCGTGTCAGGACCGCATTAATATGCTTCGGCCCTGTGGCATCGGCGGCGATGAACGGGAGACTGATGTTTGTCTCCGCAACGCTTGAAAGCTCGCATTTAGCACGCTCCGCTGCTTCTTTTAACCGCTGAAGCGCAAGTCGGTCACCTTTCAGATCGACGCCGCATTCGGCTTTGAAAACTTCCACGAGCCATTCAATAATTCTCTGGTCAAAGTCCTCACCACCGAGGAACGTGTTGCCTGATGTTGAAAGGACCTCGAAAACACCGTCGTTTATCTCCAGGATCGAGATATCGAAAGTACCGCCGCCAAGATCGTATACGGCGATTTTTTCGCTCTTATTTTTGCCAAAACCGTAGGCCAAAGCGGCGGCTGTCGGCTCGTTAATAATGCGCTCGACTTCGAGGCCGGCAATTTTGCCGGCGTCGCGTGTCGCTTGCCGCTGCATATCATCGAAATAGGCAGGAACGGTTATAATCGCTTCATTGATCTTGTCGCCGAGAAATTCTTCAGCCGCCATCTTCAGACGCTGAAGCACGATGCCCGAGATCTCAGGCGGACTGTAAACGCGGTCCAGAACCTTGATATGAGCGTCGCCATTCGGTGCTTCGACAATATCGAAAGGTACCGTTTCGCGCATTTTTTCGACTTCGGGCGCATTGTACTTGCGGCCGATGAGACGCTTGACGGCGTAGAGCGTATTGGCCGAATTCGTTACGGCCTGGCGTTTGGCGATCTGCCCGACCAGCCGCTCGTCCTTGTCCGTAAAACCAACAACGGACGGCGTCGTTCGACCGCCCTCTTTGTTGGATATGATCTGCACCGTTCCGCCTTCGAGGACGGAGACGCAGCAGTTTGTTGTGCCCAAATCAATTCCGATTACTTTGCTCATGTGCCGTGTTCCTTTTGCGTTGATCTAATGGGAGTAAAAAACTTGCGGGTGTTATTCGTCATCTCCTGACGATGCGGGCGAATCATCCGGTTCGTTGTCATCAACCGGATTTGTGAAGCCGTTGGCATCCGCTTCGTTATAAAAAACGATCGGCTCAGTGTCGTCGGCAGCAGAATCTGCTGAAGGTTCCATTTCCTGGGAAGCTTGTGAAACCCTTACCATCGAATGACGAATTATTTTATTGCCGATGCGAAAACCGCGAAGGAGTTCTTCGGTAACAGTGTTCGGCGGGAAATCACTTGTTTCTTCGATCGCCACTGCCTCATGAAAATGCGGGTCGAAAGGCTGGCCGACCGTTGCTATGGGCATTATTCCCATTCCCGTCAAAACCTCGTTCACCTGTTGATTGACCAGAACGATTCCGTTAAAGAATTGCTCAATATCATTGCGTTGGTCTTCGGGCATTTCCGACGCAAACCTGAGTGCCCGATCCAGATTGTCGAGTGCGGGCAGCATCTGCGTCGCCAAATTCCTCAGCTGCTTCTGAAAGGTGTCGCCGCGTTCGCGTTCGGTGCGGGCTTTGTAGGCGTCGAAATCGCGTGACCGCCGCTGTGCCTTCTCGAAATGCTCTTTACGGTCGGCCTCCATGGTCGAGATTTTGTTTTTGAGCGAAACGAGTTCTTTTTCCAGATTTGCAACAATCGCTCGATCTGCCACGCCAGTTTCCACAACTGCAGGTGCAAGAGTCTTTGTGTTATTCTCTGGCGGATCAGGCTTCAAGAAGTCGGGAAGTTCCCCGTCTTCAAAATCCGCGGCAATCTCGATAAATGTCGTGTCTGCCGTAATATGCAGATCTTTCTCCTTTGCCTCCAACTGCTTGATGAAATCATCGACCGAATCCGATTCGTCGACAGTTTCTTCGTCCGAAAGCTCGAAGAAATATTCTGAATTTTCTGTTTCTTGATTTGGGTCCATTACAAATCAGGCGAATCTGCTTTTGATTTTGGAAATTATCTGGTCGGTCTAAAGTAGTTTTTCTTTGAGTTCTTTGTGAAACGACTTAGTGTTCTTTGTGTTATGTAAAAGTCTAAACACAGAGATCACAAAGATGAAGACACAAAGGACGCGGAGTTATACGTACTAGTTATTTGAAGGGTCTTTCGACATCATTTTTTCGAGGACGCGTGCGACGTAAGAAACGATAGATATCATTCTTGCGTATTCGATCCGCGTCGGGCCCAGCACGCTGAGGGTTCCGATCGCCGAACTGTTGCCGATCCGGTAAGGTGCCGAAATCAGCGTGCAGTTCTGAAATGAAGGTGTGCGGTTCTCACTGCCGATAACCACTTGAACGCCGCCCTGCGGTGAATGATCGCGGGCGATGCATTCATTCAGGATCTCGACCAATCGTGATTTTTCGCCTATCGTCGAAAGCAGTTCCCTTAATCTTTCAAGATCGGCGAAATCGCTTTTCTTTAAGATATTCGACGTGCCGTCAACGAAAACTTCGCCCAGATTATCTTCTTCCTTCTCGATACTCTGCGAACAAAGAATCACGGCTGTCTGCAGCAATTTATCGAATAATGCCTTTTCTTCGTGCATCAATTTGATAATATCCGCACGAATTTCCGACAAGCTCTTTCCGGCAAATTCCGCATTGAGGTAGTTAGCCGTGCGTTCGAGTTCTTCTTTGGAAAAGGTGACGTTAAGCCTAATTATCCGGTTATGGACAATGTTCGGCTTCGAAACCAGAACCACAAGAATTCGATTATCGGAAAGATTTACGAATTCGATATGCTGCAGGCGGTCGCTGGCCAGGCTTGGTGAAACCACAATACCCACATTATTTGAAAGAGCTGACAGCAACTGCGAGGTTCGCTCCATTAATCTGTCCGGTGCCGAGGATAGGTCGTTTGCGTTTAACCCAAACTCGCCTCCAATCCGATGAAGATCATCGTTCGAAATGCTTAAGACACCGAGCAAATTATCAACAAAAAACCTGTAGCCGCGGTCGGTCGGTACGCGTCCGGCTGATGTGTGAGGCTGTTCCAAAAGACCGAGGTCCTCAAGTTCACCCATCACGCCGCGAATCGTTGCCGAGCTTAAACCCGAAGCATTGGCAAATTTTTCCGCAACCGTTTTCGAACCGACAGGCTCACCCGTAACAAAATGTTCGTTAATTATCGCTGAGAGAATGGTTTGTCCGCGAGAATCGGGAAAATTCAAACTTTTCTCGACCTTAAGGTTTGATTCGAGGACAGGCATCTTATCACGGTGAGTTTGTCGCACACCGCGCTGTAGCGGTATGCTTCCCATTAAAGAATTAGCATTTTGACAGGCGATATGTCAAGAATTAATAGTTAAACTGTGATAAACAACTTTAAGCCGGACGATACGTCTGCGATCAAGGATCAGTATCGCGAGGCGTTCGAGACGCTTAACAAGACCCGTGAAATTCCCGAGATCGACGTGAGATTTTATCCATATATTGGAATAAATCACACGATCCGCATCCGCGACGGCATGGTTTTCGTCCGCATCGCCGAAGTCTGCCGCGATATGCCGGCACTCGGACAAAAGGCTCTTGCGTACATACTAGTAGCCAAACTTCTCCGCAAACGGGTGCCTAAAAACGCCCGGGATGTGTATTCCAGTTTTATCAAAACCGCCGAAATGCGCGAACAGGTGACTGAGAACAAACGTTCCCGCGGGCGTAAGGTCGTTTCAACGGATAAAGGCGAGTTTTTTGACCTGTCGGCCGTTTTCGACGAACTGAACCGGGTGTATTTTCGCGGTTCGATAGCGAAACCGGTGCTAACATGGTCAGCCCGCAAAACCTATCGAATTCTTGGCCATCACGACGCGACACACGATACGATCGTCGTCAGCAAATCGCTCGATGCCCGTGATGTACCGCAATACGTCGTCGAATACATCGTCTTTCACGAAATGCTCCACATCCACCACCCGACCGTCCACCACAACGGCCGCCGATACAACCACACACCCACGTTTCGTCGAGACGAAGAGAAATTTGCGTATTTTGAAGAAGCTGAAAGGTGGATCGAACGAAATGTGCGCAAATTGAAGCGGAATGCGAAGAAGAAATAAGGTGATCGTGCTCGTTACGCTTCGGGATAAGTAAAAACTGATAACTGACAGGTGAAAATTACGACGCTTCCGAAATTATCAGCTTACACCTATCACTTATCAGCTATTCCGGAGGTTTTGGATCAGCATCTCAAGGATAATTGTTTTTCCCAAGCTGCTCAATTATCGAACCGATCAGACCGAAGTCCGATACCGTTCGTCTTCTAAATCCATCGCGGATAAAAACGGTAGTAGTAATTGAACGCTGGACAAGGACCGCTCTGTCGTCGTGTCGCTCTGAAAGAATTTCGACCAGTTTTGCCTCTGGATCGATATATTTGGCAATCGTCAGAGTGGTCGCCGGAGTTTCGAATTCTTTTAGGTATTCCAGCTCTAGCAAATTTAGCTTTTGTAGACGGGACGTCAGACACTTGATCACAGTTTCCAAATCTCCAAGAACAAATTTGCCATCGCTGGATGCAAAGGCAAGCTCGCCATCTAACGATTTCCACACTTCAGCACCTTCGATTTTTTCCGCGACCTTCGCAAAGCTGATTTCTTTTGCTATCGACTTTCTCAGATTATCTGAGTCTTTTACGGTCGAAATAACTACGACATTTTCGCCTTCGGAATCTGACCGTACGGTCAAAATTCTATTACCTATCGCGCCTAGAAACTGTTCGGGGTTTTCGACTCCGTAAGGCTCAAACAAACTCCCCGAAAAAGCCTCGATGAGATTGCCGCTAACCGCATCAGTCTGCTTCTGCGCCGTCAGAAGAGTACTGCGCCAGGCCGTCTGAGGATCTTTAAACATGTAGCGCGTAATCGATACTGCTTCTGCCGGAACAAACTCCTCAATACCAGAATTCGGAAAATCCGACTCGCCGAGCGTTTCGTTGAAAGCCTTTGTGACTTCGGGATTTGTTAAGAACGAATATCTGTCCTCTATTCCAGGTCCGTTTACGGCTTCGTCCTTCACGCTGGCTTGCCAAGTGATCCCGGTAACTGAGTGGCGTAGTATTTCAGGTAAAACTCGTGCAACGAAGCTCTTCACCTCGCCCTCTTCGCTTGTGCTCATTGCTAGTGAGATGCCAGCTATATTCGCGATCTGGGAGACGCCATCAGTTGAAATATAGCCGGATGCCAGCGAATCGGCGGACAATGACGCGAACATGGGAGACTTTGCAATGCCATCAGACTCACCCCGCGCGACCGCCATACATTTTTCGATCGCCGATTCATCGTTACCGAAGAAAATGACACTTCCGCGAACGAGAGCAAACGTTTTTCGCCCGTCTTGTGCGGTCCACACAAAGTACTTGCCGTCGTGCTTGTCCGACGTTTCTAGAACCACCTCGCCGCCGTATGTTTCGTTGATAAATTCGCCGAGCTTGTTTTCTGTGAAACTCAGCGCCTGATAATTCCATGCATTCGTTTCGGCAACCGCGACAAATCGCGGCTGAAAATCTAGCACAGAATTTTCATCGGAAACCGGCTGCTCCGAAGTTTGAAAACCGGTTACCGCGACGGCGAGTCTCATCCCATTTAGGGCCGAAGTGTCGGGGCGGGTCTTAGCAAGCCGCTGAAAAGACTTATTTTCTGTGATTGCGGCGACAGCTTTGCCGAGATCGCTCGTTTCCAAATAAACAAGCGAATCGGCGGGAATGACGGTGCGAAGATCGGTGGGCTTCGATCCGCACGAAAGCGAAAAGAGAATTAACGCAGAGACACAAAGACGCGAAGCAATATTTAACGGGGATAAAGACGATGAACGAGAATATGAAAGAACCGGAACTCGAATGAAATCACTTTCATGCATTCCATCCCTGTAACTAAATTCTTCCTCTCTCTGCGTCTTCGCGTCTCCGCGTTGAAATTTCTGTGATAACATCTTGCGAATATGACCGACAAAATATTTGCTGATAACATTTTACAGGGTAAAGTTGCGTTTGTAACGGGCGGCGGAACGGGCATTACGGGCGGTGTCGCGCGGGCGCTTGTTCGGCACGGCGCCAAAATCGCGATTACGAGCCGCAAGGAAGAAAATCTGATCGCGCAGAAACAGTTTATCGAAGAGAACGGCGGCGAGTGTTTCACGGTTGCGGCCGATGTGCGGGATTTCGATGCGGTGCAAAACGCCATCGCTAAGACAGTCGAGCACTACGGAAAAATCGATATAGTCGTTAACGGTGCTGCCGGAAATTTCCTTTGCGCGGCGAATGAGCTTTCGCCGAACGGTTTCGGGACGGTTGTTGATATCGATACCAAGGGTACTTTCAACGTCTGCCGGGCCGCGTTTGAAGAGCTGAAAAAGTCTCAGGGACAGATCCTGAATATCTCGGCGACGCTCCATTATCTGGCGACGCCGATGCAAATTCACGTTTCGGCGGCGAAGGCAGGGGTCGATGCAATAACGCGCAATCTTTCGGTAGAATGGGGCCGACACGGCATTAGAGTCAACGGCATTGCCCCCGGTCCGATCGAGGACACAGAGGGTATGAAGCGCCTTCTGCCGGACGCTTTAAAGGAAAAAATCACCAGAAAGATACCGCTTGGGCGGTTTGGCAAGATCGCGGATATCGAGAACGCCGCACTGTTTTTGGCATCGGACGCAGGAAGTTACATTAACGGCGTAACGCTCGTCGTTGACGGCGGGCAATGGCTGCTCGGAACGAGTTTCGGTTAATTCAGCACCTTGCCGATGTCTGGATCGTCTTCGGAAGGAACTACAGCCTTCTTATCTCCTAAAACGGCACGCAGAATCATCATTTTCGCGAGAATTCTGACTTCGGAGCGGTCAAAGCGGCTTGTCAGGTTCTTTGTTTTTATAAAATCTGCTTTCGCCAGCGTTCGGAGCGTACTATCAGCCATTCCGAGTTCGCTCGTCAGGCCGCGGATCATGGAACCGCCAAACGCCCCGACCTGAACTTCGCCTTCGTCGATAATTTCGCCGGCCACATCGACAAATTCACCTACCTTTACAACCGCCGCCAAGATGTCGTTCGCACGCATTATCGTGTCTTCCAGAAGCGGAAACGCCTTCTCCGGATCGGCCTCGGCATAACCGCTCGCAAGCATCCACATGAGCAGAAAATCCTGATAGTTCTTCGGCGATGGATTTATCAAGTTTTGAGCATCCCGCATTATGTCGCCGGCGAGTTCCTTGTCGCCCATTTTTGCAACCTGTGCGGCAAGCATACTCAGGCCCAGGATCTTTTTGTCCTTACCCGGCGTTTGCAGAAGAATCTTTCGAGCCTGTGTAACTATCTTTTCACGCTCTTCCTTTGGAAGCTCTTTGGTGCCTAACTTTGCAACGTCTTCCTGCAACTGCTTTTCAGCCTTTTCGCGTTCTTCGGCTTCCCTTTGCCCGCGGCCTGAATTTGAGTTCGCGGTCGAATTTTCCGCGTATGCGGCCGTATTGACGGCTCTCACCATTCCGTTACTCGAGGTATCTGCATAACTTCGCGAATCGCGGGCGCGATCCCTAAATTTTGCTCGAATCTGCGTTGCACGCCCCGGATTGTATTTCTCGATCGCGTCGGCGTATTGCAGGCCGCCGGACGAATCTTCGCTGGTGTTGCTCAATATCGCCTGAGCAAAAACATCGGCAAGTTCGCGAAGTTCGGCCTGTTCAAGCATGGGCTTTTTGCCGCCTTCCTTTTTGGATTTATCAAACGTCTCGCCGGCGGCGCTCAAGAACGAGCTAAGCACCCAGTAATCTCCTGAGTCGACCTTATCGCTCTTGACCTTACTCAGCATCGCGGCAGCAAATTCGGCTCCTTTCTCGGAGTCCTTTTCGTATATCTTCTTTAGCAGTTCAAGATGCTGGTAGTTGACGCCTTTTTCGATAGCCTTTATCGCAAACTGCGTAGCCTTTGCCGCGTTCGTCTTGGCAACCTGAGTCATAAGCTGGATCTCGAAGTACTGATCGCGCTCCTCCATCTGCTTGCGAAATTCGGGGTTGGTCAACGACTGCAGGCTCTCGAAATAAAAACTGAAGGCGAGTTCCGGGTCATGTTCGGCGAGACTCAGCGACATTTGCTGGCGGACCTGCATCGCGGTTTGAAACCTTCGCGTGATCTGCGACCGGTCGCTAACATCGGCAAACATACCGCCGCGATAATTCTCACCTTCACCAGGTTCGCCAAGCGAATTCATCTGCATATCGTACCGCGCCAGCAACTGTTTGAAATCGCCGAACGCCGCCAGATACATCGTCTTGGCTTCTTTCTCGTCGTGAAACCACATCAGGCTCGCGAGTTCCGCCGAAAAACTTATCCGGTTCTCGAGCGTTCGAAGGTTGTTGACGTCGGCCATCGTTTCCCGCAGGAACGCGACCGCGTCTTTTTTCAATTTCGCGGGATCGTCGGTAGGTTTCTTTTCGGTAGCTGTCTGCGCGTTGGCGATTTGGGCAAACAGAAGCAGAAAAGTAAGTAAAAACGCTTTGTGGGACAATTTCATTCGGCCTCCATTGAATAACCCGACTATGATAAAGTGATTGCACTTAATAGTAAACAAAGAACGTAACAACGCCGCCGATTTTGCGTTCACCATTAATCCATGCTTCTGGTTATCGATAATTACGATTCATTCACATACAACCTCGTTCAATATCTCGGCGAACTTGGTGCGGCCATGAAGATCTTTCGTAATGACGAGATCACGGTCGATGAGATAGAAAACGAACTGAACCCGCAAAAGATCCTTATTTCTCCGGGTCCCGGAACGCCGGATAAGGCAGGAATCACACTTGCCGTGTTAGACAAATTTGCCGATCGAATGCCGATCTTGGGTGTTTGCCTTGGCCATCAGGCGATAGGGCAGCATTTCGGCGGTAAAGTCGTACGCGGGCCGGAACCTGTCCACGGCAAACCGGTTGTGATACGACACGACGGGAAAACGATTTTCGACGGTATCGCCGATCCGTTCAATGCCGGACGATACCATTCGCTGGTCGTCGAACGTGAATCGCTGCCGGACTCGCTGGAAATCTCTGCGGAGTCTCCGGACGGATTGATAATGGGCCTACGGCATCGCGAATTACCGGTCGAAGGCGTCCAGTTTCATCCCGAATCGATCCTTACGGAACACGGCAAAAAACTGCTTCAAAACTTCCTTGAACTATAGATGAACCTCCTCTCGCCATTCGGATGGCTTTACGGCCAGGCTGCAAACGTGCGAAATGCCCTGTACAATCGCGGCTATTTTTCATCACATTCGCTTGGGGTAAGGACCATAAGTATCGGCAACATAACCGCGGGCGGCACTGGAAAGACTCCACTCGTTGCATCAGTCGCCGGAATTTTAGCCGAAAATGGCGAGAAAGTTTGTATTCTGACTCGCGGTTATGGCCGTCAGAATCCTAAAGAACGCGTTTTGGTTTCGGACGGTCAGAATGTGTTGGTTGATGCAAAAACCGGCGGTGATGAACCTGTGGAACTCGGACGTAAGCTCGACGGTAAAGCTGTCGTGATTGCCGATGCAGATCGCGTCTCGGCGGCAAAATGGGCGTTGGAAAAGTTCGCCATAACAGCGTTTGTTTTGGATGACGGCTTCCAGCACCGGCGGGCAAAGCGCGATCTGAACATAGTTTGCATTGACGCGACAGACCCGTTCGGCGGCGGTGCGGTGCTCCCAGCGGGACGGCTGCGGGAACCGATGGAGAATCTAAAACGTGCTGATGCCATCGTGATCACACGTGCGAACTTGAGTGGGAATCTTGAGGATCTGAGATCTGAAATTTCAGATCTGAATCCGCAGGCTGCAATGTTTACCGCCGATAATTCTATTACACGGGTTTTGCCTTTAGAAGAATTTCACGCAAAGACGCAAAGTTCGCAAAATGATGCTAAGCAGGAAAGGGTATTCGCATTTTGTGCTTTGGGTAACCCGAACAATTTTTTCGAACAACTAAGGCGTGAAAATTTTGATCTGATCGGAACGCAGACTTTTGCGGATCATCATTCTTATTCTCAAAAGGATATTGACGATCTGGAGAGACAGGCCGAAAAACTAGAGATTAGAAGCTTTGTAACCACCGCGAAAGACGCTGTTAAATTAAAAGATCTGAAATTTGAGATCCCCTGCTACGTCGTCGAGGTAGAGCCGGTCATCTCCGACACTACTGTATTTCACTCGCTTATTACCGCTTCCTAGTCGGCGGTTCTTTCTTGTCGCCCCAGTAAAACGCCCGCACGACGAGAACGTAAACGAGGATACTCAATCCCAGCAAAATAAAAAAGAAAACCACTAACCAAGCTGTAGGTGACATCAGGTTGCGATCTCCTCGTCGACCTTTGTTGTCGGCTCAAGCAGGCCCGCCACCAAACCTTTTCCACCTTTGTGTTCGATCACGTGTTTATAGAAAACCGTGAAGATCGCTACGATCGGGATCGCGAGAAACACGCCCGGAATCCCCGCCACTTGTTCACCTGCCAGTACTGACAGAATTATCAGTACCGGATGCAAGTGCAGGCCGCCACGTACGATGCGCGGATATGTGACGTAATCGTGGATAACGCGAAGGACTACCAGAAAGATAAAAACGTACAAAGCCTTCCACGGATTATCTGAAAATGCGGCGGTTGTCGTTACGATCAAGCCGATCATGGCGGGGCCGAGGAGCGGAACAAATTCGAACACTCCAGCCAGAATGCCGAGCAGCAAAGCGTATTTTAATCCAATGATAGAAAACCCGATCGTGCACACAACACCGATAATTAAACACGAAATAAGCTGGGCACGCGTATAGGCGGCAAGCGTAGTATTTATATCCTGCATTACGAATTCAGCACGCATCCGCCATGGGCCGGCGGGGAATACGCGAAGAATTGCGAGTCGGATCAAATTGACGTCCTTAAGAAAAAAGAACGCAAGTATGGGAACCAGCACCAGCCACGGTAAATACGTCACCAGCGCCAGCAGGAAATTCCCGAAGCCCGCGGTGATGCGTTCGCCAAGAGCTACGGCTTGCTCGTTCATCTTCGTTTGTAAGTCTTCAGGAATGCGAAGGCGGTCGAACCGGCGGTTAAGGTCGTTAAAGCTCTGCCTGATACCCGACGCGTAGTTGGGGAAATTCGCGCCAAATTCCTTGCCTTGCTCGATAACAAGCGGCGCGAGATTAGAGATACCAAAACCAAGTACGGTAAAGACAGTGATATACGCGATAAGTATTGCGACCGACCGCGGCATCAATTTCTCAAGGTTTTTAGCCTTGAATGGCCTGCGGATCAGTCTGACCAACGGCGACATAAGGTAAGCGAAAAAGATCGACAAAACCAGCAAAAAGAAAAGATAGCTGAGCGAAGAGATGATGCTCGTCACATAACCGGCGACGAAAAGAAGCAGCAGTGTAACAACGACGATGCGCACGATCGAACTGATCGACGGCGTCGACGGATGAAGGTTTACTATCCTCGCACCTTGATCCGATTCCGGGACAGGCCGCGTAGCCTTATTGGCACTAGTTTTGTGGATATCGTCGTCGGCCATCTTGTTTAGGTCGAACCTCTATCTTACTGGAGCCGAATTCGCAATGTTGGCGGCAGAATTCGCAACCATCGGCCCGCTGTCCGGCTTTGAATAATCCTCCATCGCAAACTTCTCAGTCATTTTCTCAAGCGTGCCGGGCAAAAACGGAAAATTCGAGCCGATAATGATCGCTTTGCCTTCGTCCGAAATGCGGCGGCGGTTCGCATTAAAGGAAGTGCTCGAATTGGCGAGTGCTTTATCTTCGGCCGTCAGGATCGCACCGTCCTTTCGTCGAAACACCAGTATGAACTTAAAATCCGCGTTCCGCATCGCCTGCAGATCGCTTTCAAAACTACCGGCAACCGGAACCACGTTTGCGGGAACCGGCGTTTCGGCCGACGAATTTGCGATCCGCTGATTCGGCGTACATCCCATCATCACGAAAAGGAAACTCGGCAGGGTAACATTTGTAATCCATTGTTTCATTTTCCTAAATGCGAGAAAAGAATAGTTAGCACAAAGGACACAAAGTTTTTCACAAAGGACTCCAAGGGAATTCTGTTTAAAATAATTTTCCTATTCTTCTCGGTGTTCTCTGTGAATCTTCACTCCGTGTGCTTCGTGTTAACTCGTCTAAACATACACAATCCGATAGTGTCTTATAGAGTACCGTTTATTACTCTTTTGATTCCATCGCGCAACAAAATGACGTTAAAGTTGATTACCAACCCCAATTTATAGCCTCCAAGCCGCATGTACGTTAGGGTCTGCGAGTAGTGAATATTATGCAGGGCCTCGACGCTCTTAACCTCGATCACCAATTTGTTTTCAACAAGAACATCAATTCGATATCCGCACTCCAGATGAACTTCTTCGAATACAAGCGGCATCGGTTTTTGTTTCTCTGCACGTAATCCGGCTTTTATCAGCTTATAAAAAAGACATTCTTCATAGGTCTTTTCTAACAAACCCGGACCAAGGACTGTGTGAACCTCTATCGCAAGACCTATTACCTTGTGTGCAATTTCATTTTCATGCATATTTCTTCCGTCACGGCATTTCCTTTGGTCAATAGGCTTCATTCACAAGTTAGTGGTTTGACACAAAGAACACAAAGTTTTTCACAAAGATCACAAAGAACTTGCTTAAATTCTTCTTCGTGTTCTCTGTGAATCTTCACTCCGTGTACTTTGTGTCAACCGAATTCTTCAAGTTTTAACGCATCTACATATTATCCTGCTCGTCATTCTCAACATTCCCTGCGTTGCCGTTTTCCTCTTCGTCGAGAATCTTCTTCTCTTCCGGCGTCTCCGGAGCCTGATCGATCGCGTCCTTATACGGCGCGCCCTTTTCGTCGCGAATCTTGAGAATGCGGGCCTCGTCGTCTTCGTAAACGGGCTCGACCCATCCGCTTTCAAGGGCCTTCGCGATCATATCAGTGTTCTCTTTTGCGTCGGCAAAAATGTAGGCTGCTCCAAACTTCTCGCGAATCAGCGGACCTGCGTCGTTCGCTTTGCCTTCCGTGATCTCGAGCAAAAGCTTGTAGAGTTCCGGGTTTTCGGAATAAAGGTAGTTCGGGTCGAGGCCGTAAACGTATCGATGTTTTGTGTTGAAAAAGAACAGTTTCGGAAAATCATCCCAGTTGGTATTGAATATTCTTGCCCCGGCCGGCATGTTTTCTACGCCGTTTCCATCGACACCTGTAGCCCATTCCATCGCCCTTCTGTACTTATCATTCGGCTCGTTGTCCTTGATCGTCCCCATCAGGCCTGGCTGATCGATACCAAAACGCGTAAATCCAACTATATTCACCATAAAATAGACGATCAGTACAATGCCCAGCACCCAAACGGCCGACTGTTTTGCGGCGCCGATCCACTGCTGTTTCTCGGTCTTTTTGTCGGTGTCAAGATAAGGTTCGATCTCGCGTTTAAAATCAGCGGGAAGCTGAAGAAGATTCGGAATCGTAAACGCCTGCCAGCTAAAAGCGGCAAAAAGAACCGCAAACGGCGGGAAATATTCTGCGAACCGCTTTGACCTGAACTGTGCCGCGCACAGGATCGAAACGAACATCAGGAAAAACGTAGCCTTCTCCGGCAACTTTCCGTTTTTTGGCATAAACAGGATGTAGCCGATAAGCATCGCCAGCATAGCCACCGGAAAATGCGTTAGCAGCTCGATCCCGGTATACGGATACCATTCACCGCCTACCGCAACCGCAAAGTCGCTGCCGACCTTTATCTTAGTGTAGGCATGTTCCCAAAAAAGATAGAGGTTGTTCGGAAAATACGGATTGATGATATTTCCGGCAACCATACCTCCGAATGTGTACGCAAGCGGGCGCCATTCGAAACGCCTTTCATTCCAGCCGATTATCATTACCCATATCACGGCCGCAAAAAGCAGCAGCGGGAACAGGCTGTACGTCCAGACGAACGCAAACATCAGCGGAGCCAGCCACACATATTTTCGCTCGAAGAGCAGATAAATACCGGCGATCGTGATAATTATCGTTAGCGGCGGGGCCTTTGCCATGTTCATCCTGTAATAGAACATGTTTGCACAGGTGAAGATCGCCGCGAGCCAGATCAGCGGGTATTCGATCTTGTAATGATGAATCATCCAATAGACCGAAAATATGGCGAGCGTCGAGAAAGTAACCGCCGCGACCTTAGCTGCGGTCACGGGTTCGAAAAACCACAGAAACGGTATCTGCAGCAAGTGGAACAGGAAGTGGTGGTCGTTATAGTGCTGCGGGTTCAGCACGGTCAGGGGCAGCCATTCGAACGTCGGCAGCCACTTCCCTTGCGAAAAATTCTGCCATAAAAGCTGGCTCCATTTGATGTGGTAATAGCCATCCCAATCGCCACAGCATATCGCCGCCGTACGGAACTGCAAAAAGCTCATCACCATCGCGATCGCGATCAAGGCAAAGATCAAATAGACAAAGCGCGTCGCTTCGTCCGATTCCAAGTATTCACGCCAGCTTGGCTTTGCTTTTGCGACAGATTTCGGGGCCGGTTCCGTCGTAATTTTTTCACCGGGCGGGTCTAAAATTTCTTCCATTATTCCGTAGTAAATCCTGCAAATTAAAAGGAAAAAGTATCACAAACCCACCCGCAATATCCACACAGCTGCTTCGAGTTCCTGGATCTTAAGCTCCCCTCCTTTCAAAAAAGGGGTGGCAGCGGCTTCCGCTGACGGGGTGGTTTGGCCAACTAAAGTTGGAACTCCGAACACGGTTTGCGCATTCGCCATGCAAAATTTAGAATCAAGAATTCGTTATGTATCCGAAAGGCAATCTTCTTATACCCGCATCGCACGGCCACCTTGAGGCGATATTGAAAGAGCCGTCAGGTGTTTCGAAGGGCGTTGCTCTCGTCTGTCACCCGCATCCGCTCGGCGGAGGAACGATGCATAACAAGGTCGTGTTCCGCGTCGCTGCTGGCCTGGTCGATGCGGGACTGATTACGCTGAAATTCAATTTCCGGGGCGTCGGAGCATCGACCGGTGTTCACAACGAGATAGAAGGCGGCAAAGAAGATGTCCGCGACGCTCTGGATTATCTGATCGACAATTACCGGGCTGAAGATCTGACGCTTGCCGGATTTTCGTTCGGATCGCGGACGGGAATGGAAGTTGGCGCTGCGGACGACAGCGTGAAAAGGCTGATCAGCATCGGCACACCTGTCGATAAATACAGCGATTACGAATTTCTCATCGGCCTGAAGAAGCCGATCCTCTTCGTTCAGGGTGACCGTGACGAATTTGGCTCGATCGAAAATGTGCGAAAACTGGTCGACAAGGTATCGAAAACCGCCGACACGGAACTGCTCGTGTTCGAAAACTGCGGGCATTTTTTTGACGAGCATTTGGGTGAATTGCGTGAAGTGGTACGTTCGTGGGCCGAACGCGAAATTCAAACAGGATAAGCAGGATATTCAGAATTATTTTTCGCTGTGGTTTATCCTGCCCATTCTGTCCATCCTGTTTAACTTAACTGAATTATGGAACAAGAATCTATTAGGGATGCGGCGATACGGCTGACGATGATGCCGCGCGATACTAATGCCCACGGCACGGTTTTTGGCGGCGTGATCTTGAGCTATATCGACGTCGCCGGCGGTGTCGAGGCCGTCCGGCATACAAAACACGAGCGTTTTGTGACCGTGGCGATGAAGGAAGTGATATTTCACGAACCGGTTTTTATCGGCGACCTCGTGAGCTTTTATGCCCAGACGCTTCGGCTGGGGAAGACTTCGATCACAATCCACGTCGATGTCGAAGCTGAACGTTTCGGTAATCATGGTGAAATTGTGAGAGTGACCTCGGCGGAGATCACTTTCGTCGCTATCAACGAGAAACGCGAGAAGGTACAAATAGGGAAAGAATAGGAAAAGCCACGAATTACTCGAATAGCACGAATTGAAAGATTTATTCGTGTAATTCGTGTAATTCGTGGCAAACGCTTTATGCCGACTTGGAAATTGGAACTCGAATACGAAGGCACGCGATACCGCGGCTGGCAGATGCAGCATAATGCCAAGACAGTGCAGGGAGAGATGCAGGATGCCGCCCGGCAATTGTTTGCGGGGAAATTCGAAATTTACGGCTCGGGCCGGACCGATGCTGGAGTTCACGCTCTCCGGCAGGTGGCTCATCTGAAGGTGGATGAATTGAGGGCGAATATTACTCCTAAGCAGATCCAATATGGCTTTAACGATCTGCTTCCGCACGATATTAATATTCTAAAGGTCTCGAACGCGCCCGACGATTTTCATGCCCGCCATTCTGCCGTCGCCCGATATTATCTTTACCAGATCTCGACGCGCCGGACAGCGATGGCAAAGAATTTTGTCTGGTGGATAAAAGACGAACTCGACGCGGCTGCCATGAACGAAGCGGCCAAGATGCTCGTTGGCAAGCACGATTTTCGCTCGTTCTGCGAAATGGATGAGGACAAAAAGCCGTCGACGCTGGTCAAAGTGGACAGGGCTGAGGTGTTTACCGACGGCGATCTGATCTGTTTTCGTATCGGAGCCTCGCACTTTCTTTGGAAAATGGTCCGGCGAATCGTCGGAATGCTGGCCGAGGTCGGGCGGGGGAATCTTACTTATAACAGCTTTGAACGCCTATTGCGATTCCAATCCGACACGACCGCGAAATTTACGGCACCTCCGTCGGGCTTGTTCCTGGAACAGGTTTTGTACAAAGGCGACAAGCCGAAAATCACAAATAACGCCAATGTTTCCGTCCGTTGAACTCGCCTAACTTGCGTTCGACAGGCACTTATGCCAAATTCAATTTAAATAAGTTCTACTAAATTCCGATCCGGGGAGACATAATTTAATGCCGCGAATTACTGCTGAAACCGCCAACGGCCAGGTCGCTTTTGATTGCGACGAAGGCCGCAAACTCGTTTTATGTATTGAGGATAATGGGATCGATATCCTGCACCGCTGCGGCGGCAACGCCCGTTGCACGACCTGTCGTGTCGAAATTATAGAGGGTGATCCTGGCTCGATCGGCGACCCGGAACGCGATGTGATGGCAACAAAACCGGATATGACCGACCACATGCGGCTTTCGTGCCAAGTTCGCATTATCGACGATCTGCATATTAAGGTAATCAATCAGGCAAGCGTAGCCGGGATCGACGCCGGAACGCGGCCTGAGGAATAGTTCAGAGTTCAAGCCATGGCTTGCTTTTTAACGGTTCAGCGAATGCCGGGCCGTTTTGAAACATAAAGGGAGAAAATACGCTATATGTTCGAAACATTGAAAAACAAATTGACGAATGATTTTGAGATCGCCGAGGCTCATTGCGACGGCCCATGCGGTGTGTACGATCCGGCTTCGGCACGCATCGCGGCGGAAGCGGTGCTTTCGATGACCAAGAAAATTCTTGATCTGAAAGCTCCTGACAGCGGCGACGCAAAGGCAACCGCCGCCTATCACAACACGCTGACCCGCTACATCGTGATCAAGGAAGAGCAGGCACAGGCCGCGAAAACGGAATTGCTTATCTTGTGGACGGATTACTTTAAACCGGTTCACTTGGAAAAATACCCAAATTTACACGATATCTTTTGGAAGGCCGCAAAGCTTTGCTCGTCGACAAAGGTCGAGGTCAGCCTGGAACACGCTCAGGAATTGATGGACGCGATCAAAGAGATCCATGGCATATTCTGGGGCAGCAAAGATAAGGAAGTAGCTTGGTACACGGCGTCATAGTTTGATATGAATTTTGACGTGGACAGCGGAACGTTACGTGTTTCTGCTGTCCATTTTTATTTTATGCAGGGCGAAATACGGATCGCGAAATGGACGGACTCTATCTTGCTGATCTTAGGAAGGCGAGTCGGTTTTGAGGTGAGCGGCGACTCGATGCTTCCGACATTGCAGATGGGTGACCGCGTTCTTGTCGATCCAAAAGCTACGATCGCGGTCGGCGACATTGTTCTCGCAAACCATCCATACAAAAAAAGCATCCGAATGATTAAACGCGTGGCATCGATCGATTCGGACGCCCACTATTTTCTTGCCGGAGATAACACGGCGGAGAGCACCGACAGTCAGACGTTTGGCAGGATTCCCGCAAAGGATATCTTGGGCAAAGTCGTCAGCATCAAGCGTTGAAATTAATATTTCGCCACCGACGCATCGACCTCATCGGACCATGCACCGATCCCACCCTTTAAATTGATCAATCTGCCCTCAAACCCGGCATCTTTTAAATACTGGATCGCCTTTGCACTTCTGACGCCGCCTTTGCATTGTACGACCGTCATCTTTCCTTTTTCGATCTCGCAGATACGGGTTACTACTTCTCCGAGCGGTATTAGCTTTGCGTTCGGGATGCATGCGATCTCGTATTCGAACGGCTCGCGGACATCGATAAGCTGGAAATCTTCCTCGCGGTCGAACAGAGCCTTTAGTTCGGTCGCTGTAATCTCTTCGATTAGAGATTTTTCTTCAACCGGGGCTTTCAGGCCGCAGAATTCTTCGTAATCGATCAGTTCGGTAATCGTCGGATTCTCGCCGCACAACGGGCAGTTCGGGTCTTTGCGAAGCTTAAGCTGGCGGAACGTCATTTTCCACGCATCAAATAGTAATAGCCGATTGAGTAGAATTCCTTCTGCACCGAGGATTACCTTGATAACTTCATTTGCCTGGATCGTCCCGACGATCCCGGGCAGCACGCCTAGCACACCGCCTTCGGCACATGACGGCACGAGTCCCGGCGGCGGCGGTTCGGGATAAAGGCAGCGGTAACATGCTCCCTTTTCGGCCCAGAAAACGCTGGCCTGCCCTTCGAAACGAAAGATCGAGCCGTAAACATTGGGTTTACCTGTCAAAACGCTCGCGTCATTGACCAAATAGCGCGTCGGAAAATTATCCGTTCCGTCAACGATCACGTCGAACTCTTTGAATAATTCCAAAGCATTTTCGCTCGTCAACCTTGTTTCGAATGCTTCGATCCTTGTGTTGGGATTGATGTCGAGCAGGCGGTCTCTGGCGGATTCGATCTTCGGACGGCCGACGTCTTTTGTGCCGTGGATTATCTGCCGCTGTAAATTCGATTCGTCAACGACATCGAAATCGACAATGCCGAGCGTACCGACACCAGCCGCCGCCAGATATAATCCCAGTGGTGAACCCAAACCGCCCGTGCCTATGATCAGGACACGAGCGGCCTTAAGTTTTTTTTGGCCTTCGAGTCCGACCTCCGGCAGTATCAGGTGGCGAGAATATCGCGCGATCTCTTCATTTGAAAGCGGAGCGGGGACACTCCTGTCCGCATCGCCGGTTCCTCCGGCGAAAAGGTTTTCACCGGCATTCACGGCGGACGAAGCGTCCTCCGTTGGGGACAGGAGTGTCCCCGCTCCGGTCGCGCCCCCAGCGATCGACGGGACGATCAGGATCGTTTCTCCATCTTTTACAGGCGTTGCCGGGCCGTCCAGATGACGAATATCTTCGTCTCCGACATAGACGTTGATGAAGTTCCGCAGCTTGTCCTGCTCATTATATAAATGCTTTCGAAGCTCTGAATGCGTTGCGGTAAGCTCCAACAAAGCGTCGCCGGCCGTCGCGGCGTTAACTTCGATTTCTGAATTGCCGCCCGCAAACTGCCGCAGCGGCGTTGGTATGACTATTGTTACTGACATTTAAATTGCTCCAAGTTTTTTTCATCCACAAATGAATACAGATAAACACTGATAAAGATCAAAAATAATCTGTGTTCATCCGTGTGCATCTGTGGCTAACTCTTCCATCTGTATCTCTTCCTCATTAAATCTCGACCTGTCGTTCTCCATTTCCCACGACAATACATTTACAACCTTTCCATTTATCACGGATGCGATAACGTAAGACCAGACCGGCAACGCGTGATCAAGATCGTATTGCGAGGGCACCGCCGGAGATTCGGGATGCGAATGGTAATAGCCGACCACATCCAGTTTTTTCTCCCGGGCATACCGCTCGGCCCGCATCACGTCCCTCGGCAAGATCAGCACGCGGTTATGCCGTGCCTCTTCTTCGCGGGCGTTTTCAAGCGGAAATGTCTCCGTGAGCGTCTTTTTGCCGTCTGCCGCAAAACGGCCGATTAGCATCCCACCACATTCGTGTGGGTAATCACGCTCAGCGTGAGCCGTGATCGCCGCTATTTCTTTTTCACAAATTTGAATCATCCTTATTCTTCCTTTTCATCTTTGCGGCTTTGCGGGAAACTTCCGAAATCCTTTTCCCGCAAAGTCGCAGAGCCGCAAAGTATCAATTCACAAGATCAATTAGTCGGTACAGTCGCGATGCTAAATGTCTGTCGCGAACTGATTACCACAGCCTGCTCGATATCAGCCGAAATATCGTTCACGTCCTCAATACCTACTGAAATGCGGATCAACCCCTCGGTTATTCCGATAGCCGCCCGTTTTGCCGGTGAAAGTTCGCGGTGCGTAGCCGTCGCCGGATGGACGATCCCGGTAAAAAGGTCACCTACGCTCGCCGCACGTGTGCATAAATTCAAGGTATTCAAAAATCTATAAGCCGCTTCTCGCGTGTCTTCCTTCAAACGGATCGAAACGATCGCTCCATACTCCGAACCGTGAAACGTGCCGTCCAAAGCTTCTGCCTGCGTGCCTTCAAAAAACTTCGGATAGATCACATCGCTGATCTGCGGCAGCTTCTGTAAATATCCGGCGAGCAGCTCGGCATTCGAGCACTGTTTTTCCATCCTCAAACCGAGCGTCTTTATGCCCCGCAAAATCGAATGGGCTTCCCACGGGCTCAGTACGCCGCCCGCAAGTGTTAACGCTCCGAGCAATGCCGGCTTGTCAAAATCTTCTTTCGCAATAACAACGCCGCCGGTTGCATCGGCGTGTCCGCCAAGATACTTCGTCGCACTATGCACCACAAAATCCGCTCCAAGATCGATCGGCCGACAAAGAAACGGCGTTGCAAACGTGTTGTCAACGATCAGTTTCGCTCCGGTTTCATGCGCGATCGCGGCGCATTCCTCGATATCGCAAACTTTTAAAAGTGGATTCGACAGCGTCTCGCAGATCAACACAGTGGGTTTTACCTCAAATGCTTTCGCCCGCAATGCCACAACATCCGTGAAATCTTCGGTCACGGTTTTAATGCCAAACGCCCCGAAAACCTTGTAGAGAAGCTCAAGCGTCGAACCGTAAAGATCACGCGAAGCTAGCACGATCGAACCTGTCGTCAATTCACACGCCAGCAGTGCCGCGTGCAATGCCGCCATGCCGGAACCGTAGGCAACCGCAAATTTGCCGTGCTCGATAGCCGCCATTGCTTCTTCGAACGCTGCCACTGTAGGGTTGCCATAGCGGCTGTAAACAAAACCGCTGACATCGCCATCCACGATGCGGTCTACGTCTTCCATCCGCTCATATATAAACGAAGATGATGCGTAGATGGGAGTTGAAGCCGGAACACCCGTCGGTGCATTTCGCCGTTCTCCGGCATGTACAAATTGCGTTGCTATCGATAAGTCGGTCATTTTATATTCTCCCGACAACCGCCAAAAAGAAAAAAGCCCTCGTGCTATTTAAAAGCACGAGAGCTTCCTATGAAATCTCTTTGCAGTTGTTTAGCAGTTTTTTTAGTGGAGCAAGTTAACCTTTAAATCGCCACTGTTAGACTTTCCGAAAATGGAAAGCATTAAAAGAACTAGGCGTAGGTTAAGGCACTCTCGACAGACTTGTCAAGCCGAATTTGCAGCCGGTCTGATTTTCAAAGATCAATGGTCGGTCATAGCTCTCCTCCTGTCTTACGAGGGGTTGGCAGCCGCTTCGGCTGACGGGGTGGTAGAAAGTCTCGACCGCCCTAGGTGCACGGTCATTCGTTCCAAAAATCCTCGTGCAAGTACTTCCCGCCGCCATCACAAAGAATCGTCACGATTACTGCATCGCCTTCAATCTTCTCAGCCAGTTCTATTGCCGCGAAAACGTTTGCACCGGAGCTTGGGCCGACGAACAGCCCTTCTTCCCGGGCTAACCGTCGCGTCATCGCCTGCGCGTCCTCGGTCGAAACCGTAGAATCTTCATCGGCGATTCTGGCGTCGTAAATGCCCGGTACTATTGCCGTATTCAGATGTTTCATGCCTTCTAATCCATGAAGCGGCGATTCCGGCTGGATGGATATTGCTTGCAATTCCGGGTTGAATTCTTTCAATCGCCGAGCTGTCCCAATAAAGGTTCCGGTCGTTCCGAGTCCCGCGACAAAATGCGTCACGCGACCCTGTGTCTGCCACCAGATCTCCGGCGCCGTTGTCGCAAAATGGGCCTTCCAGTTTGCCTCATTGTTGTATTGATCGGGATAGAAGTATTTGTCCGGTGCCTTTTCGGCAAGTTGACGGGCAACGACCTGCGCCCCATCGGTGCCGCTCATCTGATCCGTTTCGATGATCTCCGCGCCGTAGAGTTTGACTATGCGTTTCCTCGCAGCACTCGCATTTTTAGGCAAGACAAGCGTCACCGGATAGCCGCGTGCAGCACCTAACATCGCGTAGGCAATTCCTGTGTTCCCGCTTGTCGCGTCGATGATCGTCTTTTCCTTGGTCAATTCGCCGGAAGCCTCGCCGGCAAGAATCATAGCCAACGCCGCCCGGTCCTTGACCGAACCGCCCGGATTTAAATATTCGGCCTTTGCGTAAACCTCAACTGCTTCTGGCAGATTGCGTGTCACACGTCGAAGCCTTATCAAGGGCGTATTGCCAACCGCTGCTTCTAAAAAGCCTTTGGATATTTCCTCCGCCCGGAATGATGTTGCGACCTTCATTACTTTTAGTGCTGTTTGCATTTTGATCGTCCAACAAACTTCAGTTTGTCGATTCCTTCTGTATTCAAAGCGACAAACTAAAGCTTGTCGGACAAAAAATCGGCCGTGAAACTTGATTGCTTTGTTTTCACGGCCGACTGCTTCTATTGATTTTCGCGATCTTAACCGTTTCAGGTTCTAACGCAAAAACTCAGCCGGTACGCCGGACAGGCGCAAGTGCAGCAGCAGCGACAGGTGCAATGTTTTGGCTGAAGAATATGCATATTTGAATCCTTACTAAAAAGTCTATATTCTGACTTTAGAGAATCAGAAATGTTTTGTCAATGAGTTTTCAGTAGACGAATGAAAAATTTACCCAAAGCAAGTTTCTATGAAATTGCATTGATTTTCCTAGGCTCGCGTCATAAATATATTTGCGAAGGCAAATCAATGAACCCGACACTGAAAGACGGCGAGGTCGTGCTTGTTGAGAGGGAAGCTGCAATCGAAGTCGGCGACATCGTGGTTGCTAAACATCCGTTCGAACAAGACAGTGAGGTCGTCAAAAGAGTCGCGCGAATCAATGAACGCGGACATTATTTTTTAGTCGGGGACAATTTGGACGAGAGCAACGACAGCCGCCATTTCGGAGCGGTTACAAGAGAATATATCACAGGGAAAGTCGTCGCTCGTTTGAGCTGAAGGGTCAGTTCGCCCGGTTTTCGGCAAAATGTTAATATTAGATACGCATATTTAGAATTTTTTATGATCGAAGAAAAGGTCCTGATAGAAAAATTTGTTAACCGCAAAAACCGGGAACGGCTGAAAAAACCCGACTGGCTGAAGATAAAGCTTGGCGACCCGTCGAACCAGAATGCCGTGCTGAGTTTGATCGAGGGCTTGAACCTGCACACCGTTTGCCAGGAAGCAAAATGCCCGAATATCTTTGAATGCTGGACCGACAAGACCGCGACTTTCATGCTCGGCGGCGACACATGCACGCGGCATTGCGGATTCTGTGCGGTCAATAAGGGCAAGCCGATGGACCTTGACCCGCTCGAACCGACCCACGTCGCCGAAGCGGTGATGCATCTCGATCTCGCACATGCGGTCATTACTTCCGTCAACCGCGATGACCTTGCCGACGGCGGCTCGATGCATTGGGCAGAGACGATCTTGAAAGTCCGCGAAATGAACCCAAATTGTAAGGTCGAGGTTCTAATTCCCGACTTTAACGGCGATGAAAACGCTTTGAACAATGTCTTGAACGCACGTCCCGACGTTCTCAACCACAACACCGAAACGATCGCCCGCCTCTACCGCCGCGTCCGACCGGATGCGAAATATGCTCAGACGCTTGAACTGCTCGAGCGTTCCGCTTATTATCGCGACACGCAATTCCCCTCGATGAAAACCAAAAGCGGCATCATGGCCGGCCTCGGTGAAACTTTCGAAGAGGTCGTCGATCTAATGCACGACCTGCGCGCCGTTTCCTGCGACATCATGACCATCGGCCAATACCTCCAACCCTACGAAAAACGTCTCCCTGTCGAACGCTACGTCACACCCGAAGAATTCGCCGAATGGAAAAAGATCGGCGAGGCAATGGGCTTCAAACACGTCGAATCTTCGCCGCTGACGCGTAGCTCGTATCACGCCCGCGAACAGGCAGAATAATCTGATAAATGTGTAGATAGTTGCGCTATAATTTAGAACATGACTGTTCAAACGATACCTGACATTGAAGACATGACTCCGATCCAAAGGGTCGAGCTAATGGAAGCACTGTGGAAGGCGATGTCGCGCAATCCTGAAGATATAGAGTCGCCAGCGTGGCACGGCCAGGTCTTGATGGAACGGGAAGAGTCACTGAAGAATGGAACCGACAAATTCATTAGCCTCGAACAAGCCGAAGCTCATATACGGCGCCGAACCCGATGAGGATCGAGATAACGCAGTCGGCCGCAGATGACATAGCAGATGGGCATCTTTTTTATGAAAGTCAGGAAACTGGGGTTGGATATTATTTCGAGAAATCCGTGATGTCCGATATCCGGTCCTTGATTATTTACGCTGGCATCCATGAGTTACAATTCGACAACTATCAAAGAATGGTCACTCACCATTTTCCGTACGCTATTTTCTACAAGGTCGAGGATAAAGTGATCCAAGTATTTGCAGTTCTGAATACACATCGCGATCCTGAATGGATCAGTGAGCGACTGAATTGAAATACATCAACAAGCTAGTCGCTTTTACTTCTAATGTCAGGAAATCAAAATCTTCATTTCGGATTGGGCCATTTCGTCATTGGGGCAAATCGTGAGTAATTTTTGCAGTTCTCGAATTGCGTCTTGATGTTTTCCTAATTTTTTTAGGCTGTTTGAAGCCCGACAGTAAGCCAGTGAATACCTTTTGTCGACCTGCTGAGCCTCCCGGAACACTTCCAGTGCTCCCAAGAAATTTCCTTCTCCTTGTTTCTTGTCTCCGCCTGCGATTAGTGCGTCCAAATGGTCCTTTCGACGCATCCATATTTTTTTATCCCATTTGCACTTCGGGCAGCGAACATGAACGGACTTATTTCGTTTAGAGATGCGGAGCACGTGGCCGTTGGGACACACGATCATTTCTGCCAGCTCATTCTCACCACTATTAAGACTTAAAAACCCTATTGCTTTTTTTACTTCCAAAAATGCTTTGTCACGAAAATAACTTGGCGAAATAGTGTATTCGTTTAGACCATGTTGTGAGGCACTGCGAACATGAGCGTAGGCCATCTCCTCCAAGGTCAGATAACCCAATCGGCTTTCTATTGTGTATCCATCCTGACTCGTCACATCGACAATCCCCTGGAGATAAATGAGACCTTGTCCACATTTGAATACAAAAAGATCCGTAAGCTTTTCGTTCTCTTTCTTATCACTTTTCCGAAATCCGTTTTGGTCAAGAATGAAGTGGGCGAGTTCATGGCAAAGTATAGAAGCAAGTGCAAATGGATTATCCACATATTTCGGATGAATACGAATTATCGTTTCATCCCATCCAAATTCGATATTTCCTGGCTCTTCATCGGGTAGCTCCGTAGTAAAAATTACTCGCGGTTTTCTAAACGGAACTTCCATGTTTCCGATTCTTCGACGAGTTTGTTTTACAAGCTCAAGTATTGCCTCTTCTACGTTTTTAGTAGAAAGCGAATCTTTCTCTAAAAGAATTTTAGGAAGCTGTTGAAAAAAGTTTACATCGTTTTGCGGACGATCTTCTCCGTGCATTTTTTGATTCAATCGAAGTAGTTCCTTCTCAATCCAGATAATATTTTCTGAGGCAAGTAGAAATCTTTTCGATGTTTCCGAGCGGACTAATGGAGTCTGACCAGAATTCGGACTCATCTCTTTGCTTTTCGCTTGATCTACCAAGAACGAAAGACGCCTCATTTTCTGGACAAACTTGAAGCCAAAATATGAGATACCCACCACGGACAGAGTAACAAGAGCAATCGCTCCTATATCGTTATTCCAGCTAATCGGGCTTTGGAGCAAATTAATCGAGGCGACGAGGGCAACGAGCGAGATTATTTCTAATACACCAAACACCGTTCTCCCAATAAATGTCGAATTGAATTCCCTTTCGCAGACGTAACAAACTGGTACGGTTTGATAATATGTAGTAGTTCTGGTTGAGAAGCCGTAGTGGTCTACTTTTTGGCCGTCCCGGACTCTCAAAGTAGTGTCCGAGACAAGGTCCTTGCATATTTGACAATGGTTCGTCATCTGAGATATTCAAGTTTGAACAATTATGGTTAAATATTGAGACTACTTCAAGCTCTTGTAAGGGCAACAACCCACAAACGATTGTTAAATTCACACTGTATTTAACAAGGATGTGTTAGAATAATTCTATGAAATTAACTCGGGACATCCAAAGCCTTAGCGTTTTCAAAAGGGACACGTCGAAATTCATGAAACAGATGAAAAGAACTAAGCAGCCAATCGTGCTCACAGTTAACGGTAAGGCCGCGATGGTGATTCAGGATGCGGACAGCTTTCAGAAAGATTACGAGGATTTTCAGCGACTTGCCGCCAAAAACGGATCCGATCTTAGGATTCCTATCTATTTTGAACCCGGCTTTGACGCTTAGCACCGATACATAACATTCAGATCACACGTATCGAATAAAATGAACGAAACCGAAAAACAGCAAGCTATCGAGATCTTAAACAAGATCATGGAATTGGAGTTAGCGGGTGTGGTGCGATATACGCATTATTCGTTGATGGTGTTTGGGTATAATCGCATCCCGATTGTTTCGTGGCTTAAAGCGAATGGTGGCGAAAGTTTGATGCATGCTAGTAAAGCGGGTGAATTCGTCACGATGTTGGGTGGGCATCCGAGTCTTAAGATAGGGCCGTTGCTCGAAACTCATCAGCACGACATTGGCGACATTTTGCGGGAGAGCCTGGAGCAGGAACGCTCAACGCTCGAGGCGTATTATGAGCTTTTAGCTCTTGCTGAAGGCAAATCGGTCGCCATCGAAGAATACGCCCGCGAAATGATACTGCTTGAGGAACTGCATCTCGACGAGGTCAATAAAATGCTCCGAAAGCCGGGCGAAATCGAACCGTTTCACGAATAATAGACGAACCAGAATGAAGATCCTCGAAACCGAACGACTCGTACTTCGCGAGGTCACGGGTGATGACGCCGAATTTGTTTTCGATCTTCTGAACCAGCCCTCGTTTAAACAATTCATCGGCGACCGCGGTGTTCGAACCCTCGAACAAGCGCGCGAGTATATCGAAACCCGCTTTACCAACAGCTATCGAGATAATGGTTTCGGACTCTTTCTCGTGGAGTTGAAGCAGGCGGAAAACGATCCTTACACGTTCCTTAACAGTCGCATTTCTGCCCGGACACCGATCGGCCTTTGCGGTTTTGTAAAACGCGACACGCTGCCCGAACCCGACATCGGTTTCGCCTTGCTTCCGCAACACGAGAAAAAAGGCTACGCGTTCGAATCGGCTGATGCGGTGATGCGGTACGGCAAAGAAACGCTGAAATTTACGCGCGTACTCGCTATCACCACGCTCGATAACGAAAGCTCAGGCAGATTACTCGTGAAGATCGGTTTTGCATTTGAGCGTGAGATCGAGATGGGCGATGAGGTCTTGAAATTGTTTTCGTGTGGTCTTTGAAATTTTCCCTGGTGATGCCGCGATATTGGCAAAACACCGGGCCGAGTCCGTCTAGTGTTGTTTGCAGTTAATAACTAGAAATAAGGGAATAATATTTAATGAACAGTTTTACAGATTTCAAAATAAGCGTGCCGCTCTCGGGCGGCGGCCAGAAGAATTTTCAACAATGCTGGTATGCGTCTTACCGGACCATGTATTCGTATTATAAGCAGCCGCCCGATGGGATCGACGGCAAACTAGCGACCGCAGGAATCGACGTGGCCGATGCTAAAGCGAACGGCCTTGTCGACAAGAAATTTCACGACGCCGGGACCGCACTGGGAATGACGATGTGGTCGGGCGAATCGTTCAAGAAGGCACCGAGTTGGTACGACGTCGATTTAACCGACGGGTGCGAGGCGTTTATCACTGAATTGACAAAGGGGCCGCTATGGGTTTCACGTTATATCGAAGAGGGTACGTATCATATAATTGTCGCAACCGGCTTCAAATGGGGTGATTCGCGTAAGGGCTACATCATCTACAACAACCCTTTTCCAGGCCCGAACGACGCGGTCGAGGTTAGCAGTCTTCCTGCCAACGTATTTGTCCGCCACATTACAAGTGCACGCGGCTCGGTTCAAGCTTACAGATAACAATAATTAATGGAATCATAAATCCTCGGGCCGCAGTTTTATGAGACTGCGGCTTATTTATTTCCCGACAATCCACGCCGAGGAATGATCTCTCATTCGCACCTTTCCAACCCACCGCATTTACAAACTGACCGTATCTTACTGATAATATAGCCGCAATATATGAAATACGGACTTATCGCCGGCAATGGCGATTTCCCATTTCTGGTCTTGGAAGGAGCCCGGAAACAAGGCGAATCGCTGGCCGTCGTTGCCATCAAAGAAGAGACCGATTCACGCATAGAAGAAGTTGCGGTAAATTTCGTGTGGGTCGGTATCGGCCAGCTCGGCAAAATGGTCTCGTTTTTTAAGGACGAAGGCGTGACCAAAGTCATCATGGCCGGGCAGGTCAAGCACGTCCAGCTCTTTTCGGGGGCTGTGCCCGACGTACGAATGTTGAAAATGCTTTGGAACCTTCCGCGACGAAATACGAATTCGCTGATCGGCGGAATCGCGACCGAATTGGAAAAAGACGGCATCGAATTGATCGATTCGACATATTTTCTACAGGATCATCTTGCGCCTCAGGGCGTTCTTACCAACCGCAAGCCAAATGACATTGAGCTGGACAATATTGAATACGGACTGCATATTGCGGGAGAAATTGCACGCCTCGACCTGGGACAGACGATTGTTGTCCGCGCAAAAGCCTGTGTCGCGATCGAAGCCATGGAAGGCACCGATGCGACCATCGCCAGAGCGGGCGAATTGGCTAACGGCAAACTTACGGTCGTGAAAGTTGCCAAACCGAATCAAGACATGCGATTCGACGTCCCTGTCGTGGGCATGCCGACCATTGAAACCATGATCCGGTCGGGTGCGACATGCCTCTCGATCACGGCGGGAAAAACCCTGATATTCGACCGTGAAGCAATGATCCGGCTCGCCGACAAGAACAAGATAGCCATTGTCGGTTCATGACACGAAACTAAATCCGATCGCCTGCGTAAAATTATCGTAATCCTCTCCGCTTTGGATTTGATGACGCAGGTTTACTCACCATTGTTCCGCGTCACCGAACTCCCGGCGGAAAAATCAATTTCGGAGAAAAAATGATAAAGAATTTATTTGTTTGGATACTAACTATTGCTTTGCTCGTGCCGTCGCTCGTATTTGGCCAGGCGGTCAAGATAAGCCCGGCTGAACGTAAGATGGCGGACGCAATATCCGCCTCGCAGCTAAGCACATATCTGCACTTCGTAGCCTCGGACGCGATGGGCGGCCGCGACACGCCTTCGCAAGGGTTGGATATAACGGCAGAATTTTTGCGGATGAACCTTGAACGCTGGGGCTTCAAGCCGGCGGGAGACAGCGGTTCTTTTTTCCAGAAGATTGCATTGTCACGCGAGTCACTGGATATTGAAAAGACTGATTTGGAGATCGGCGGTAAGAAATACAAACTTGGTGACGATTTTTTTCGACTTTCGGGGAGCGGGTCCGCCGTTGGCTCGCTTGTTTTTGGCGTAGACGGATGGATGGTCAAATCAAAAGGTGTCGATTCGTTCGCGGGCGTTGATGTTAGGGGAAAGATCGTCGTCATTTCAAGCGAAGGCTTTAGCCAGAATACGCTGACGCCGCGTCCCGCCAATGTCACTGCGGAAGATCTGAAAGGTGAGAAAGGGGTCGATTGGGCCGACGCTGTCGCGAATGCAACTAATAAGGGAGCGACGGGGCTGATCGTCATCGCTCCGCCGCAAATACAGAACGGCTGGGCCCAGTGGAAGAACTTTATGGGACGCGGGTCAATGTATCCGGAGAAATTTCGAACGGCCTCCAACGCGACACCCAAGATCCCGGTAATGCTTGTGTCGCAAGCCGTCGGCGAAGCCATTTTCACTGGTGAATCCGCTAACAAAACCTCGACGACCGGGTTTGCAATTAGTAAAAGCGGTGCGTTGAGTGCCCAGAGCAAAAAGGAAACCGTTTGGACGCAGAATGTCGTCGCCGTTTGGGAAGGCAGCGATCCAACACTGAAGGCTGAAATGGTCGCAGTCGGTGCTCATTACGACCACGTCGGCACGAACCTGAACGCCCCGGGTGAGGACAAGATATGGAACGGAGCGGATGACGACGGCTCCGGCACAGTTGCGGTTTTATCAATCGCCGAGGCGTTGGCAAAAGCAAAGACGCGGCCCAAACGTTCGATCCTTTTTGTGTGGCACGCCGGAGAAGAAAAAGGATTGTGGGGAGCCGAATATTTTAATAAATTCCCGACAATCGATATTAAGAAAGTTGTTGCCCAACTGAACATCGACATGATTGGACGAAGCCAGGACCCGAACAACATAATTCCCTGCGACCGGCCTGGAAAGCGTTGCAATCAAGATCTTTCCAAAGCGAATGAGATCTACGTGATCGGCAAAGACATGATGAGCTCGACGCTTGGAGCGATAGTGGACAGCACCAATAAAAGCTACCTAAACCTTGGTTACAACACGCGCTACGATGATCCGAAGGACACTAACAAATTCTTTTTCCGCTCGGACCATTTTCACTATGCCGTAAACGGTATACCGGTCGCGTTCTGGTTCGATGGAGTTCACGAAGACTATCACCAGGCAAGCGACACCGCCGATAAGATCGATTACGCAAAGATGGAAAAAGTAACGCGGACGATCTTTCTGACGATGCTGGAGCTGGCTGATCTCAAAGTTCGGCCCGCCGTCGATAAAACTCTTCCGCCGGAACTGACGCAGCGATAGAATAAGAAATGGGGGCCGATTGGGCCCCCATATACTACGTACGCAAATAAAGCGGGACTAGAATACCAGCCCGACGCTGACTCTCCCATTGTGCTTCATTCTATTTAGTTTCATTGGGTTGTAATCGATCTGGATTGCGCGAACCTGGAGTTTTTCACTGACCTTGATATCCAAGCCGCCGCCGAATGCTCCGGCAAATCCCGTATCCTGAGCTACGAAACTCGGAGCATCGGAACCACACATGAAGTAGCAATCGGTATTTTCGGTGCTTGACTCATGGCTTCCAACACCAAGCATCGCATGACCGAATGGCCTAAACCGGTTGGTTGACGCATTGTTTTTCAACTGAACTCCGCCGAGAAAGTTGTACAACGACGCCTTTTTCTTTCCGCTCGCCAAAGCAATGACATTATCGAATCGGTAGGTTTTACGAAAATCATCCCGAATATAGGTCGCGGATACATCACCTTTCAATCCAAAATATTTACTCTTGTTGTATACCGCTGAGGCATTGAATCCGTGGCGAGGGCTTCTGTCCCTAAAAAAGCTCGCAATCGAACTTCCCGTGTCATACTTGTCATCCGCCAAGCCGAACGAATAGCCGACAAATAACTCGGCTTTTTTGTAATCTTCCTGGGCAACAACTGAAACGCTAAAGATAATACCGATGAGGAATGTAGCGGCGAAATACTTCATAGCCCGTTGATCTCCTTTGATAAGTTGAATGAGAAACAAAAACTGCCCGCCGGCTAACAAATCCTGACGGGCAGTGAAAAGAACTTTTGTGATCGTTCTTTGTGATTCGTACCGAATGTGATTAGTTGCTTCACGTACCGACGAAAGTCCTAGAAAACGATACCCGCTCCGAAGCGGACATTGTTTTGTGTCGACCCGTCAATCCGGACTGGATTGTAATCGACCTGGAATGCCCGGATTTGGATCTTGTTATTGACGCGAATATCTAGTCCACCGCCGAATGCCCCGGCGAAACCAGTGTCACCAAAACTACTGTCGGGAATTACAACAGCCGGGCACACTGTAGACGGTGTGCAGGTGTAATCGCTGATCTTCGTCCTAGCGTGTGCTCCACCGACCAGGGCGTGGGCGAAGGGCTTGAGACGCCCCGATCTCGCATTGTCTTTTATTTGGACGCCGCCTAGAAAGTTATAAAGCGAATTGCTGTTCTTTACACTGATATTGGCTGGTGTGCCGCCGACGTCCGCACTTCCGTTAAACCGCTCGGAATTAAATGTCGCCGAGAAATCGCCTTTGATGCCGAAATATCGCGTCACATTGTAAACGCCCGAAACATTGAAACCGTTAAAATTCTGCCGGTCACGGAAAAAATCGCCGGCCGTACTCCCTGAATCGAATCCGGTATCGACCTGTCCGTTCGAATAACCGGCAAATACCTCGACCTTCTTGTAGTCATCCGTACTTTGGGCAACGGTAAAGACACTCGCTAGAACTGAAAATGAAAACGCTAAAATTACTTTTTTCATATAAATTTTCTCCTTGTTCTCTATCTCGCTGCCGAAAAACAGCAAAAAGCCCGACAAATTCGATAAAGCTAAACTTGACGGGCTCGCCACACAAAATTGTGTAACTATAATATTCAGATGTAGTTACCGTTCATTTGGTTGTCTGAGGAGCGGTTTTTGGTTCGCTACTTTCATCGGTCGCCGCAATCACGATTTCGCAACGCTTTAAGAATTTTTGGACGATATCGTGACGCATTTCCTTGTAGGTAATCTTCTTCGGCTTGTCCACAGCACGTTCGGATTCGTCTGTTTCTTCTTCAGCAACATCTGGCGTGTCTTTGTCACCCTCATCATCCGTCTTTTCTGTCTTTGTTTCAGCCTCATCCGCCTCATCATCTGGCACGGCTTCTTCGACATTTGCCTTGACGGTCGCTTCATCCGCATCGTCCTCGTAGGCGATCTCGCTGTATTTTTCCGCAAGGGCTTCAGTCTCCTTGTCGTCAAGGATTTCCGATATCCTTTTCATCGCCTGTCCGACGGCGTATGGTTCATCCGAGTTGGCACGGAGCTGATCGAGAAGAAAACCGACAAGACGCGGATCGCCAAAACGTTTGACAAGTTCGATCAGCTCGTCATCGCCGCGAATCTCCGTCTCCACTTTGTCCTCGTCTTCCGACACCGGAGCGGTACGGTCAAGCAAAATGTTTGCTAATGCTTGTTTTTGGTTTACGTCCAGCAGTTTAGCGAAACTGTTTGTGTCGACATTCTTGCTCGGGCCTTCTGCCTCTTCGCCCTCTTCGTTCGAAGTCTCACTTTCGCTGGGTTCTTCTTCGACCGGCTCGCCGCGCTCTATTCTCTCCTTGCGTTCTTTGGCCGCCTGCTCCACCCATTCCGCGTTTTGAAAGCTGCCGAGCAGCTCAAACGTACCTTCCCACCGCGTCACCGGATCTTCCGCACAGCGTATGAGCCATTCGACAATCTTCGCTTCATCAATCTTTTTGGCGCCGAATATCGAGTTTAATTCCTTTATTCGTGCCTCATAAACGCCGATGTGCTCCATCGATAGTTTTTTTGTGCCGTCGCGATAATCGGTCAAAGTGGGCTCATCGCTCTCGTCGCCCTTTTTAAGAAATAGCAGGAGTGTGTCGCCCGGTTTGAGCTCGATGCTCGCTTCCGGGTCTTCGACTTCTTCGCTTTCTTCAGCTTCCGCCGGTGTTGTTTCGGTGTTTTTGTATCTGTATTCGCTATCTTCAAGGACAAAGAACTTGCGGCTCTCACCCTTCAGAGTCGATGAGATACTAAAATGTTTCTTGATGCCTAATGATGTGTAATCGGCAGTGTCTTCGATAATCTCGCCATCGGTCTTTTTATCAAAGGTCGCGATATGGATTGCGTCGCTATTTTGATAGAGAGAAAGCAGCGTTTCCGGCATCTTTACCGGACACCGGCTTCGCGCAGAGACGTTTGTGGGCAGAAATAAAGTTGAGAACAGCAGAATAAAGATCGCGGCTGCAGAAAGATAGGACCGAAACATACGTAAAACTCCTTCGTAAAAATCTTTTTCAGTTAGCGCGCTATTTTTCAGAATCGGCAACTCTCATTTTAGTTGCTTCACCGGAAAAAATTAACTAACTGTTAGACACCGCCGCAGCCGAAAAGTTCCATTTTCTACTTCGAGTTTTGCAGCATTCGGTATGCTTCCGATTTGCTTAGGCCAAATTCTTTTGCGGCCAATTTTAGCGCCGCCTTGTACTCAATACCGCCGCTTTCCATCTCGCTCACTCTTTCGGCCAAAGACTTCGCACCGCTCTGCGGCTCGTCACCTTTCCCGGCTCTGTCTATAACAAGAACGAACTCGCCCTTGGAAATTGCGGAGGAAAATCGGTCCGCCAATTCGCCAAGGCCGCCGAGGACAATTTCCTCATGCAGCTTTGTTAATTCTCGTGCGACGGCCGCCCGCCGGTCGCCCAAAACCTCAAGACAATCCACCAAAGATTTGCCGACTCGGTGCGGAGATTCGTAAAAGATTAGCGTTGCTGGAATATGCTTTATTTCCTCCAGCCGCTTTCGTCTCTCTCCTTTTTTCGATGGCAAAAATCCGCCAAAAAACAGCGAATCGGTGGGCAGGCCTGAAACGATTGCCGCGTTTACAAAGGCAACGGCTCCTGGAATCGGAACGACGCTGGCTCCTATCTCGTGAGCCTTTTCGACCATCGCAAACCCGGGATCGTTTATCGCGGGTGTTCCCGCATCTGAAATGATAGCAATCGACTTTCCCTCTTCGAGAAGGCGGACGAATTCTTCTACGCGTTTTGTTTCGTTGTGTTCGTGATAGCTGACGAGCTTGTTGGAAATACCGTGGTGCGTGAGAAGTTTGCGCGAATGCCGCGTGTCTTCGCAGGCAATGAGTTCGACAGATTTTAGCGTGTCTATCGCTCGAAAAGATATGTCCTGCAAGTTTCCGATCGGTGTGGCAACAAGGTAAAGAGTTCCCGGCATAAGTTTGGAGTTCCAACTTTGGTTGGCTTCTTTTCTAACAATAAGCCTGATAAAGCAGGAACTCCAAACGTAGAACAAAAAAGCCTGGACGATTAAACGCCCAGGCCCCGGCTTGATATTGCTATCCGGTTATAAACATCCGGATACCATGTGGGTAGTAATCCAAGCTTAGAAAGGAAGCGGAAACGGTATGTTGTTTCTCCAGTTGCCGTTACGGTTGCGGTTATTGCGATTGTTACGGTTATTGTTGTTATTGTTGTAGCCGTAGGCATTCGCCAGCCTGTTCAAGTCCTGCCGCATGCTGTTCCACTGATTCTGCGCCGTACCGCCGCCGCTATTGTAGATCGCACGATCGATCTGCGATGCAATGTCCAGAACACGACGTGCTTCGTCCGCACTGTTGTTCATGTTCCGGCCGTTTCCGTACGCATCTTCCAGGTCGTCGGTTGCATCCTTGAACTGGTCCGCAAGGTTCTTGAGATTCCCGTTGTAATTGTTGTTGCCGTAACCGCCATAGCCGCCGTTTCCGCCATAGCCGCCGCGATTGTACCGGTCGTCGTCGTCATCGTCATATCGGTCGACAGCCTTTTCGAAACTCTTCGCACGGTTTTTCAAGTTCTTTACCGTGGATCTGATATTAGAATTGTAATTGCCATTACCGTAGTAACCGCCGTTATTGTTGCCGCCGTTATTACCGCCGTAGCCGCCGTTCCATTGTGCAGAAGCAATCGCCGGTAAGCCCAAAATTAATAAAGAAAAAGCGCTGATCGCCACCAAATTCTTGATTCTGTTCATTTTTGTCTCCAACATTTTATTAGTCTCAGGCAATGTCCCAGCCATTGCATAATCATTAATAGCAAAGGTTGTGCCAATGTCATTACATACGCTTACAAACACACAAAAGCCCCGTATTTACAGGGCTTTTTGCATTAGAAAGCTTCTAACAAAAGGTATATGTTATAACCATCGGCCAGACATATCTACCAAAACGTTAGGCAGATGTTGCAGATGGTTTATCTGTCAATTCCAAGAGCCTTCGCCGCGTTGATCCGGCCGCCGGTCACAACCTTTCCGCTGAGCGAATCGATCTTGTCAACCGACTTCAAAATGCGTTCGCGGAGCTTTTCGACCGAGATGTTAGGTTCGCTCGCTACGATCAAAGCTGCCACACCTGAAACCTGCGGCGTCGCCATCGATGTACCGGAAGCTTCCCGATATTGGTCGCCTAGCCATGTCGAAAGTATCTCGCGTCCGGGTGCAGCGATGTGAACTGTTTTCGCACCGTAATTGGAGAAAGAAGAGAGCGCATCGTTGCGGTCGAGCGACGCAACGCTGATAACATTCGGCAGATCGTAGTTCGACGGGTAATGCGGCCTTTTGTCGTTATCGGTTGTAGCGTTTCCGGCCGCGGCAACGAATAATATGCCGTTCTCGCCCGCCGCACGGATCGCGTCCTCAAGGGCTTTCGAGTATGACGTCGAACCCCAGCTTGCGCTAATAACGCGAAGATTAACGCCTTTCTGCTTTCGGTCGATGGCGTAGTTTATCGCTTCGATCGCGTCTTTTGTAGTGCCGAATCCGCCGCGTCCAAGGAATTTAAGCGGCATTATCTCGACATTCCAGTTCACACCGGCAATGCCTTCGTTATTATTACCCTCGGCACCGATGATGCCCGAGCAATGCGTACCGTGGCCGTTGTCGTCCATCGGATCACCGGCGTTCGCGTCGGCGTCATAGCCCTGAAGGTCATTAAACGTGCCGAGCTGGTCGTCCGAGTATTGCGGAATATTATCCGGCCGCACCCACATATTCGCGGCAAGGTCCGTATGCGTATAATCGACGCCGGTATCAAGCACGGCGACGACCACGTCCGAGGTGCCGTGCGTTTTCTGCCACGCCTTTAGTGCGCCTATATCGGCGTTGGCCTTGCCGCCATCCTGTCCCAGATTGTTTAACGCCCATTGATCAGAAAACTGCGGGTCGTTCGGCAGATTATCATTCGGTTCCCGATGGACAAGGTCTTTTGCCGACGGCGCTCTCGCAGGGTCATCAAGCTTAATCCCCGCGATCGGTTCGGCATATTCGACGAATTCGGACATCGCTGCATACTGCTTCGCGACGGCGTACATATCGGCGCTATCCATATCGTCGATGGCTACCAAACCCTTTACCGATTCAATATTATCTTCAACCAGATCGTTATTTTTTGCGGCGATCTTTTGGATCTCGGAAAGCTTCACGCCCGTGCGGAATTTGACCATGACCTCCGGCTGAGCATCGCCCTGCGGACGAATCGCAGCTTTGGAACGTTTTGCTGCAGTTTGATCGCTTTGAACATTCTCGACCGTGACATTAAGGAACGGTTTCGACTGCCATCTGCGGATCTGTCCCAAAACCGCCGCCGTCGTTATAACGACCACCGCCAAACCTACGTGTATCCAAATATTATTACGATTCATAATTAATACTCCTGAATCCTACTACCCTATAAGATGGTTCTTCCCGTCAAAATCCTTGAGACGAAGCTGGTATTTGTCGGCGCGATACTCGTAATTCTTACCGTTTGCACTCAAATTTATCTCCCATCCGGTAGATATCATCTGGGCGGACATTTCATCCCCCGCCGGAGCGCCCAATGACATGTCCGGAAAATCCTTCTTATCGACGGACTTTTCCCGAATGTCGCTTTCCTTTACCTTCAGCCGTTTTGCAAGATCGCTTTTTGCTCTCTCAACCGCACTTTCCTTTGTAAAACCCATATCAATTCCAGTATTGCTAATCTTGCTCTTTCTACGAATATAAGTCAACAAAAGTTCGGGTTGGGTAATGGCTCATCTCTAAAGACGGTACCGTTGTCAAGACACACCTGGAGCGGGCCGCCGGATGGTGGTTGATTTCAGATGATGATCTTTGACAACTTGGATTCGGTCATTTTCTTTTCCCAGCGTCTCCCACCGCTCACCGCGAAGGTG
>JANNST010000022.1:0-133949 GCA_031402865.1 Chloracidobacterium sp. | reverse complement strand
GTGATAACAATCTCGGCGGCGTCCTTCGCGCGGTTAAGGAGATGGTCCAAGCCCACATCGAGGAAGAGCAGCAGGAAAAAGCGATCAATGATTTCAAGCGGGAATCGATGATTCTCTCGTCGCTTGACCACGTGTCGATCCCGACTATCTACGACTATTTTTACGACGATAAAGAAAGCCGTTTTTATCTGGTGATGAAGTATATTTCCGGCGGAGATCTTTCTTCGCGTCTTCGTTCGGCGCAAGAAGGGAAGATCGATGAAAAAAGCGTTACCGAATGGGCAATCCAAATTATCGATGTTCTCGATTATCTCCATAATCAACCTTCGACAATTGTTTACCGTGATCTCAAACCTTCCAATATAATGGTTGATGGAAACTCGGGACGGGCAATGCTGATAGATTTTGGAATCGCGAGGTCGATCAGTCAAAAAGAGGAGAAAGGTGTAACCGCAGTCGGCACAATGGGTTATGCTCCGCCGGAGTTGTTTAGCGGAAATGTCGAGCCTCGTTCCGACATTTACAGTCTTGGGTCTACTATGTTTCACCTGATGACCGGCGCCGATCCGCAAAGTAACCCCTTGCTGATATTCGATTTCCAAAAAAATCCACGGCCAAGACAGATTAATCCCCAGTTGTCCGATCAGATCGAGCGAATTCTGATGAAATCTGTTGAGTACAACGCGGATTCGCGATTCAAGTCAGCCGCAGAAATGCGGGAAATTCTCGAGGAACATCTTGTAAAACTGAAGAACGGAATCGTCACCTACGGTGTAACCGAAATCCCCGCCTCTGTCAGTCTCGCAAACCAGAGCGTGTTCTGCGGTTTTTGCGGCCAGCGAATCGTAGCGACTGACCTGTTCTGCGCGTTTTGCGGTGCAAAACAGCCGATCGCTCAGCAGGGCGTGCATTCGGAAATTTATTCACAGAGTGCATGGACCGCGAAGCTGGTAGTTGAAGGTACGAGCGAGCTGAATGCTCCGGCGTTCTCCCTTCAGAAAGACGATAATTTACTTGGCCGACGTGATCCGATGTCGAACATTTTTCCGGAAGTCGATCTGTCGAAATACGATCCTCAGACTAAGATCTCGCGCCGCCACGCGAGAGTATGGCGCGAGGGCAGTAATTTTATGGTGGAAGATCTCGGGTCTTCGAACGGAACAATACTCGCGCGATCGGCTAACGACTCATTTCGTCTTGTTCCCAATCAACCGCACGTTCTGACGGCGGGCGACAAAATTCGCGTCGGCGACGCAACACTACATTTTGTGATCGGATAAAGGGTTTTTATTTGAATATGGGTGCAACAGTTGAAACGGCCGCGTTAAGGCCGTCGCGTAACACCGAAGTGGTCGTCGATTTTAAGCCGGAGCAGGTAAAGGCTCCGTTCTTTTTGCGGTGCGGTGCGCTTTTGACCGACTATATTGTTTTTATTTCCATACCAGTTATAGGATTGCTGCTTGGACGATACATGGGGAACGACGGAGCGAAGCTTATTGCCGGCAGTCTAAATGACACAGGTTGGCTGATTGCGGTTTTGCTGGGTTTCACGAATTTTATCGTTCTGCCAATTTTTACCGGACAGACTATCGGTAAAATGCTGGCTGGCCTGCGCATCGTCAGAATTGACGGGGGACCGGTATCAACGGGTTCCATAATATTTCGTCAGACCTTTGGTTATATTTTGACTATCGCGACGCTTGGAATCGGCTTTCTGTTTTCCTTGATTGGCCGCAAGGGAAGGGCCTTGCACGATTACATATCGGGAACCGTAGTTATATACGCGGATCGGCAGATTCGTTAACGGCTATTCGAATTTTATGCCCCAACTGATCTTCAAAAACACGGATCGCACCGCCGAGACTGTTCAGCTTTCCAGGCTGCGAACGACGATTGGACGCTCGGCCCGCAGCGACGTATGTATACCCGACGCGTTTGCATCTCGTCTGCACGCTGAGGTTCGTAAAGAAGGTGATGGATTTTGGCTGCAGGATCTTGGCTCGGCAAACGGCACTCGTTATAACGGCGCACCCGTCAAAACGTCTGTTCCAATGTCGACAGGCGGCGAGATCCAAATCGGTGAAACAACGATCGTTTTCGACGATCAAAAAACGAGCGAGTTTTCGGGCTCGACGCTCATCGCTGATCACACCGATGCTCTTGACCCGTCACAGACCATCTCGTTTCAGCATCGTAAGATTCCGACAACCGAACTTCTAAAAGGACAATTCTCGTCGCGGACCGAACTTCTGGGTTTAATAAGCAAGGTGGGCGTCGCTCTGCTCTCGGCAAGCGGTCTCGACGAAACATTGAATCAGGTTGCCTCGCTCGTATTCGAGGCCGTCCCAGCGGAACGCTGCGTCATTATGCTTCGGGATGAGGAAAATGAGGGAGCGATGAAGATAAAGGTTGCTCGGATAAGGGGCAAAGAGGAAGTAATTGAGGAAGTTAGAGTCAGCCGGACGGTGATGGACGAGGTGCTAAAGAACGGCAAGTCCGTCCTTACCGCCGACGCACAGCATGATCCGCGATTCGCCAGTCAGACGATGGCGCTTTCAGGAATAAGATCTGTTCTTGCCGTTCCTCTGAGCGTCGATGAGCGAGACGTATTTGGGCTGATTTACGCAGATTCGCCAACATATGAGGCGACATTTTCCGAAGAGCATTTGAATATTTTGACGACACTGGCGTCGGTTGCGTCGATTCGTGTCGAAAATGCAACGCTCATAGAATCACGCATCGAACGCGAGCGGCTTGAGCACGAGCTTGAGCTTGCGACGGAAATTCAGCAGCGGTTCCAGCCGGCGGGCCCGCCGTTGGTTCCGGGCTATGAGTTTCAGGGAATATCGTTCTCGTGTTATGAGATCGGCGGGGATTATTACGATTTCATCGAACGGCATGATGGCAAGATGCTCATCGCTTTAGGTGACGTGTCCGGAAAAGGAACCGCCGCCGCACTTCTCATGTCCAGCGTCCATGCAGCAATACACGCCCAGGTTTCGGCCAAAAGCTCGCTCGATCAAACGATGACCTCGGTCAATCAGTACTTGGCTGAAAACACTCCCGCAAACCGTTTCGTGACAATGTTTGCCGCGGAACTAGATCCGCCGACCGGCATGCTGAAATATATTAATGCTGGCCACAATCCGCCGTTGATCGGACGTGTAGACGGCTCGATTGTGCAGCTTTCTTCTGGCGGCTTTCCATTAGGAATTATGCCGACGGCGGAGTTTGAAATGGGCGAGACCCAACTCCATCCCGGCGAATCGCTCGTCGTCTATTCCGATGGCGTTTCGGAGGCAAATAATATCCGGGATGAAGAGTTCGGAATGGAACGGTTGTGCGCGGTAGTGCAAAACAATTTGAAAGCTTCGGCGGCCGGAATGCGCGACAAGGTCGAATCCGCCCTTTCGGCATTTACCCAAACGGCGCCCGCAAACGATGACATCACCCTCGTTATCGTAAAGCGGATTTAATCGTTCGCAATTTCACAATACAACCAGGCTTTCGCCTCGCACCGTTGCTACTCAGGCGATCACGACACAGCCATCACGGACATCGTGAACAATGATGTTTGCGCTTGATTATAAATGTTGACCACTTGTAGATACTTATCGTAAAATGGTGTTGCGGTCCATTGCAATCCCGTTCCCAATGCCACTCCAACCTTCGAAAATCAGTTTAGTTTATTTTGTTACGTTCACGCTGCTTCTTGTCGGGTTAGTACCGTTGCTTCTGACTGGATGGTCGCTGTCTGAGCGGAGCGCCAGCGAATTACGTTCGGTCGAGAATCGCTATCAAATCCAACTGGTTCAAGAAAAAGCTCGCCAAATAGAGATGTTTGGCCAGAGATATGGCGATCTCGTTAAGAGCCTCTCTAACGCCCTTGAACTATCGAACAGCCTGGAAATATTGTCATCTCCGCAAACCGAGCAGAAGCTAGGGGAGACCTTACAGAAAGATCCAAACGTCCTGGCGCTTTACTTAAAGCCTGTCGGGGCCGAAACTTTATCGCTCTTTCGACCGGGAGCGATAGGCAAAGCCGAACTCGAGGCCATTTCGCAGGATGCTCTCTCCGCATCCGGAGCAGAAAATCTTTTTATTGGCCCGCCCAGAAAAACTGCTTCAGGTGGCGAATCGGTAATGGCGATGGTTTCGCAGGTAAATGTCGATAACCGATCGATTGCATCTGTTGTTGCGGTTGTATCCCTCAAGGAAATAGCGAGAAGCGTAGTTGGGGCGACCACGCTGACCGAGCAGGAAATGTGGACGGCAGGCCTGCCGATTATTTTCGTCGTTAATCAAACTGGCAACGCGATATTCCACCCGGATCAAGGTCTCGTCGATTCTCAAAAAACGCTTAGTAACCTAAAGATCGTCAATGAATGGCAGCAGTCTAATCGGCAGATTCAATCAGGCCTTGTTCCTTTCACAGCGGAATTTGGCGGGAATTCTTACGAAATGATCGGTGCGTACTCGACAGTCAGGTTCGGTTCGCAGACGTTAGGCGTTATCACGATGCAGGATGAACGGAAGGCCTTGGCCTCGGTCGGTGAAATGCGCTGGCAGACATGGATGATCAGTCTCGTTTTTGCATTTTTCGCCTTGCTCGTCGGTTCGATCGCCGCCCGAACTTTAACATCGCCAATTTTAAAACTTTCGACAGCTGCGGAAAAGATCGCGGCCGGTGACCTTTCGACACGGGTCGAGACAAGAAACATAACTGAGATCGGTACGCTGGGCCGCTCGTTTAACACAATGAGCGATAAGCTTGAAGAGCACATTGCCCATTTGGCAAAAGCGGCAACCGAAAACCGCGAGCTGTTTGTCGGCACGGTCAAGGCTCTTGCGGCGGCAATCGACGGAAAGGACAAATATACACGCGGCCACTCCGAAAGAGTTTCACGTATTTCCGTGGCTATCGGACGGCAGCTTGGACTTGAGGCGGAAGAGCTTGAAACACTTCGAATTAGCTCACTTCTTCACGATGTCGGCAAAATAGCCATTGATGACTCGATCCTCAAAAAGCCGGCCGCTCTAACCGACGAAGAGTTTGAGATTATGAAAACCCATCCCCAGAAAGGCTACAAGATCATGTCGCAGATCCCAGCAATGAAAGAATTTTTGCCGGGAATGTACATGCATCACGAGATGGTGAATGGTAAAGGGTATCCACAGGGATTGACCGATGAACAAATACCGCTCCAGGCAAAAATCGTTTCTGTTGCTGACACATTTGACGCAATGACGATCGACCGCCCATATCAGAAAGGAATGCTTTTGCCGGCGGCCCTGGAACGAATTCAGAGCTTTGTAGGGACACGATACGACGCGAATGTTGTTAAAGCCTTGATCCGCGGTTGTGACAGCGGCGAGATCGGAAACGGCATCGTAAAATTCCTGAATGAGAATAAAGATGCCTTCGGCATGACAAATAATCGTTTCATCTCCCAGCCCAGTAAGGACTCCCGATCTATCCCTGAACTTGCGGTTGAACCCGTAGAAGAAGACATCCTGGTCCTGACTTAGACCTTTGATCATATGACCCAAGAAAATCAAAGTGAAATGTGGCAGGTCGAAGTCGGCGGTCAGATATATGAAGCCGCGCTCGGCGAGTTGCCTGAATGGATCGGAGAAGGGTCGCTGCAGCCTGGAGATAAGGTCAGAAAAGGAAATCTTCGATGGATCGAAGCACGTAAGGTTCCGATGCTGGTGCCGTTTTTCAACGCAAAGGAAAAGGGCGATCCGCTGCCGATAATCCAGACCTACACTGAGGCAAATCCTGGCCCGTCGATACAGAGTGAGGCGATCCCGATCTCAGATCATGTTAATCATGTCGAGCCATTTCATGCGGCCCCAAATTCTCAAACATCCCCGGCAAAGTCCAGCTTCTCAACTTCGAGTTTGAGTACAGGCATAGATTTTTGCAGTATTCACGTTGAATCACCGGCATATTATTTCTGCGTTTCCTGCGACGGCAAATTTTGCAAGGCGTGTCCCAAATCTTTCGGCGGTGACGTAAAGATATGTCCGAATTGTGATTCGTTGTGTAAGCCGATAGGCCAGGCGGCCGAAGCAAATAGGCGGACATCAATCGCTGCTGGGACGGCGTACGAAGGGTTCGGAATAAGCGACTTTTTTCGTGCGCTGGCGCATCCATTGAAGTTCAAGCCCAGCTTGATCTTTGGTGCGGTAATGTTCATGTTTTTCTCGCTCGGGCAATCGGCGTCAGCGATAGGCGGAGTATTTATGATTGCCGCTTCGATCTTTTGCGCAATGCTCGCGAACATGCTTACGTTCGGGATACTCGCGAACACCGTACAAAACTTCATTCAAGGTCGTCTAGACGCAGACTTTATGCCGTCCTTTGACGATTTTTCAATTTGGGATGACGTGCTGCATCCGTTTTTTCTTAGTATCGGCGTTTACATTTCGTCATTCGGTCCGTTCGTACTGGTCGTGGTTGTCGGGTTTTACCTCGTGTTTAGCGCGGCGAGCGAACAAATGAAGAAATTCAACAGCGAGATCGCTCGTGTACCCGGAACGCCTTACTATCAGCCGGACCGCACGATGGAGCAGTCACAGCAGGTGAAGGACCTACTCGAAAAAGTTAAGCAGCACAACGACCGCCAGATAGCTCAACGTCAGCAGCAGGTTGAGGCTGCCGATTCCGCCGCCGCGTCCAATCTTCCCGATCCGGTCGTTACTTCAAATGATGAGCGAGAAGAGTTTGAAAGGATGCTTCAAGAAACGCGTACTGCCCAAGTTGAACCGGTCGCGGGTACGCAGATGCTAAGCGGTATCATGCGTCTCGCCGCTCCTTTGGTCGTGATCGGAATAATCGCACTCCTTTGGGGACTTTTTTATTTTCCGGCCGCGTGTGCCGTTGCCGGATATTCGCGTTCATTCATGGCAACCATTAATCCGATGGTCGGGATAGATACAATTAAGCGTCTCGGCAGTAGCTATGTAAAGATCCTGCTGATGAGTCTTTGCATTTTGATCATGTCGGTCGTGGTCAGCGGCTTTCTGGCATTGCTGTTTTCGCCATTTAACCTGCCCAAATTGGGTAATCTACCCGTGATTGCGATAGGAAGCCTGTTCACATTCTATTTCTCGGTAGTATTCTCCTGTATAATAGGCTTAGCATTATTCAAAGCAGCCGACCGCTTAAAGCTTTACAGATAACTTAACAACCTGTCCGCCGCTCAGATGAATATCGCACGTTGTTTGACGTGCGATATTTTTTTATACTTGAAAGTTTGCACAAGGGTTCCGTTTTTACAGGCATTATATATGGCATTTTTTTGGCGGCGTAATAAAGAAGACAAATTCTCGACTTCAACACTGGGGCTTGATAAATCGATTGAAGAACTGCAGAAGCAGGAAGAAGCGGTCGAAAAAGAGATCGGCGTCCGATTTACAAAAGCGATCGCCAAAACGCGCGATTCGATAAACACAAAGCTCGATGGCATTTTCGAAGGCCGAAAGCAGATCGACGAACGGTTGCTGGACGAGCTTGAAGAGATGTTAATCTCGACCGACATCGGCGTTCAAACGACGATGCAGGTGCTTGAGGCGATCCGTAAAGGAGTTTCGCGGCAGGAGATAAACGACCTCGCAGCATTGAAAGCGGTGATGAAAACCGAGCTTCTCGGTATTCTTGATCATTCAACCGAAGCCGGTGTGGCATCCGAAACGGATGTGGCGGAAGCGATCAAACCGTACGTCCTCATGGTCGTTGGGGTCAATGGTGTCGGCAAAACAACGACGATTGGCAAGTTGGCGCAAAGAATTAAAAACGAAGGAAACGACGTGCTGATCTGCGCCGCCGACACCTTTCGGGCCGCCGCCTCGGAACAGTTGGAGATCTGGTCCGAACGAGCAGGCGTGCCGCTTATCCAGCAAAAACATGGAACCGACCCGGCCGCGGTATTATTCGACGCCTTGCAGGCCGCGAAGGCTCGAAATTCAGATGTCTTGATCGTCGATACAGCCGGACGACTCCATAATAAATCGAACCTGATGGCCGAACTGGAAAAGATGAAACGCATCGCCGGCCGCGAGGTCCAGGATGCTCCGCACGAAACGCTTTTAGTCATCGACGCGGTCACCGGCCAAAACGGCCTTGAACAAGCGCGGCAATTTTTGAAGGTTGCCGATGTCACCGGACTCGTGCTGACAAAGCTAGACGGCACCGCGAAAGGCGGCATTGCCGTTGCTATCGCAAAGGAACTAAATCTGCCGATACGATACGTCGGCATAGGCGAGCAAGTCGATGATCTGATGGTTTTTGACGCCGAGAGTTATGTGAACGGACTGTTCAATTAAATGGAATATGCCGAAAGAGATATTACCCTGTCCAAACGTGCTTTGGAACTCGCCGCGGCTGGAACAGGCCTTGTCAGCCCGAATCCGCTTGTCGGCTGCGTAATTGTGTCAAAAACCGGAGATGTTGTCGGTGAGGGAACTTACACCTTTGACGGTTTCACGCATGCCGAGGTGATTGCTCTCGAACAGGCTGGTGAACGTGCCCGCGACGGAACGGCTTTTGTATCGCTCGAACCGCACGACCATCACGGCAAAACTCCTCCCTGCACAGAAGCTCTCATCAATGCCGGCATTACACGCGTCGTTTGCCCGACCGAAGATCCGAATCCGCTAGTTTCCGGTAAAGGTTTTGAGAGGCTTCGAAACGCCGGTTTAGAGGTCGTGACCGGCATTTTGGCTGACGAAGCCTCGCGACTAAACGAAAAATTCATCTGCTGGCATCAGAAAAAGCGTCCGTTCGTACATTTAAAACTCGCGGTCTCGCTCGACGGACGCATTTCGCTCAAACAAAGTGTATCGACCGCCCTTTCGGGCAACGAAGCGTTGAAACGCGTACACGATCTGCGGCACGAACATGACGCGATACTCGTTGGCGGAAATACGGCTTTTGTCGATCAGCCGAGCTTGACGGATCGTAGCGGACGGACACGGCGGCGAAAGCTCGTGCGGGTCGTTCTGGATAACAGTTTACGTATCTCTTTTGACTCGCCTTTGGTTGAAACCTCGGCAGAAACACCCACCATCGTTTTCACAAACAGTGAGGATATTAATAAAATTGAAAAGCTGAAAAAAGCGGGGGTAGCTGTCATGGAAAGTAAAAAAGGCGGACGCGATCTCGCTCTCGTACTTGACCAACTTAAAAACCTCGATATTCAAAGTGTTCTGATTGAGGGCGGGACCGAGGTCGCGGGAGCCTTCTGTGACGCGAAACTAGTTGATAAAATAACCTTCCTCGTCGCCCCTATCGTCATTGGCGGTTCAAGCGCACCTGTGTCGATCGGCGGCAAAGGCGCCGCATCACTCGAGGAGGCTCTAAGGCTGAGTGACATCGCCATAACGCCATACGGACCGGATATCGAGATCACCGGGTATCTGGTCTAAATCGAATGAACGGAAACTCTGCTGGAAAACCTTTTGCTAAAAAGTCCTTCGGACAAAATTTCCTCGTCGATCCGAAGTACGTCCAGAAGATAACCGATGTCCTTTCGTTGTCAGAAGAGGACACTGTTGTCGAAATCGGTGCCGGGCGCGGGGCTTTGACTGAAACACTCGTAGAAAAGGCCGGGAAGGTCTTTGCAATAGAACTCGACCGCGATCTTATTCCGGTTTTGAGAAAGCAGTTCGGCCATCTCGACAATTTCGAGCTTGTCGATGCCGACGCCCTTTCACTAAATTTCACCCATCTGTTGAGCAACCAGAAAAAGGCTAAGCTGGCAGCGAATCTACCGTACAACATTTCCACCGCTATTTTGCAGCGTTTAATTGAGCATCGCTGGGCGTTTTCGGAAATGGTACTGATGTTTCAGCGCGAGGTCGTCCACCGGATCACAGCGAAACCCGGAAATTCGGACCGCGGATTTTTGACGCTGCTTATCGAATCGTCGTTCGACGCGGTGAAATTATTTGACGTGCCCGGCAAAGCATTTAAGCCGTCGCCCGCCGTTACAAGCTCAGTTGTACGATTGGTTCCGATAGACAGCGGCATTGCCGATGAAAAGCTTTTTCGAAAACTTGTCAGCCAGGGTTTTATGCAGAAGCGGAAGAATTTGTCCAATAACTTTAAGTCTACTTTGCCCGAAGGGAATCAACTCCTGACGAACCTCGGCATCGACCCGAACCGGCGAGCCGAAACCCTCACGCTCGATGAGTGGATCAGCTTCGCGGAGGCCGTCACTCTCCGATCAACACCAGCCTAATCGGATCTGTGCTATTATCGTGCTTAATAGATTAGTGCGAACGAACAAAAGGTAGTAATAACGTGAGTAAAATTGAAATCATCCCTCTTGGCGGGATCGGCGAATTCGGAATGAACTGTATGGGAATTCGCTACGGCGACGAGATGATAATCGTCGACGCAGGCATGGGATTCCCGGAAGAAACGCCTTTTGGCGTGGATATCTCCATCCCGAACTTCGATTTTCTCGAAGAATATCGCGATGACATGACGGCGTTGATCCTGACGCACGGCCACGAAGACCACATCGGAGCTCTCTCCTATATTCTAAAAAAGTTCAATCTGCCGGTTTACAGTTCACGCTTTACTTTGGCTTTGGCGGAGAAGCGGCTCGAAGAGAACGGCATGATGAACGATGTCCTGCTGCATCGCGTCGAAGCAAATGACATCATCACGATCGGCAATTTCAAGATCGAGTTTATCCACGCGTCACATTCCCTTGTCGAGTGCTTCTCGCTTGCGATCACAACGCCAATCGGCACCGTAATTCACACCGGAGATTACAAGATCGACGACACGCCCGTCATCGGAAAGCCGTACGACCTCAAAACTCTGGGTAAATATGGTGACGCGGGAGTGCTTGCCTTGCTTGGTGACTCAACAAACGCGACGGTTCCGGGCCGGACGCCGTCCGAGCAAGCGGTTATACCCGCATTCGAAGAAATATTCTCCGAAACAGACGGCAGGCTTTTTATCGCGACCTTCTCCTCTTCGCTGCATCGGTTGCAGATCGTCTTCGATGTCGCACATCAGTTTGGCCGAAAGGTATGCGTTCTAGGCCGCTCGATGCAAAAAAATGTAGAGATCGCGGATGAGCAAGGCCTGCTGAAGATAGCTCATGGAGCGATGATCGCCTTTGGCGAATCTAAGGGCCTCGATGACGATGCGGTCGTATATCTCGTAACGGGTTCGCAGGGCGAGACGCGTGCGGCATTATGGAATCTGGCAACGGGAACCTACAAGGGAATGGAGATCGAGAAAGGCGATACGGTCGTCCTTTCCGCACGAATAATCCCGGGAAATGAAAAGGGAATCAGCCGTCTTATTGGGCATCTCTACAAACGCGGAGCGAATATAATCGAGGAAAAGCGGCGGCTCGTCCACGTTTCCGGCCACGCGTCGCAGGAAGATATCAAGATAATGGTCGAAACGGCCCGTCCGAAATTCCTGATCCCGATCCACGGCGAATACCGCATGCTTTTCCGTCATAAGGAATACGTGAAAAATCACGTCGCCGGATATTCCGACGAGAACATCATCCTCATCGAAAATGGTGATCATCTCGAGATCGACCAGATGGGCGCCCGCGTCGTCGAGAAGTTTGAGATGTACAAAACATTTATCGACGAGGAATCAAGCGGTGAGATCGAATACGATGTGGTTCGCGAACGCAAGAAATTGGCGTACGGCGGAGCAATATCGCTCGTCGTAAAGATGAGCAAAGCGACCGGAGCAATATCCGGCGAGCCGCAAATAACATTCCAGGGCGTAGCCGGTATTGACCCGAACAACGGCTTTGCCGGCGGCGCCCGCGAAGCGATCTCAGAAGCGATACTCCAGTTGAAAAAAGAACAGGTCGCCGACCGCAACTTTCTCAAGGAAATACTTCGCATCGCGTTAAAGCGTTTTGTCCAAAAGAAGATCGGAACGAAGCCAGTGATTGTGACAACGATCGTAGAGGTTTAACCTATTGGTCCTCGTCCCCGCGTATTCCTTTTATTCCGTGGTCTGCTCTAAACGCTGTTCTTTTGTAGATGATGGATTTCTCAATTCAATCAATCCTGAACAAATCGTCACTTGAAGTTTCGCCCGAAACCTTCACATTAGTCTCGATAACCAGAGAAGCGTGGCCGAAGCTGCTTGAGGATCAGACTCTTAGCCCTCGTGGAGCGGCGCCGTTCATGATCTTTTCAGATCGGCACGAAGTAACGCTGTTACTCGACGATGTAGATTTTGGAACGATCCGCCACGCCGTCCGCGACGCTAAGATCGAAGGCGGCTTTCGGCTTTTGACGTTCGGCACCGTAATGGATTTTACTGTTGTCGGGTTTATTGCAGAAGTTTCACGGATTCTCGCCGAAGCCGGCATATCGATCGTGGCGTTGTCCGCGTTTTCGCGCGATCATTTGCTGATAAAACAAAACGACCTCTCGGATGCGCTGAAAGCCCTCGGCCCGCACGTCGCCGAGCTTTGTTAAGACTTCGGTTTTCCTTTGCGTCTCTGCGACTTTGCGGGAAATCCTGCTCCCGCCAAGCTGCAAAGACGCAAAGACGCAAAGACGCAAAGCAGAAAACAAAAAGCTCGCTTTATATATGAACTGGCAAAACAAAGTAGTTTTATTAACCGGAGCGTCGAGCGGGATCGGCGAAGGGATCGCGGTGGCGTTGGCAAAACGCGGAGCTATCCTCGGGCTGCTCGCCAGGCGGGAAAATCTGCTTAAAGAGCTTTCCGAAAAGTGCGAGTCAGCCGGCGGCACGGCCCGAACGCTGGCCTGCGATGTTACCGACGCCGACGCGGTGCAGAAAGCCGCCGACGATCTCCGCTCCGAGTTCGGCCACATCGACATCCTTATCGCAAACGCCGGGATCGGCGGAAATAATGCAGAAACCAGAGATCTTCAACCCGAAGCCGTCGGCACGGTGATAGATATCAACTTGATGGGAGCGGTCAATTCCGTCCACGCCGTCTTACCGCAGATGCTCGAACGGCGCAGCGGACATCTCGTCGCCGTCTCCAGTCTCGCGGGTTTTCGCGGACTTCCAAAGTCCGCCGCATATTCCGCCAGCAAGGCGGGAATGACCGCTTTCTTCGAGAGCGTCCGTCTCGACGTCCAACAAAAAGGCGTTGCGGTGACAATAATCCAGCCCGGCTTTATACGCACGCCGCTAACCGAGGGTCGCACAAACAAAATGCCGTTCCTGATGGAACTCGACGACGCCATTCCGCACTTCATCAAAGCCATCGAAAAAAAGAAAGCTTTCTCGGCCTTCCCCTGGCAGCTCGCAACCATCGTCCGCCTGGGCAAAATAATGCCCGCGTCTATTTATGATCGTATTGCCGGCCGTGCTTCGTACCGCACCTGATCGTGCCTTTGAACTGAGATATTATAGACCTATGACTAGCAATAAGAAAGAGTTGTTACCCGCAGACCGTGAAGACCTGCTCAGCGAGTTGAAAGATCGGTTTGAAGAAAACATGATCCGCCACGAAGGTCTTGATTGGGCAAAGGTGCAGGCAAAACTCGAGGCTGATCCTGTAAAACTGTGGTCGCTCGGTGAGATGGAGCGCACCGGCGGTGAGCCTGATGTTGTCGGGTTTGATAAAAAGACGGGCGAATACATCTTTTATGATTGTTCGCCTGAAAGCCCCAAAGGCCGCCGGAGCCTTTGTTACGACCTGGCTGCGTGGGAATCGAGGAAACAAAATAAACCAGAAAACAGTGCGCTCGACGTAGCCGCCGCGATGGGCATTAAGATCTTGACGGAAGATGAATATCAAAGCCTGCAAAAACTTGGGAATTTCGATCTGAAAACGTCGAGCTGGCTCGAAACACCTTCCGACATCCGAAACCTTGGCGGCGCCATATTCGGCGATTGCCGCTTCGGTCGTGTCTTCATCTATCACAACGGTGCGGAATCTTACTACGCCGCGCGGGCATTCCGCGGCTCGCTAAGGGTCTAACAGAAAAAGCTCATTGATTGGTGAATTCGCCGACATGCCGATCACGACAGATAATATCGATTCGGGAACGCACATCGCCGGGTCGGTTGCACAAATTGTCGCTTGAAAGGAATCTTCACAGGAGCAAAATAATTAATCGTCGTCTAAAAAATACGGGTCATCGGCTAATAATCGACTCATTTGCGGATACTTGACAACTGCTTAAAGTTTCGTTACATTCACGGTACAATTTGGTTAGGGGAGTAGAAACCTCTGTTTGTTCAGAGGTCCATCACATCGTCAATACGTTCGCATAAATAGCCAAGCGAACCGGTGCGTTGGGAAATATCGAGACCTTTTGCGGCTTTAGTCTGCAAGAGGTCTTTTTGCGTTTGCAGACTCACAAATAATTCGGTTTCGCGAAACGTTACCGTAGGAGATATTTCACGATGAGTCTTTTCCCGTTTGCTGAATATTGGTTGTTCTACGCCGGTTTTCTAGTGTTTGTACTCGCGATGCTTGCCATTGACCTCGGCGTTTTTAATCGAAAGGAACACGTCGTCTCATTCAAAGAGGCGACCATCTGGAGCGCGATCTGGGTCGCGCTTGCGCTGGTTTTTGCCGGCGGATTTTATCAATATACTTTAACAAAGTTTGGAGCAGAGGTCGCCAAAACCTCGACGCTCGAATTCCTGACCGGCTACGTTCTGGAATATTCGCTGTCGGTCGACAACATTTTCATCTTTGTGTTGGTCTTCAGCTATTTCGGTATTCCGGCAAAGTATAAGCACCGCGTACTGTTTTACGGCATTCTGGGGGCGCTTGTATTCCGGGCGATCTTTATCGCTTTGGGCTCGGCACTGATGCAGTTTCACTGGGTGATATATCTTTTCGGCGGGTTTCTGATAATCACCGGCATCAAGATGTTTTTCACAAGCAAAGAAGAGATTAAGCCTGAAAAAAATCTGTTGATCAGAATCTTTAGAAAGTTCATGCCCGTCACGCATACGATCGACGGCAAAAGCTTCTTTCTAAAAATCGCGGGGCGGTGGCATGCGACGCCGCTGTTCATCGCCTTGCTGTTTTTGGAGGCGACGGACATAATATTCGCGGTTGACAGCGTTCCCGCGATCTTTGCGGTGACGAGTGAGCCGTTCATCGTTTTCACCTCAAATATATTTGCAATTCTCGGCCTTAGGTCATTGTATTTCATGCTTGCCGGCGTGATCGACAAGTTCTATTTGCTGCAGTACGGCCTGGCGCTAGTGTTGGTTTTTGTGGGACTAAAGATGGTCTGGCTGAACGACCTGTTCGGCGGAAAATTCCCGATCTCATACTCGCTTGGGCTCATACTTTCGGTCATCGCCGCGTCGATCATATTCTCACTGATATTCCCGCACCGTAAGGAGTCTGCCTAATGTATTTGTACTCTCTAGGTATCGTCTGTGCAATTCTTACCTGTTTCTCTGGTATCACACCGGCACAGACGATTACACCCGCTCCTACGGATGACACGCAGCTCTGGAGCGACTTACAGGTTACTGTGCCATTGAAAAAGAAAGTTGATTTGATCTTCACAGGCACATTCCGCTTAGGCCGCGGCCTCAGCCATCCGGTGAGTCAACGCGGAGCGATTTCCGTTGCTTACAAAGCAACTAAGTTTCTTTCGTTCGAGACGGGATATCTTTACGTAGCTTCCCAACCGTCTGAAGGGCGCAAAAGTTATAACACTACCCTTTTACTCAACGGAACCGTAAAATTTCCTGTCGGGAAGCTCACAGTGAGCAATCGTAATCAGGTCGAACGCCGATTTAGGAATTCTCGCTCCGACTCCACGCGTTATCGCAATCGCCTTAGGGCGGAGTATCCTGTCGTCGCAGGTGACACACAATTCAATCTATTTGCTTCAAACGAGGTCTTTTACGATTGGAGTGTTAAGGAATGGGTGCGAAATCGGTTTGCGTTTGGAGCCAATAAGAAATTAATCAGGCGTCTGACCGGAGAAATATATTACATGAGACAAAATGATGGCCGCAGCCGTCCAGGAGATTTGCACGTTATCGGCACCCTTTTTAAAGTGCAATTATGAAATGTCCGATCCTCCCGTTTTGCGACAGTTGCTTGATCGGCTTGCCTTGAATACGATGGGAAGGGCAGGTCTATAGAATGATCGAGGCCTCGCTAAAAGCAAGATCCGCCGGCGAATAAGAATTTTCACAGACAAAGCTAATTATAAAGAATTTCTTGGGCGTCCTCATTCGTGCATATTCGCGTAATTCGCGGGCAAAAGCCGTCTTACTCTTTCCGACTGCGCATTTCTAGTGCGCGGTCTTCTTCATCCCTTATCCTTTGTCCGTTCCCATCTGCCCCTATATGGATCAAGGAAATGGCACTTAGCCAAGAATAAACAAAATAGTATTCCTATCGAGCCTCCACAACGTTATCCGCGAGCAGTTCAGCCTGCTTCAGAATTGTTTCTACTGCCTTTTGTTGTTTGTCTGGTGGATAGCCGTGTTTGGAAAGGGTTCGGCGCACGAGAACCATCAGTTTCGCACGGGCGCTTTCGCGGATAGTCCAATCAATTGTGGCGTTCTTTTTAACTTTGTCCGCTATTTCCCTTGCGATTTCTCTTAAAGTTTCGTCTCCAAGAACTAAGACGGCGCTATCGTTAACTTCGAGAGCGTTATAAAAGGCCACCTCGTCCGTCGTCAATCCAAGTTTTTCGCCTTGCTTATCCGCTTCTTTGATTTCCTTCGCAATGCTAATAAATTCTTCAATAATTTCGGCGGTTGAAAGCAAGTTATTCTGATATTTCTTTATCGCTCCTTCGAGCATTTCCAACAACGCCTTGCTTTTAACAAGATTTGTTTTAGCCCGGGCTTTGATTTCGTCGTTGAGAATCTTTTTCAGAAGTTCGAGAGCAAGGTTCTTGTGCTTCATCCCTTTTACTTCTAAAAGGAATTCGTCAGACAAAATAGATATCTCGGGTTTCGCGATTCCGGCGGCGTCAAAAATATCGACGACCTTATCGGAACTTAGAGCGTTATCGACGATCTGTTTAATTGCTGTTTCTATTTCAGCATCGCTCTTGCCGCTGCCTGTTCCCTCAAACTTTACAAGCCGTGCTTTAACCGCCTGAAAGAAAGCAACGTCCGGTGCAATCTGCATCGCGGCATCTTGCGGAAGCGATAATGCAAAAGCTTGTCCGAGCAGTGAAACTTCGCGGACAAAACGGTTCTTTCCGTCTTGAACCCCAAGAATATGCTCTTCGGCCTGAAGGATTATTTCCATTTTTCGTTTCGAATCCGCAGGGAAGAATCGAAGATAATCAAAAGCATGCCCGTCCGAATATGCAGCGACGGATTCTTTCAGAATGTCAGCTTGCGATCTGCTTTCCTCGGCGAACATCTGTACGACAACCTCATGCTTTTCCTTCATCGAAGCGACCGCCGCAGAAATTAACTCCGTCGGATCGCCTTTTCCGCCCGCATCGGAATAGAACGACAAGGCTTTTTTCAGATCCGTTGCAAGTCCGAGATAATCAACAACCAAGCCGCCCGGTTTGTCCTTAAAAACACGGTTCACGCGTGCGATTGCCTGCATAAGATTGTGCCCACGCATCGGTTTGTCCACATAGAGCGTGTGCAAACACGGAGCGTCAAAACCTGTCAGCCACATATCGCGAACGATAACCAACCGCAAAGGATCGTTTTCGTCCTTAAACCTGTCCGCCATGTTCCGGCGTTCAAGTTTGCTGGTGTGATGTTTTTCCATCTTCGGCCCGTCCGAACTGGCGGCGGTCATAATTACTTTTATGTTTCCTTTCGATTTATCGTCGCTGTGCCAATCGGGGCGGAGTGCAACTATTTGTTCATAAAGGTCAACCGCAATTCTCCGGCTCATTGCGACGATCATTGCCTTTCCGTCAAAAGCCTTTTGCCTTTCTTCGAAATGCATAACAATGTCGTCCGCGAGATTCCTGATCCGTTCCTGATTTCCGACAATCGCTTCAACCTTCGTCCATTTCGACTTCGCTTTTTGTCTGCCGGTTATTTCTTCGTTTTCTTCCAGTTCGTCGTCAAATTCTTTTAATAACTGTTTTCCTTCCTCTGTGAGATTTACCTTTGCCAGACGGCTTTCGTAATAGATCTTTACCGTCGCACCGTCCGCGACTGCATCACGAATGTCGTATCTATCGACATAATTTCCGAAAACCTGCGGCGTATTTACGTCATCGCTCTCGATTGGAGTTCCGGTAAAGCCGATATAAGTTGCATCCGGTAAAGCGTCGCGCAAATATTTAGCGAATCCATAGGCGATTCGCTGTCCGATCACTTCTTTCGTCTCCGCATCAAGAACATTCCGCACTTCCGCCTCGAAGCCATATTGTGTGCGGTGTGCTTCGTCCACGATCACGACAATATTTGTCCTGTCCGAAAGCTTTTCGTATTCCGAACCGCCGTCTGTCGGCAGAAACTTTTGTATTGTCGTGAAAACGATGCCGCCGCTCGCTACTTTTAATAGTTCTTTGAGATGTTCGCGGCTCTGGGCCTGAACCGGATCTTGACGCAGCAGCTGCTTCGAAGACGCAAATGTTCCGAAAAGCTGTTCGTCCAGATCGTTGCGGTCGGTCACGACGACAACGGTCGGATTATTCAGGCTGACAACAAGCTTTCCGGTATAAAACACCATTGAAAGCGATTTACCGCTGCCCTGCGTATGCCAGACAACACCGCCCCGACGATCTCCGTCTTCGCTTGCGGCTTGAAGCGTGGAAATGATCGCTTTGTTTACGGCGTAATACTGATGATAGGCCGCAAGCTTCTTGATTGTTTCTATTTGGGTTATTCCGGTCTTTGCGTCTTCCTTTTTTGTCTTTTCAAAGACGATAAAGTTTCTTACCAAGTCCAGAAGCGTGGCCGGATTGAGCATTCCTTTTATCAAAGTCTCAAGCTGCGGGATATATTTCGAAGCGTCCTTTTCACCCTCAATTGATTTCCAGTTCATGAATCTGGAATATCCCGCCGACAGACTTCCGGCTTTTGCATCCAGTCCGTCCGAGATCACGCAGATCGCGTTATATGTAAAAAGGCTTGGGATTACCGCTTTGTAGGTTTGGATCTGTTCGTATGCCGATCTTATCGTCGCTTTTTCGTCCGCCGCTCCTTTTAGCTCGATCACAACCAAAGGAATGCCGTTTATAAACAAAAGAATGTCGGGCCGTTTATTCTGATTGTTTTCGGTGATCGTGAATTGGTTGACGACGAGGAATTCGTTGTTCGCCGGATTCTCAAAATCGATCAGAGCAACCTCGTGGCTGCGTTCGAAACCGTCTTTTTGATATGGGATTCTGACTTTCTCGATCAGGAACTCGTGAAATGTCTCGTTGTTCGCCAAAAGATCCGGCGAGAATATCCGCAGAACCTTTTGGATCGCTTGTTCTCTTGCTTCGTCGGGAATATCAGGATTAATAATCGCAACTTGCCGCCGCAGACTCTCGACTAAGACGATCTGCCCAAAATCTTCCCGCTCGGTCTCCGGCCCATAGACGTAACCGTACCCAAGAGCCTGCAATTCCTCTATGGCGTACTGTTCGATATGGTTTTCGGTGATTGGTTTCATCAATTAATCCCGCCAGACTTTTGCAGAAGTCGTTTCGTAGAAAATATATTCTCGCCCACTCGATGTGTAATCTTGTCGCCAGCGTTTTACTTTCTCAATTATTCTTGTGGAATCATCTGACGAAGGGTCGAAGAGTCCGATGAAGATCCTTTTGAGACCTTTATTCTTGTTCATGATATTGAAAACATGATCGTCTTCGTCGCGAACGGAATGCCCAAAAATAAACAAATCGTCGCGAATGTTCCGCAAGCTGGAAAACGAACGGGCTAGATATCCGTTTCCCTTTATTCTTTTAAGTTTGTGCTCGGTGCTGCCCTCCGAAATGAAAACGGGAAATTTATTCGCTTCTATCGACTCGCGAACTTGATCGCCGATTGTCTTTCCGGCTGCTTGGTTCCAACGATACTTTTCGATAGTTCCATGTTTGTCCTTAAATATGTGCATTGAACCATGAAGGTAATACAAGTTTTGCTCGAACTCTCTTCCGATTTCCCAAACGACCGTCGAATGATCATCCTCGTCATATCGGAAGCCGTCGTCACATTTCAAAGGACAATCTTGATGATTGAGAAAGTGCATGTACGTCCAATAGAGGATCAGATCATAGTTGAACGTGTATTTCTTTCCGAGTTCAAAATGAGTAAGGAACGCGTTGCAGTGTAAGTACTGATCATCAGTTATTTTCGCCGGAAATTCTGGATGCGACTCTGAAATAACGCTAATGAGAATCTTCTTTAGTTTCGCGGCGTCAGCATCAATTGTCGGACTAATGTCCTTTTTCTTGTCGTAGTATTCCAGGACTCGAAGAGTTTCAGCGAGTCGCGACATTACAAATTCGAAGTCGGAAGTTTTGAATTCGTCGAACAGATTTTTGATGTCTTGATCAGTTATTCTCTCGGCAAGCTTACGATAATTGAAAATGTCGGGAAAAATATCCATGCTGAAACCGTTTCCCAAAATAAGATGTCTCTTCTCTTTGGAATTCTCGATGCATTCAGCAAATGTATATATTTTCTCGGCCATTTTAGTTCCCTACAACTTCGACCTCGCCGCTCATTAATTTTGGTAACAGTGAATCGCGACATTTCGTCAGGGTTCGAATCTGATGATGATTTGATTTTATTTTCTCGAAGTACGGTCCAACCTCCGAGTGGTATTTTGAAACTCGCTCTGGTGAAACCGCGACATCAAGCCCTTTAATCAAAATCTGACTAACGTTTTGCTGTGCCGATCCGACTGCAACGCTAATTATGTATTCCTTGTTGTGTTTAACGAACGAGTAAAGGAAAGTGTAAGGAAAATTATCATTTGGAATCAACGCACAGATCGCCTGATTGCAAGTTGCTGGATTTGCGAGGATTGCGAACTCGCCGACCGTTGCTCCATACATGGCTATCAGAATTGCATTCTTTGGTAAAAGTTTTGCAGATGACTTCTTTAGAGCTTCGTCGGTAATTTTTTCTTCGGTGTCGAAGATAAATGATCCTGATAGTTCCTTCGACTTCACCCAATCAATATTTCCATTAAGATAGTATTCCGGAGTGTCCCGGCGGGGCGTTCCTCCCGATGTTGTTTGAATAACATCACCTAGTTTTACGACTTCCCAGCTATCATCGGCTTCTTCGATGAACCATTGGCGGAAGAGGGTTTGGGCTAGGGATTCGAGCGTTTTGTTTTGGCGGTGGAGCAGATCGATCTTATCGTCCAAACTGCTAAGAACTTCCGCAATGGCTTTTTGTTCGGGAACGTCGGGAACCTGTATTTCAATTTCATGAATATGATTTCTGTTCAAAGTAGGTACTGCACTTCCCGCATTGAATTGAGATAAATCAAGATTCCTTAAAAAATAGAATACAAACTTCGGGTCGCCTTTCAGCTCCTTAGCAAAGAGCACTGTATTGTGTGCCCAAAAGTCCGTTTCGTAAAAATGCGGTGTGCCAATATTTCCGCTTCTTCCGATCGTTATTCCGGGACCTTTTGTTGTTGCTTTGTTGTGAAAACCAATTATTCCATTCGAACCAGCAACTGGAATTTCGCCCTCGACCATCACCGTTCTAGGTAAATCGTGGCCACGTTGAAATAGCACCAAATCGGACAACTGCTTTTGTTTCCATTCACCCATCTTTAGTTTCCGTTGAGTTCTTGTCCATTACTGAAGATACGGAAATCGGCATTGACTTTGCCTATGATTACGAGTACACCAATTGAATACTGATACTGATCATGTGGGCTGGTTAAGTCCGCAAGTTTCATTAAATCGTTGTCAATCCCGCTGTCCCAATAGCCCTTAAACTCAACAACCAATTTGTTCTTTTCGTTTGAATCTCTTTCATGAACAATCAGGTCTGGCCTTATCCCATTGGGAAAGTTAATCGTCTTTTTCGGGTCGCCGTGATTCTTGTTGTATTCAGAATCTAAATCCAGTAATTCGTACTCTGACCCTTTGAGATGGCCACTTAAATAAAGGCCTGTTCTGAAAACAAAAGCTTGTTCCAATCCTCTTCTGTCGCCTTCGGCATAAGTTAATAATGATCGCTTTTCTTCGTAAACCGCCTTTACAGCGGCAAAAAGTGCTGACATCAAAAGTTTTGCTCTTCATCCATTCGCCGGGACCTCCAATTTGATATTGGAAAGATTCGCCTTAATTCGATTGTTCAAATCTTCTTCCTCGGCCATCTGGCTTTCGAGTTCGGCCTTTAGGGAAGCAAAGCGCTCGGGGAAATTAAAATCGTCTTCGTCATCGGCGAGGCCGACGTATCTGCCGGGAGTTAGGACGAAACCTAGTCTTGCAACTTCTTCGGTGGAGACGCTTTTGCAGAATGCGGGAATGTCCTCGTACGGAGCGCGGACACTCTTGTCCGCATCGCCGGTTCCTCCGGAGAGATCTTTTTCCTCGTCACCAGTCACAGCCGACGAAGCGTCGACTGTTGCGGACAGTAGTGTCCGCGCTCCGTTAGTTCGCCAATTATGATATGTCGAGGCTATTTCTTGTGTATCTTCCGCTGACAGATCGCGATTCTTTCTATTGACAAGAAAGCCTTTATTTCTTGCATCGATAAACAATATCTGACCTTTTCGGTGTTGCCCGTCTGCGTTCGCACGGGCAGATTTATTTCTTCGGAGGAACCAGAGACAGGCGGGAATCTGTGTATTTAGGAACAATTTGGTCGGCAGATTGACGATGCAATCGACCAGATCGTTTTCGATAAGCGCACGTCTGATCTCGCCTTCGTTATTTGTTTTGGATGTGAGCGAGCCTTTGGCAAGGACGAATCCGGCCAAACCGTTTGGGGCGAGGTGGAAAAGGAAATGTTGTATCCACGCGTAATTAGCACCATTTACCGGCGGCGGCAGATTTTTGCCGGTAACTTTCCACCGGGCATCGTCACGCAGAAGCTCGCCGCTCCAGTCGCTGTCGTTAAACGGAGGATTGGCAATGACGAAATCGGCTTTCAGGTCTTTGTGAGCGTCATTGAGAAACGAGCCTTCGTTATTCCATTTGACGTTTGAGCTGTCGATGCCGCGAATCGCAAGATTCATCTTCGCCAGCCGCCATGTGGTCTGATTGCTCTCCTGCCCGTAAAGCGAAATGCGATCCTTCGGATTTATCTTTAGCCCGTTTCCGTTCTTGTATCTGTCCTGATGAGATTCGACAAACTTTTCAGACTGAACGAACATCCCGCCCGATCCGCAGCAGGGATCGAAGACGCGGCCTTCGTAAGGCTCAAGCATTTCGACAAGCAAACGAACCACGCTCCCCGGCGTGTAGAACTGCCCGCCTTTCTTTCCTTCGGCCAAAGCAAATTCGCCAAGGAAATATTCGAACACGCGACCAAGAATATCTTTGCTCTGCGCTTCCTTTGTTCCGAGAACCGCACTGCTGATCAAATTGATAAGCCCGCCGAGACTCGCTTTGTCCAATTTTTCCTGCGCGAATACTTTCGGCAAAACGCCGCGAAGGGACGCGGGATTATCTTTCTCGATCGCGTCCATTGCGTCGTCAACATCTTTCCCGATAGTCGGCAACGTCGCCCGGCCCTGTATCCATTTCCAACGCGCCGACGGCGGAACATAAAAGACCTTTTCGGCGGAATATTCCGTTTTGTCCTCCGGATTTGCACCTTCGGCCTTCATTTCGGGCGAACTCAGCTTTTCGTAAAGCTCTTCAAACGCATCCGAAATGTATTTCAGAAAGATCAGGCCAAGCACAATATGCTTATACTCCGCCGCGTCCATGTTCTTGCGCAGCTTGTCGGCCGCTTTCCAAAGCTTCTTTTCCAGCGGTTCTTCTTTTTCGACTTTATTTTGGTTAGGCATGTTGGGCGATTTACCCAAGAATCTTATATCGAACGGCATTATTTTCCAAAACACCGCAACCAATCGCGAATTTGCACGGGCAGCCCACATATGTCATAACAAAACGCCGCGAAATCTTTCAAAACTCCTTTCTTCTTTGCGAATCTCCCTTTTATTTGTACGAATCTCCCATTTTCTCGAACGAATCTGCGACATTCTTGTACGAATCTCCCGTTTATTTATCCGAGTCTGCGACATTCTTGTACGAATCTCCCGTTTATTTATCCGAATCTGCGACATTCTTGTACAAATCTCCCATTTATTTGGACGAATCTGCGGGAGATTTGTACGAATCTGTGACTTATTTGTACGAATCTGTCATTTATTTGGACGAATCTGTGACTTATTTGTACTAACCTGTTATTTATTCGGGCGAATAAATGTGAGATTTGTTTGAATTTGGGAAGGATTCTTTGGATTCCGAAGAATTTTGTTTGGATTTCGGAGAATTAGCGTCGGGCGTGGAGAATCCGTGGTCGGATTTCTAGGAGGCACACTCCCTACCGCTCGTGTTCCGCCTTTTTGACTAAATGCCGCAAAACGGTTACAAACTTTGTAGGGAAATAAGGCAGTTTTCCGCATCGTCAGCACTTCTAAATGAGTCTTTTACAAGCAATAATATTGGGGATTGTGCAGGGATTGACGGAATTTATCCCGGTTAGCTCCACAGCCCACCTCGTTTTCGCGAGCCGCTGGACAAACCTTTACGACGGAAACGCGAGTCAGATCACCGCGACGATGGCTGTCATCCAACTCGGCACGCTGGCGGCGGTATTTGTCTATTTTGCGTCGGACATTTTGAGCATTACGTTCGCTTTCGTCAAAGATCATTGGGCGCTTATAACGCGTCGAAAAAATCGAATGTATTACGGCGGGACGCACGGCGTTCGTCCGATATGGCTGTCCGAAGATGCGTGGCTCGGGTGGCTGATAATTATCGGGTCGATCCCGATCGGCGTGGTCGGCATCGTCTTTAAGGATTTTATCGAAGGACAGGGGACGAAAAACCTCTGGTTCATCGCGACAATGCTTATAGTAATCGCGGTTTTCCTTGGAATCGCGGAACTTGTCGGCAGTCAGCGAAAAACTATTAAACATCTTGGCGTAACTGACGCAATAATCGTCGGGCTTGCACAGGTGTTGGCGTTAATGCCGGGTGCAAGCCGTTCGGGCTCAACAATAATGGGCGGCCTTTTTGCCGGACAAACGCGCGAAACGGCAGCGAGATTTTCGTTTTTGCTCTCGATCCCGGCGATAACGGCAAGCGGACTGCTGGAATTGCGCGAGGCGTGGCATATCCTGCCGGAGGATAGTTTTACGCCACTTATTGTCGCAACGATCGTTTCGGGAATTGTCGGTTACCTCGCGATCTGGGCCCTGATAGCCTTTCTTCGAAAGAATTCGACTGCGATATTTATTGTTTACAGGCTCATTTTGGGCTCGGTGCTGCTCGTTCTTTTATATATGGGCCTGCTTAGCCCAACCGTAAACTAACGGCGGAACTTTTTTAACAGGATAGGCAGGATATTTATGATAAGCGTCGGACAAGAAAATAAATAAATCCTGCTTATCCTGCTTATCCTGTAAATCCTGTAAAAAATCTTACCGAAATGAACAAGCGGTGGACGATTCGAAAGCATGATTTTGACGAGGTGAGGTCGTTGGCCGAAATCCTCGGCTTGCCGCCGCTGGTTGCCGCACTGCTTATCTCTCGCGGTTATCGGGACGAAGATTCCGCCCGCAAATTCCTAAATCCACATTTTGACGACCTCCATGATCCGGCGCTCCTTAAAGGAATGCCGGAAGCGGTCGCGCGAATAATCCTGGCCGTCGAGAAGAAAGAAAAAGTACTGATCTGGGGCGATTATGACGTGGACGGAACGACCGGGACCGTTCTATTAAGGAAAGTGCTGCACAGGCTCGGCGCGGAGACGGGTTTTCACATTCCGAATCGCTTTACCGAGGGTTACGGCATCAATATTCCTGCGCTCGAGAAGGCAAAAGCCGATGGTTTCAGCCTGGTAATTAGCGTCGATTGCGGCATCCGAAGTTTTGAACCGGTCGAATGGGCGAAAGTAAATGGTTTGGACGTAATTGTTACCGACCATCATCTTTCCGACCCCGTGAAGGGAAATCCACCGGCCGTTGCGGTCGTAAATCCAAACCAACCCGGATGTTTATATCCCGACAAAGATCTCGCCGGTGTCGGCGTCGCATTTAAACTTGCCCAAGCTTTGCTGCGCGAAAAGAGCGACGAAAAACTTATCACAAGCTTTCTTGAGATCGCGGCCATCGGAACCGTGGCGGATGTGATGCGGCTGACGGGCGAGAACAGAGCAATTGTTTCGCTCGGCTTAAAAGAACTTGTGAAGACTGAAAACACAGGTTTGCGTGCGTTGATGGAGGTGTCGGACTGCACGTCTGAGATGACGAGCCTGCATATCGGTTTTCGTATCGCACCGAGGATCAATGCGGCCGGCCGGATGGATGTTGCACGCCATGTTGTAGAGCTTTTGGAGTGCGAAGATTTTAGCGAAGCTCGGAAACTTGCCGCAATTCTCGACAGCCGAAATCGCGAGCGTCAGAAAATGCAGCAAAAGATAACCGAACTTGCCTTATTTGAGGCTGATAGCTGGACCGACCGGCATTTTGTTGTCGTCGCGGGCGAAAACTGGCATCGCGGCGTTATCGGGCTCGCCGCCTCAAAGATCGCGGAAAAACTTTATCGCCCGACAATCGTTCTTTCGACCGAGAATGGAATAGGCCACGGAAGCGCGAGAAGTATTGCGAACTTTCATCTTTTGAATGCCCTCGAAAGCTGCCCGGAGCTGTTCGAACAATTTGGCGGGCACGCTGCCGCCGCCGGGATGAAGATGAAAACCGAGAATATCGAAGCACTGCGCGAAAAACTTGACGAGCACGCCAAATCATCGATCGCCGAGGCCGATCTTACGCCGGAATTAATGATTGACGCGGTCGTTACATCAAAGACTTTGAGCCTGAATTTGCTCGAAGATATTAAGAAGCTTGAGCCTTTTGGTGCCGGTAATCCGAAACCTGTGTTTGTTACCAAGGATCTCTTTCTTCGCAGCGAGCCCTATGTAATGAAGGAAAAGCATTTGAAGCTGATGCTCGCGGACAGTACGGGGAAACGCTTTGAAGCTGTTTGGTGGGACGGTGTCGACAAATCAAAAAAGCAAACTTTGATGCCCGACACTCGCATCGAAGTGGCTTACACCGCCGAGGCGAACACGTGGCAAGGCAATACACGCCTGCAACTTGTTGTAGAAGACCTGAAAAGCGGATAATTAACCACGTGACGGAACAAAAGACGGAAAACATCAAAAACCTTAAGCTTCGTGCGAATATGCCGGCCGCATTTCGCTACGCGGCGATCGGTCTGCTTGTATTGACTGTTCTGATTGTTATTTTGAGTTTCTATCGCGCAAGTAAGAATCCCGAGTTCAGAATGCAGGGCTTTCCCACTGCACTTTCTAAGGATGTGCTCGCTGAGATCAATGGCTACGAACGCCGCGAGATGGATGGCGATATCGCAAAGTATTACATCAAGGCCGACAAGGCCGTGTCGTTCGCCGATAACCACCAGGAACTTGAAAATGTTTACTTACAGGTTTTCGACGAGACCGGGAATGCGTCGGACCAGATCAGCGCTCAAAAAGCGGTATACGTTCCGGCGGACAATAAGAATTTTACGGCCTACTTCTCGGGAGCGGTAAGTATCGCAACGCGCGATTCGCTGAATGTAAAGACCGAGCAATTGACTTACGCCAAGGAAACCGAGATCGCGACCGCCGAGGAATCCATCCAGTTTGAAAGAAAGAACGTCAAGGGCAAAGCATTCGGAGCTACGGTAAATGTTAAGGAGAAGAGGCTTGAACTTTTGCGCGATGTTGAGATAGAAACTTTCGATTCTGCGGAATTGGCGAACTCAGGCACAAGCAGCAGTAAACTCAATGCGGGAAACGCGGTTTACGATCAAATAAACGAAAAAATAGAGCTTCATAATTCTGTGCGGGCGACAATGGCTTCGAAAAACAAGTCAAATGGTCAGCCGCAAACCGCGGATATAAAGTCCGGCCGTGCGATCGCTTATCTTGAGCCGGGCGGCAATGGTGAGAACCGCACGTTCAAAAAAATCGAGTTATTCGACGATGTCCAGATCGACAGTCGTCAATCGGACGGCAAGCCGACGAAGATAAATTCCGGTTACGCACTTTATGAAAAAGATGCCGATCGTTTCGAACTAAAGAACGGGTTGCACATTATTACCGTCGAGGACGAAAGCCCGACCGACATTAAAGCCGCGAATGGCGTGTACGAGCAATCTTCGGGAAAGATAAATCTTGCAGGCGGCGCGGAGATAACCCAAGGCGGGAATTTTGTTCGCGGCGACAGCATTTTTGCCGAGTTGTTCCAAAATAAGAAACTAAAACAGTTCCGCGTATTGGGTAATGCTCTTGTCAGACAAACTACGGCCGAAAGGACGACGGAGGTGAGCGGTGCCGAGGTAAATGCGAAGTTTAATGAGGAACAGAAGCTCCAAACCGCGGATGTCACCGGAGCCGGTTCGGCCATCGTGACACCGTCAAAGGCCGGCGAATATTCTAAGATGACGATGACCGCTCAAAAGAGCATTTACGTCTTATTCAAAGGCGCCGGACTGCTAAATCGAATAATTACCGATGGACGGACGACGGTGAAGCTCGATGTACCGGACAGTTCGGCGGATGCGTCAAACAAAATATTGACCGCTAATTCCGTCAAGACGCTTTTTAATGATTCTGGGCAGGATTTGCGAAACGCCGAAGCTATCGGCAATGCCGAGCTTGTAGTTACTCCAATACGGGCTTCGGAAAAGAATTACAAGACCACGATCACCGCACCGCGTTTCGACTGCGAATTTTTTCCCACCGGAAACAATGCAAAGCTTTGTGTCGCGAGCACAAAAACCAAAACGGTCCGTGTCCCAACGCAGCAGGCGGCGGATCGCGGGACGCAGACGATAACCGCCGACAAGCTGAACGCATCATTTAGCCCGCAGACAAAAGATATCGAACGGCTGGACGCCGTCGGCAAAGCAAAGTTTGCCGAACTCGACCGCAATGCTATTTCGGACACTATTTCTTTCACGACGGCCGACGAAACAGTGCGGCTGAGGGGCGGCGAGCCGACGGTTTGGGATTCGAAGGCCCGTGCAAGGGCGAAGGAGATCGATTGGAACACAAAGACCCAAACTTCCGCACTCCGCGGCGGGGCGAGTACGACCTATTACAGCCAGGACAACACCGGCGGAGCGGCTCCGTTCGGCAAAACGGATAAGCCGGTTTATATAACTGCCCAGAATGGCGAATTCGATCATAAGGCGGAAACAGCCGTTTACACGGGGAACGCCCGGGCGTGGCAGGAAAATAATTACGTCCGTGGCAATCGCCTCCTGATTATGCAGAAGCAGGGGCAGCTTCAGGTCGATGGAAATGTCCAGAGCCTTTTGTACAATGTAAAGCGAAAGGAAAACGGCAAGGAAAGCAATGTTCCGGCGTATGCGTCGTCAAAGAAATTAACTTATACTCGTGATGGCAGGCTTCTTCGATACGATACGGACGTTGATATTCGGCAGGGCAAGGACCGGATCACGGGCGGCGTGGCAAAGATCCATTTGACTGACAAAAACGAGGTCGAGCGGACCGAGGTCGAGACAAATGTCGTCATTACACAGCCTAACCGCCGTGCGGTCGGCGATTATGCTCAATATACTGCCGCCGAAGAAATCGTGATCCTGAGAGGGAATCCGGCACAGGTCGACGACGCCGAGAACGGCACTTCGCAGGGTGCGCAGATGACGGTTTATCTAAGGGAGAATCGTGTCGTCGGCGAAGGGCAATCTAAGCAAAATACATCGGGCCGGACGCGATCGGTCTATAAATTAAAGACAAACTAGCAGAGCTAATCGAACGTGACGGCAAATCTCAAATCTCCAACCGCACCCGCCAACGGGAACCTTGGGGACAGGCACGCGAACTCGCTATCGGCACGGCATATTCAAAAAACATACAGCGGACGGCGTGTGGTCGATGACGTAAGCCTTGATGTCGAACAGGGCGAGGTCGTCGGGCTTTTGGGTGCGAACGGAGCGGGCAAGACTACTAGTTTTTATATGATGGTCGGGCTCGAACGCCCTGAGAATGGAACGATCTTTCTAAACGGCCAGGATGTTACCGGCCTTCCGATGTATCTCCGTGCACGGCTCGGATTAGGTTATCTGCCGCAGGAGCCGTCCGTTTTCCGTAAAATGACCGCCGAACAGAATATCCTGGCCGTGCTCGAAACCACTCCGCGAAACCGCACGCAGCGGTTCGAACGCCTTGACGAACTGCTCGAAGAATTCGGCATCACCCACGTTCGCCGAATTCGCGGCGACGCCCTCTCAGGCGGAGAACGACGCCGCGTCGAGATCGCCCGCTGCCTTGCCACCGAGCCGCAATACATTCTCCTCGACGAACCCTTCGCCGGCATCGACCCGCTCGCCATCGACGACATCCGCGAGATAATCCTCTATCTAAAACAACAGGGAATCGGCATCTTCATCACCGACCACAACGTCCGCGAAACCCTCGGCATCACCGACCGCGCCTACATCATGGCCGAAGGCAAGATCCTCCGCAGCGGCCAGCCCAACGAACTTGTCCAGGACGAAGACGTCCGGCGGCTTTACCTCGGCGAACGGTTTAAGTTGTAGGTCTCTTCTCCGCCATAACGGCGAAATCCTAAGTAAGATGCGAGGAATCGCACAGTCGCAGGTCTGACACGTTCCTTCGTTATCAATCAGATGAAGGAATACGGCAGAATCGCAGGCCTGATGTTATGAAGTTGATCCCGACGGAGTTGAGTTTTTAGTAAACTTGAGTTCTGACAAAAGAACAGACCGACGGGATCAACAATGACAGTATACATTGGAGTTGATTTTCATCCATATGAACAGTCGGTAGCTTATGTGGACGATGGGGATGGAGAGATCGGGTATCGACGGTTTCTGCATTCGGATAAGCAGTCGATAAAGGCGTTCTATCGCAAATGCGGGGCGGATGCGGTTATCGGGACGGAAGCCACAGGGAGTCTGTGGTGGTTTGAAAAGTTGCTCTTTGCCAATGGAATGAAGCTCACGATAGGTGATCCGAGAATGATCAGACGAGCAGCACTCTCGCGACACAAGAACGACTTTCGGGATGCCGAGACGATCCTGGATCTTCTGATGCGGGGGCAATTTCCGGCGATAGTGCCGAGGAGCGAGCGGAGCCGGGAGGTGCTCGATCTGTTGAACTATCGGCAGTCGCTTGTTCGCAAACGAACGTCAGTCGTGAACCAGCTGCAGTCATTTGCCCGTTCCAAGGGGCTTGCGAGGTTCAGGCTGCCGGCCGTAAAGGCGAGGCAGAAGCTTTTGGACGCAGCCGGGACCAAGACCGAGGAACTGCTGGTTGGCTCACGCCTGCTTCTTTGCGACGAGCTGAGCAGGCAGATCAAGGCTCTTGAAGCGAGACTGGAAGAAGAGGTGGACAAGGAGGAGCAGGTCAAGCTGCTTCGGACGCATCCCGGCATCGGGCTTATAAACTCTCGCCCTGGTCCACACTCTCGGTGATGTACGCCGCCTTCGGCGAAAGGAGGAAGTGGTGGCATTTGTCGGACTCGATCCTCTGGAGAAAAGCTCCGGTGAGAAGAGAAGGATCGGATCGATCAGCAAACACGGATCACGGCTCGTCAGGCACCTGCTCGGTCAGGCTGCTCAAGCTTGTCGTGATAAAAGGATCAGACAGTTCTATTCCCAGGTTAGCCGCCGACGAGGCCGCCCAAAAGCAAAAGTTGCAGCGGCCAGGAAGCTTCTCATTAACTGCTACGTCATGCTTCGTGACGAGATCGGTTATGAGGAATTCACGCGGCGGGGCGAAGTTGGCCTGTGCGAGGGGTCAGGAGAGGTGAGAAGCAATTCTCAGTCTCTGAACGCCTGATGGCACGGCCAGCCATTTTCGAGAAGTCGGAAATGAGCCGATAGGGTTTCATGTAGCCAGTACTAAACTATGCACGAATAGATGATGGCTTCGCCTAAAAATGGCGTAAGCGAGATTGAAAGAAATTCTAACTAAAAAGGAGGCGGTCTTGTTCTTTTGTCAAAAAACCACGCACCCTCCAAATACACCCCAAACCGGTGTACCAAATACCGTGCGCTTGACACCGAGGGGTAACTTCATAGATGACCCCATTCTTACAGTTCGTAGCCGGTGAATTGCTCCGAACCGGATCAGTAACCGATAACAAAATCGATTACTTTCCAGCTTTGTTCAGTTCGTTTCAGCCAAACCCGCATATCTTCAAGCCCTGCAGCATTCTTCGATCTATGCTCATACGCAAATGAATATGTCCCGTCCTCTTCGTCCATATCAAATAGATTCCACTCAATCAACGGGTAGCGATCTTGTTTTTCACACATTTCATCAACTTTTTCACGGCTGAATGAACCAACCAAATCGACACATTGCCCGTTTTTCAAACCCTCAAGAAAACTATCCGCGATTCTTTCAGGTTCCTTATTGCGGAAGGGGTTGAGAACTAGCAGTAACGGACGCCCGCGTCCTGAATGAAGGTCTGGGATTCTGAAAAGAACGGGATACCCAGATATCGACTTAATAAATAGCAGTGACATTGCTAGGCCAAGAGCTACTGCAAGGAACATCATCACTTTCTTGTTGTTTACAAATCGACCCATCATCAATACCTCCGAGGCGTTCTCCTGACAAAATTACCATTCGGGTTACCGCTTTGGTGTTTGACCTAAAATCATGTTTTTCACGAACACTTATTCGCTCCAGCCCTTTCGAGGATCATGACAACGTTAGTGTTTCCATCTTCGACAGCATATTGCCAAGCGGTGGCCTCGGTCTTCTCGCACACATCTGCGCCCTTTTCTATAAGCAGTCTTACAGAATCAACATGCTGATTGATGACAGCCGCCTTCAATGCAGTCTGACCAAGTGGTCGGACCCGATTAATATTCGCACCTGCATTGATGAGAACCGTAACCACGTCGATTTTGCCAGCCGACGCGGCCACCTCCAGCACAGGAATACTCTGATCAAACCCGCCGTTAACGTTGGCGCCGCGATCCATAAGTGTCCGAATTAGTGAAAGATTTCCTGCAACAACCGCGTCCGTCAGCTGGCTTTGCATGTCGTAACATCTAGAATTCTGGGATTTGCTGTCATACCATTTGGCTTCGCATCCTGTCTCGACGGCATCTTTATCGGATGTTCGGCCACAGGACGTGACACCCCCAAATGAAATGCTTGCAACCAGAACTATCAATGTGACTACTGTAATATACATATTTATTCGGCTCCTGATTTTGCTAAGGCTTTCCATTGAATCGTCGGATGACGCCGGGCTCGTGGCTCGGACTAATTAATCCAAACAAGCTACTCTCTGTTTGCATCCGCCCGTTCACGTAAGCTATTGTTCGGACCTGCGGCGTTCCGTCCCGCGGACCACCTGCATAGATCATCGCGCCGCCGCCGATGGATACCCCGCTGTGTCCGGACTGATTTGCGTCAGTGTTGCGCCACGCAACTACGTCTCCCACACCGGCACTCCCCCAATGAACAGGCAAGTTTTTGAGCTTCATTCGATCTTGCCAATCACCTAACCAATTCGCCACGGCAAACTTGCCATTGACTGATGGATAATTACCGGACTTTATTCCTCCCCCGTTGATATGAGCCATTGCAACAAAAACGTTACATTTACTTTCACCAGCTCCATATGTATGGCCCGGGGCGTCAAGGGCTTGATTGTCGGCATACTTCTTTCCTTCCTCTGTTCCGACTTGTAGGATGGCAAAAACCGCTATTCCAACCCCAACACTATTCTCTTTCTTACCTAACTTCGCGATGATAGCGCTGATCTCGGCCTTGGCATTTGTCAATGCGGTCGCTAAATCCTTGTTTCCCGCCTTTTCTTCTGCCGCAATCCATTCGTCTAGTTTACCAAGAGCCTTTTTTTCCCATTCATTTGGCGGTCGCATACCCAAAGGGTCAGTGTACTTAAGCGGATTGTTCAATGCGTAAATATAACGATTGTGATTTCGAGGCTCTGCGAGGTACTCCAGTAACATCTCAGCCTGCTCCTCGGCGCTCTTTCCTCGCTTCATTTCGAACTGAATTATATAAGGGTCGGCTGTTATGAATCGCCCTTGACTTGGCAACTGATATCGAGCTTGGGCGAAATCTAGGCCGGTTTCACTATCACGTTCGTAACCGGTGAATTGCTTCCTCACCGTGTCGGCGGCGTATCCGAGGCCAGAGCCCCTTTGACTGGTGGTGATCTCTTCGCCGAAGGGGTGATAGTCGTGGCGGGCGGTGACATTCCCAACTGCGTCCGTGTTTATGCGAGGTGAACCAAGGTGATCGTTTGTCACGTATGCAACTTTGGCGGCACTGGCCGACGCAATTTCCGTCGAATATTCGGCCACCAACTTACCCCCTGCGTCGTAGACAAAGATCGTTTCTTCCGTCAGCACATTATTCGTGTAGCCTTTCTTTTTAATTCTTTTGCCGTCGCCGTCATACCAATATTCACCATTGGTTGCGATAACGGTTCCACCTGAATTGGTGGTTTCAACCTTTACCTGCTTGTTCTCGCCGTCGTAAGTGAATTTACGAAGTTCGGCGTCGAGCTTCGTGTTGCCGGCGTTGTCAAAGTCGTAGCCGTCGCTTGTTTTCAAGCGGTTATCCGACGTATTCGCGCCTGGATTACAAACGGCTGCCGGACATTCGGCGGGAATTGTCGTTGTTCGGTTCAAGGTAGTGTCGAAGGTTCTGTTTCCGTAACGGTCGTAAAGAAACGTCTCCTTCCATGTTTCCGTGGCGCCGATGATCTCTTTTGCGTCGTTAATTCGATTGAGAGAATCGTACGTGTAAGTCTGCGTCGCGGTGAAGCCTGGATTGCTTCCGACAGTCGGAACCGTAATTGTCTGGCCGAGGACGTTCCCGTTGTTCTGCGTCGTGCCGTAATCGTAGTTCAGCTTCAAGACATTCTGCGTACTCGCCGATGAACCCAAACCGATTTGCGTAGGCTGCAATCGTGAGTTGAAAACGGTGTTTTCAAACTTTCCGTTACCCAGCCGCAAGCTTGTAACCGCTCCCGCCGCGTTGTAAACAAAGCTGCTCGCATAGATGCGGAAAATATCCGAAGCGTTCTTTTGACTCTGGACTTGTGCCAGATCTCCTTCAGCGTCCAGAGTGTTCTTAACCTTCCGTCCGCTTGGATATTGCTGCTCAATCAGTGCATCCGTTAGATTGTAGGCATAGGTCATCGGGGCCGCATCTGTCCCGTAAACCACGCCGCCCGCTCAAACTCACAACCGACCGCAAACTCGCCTACGCAAAAACTCGCGTAGAAGCGTTAGACCGCGCCAGAATTGCAGAATCACAGACGTGACGCCGATTCTACAATGTTACAATATTGTTTTTCCTCTGCTTAGAACCCGCAAGTCATCCGCGGCGTGTTTCAATTCACGGGTCCTACTACAAAATCCAACAAGTAAATTTAACTTGCCAGACGATGTTGCATAGACCAGATAATCCTGCCCCACCTTAAAATCATATCCACAACTAGCCGCGGGCACGGTCATCACTCGTAATACCCTAATCTCTGCGTTTTTCCACGATCTCTCAACCTCAAACTGAATCTCGAGATAGCCTTTAAACGGGCTGTCGTCTTTCTTGCGAATACCCACGACTCTTCCAGAAAATACGGCCTTCGAATTTTTTAAATTGTATTTTACCTTTTGCCGAATACTAGAATTCTCTGGTTCGCGCGTTAAACAACTACAGGTCAGTTGTCCCCACACGACGTCGCCGCCGAGTCCAAGTAGAATAAACACCAGGGATAATACTCGTAAATGCTTCATATGGTTTAATTTAACGCCACTTGGCCTTGCCAGGCAGTGCAGGTATTCCGTCAGTCTTAGTATAGCCCAACTTGTTGACGAGTTTCTCTACTTGTCGGGTACGGGTCGCCTCAAGTTTGGTTTTGTCGGGACTGGCCCAACTTTTGTTCCAAATTTCGATTTCTTGAGATGTATTCATCGCTAAAAATCCCGCCGCCTGAACCATCATTGAGGATGTTGTATAAGCGTCCATCTCTGCGGCATAATTTGAGATGCTACATTTTGCGCTGCCGCCACACGCAATAAATTCTTGCGATCTGGTAACATGGCGACCTTCGTGAGCGATATCGCTGAATAAGCCTGAGTTCGAAGGCCTGAGATTGATATCCGCAAAAGCAACAATAATTTTGTTATTTTCCACAACTGTCGCTCCTGCGCCCGGATCATTCTCATCTAATATTGCTACGGTGACATTATTACCGTCGCCAGCCTTCCCGTAGGAGTTGAGACCTTTCAAAGTTTCCTTTCTTACGGATTTATCTGTAATCTTTCCTGCAGTATTTTTCGCTTCAGCTAACGATGCGACGAAATGTCCTCTCTTACTCAGTATTTCATCAATTTCCGCAGCCTTTGTTGTATCCCCATTCTTGAGTGCCTGGTCTCTTTCCTTGTCTAAATCCTTGTCTTTTTTGCTTCCTCCCAAGGCGGTGGACCATTCCCAAAATCCAGTCGGATCAGTGTACATCAATGGATTGTTTAGCGCATACACATAACGATTCCAAGACTGAGGTATATTAGGTCGGCCAGAATTTAATAGTGGATCAGGAGACGAAAACCGACCATGACTTAAGTCAAAATAGCGCGCCTGAGCAAAATCGAGTCCGGTTTCGTTGTCACGTTCGTATCCGGTGAACTGCTTTCTAATCGTATCGTCCGCGTAACCGAGTCCACTGGTTCTTTGACTGGAGGCGATCTCCTCTCCAAACGGGTGGTAGTCGTGGCGGGCAGTGACGTTGCCGGTTGCGTCGGTGTTGATTCGAGGGCTGCCAAGGTGGTCGTTTGTTAGATACGCGACTTTGGCGTTCTGTATTGAAGCGATTTCCGTCGAATATTCGGCCACTAACTTACCGCCCGCGTCGTAAACGAAAATTGTTTCTTCGGTCAGTACATTGTTTGTGTATCCTTTCTTTTTAACTCGCTTGCCGTCTCCGTCGTAGACGTATTCGCCGACAGTTCCCGTGACGGTCAGAAGCGAATTTACAGTCTCGACTTTGACCTGCTTATTTTCGCCATCGTATGTGAATTTGCGAAGATTCACGTCACGGATTGTATTTCCCGCCGAGTCGAATTTGTAATCGTCAACGTCGTCGTTGTCCTGGTCCTCAATGATGCGGTTGTCGCTGGCCGATATCCCGGGGTTGAACTTCTTTTTGTCCGGGACGCATACCGTAAAGTTCGGATCTGACCCGCACGTTTTGGGAAGCGTTGTCGTAGGACCCTCATCAAAAGTTCTGTTGCCGTAGCGGTCGTATTCAAATGTCTGGTTCCAACTCGGAGGCGTTTGGCCGGGAATGGTTTCTATTGCGTCCTTGATACGGTTCAACGAATCGTAAGTGTATGTCTGGGTCGCTACAAATCCCGGACTGCTTCCAACCGTGGGAACTGTGATTATCTGCGATTGTATATTCCCGTTGTTCGCCGCCGTTCCGTAATCGTAATTTAGCTTTAGCAGATTCTGTGTGCTTGTCGAGGCTCCGAGTCCGATTTGTGTAGGTTGCAACCGTGAATTGAACTGCGTATTTTCAAACTTTCCATTGCCGAGTTTCATACTCGAAACCGCACCGGCGGCTGTATAAACAAAACTGCTCGCGTAGTTGCGGAAAATATCCGAAGCGTTCTTCTGGCTCTGTACCTGTGCCAGATCGCCCGCGTTGTCGAGAACATTCCTGACCTTGCGCCCGCTCGGATAAGTTTCCTCGATCATCGCACCCGACAAGTTGTAAACATATCCGGTCGTGTAGTCTGTTCCGTCGGTTGTTTGCTTATGCCCCGTCACACGTCCTAAGATGTCGAAAGCCGTGTATTCGGTTGTCGAAATGCTTGATGAAACTTTTGTTAGTTTTCCGACCTTAGGCGCAGTCGTGCCGTAGGTGTAAGTCACCGTCGGCGTAGTTTGATAGTTTGCCGGTGTCGGACTCGGAGCGGCGTAGCTTCTCTGTGTAACTCTATTCATGGCATCGTAAACGTAATTTGCAACAACATTTCTTGCGTCCGTTTTCTGCGTCAGGTTGCCGTTATTGTCGTAAACATATTGAATCAACCCGCTTTCGGGATTTGTCGCAGACAGCAATCTCGACAAACTGCTATACGTAAAAGAGCGCGTTTGAACTCCCTGATTAACCGTCGTCAGGTTATTCAGCGTGTCGTAGTTGTAACTCGTCTTGTAGCCGTGCAGAGACAATGTTCCGAAAGAGATCGGTTCCGTGCCGGCGCCTGAAGCGGTCACTTCCCAAACATCTTTAAGCTGCCCGACCGCATTTGTCCGGCTGATTCGCTTTTTTCCAGCCTGATCGGTGACCAGACTTCGGTCTGCATTGGCGTCGGATTTGACGACACCGGTGGAATTAGTATTAAAGCCCGTTGTTGTAAACGGTTTTGGAAGCGCGGCTCCGCCAAATGTTTCTACCTCGCTGTGCCGCCCGTCGCTTCGACTTTGCGAAAGCGTCCAGCCCATTGATTCTTCGCCGCCCGCTGTCGACGCAGTCGCGGCCCGAAAGGGATTCGAAGTCAGTTGGGACGAACAAATTTCGATAGGCCCCTGAGCATCATCCCAGGTACACGCAACCCCCGTGGTCTTATACCGTGTTTCAACTTTGATACCGTGAGTTTCTTCATACGGGCTTTCAGTTGCGGAATTCTCAAGCGACCGCGAAAGGCGCACTCGTCCCAGTTGGTCGTAATGCTGTACCGTCACCCTTTTGCCGTCTTGGATTGTTTCAAGATCGGAGCGGACGATCACGCGGCGGTTAAAATCGCTGTATTCGGTCGTTGTCCAGGATTCAAGCGGAGTGTCGGCGGCATTCCTTGTTTTTACGGGCCTGCCCAGTATGTCGTACGCCATCGCGACCGAGATGTTATTGTCCAAATCCGTTGACCTTGTCACCAATCCGGTGGAGAAATCATATGCCGCAGCGGATGTTCGGGCTATCGAGGTTCCATAGGCCGAAATTGTTTGTGTCGGGTAAAGATCAGAGAAACCGTTGATCAAACCATAAGTGATTTGAGCAACATTGCCTTCGGGGTCCGTCGTTGATTGAACATTGCCCCGCGTCGTATACGTCGTTAGTGTATCGATCCATTGGCCGTTCGCCACCGAGTCGTCCCACGCACTGACCTTTGTCAAATTTCCTTTTGTCGGCGCCGTGTCGTATGCGAGCGAGTCATAGCTGAACTGTGTTGTGCTCTTTGGCGTCGCTAAGGTTCCGACTGTCACCTGCTTCGGCTTGCCTATCAAGATGAGCGATGGATCGGGAACACGCTTGTGGTAAGAGTTATTCGAAAAAACATCCGGCGCCGGATTGTAATAGCTAGTGTCCGTTACTCTTAGAATCACCGCCCCGCCGGGAACGTCAACCGGAATTGCGTCCTAATACGTGCTCGTGTACGAAACCGTGCCAGGGTCGAACCAATCGTATTCAATGACCTGTGTTACTTCACCGTTGAAATCATGCTGGTACTTTTTGGCGGACATCTTGATACGGTTGCCCGCAATATCCAGTAGAGAAGTGTACTCCGCTTCGACTACGGCGTTGACTGCCGTGCTGTCGCCGGCGGCTCCCAAATTGACAACGCCGCCCAAAGCCTTCCACTTTCGCTCTACCATAACGCCGCTCGAACTAATGGTTCGAACTTGCCGGCCCGCGAATCCGCTTTGCCCGCCAAACCCGGCGTAAGCGCTGTTCGTCGGATTGTAAATTTCTTTGTAAGACGTACCGTCCGGGTTTATTACATGACCAATCGATGGAGAGCTGCCGACGGTGTTGTCAATCTGATATGACCACGTGTCCGTGTCACCATCGTGAGTGACTACCTTACTCGTGATGAAGTCTTTGAGAACGTCGTCTTCGTCATAAATACCTGAAGCAGAGAAGGCGTGAATCCCGTCGTGCCTGTAATTGTATTTAATATGGGCTTGAGTGGGAGTCGTTATGTCGCTGAGTTGTCCCCATCCGAACGATGCAGTTCCTCCTTGACTCAAAACATCGGAGTTGTATCCGAAAACAAACTTTTGCGGTGCGACTCCTTGTTCCGTGGCCGGGAATATTATCTCGCGAATAACCGAAAAACCGGTTGCCGGAAGTTGTTGAGAGACATAATAGGTGTCACCTTGGTGAAGCTCACCCCCGGTCGGATTCCAATCCGTCCTACCGTAGACCTTTCCCAGTACAGTCGTAGTTCCATTAACGATAATAACTTGTTGCCATGTGCCGCCAACGGACTGATACTCCACTTTCGTCGCATTGCTATTGCCGTTGTAGGTTGTCGCCGACCATTTAATTTCGCGGCCCGTATGTTCATCTTTGACGAACTGCTCATAAACATTTCCTGCTGCTCGGTAGCCTTGCAAGATACTGTTACCGTTCTTGTCGATGATCTTTTGTCCTACATCGGATTGCTGGACGGTAGTGCCGTCTTTCATATAAAGAATCCATCGAACCGGATCGGATGCAGGTTTGTATATGATTGTTAGAAAACTCCCGTCGATTGTGTAAAATCTGACCGGTGCCGTAAATTGTGGTTGATTGCCCGAGCCGCCATAGAGGTAATATCCTTTCAAATGGTCTCGCGTTCCTGAATATGCCGGAAACGACCCATCAATCAGCAGAGCGTGTTCCGACCCGTCAGGCATTCTGATCATCGGCTTGAAGAACAGGCCCATCATGTGATACCACTCGTCTCCATAACATGTACTGAGATCAGGTTCGATATAGTCATAATCCTCATTTGCGTCGCGGAAAAAAATCTCGTACTCAGCGCCTATTTTCCATCCGGACCCGCCTCCGCTTGATACCATTTCCTGCGTTGAATAACTCACCGGACATCCTGGAGGCCCTCCGGGAGGAATGCGTACTTCTTTGCGCGTCATTTCAAAAAGCTTGCTGTTGTATGTCGCGTTCAACGTGTACCCGAGTTTACCTCCCGCCATTGGCGGTAGTGATGCTAGCGGGATTTGTACCGATACGCCACCATTTTGAAGGCTGACCGAATCGATCTCTGTCGTCTGATACCCTCCGTTCCCGCCAAATCCCCGGTCCGGGCGCGCCGTTCGCTGCTGTGCGTATGCGGCACCCGTAAGCACTACCAATAGGACTCCAAGTGAAACGGCTTTCATCGCCGACCAGCTAACTGAGGACGAATCGATAAATTGTGAAACGATACTCTCTTTTCTCATGGAATTTCTCGCTGCGTATTTGTACAAAACTTTTCCTGACGCTTCTAAAACTGCCAGTTCAGAAAACGACTACCTCCGATAAAACGCCGGGACGGGGATGTCGGCGGCTTGGCCCCAGAAGACGTTTCGTTCGGTTGGGGTGGCGGCGCTATTTTTTATGTGCCAGCGGCCTACGTTTGTGCCGGATGGGGTCCAGACGGGGTAGTCTACTTTGCTGTCGCCGTCGTAGTCGTTTTGGACGGGCAGGTCTTCGTCGTCGCCCCAGTCGAACGGGGAATTGAAGGTGCCGCTGATGCTAGAGCGGACGTACCACGTGGCGGTGTTCTTGTCATATACCGCGTAGTCGGCTTTGCCGTCGCCGTCGAAGTCGCCGCTGACGGTTTTCCACTCGTATGTGCCGGACGAGATGCCGCTTGAGTAGTTTGGCGTAGCTCCATTCGAGCTATTTACCGAGTAGAACTTGCGGTCGCTTGGGCGGAAGACACCGAGGTCTGCTTTGCCGTCGCCGTCGTAGTCGGCGGGAGCCGGAAGATCGTTTGCCTGGCTGTTGGACGTATCGGTGTAGTAACCGGCGGTGCTGGCGTGAATGTACCAAGTGCCGTTCGACGGGCGAAATACGGCTTCGTCCGTCTTGCCGTCGCCGTCGTAATCGGCCGGAGCCGGAAGATCATTGGCACCGCCGAACGTGTAAGTGTAAAAACCGTTCGTGCTGCTGTAGATCACGTACCACGTGTAGTTCGACTCCCTCCAAATAGAAAAGTCGGTCACGCCGTCGCCGTCGTAATCGCCCGGCACCGGCTTGTCGCCGCTCTCGCCCCATGCTTGTGTTGTCCAAGTTGTCTGGATGTACCACGTGCCGGTCGATGGCCGCCAGATGGCAAGATCGGTTGGCGGGGCGGCGGCCGCGTTTTTGTCTTCAACGGCGAGCAAACGCGAACCGGCGTAGATGTATTCTTTCGATAGCTGCGGCGTCGGCGATGTTAAAGGCGCGAGCAGAGAACCACCCCGTCCGCGAAGCGCGTCCACCCCTCCTTCGTAAGGAGGGGAGCTTTTTGAGCCGAACCAGCCGGTCTTCTCGCCGGTTACGGGGTTGGTTGACGGAAACCAGCCGTTGCTGGCCATCGCGCCGATGGAGACCAGGGCGACGACCGCGAACACGGATAAGCGCACCAAAAGCTTCGAGCGACTTTCGGCCTTGAGCAGATCGGAGAGAGACATATACAAATCTCCTGACGAAATTAAGTTGTTGAGATTAGCGGAAGTAAATTGGGTTGAAGCATGTTGGAACACTCCCGGACGAAAGTAAAGAACTATCTTGCATTCTCGGAGTTTTTCCGGCCGGGGATAAATATTATTGTTCGGCTTACTCGTTTTTTGCGGGAAGGAAAGGACTACGCACTGCCTGATTGCTGAGTTCGTCGGGGCAATTTGAAGTTGAAAGCAGCAGCTTTCGAGTTGAAAGTAGTAGGTTAGGGTTGAAAACAGCGGATTCAAGGTTGAAAGTAGCAGGTTTAGAGTTGAAAGTAGCTGGTCTACGGTTCCAGGTTGTAAGGTCAAGGTTGAAAGTAGCAGGTGTGAAGCGGAGAGCACCTACTTTGAAGTTGAAAGTAGCAGGTGCGAAGTGGAAAGTACCACTTGAAAAGCTCAACGCAGCAGGTTTGAAGTTTAAAGTAGCAGGTTCGATTGGTTTGGTTGCTGATATTTATTGATTTTCCTTTTCGTTTGAAAAACTCGTATAATTATTGGTGAAGTACTAACCGCTTTTTTCTCACCTATGGAGGCGCAAGTACCATTTAGTTATCTATTATGTCGTCCTTAAGACTTACCACAAGTATGCAGCAGAGAATGATCCTGACGCCACAGCTGCGTCAGCGGATCGAGATGCTGCAGATGACGACGCTCGAGCTTGACGAGCTGATCGAGCAGGAGCTTGTGGCAAATCCGATCCTGGAGGAAGTGCAGCCGGGCGATGAGGTCAAAGAGATCTCGGACAATATACTCGACCAGAACGCGGATGGCCACGACGAAGGTTTTGAGAATGGTGCGGACACGGAAGCTTTGTTTTCGCCGAACGATTTGGGCGAGTTTGCACAAGGGGCGGAACGCATAGCTGCCGAGATGCCTTCGGAGAACGGTTTTGAAGAGAACGCTTCGTCGGATTTCGAATCGGGCGATGAAACCTCCCAGGAAAGGACCGACGCATTTGACGAGATCGATTACGGGAGGGAATTTCAGGATTATCTCGATCCCGGCTACCGCACGCAGGAGATCGAATACAAGGACGACGCGCCGAGCTTTGAGCAGTTCCTGTCGCACACGCCATCGCTGAGCGAGCATCTGGAATGGCAGCTGAATATGCAGGACATCAGCGAAAAGCTCGAGGATGTTGCGGTCTTTATTATAGGTAACCTCGATGGCGACGGCCGGCTGACCGCGTCCGTGGATGACGTTGCGGAAATGTGCGGGTGTTCGTTTGAAGATGTAGATCACGCCCGCAGGATTGTGATGGCGCTCGATCCGGTCGGTTGCGGAGCAATTGATGTAAAGGAATGTCTGCTCGCGCAGTTGGAAGCAAACGGACAGGCTGAAGACCTGGCGGCAGAACTCGTTCAAAATCACCTCGAAGACCTTCAGCCGCATCGCCTACAGCACCTTGCAAAAGATACCGGACGCGATGTTCATGAGCTTGACGAGGAGATAAATAAGATCCGCGTGCTCGATCCGTATCCCGGACGGCGGTTTTCGACCGAAGATTCGATCTTTGTCGCACCGGAAGTTTATGTAGAGAAGATCGACGACGAATACCTTATATACTTCACCGACGATGGCAGCCCGCGGCTTCGTATCAGCCCGACCTATCACCAGCTTTTGGATCAGAACGAGACATCTAAGGAAGCGAAGGACTTTATTAAGGAAAAGGTCCGTTCGGCTGTCGATCTCCTTCGCAACATCGAACACCGGCGTCAGACGATATATCGCGTCGTCGAGTGTATTGTCGACCGTCAGAAGGACTTTCTCGACAACGGCGTAGAATTCATCAAGCCGATGATGCTGAAGGATGTTGCCGAGGATATCGGAATGCATCTTTCGACAATTTCGCGCGTTGTGAATAGGAAATACGCACACACACCGCAAGGCGTCATCGAGCTTCGGCGATTTTTCAGCGAGGGCATGATGAACGAGGACGGCGAAGAGGTTTCGACACGCATCCTCAAACTCCGTATTAAAAAGATGGTTGAAGACGAGGACACAAAAAAGCCGATGACAGACGAACAGATCGCGAAGGTTTTGATCAAGGAAGGTGTCAAGCTCTCGCGGCGTACCGTCGCGAAATACCGCGATCAGATGAGCATTCCAGGTTCCCGGGAACGAAAGACCGTAGTTTAGGCATCTTTGCTCCGACAGGGCGAGTAGCTTATAATTATAGAAAAGGGGGAACGTATGATTTTTGAATATACCGGACGACATATCGACGTAACACCTGCATTACGCACCCACGCAGAAGAACATTTCGGCAGAATTGACCATCTCTTTAACGGCACCGCAACCAAGGCGCATATTATTCTCGAAGTAGAACGCGGAAAGCACCGGGCGGAAATAATAGTCAACTGGCGAAGCGATGTGCTGACCGCAACGACAAGCCTCGCCGACATGTACAAGTCGCTTTCGACCTCCATCGATAAGATAGAGAAGCAGGCGCTTAAGCTTAAGAATAAAGTAACGGATAAAAAACACCGGGCACCGAGGGCGAGTGCGATTGTGCAGAAGAATACGGAGGTGGCCCCGGCCCCTCGCGGGCCTCGCGTAATCAGTGCCACGGGTTATGAAGTAAAGCCGGTGACGGTTGAAGAAGCCACGATGCTCCTTGAGGAACAGGAAGAGAACTTTCTCGTCTTTAGGAATGCGGATAATCAGGGCATTTCCGTGATCTATAAAAGGACGGACGGCAATTTCGGTCTGATCGAGCCGTAGAATGAAAGACGCAGCAGGCAAATTGTCGCTTCATGGAGTGTTGGTTGAGGTCTTTGGTGTTGGAGTGCTCCTGATTGGCGAGCCGGGCATAGGTAAATCCGAAACCGCTTTGGATCTCATTCGCTCGGGCCACACCCTGGTTGCGGACGATGCGGTAAATGTTTCGGAGATCGGTGATTACCTCGTCGGAAGTGCTCCGGAACTGACGTTCGAGCTGCTTGAAGTCAGGGGACTTGGCATTCTCAACGTTCGCGAACTGTTCGGAACATCGTCGGTGACCAAACAAACGCAAATCGAATTGTGCTTCGAACTTGTTAAGTTCCAACCATCCGACGAGATCGATCGAATGGAATTGCAAATGTCCGACCTTAAGCTGCTCGGGTTATCTGTTCCTAAGGCAACCATTGCAATCGGCGGCCGAAATTCATCTACATTAGCGGAAACGGCTGTTCGCATATTCTTACAACGCAAAACAGGCGTCAATAACGTGAAGAAGTTGGTTGAAAACCACAACATTTTAGTAAGCAGCAGTTTGTAGATCCTTCCACACCGGTTCACGATTCCAGTTCCGTATATGTCAGGAAACCCAAAAGAAAGCATTCCGCTCCCGGGATTTGTTATCATCACCGGATTGAGCGGTTCAGGGATGAGTTCGGCCACGAACGCCTTCGAGGATCTTGGATATTTCTGTGTGGACAATCTGCCGCTGACAATGCTTTCAACATTCGCCCGGCTGCTGGTTCCTAACGAGGAAGAAGTTGTGGCGATCGAGAAGGCAACGCTGGTCATTAATATCCGCGAACGCCATTTTTTGTCCGAGTTCCCAACCGCGCTCAAGAAGCTTGGCAAAAAGAAACTGAAACCTTACGTAGTTTTCTTTGAGGCGTCCGACGACGTTCTGCGACGCAGATTTTCGGAAACACGCCGGCCGCACCCCGCGGATTTGGGGAAGGGGCTGCTTGCAGCCATTCGTGCCGAGAAGAAGGCGATGCACGACATACGTTCTTTGGCTGACCTAATTATCGATACGTCCGCTCACACGGTACACACACTGCGGCGGCTTATCGTTCAAAAATTCACCCATTCTACGGATGCAACGCCGCTGAAAGTTCAGATAGTGAGCTTTGGGCACAAATTCGGCAATCCGCTCGACCTTGATCTGCTTTTTGACGTCAGGCACCTGCCTAATCCATATTTTGAAAGCTCTTTGAGAGAAATGACGGGTGAAGATCCTAAGATTGTGAAGTTTCTGCAAAAGCACAGGGAAGTTACTGAAACAATCGAGCGTTTTTCGGACATGGTGAACTATTTACTCCCGTTTTATCGAAAAGAAGGGAAATCGTATTTGACTATCGGAATAGGCTGCACCGGCGGTCGGCACCGTTCGGTCATGGTCGCAAATAAGCTGCGGGATTCGCTTAAGAAAGCGGAGTACAGCGTTTCGGTTGTTCATCGCGATATGCAAAAATAGACACAGCGAGTGAGACCTTAATGAGTATGAATAAAGTTGGCGGCGTAATTGTTTCACACGGGCAATTGGCTAATGAGCTTTTGGCCGCGGCGGAAACGGTTATCGGAGATCTGAGTCACATTGTTGCGGTTTCAATTGGCTGGCACGATGACGTCGATGCCGCAAAAGACGAGATCGCCCGCGCGATCAAGAATGTTTCTCAAGGTGTCGGTGTTCTGCTTATGACCGATATGTTCGGCGGTACTCCGACCAATATTTCGGCGATGTTCCTCGAGGACGGTAAGGTAGAGATCGTGACCGGGGTCAACCTTCCGATGGTCATTAAATTTGCTACCCAATCCGAGGAAACCGCGCTCAGCGATCTCGCGAGAGAGGTTGAGGAACAGGGCAAGCAATCGATTTATCGGACGGCGGCACTGCTCGAACCGCACAAGATGAAAAAGGATGCTTGAGGGAACGGTTAAGGTCATCAATCCTCTCGGGCTTCATGCACGGGCCGCCGCTCAGCTGGTAAGGCTCGCGGGAAAATTCAAGTGCCAGATAACAGTTGAGAGATTAGACGGAACCGCTTTTGCAAACGCAAAATCGATGCTGAGTGTGCTGACCCTTGCGGCTTCTATGAACACGGTATTAAAGCTGACTGCCGCCGGCGAAGATGAATCTGAAGCCTTTGAGGCTGTTTCCTATCTTTTTAGCAATGGTTTTGGCGAGTTGTGAGCGGAATGGACGATATGGATTTCAACGATCAACCAGGTGTAGGGAAAAAGGTTGGTATTGTCGGCATTCCTCTCGGATTTGGCGCAGGCCAGACCGGGAGCGAACTCGGCGTCGAGGCAATGCGTCTTTCGGTAATACGCGGGAAGCATTTGATCGATCACATTCGCGATTTGGGCTATGACGTTTCCGATGTTGGTGACGTTGATGTCGTAAAGCCAAATCGGCTTCCGTCTAAAGATGAGAATCCCAAATTTTTGCCAGAAATGCTCGCGTCGTGCTGGAATATGTCGGCGTCATTGAAGGAAATATTGACGGACGATCGTATTCCCGTTATACTCGGCGGCGACCATTCGATCGCCATCGGCACTATCTCCGGCATTTCATCCTTTGTTCGGGAGCGCGAACAGGAGTTAGGGTTGATCTGGTTCGATGCTCACGCCGATATCAACTCGCCTGAAACCTCCGATTCCGGCAATATCCACGGAATGCCATTCGCAACGCTGCTTGGACATGGCAATGATGAACTTGTCGGCCTTGAAGGATTCTCACCAAAGCTGAACCCGAAATTTTGTGCCCACGTGGGAGCGAGGGACCTGGACTCAGGTGAAAAACGCAGAATACATGAACTAGGATTGCGCGATAATTTTTTCACGATGAGCGATATCGACAAGCGCGGGATGCTCGCCTGCGTTGAAGATGCTATCGAGATAGCGTCTAAAGCAAGCGGCGGATTCGCTGTAACTTTCGATGTCGATATGATCGATCCGCGGTTTGCTCCCGGGTCCGGAACGCTTGTCCGCGGCGGTGCGACATACCGGGAAGCCCATTTAGCGTTGGAGATTATCGCCGAACACGGCGGAATGCGGTCGTTTGAAATAGTCGAGGTGAATCCGATGCTCGATCAGAGCAATATAACCGTTGAACTCGCCTGCGAACTCATTCTGTCAGCCTTGGGAAAGACAATATTGTAAATATTGCGGTCAGCGTCTTGAGTCCGATCCGTAAATAATCTACCGTTCTTACGACGCCTCAAACATCGGGTTTGACATGACAATTTCACCATTCGGGTCCGATCTCATCTTATGAAAACTAGCATTGGAGTAATCTTCGGCGGCCGCTCGGGCGAACACGAAATATCTATCCGCTCGGCAAATATGGTTATCGCGCATATTGACGTCGAGCGTTATGACGTAATTCCCATCGCGATCTCGCAAAAAGGTGAATTGCTAAATCCAATCGAGTCCGCCGCATTGCTGAACGAGTCTGCCCGGACTGCTGTGGCAGCAAATCTGGAAGGCTTCGTCGGGACAAACGTAGCCTTGATCGGAGATACCCGTCACAAGGGTTTGACGCATCTGTCGAATGGAAGTACAGACAAAGAGTTGCACAACATTGATGTTGTCTTCCCAGTACTCCACGGGACCTTCGGCGAAGACGGTACGATTCAGGGGTTGCTTGAAATGGCGGGTATTCCTTACATCGGTGGCGGCGTGCTGGCCTCATCGTGCGGAATGGACAAGGTGGTGATGAAAACGCTCTTCAAAGAGGCAGGGCTGCCAATATGCAAACACGTCTGGTTCTTACGGCGGGATTGGGAACAGAATAGTGCTCGGGTTATTCAACAGGTTGAAACCGCAATCGGTTATCCGTGCTTTGTAAAACCCGCAAATCTTGGATCGTCCGTCGGAGTGTCGCGGGCTGACGATGCGGAATCTCTTCGTTCTTCAATTTCGTTGGCTGCGGAATATGATCGCAAGATAATCGTCGAAGAGGCCCTGCAGATGAGGGAGATCGAGTGCGGCGTGCTCGGCAACGATGAACCTGAGGCAAGTTTGCCGGGAGAGTATCTTATCCGCAACAAGACCAAAGCCTTTCTTGATTACACCGAAAAATATTCGGGAACCGGCAATAACGAATTCGTCGTGCCGGCTCCGGTTTCCGAGGAATTGTCGAAAAAGATCAGGGCGATGGCGATAACCGCATTTAAGGCGATCGACGCGTCGGGATTGGCGCGCGTCGATTTCTTTTTGCGTAGTGATAATGGGACGCTCTTGGTAAATGAAATAAACACGATGCCGGGATTAACGGATGCGTCGGGCTTTCCCAAGATGTGGGCAGGAACGGGATTTGATTTTTCAACGGTAATAGACCGTTTGGTAGAACTTGCTTTTGAACGTCATAAAGACAAGGCCAGGAACAAAACGAGTTTGGAGAGTTAAATAGCAGTTATATTGGGGGCAATTATGTCAGTAGCAAAGAATATCGAGATTACTTCAACTTCAGCAGTCAGCTTTGAAGACGCAATAAAAACGGGCATTCAGAGAGCGTCCCGGACAATCAATAACATCCGCGGGGCTTGGGTAAAAGAACAAAAGATCGCGATTTCGGGCGGCGAAGTAACTGAATATCGTGTAATGATGATCCTCACGTTCGTGCTGAGCGACGACGAAAAAGCAGCAGATTAATTTTTTATTTGTTTGCGTTATAACCTTTTCGCGTTCTTATCGTGAGGTTTGCACGCGAAACGGTAAGTTCGATCGCGCGCCATTTGCCGTCTTTCTTTAGGTTCGAAGGCTCGTATCCAAGTGTGTATTGAACCCCCAGCTCCTCGACGATACTCTTAAATGCCTGCCGCAACGCTGCCCCGCCGGGAGTAGAAATAAACTTGCCGCCGGTCTTTTCGGCAAAGTTTTTAAGTGCTGCTTGATTCTGGACCCGTTTGCTTCCTGAATTGCTGATAGCAGACATATCGACGGTGTATATCGATGCGTCGGCATCCTGGGCGGCTTTTAGCGCCGTCGCGGCCGACTTGCCGCTGAAAGTGTCTTCGCCGTCTGAAAGGACAATGATGGCCCTTCGCTTTTCGGAACGCTTCGCCAATTCTGCTGCCGCCTTAAATATCGAATCATTCAGCGCGGTCATTCCATCAGCCTTGATTTCGAATATTTTTTCATCTACGTCACGGCTGCCGGAAAACTGCTGGATAAGAAAAACCTTTGAATCAAACCGGTAGATTGCCGCGCTGTCATTCGAACGCAACCCGTCAAGGAAATTGATCGCCGCAGCCCGAGCCATGCTCACACGCTCTTCCATGCTTCCGGAAGTGTCTATTAGAATAACAGCGGCAAACGGAGTTTCTTCGGCGGAAAACAGGCTAACTGACTGCTCGACTCCATCTTCGAATACCTTGAATTGATTTTGGCGCAATCCGCCAACCGGCTTACCGTTCTTGTCGAGGACGGTAGCGTTGAGCAGAACGAGGGACGAGTCAACTCGAATCACGGTGTCGTCATCCTGAGCAAAAATCAAAGTAGTGGTAAGGGAGAGAAGGACAACCAGCAGTATTATCCGAAGAACCATTGGGGAATAAATACTATTTTCTTAGTCTCAAAAATTTCACAAGCTTCAAAACAGTATTAGAACTCTGAATCGCCATCGCAGAGATTGTGAAACGCGATGTTTTCTTGAGCTCATCAACAAGCTTTAATGTCGTATCCCGAAGAGTATCAAAAGCCTCTTGGAGCGTTGAAGGCCGAGGCACCGTTACTCCCGCTGTCTCGTCGCTTTCGTCATCATCGCCTCCGAGTTCCTTTCGAATCTTTGTCACGATGCGTTCGATAGTTTCAAGTTTTTGATGATCTTTCTGCGAAAAAGTTTTGTTCTGTTGGAAGGCATTATCGAGCTGTTGAGTTAAAAGGGCGGCTTCTTCACCGCGTTTCAGCATTTCGTCGTGGTCTTTTTTTTCGCGCTGGACACGCTGTTTAATGAGCATCTCCTTGAAACTGCGCGGTTGATCTTCTTTCTCTTGCCGGCCCGGCAACGCACTGTCGGCTGACTGAGCTGCAACGGTAGAAACCCCCGCGAATATGGCGAAAATAAATAGAAATTTTGAGAGAACAACCAGCATAATTCAAACGGGCGATTCGATCATTCGCCCTACTGATCAGTTGATTTCGGCTCATCGAGCGAGGTTCCAGTGACAGCCTCAACTAACTTTGTCAGGAACTCTTCCTCGGCCAATCCGGAACTCTGAACAGTCGCCCATTCTGACGTCAATCCATTTCCCGCACGTCCTTCAACCTTTGCGTTTACCGACACATTATTCTGTACGCCGTCTATCGATTGCACTTCGATTGTCAATGTAAATTGGCCGCGCGACCAGGCATTATCCGCAAATTGAAGCACCGCGTATCGCTTCAACTCATTCTGCGTAATGACCGGGCCTTTCGCGAAAACAAAGGGCTGCGTAACGATGATGCCGTCAGCAATTCGCGAAGACGCCTCGTCGATAAGAATCTTTTGTTCTTTGAGGACGGCTGAAATTGTTTCGATTAGAGCATCTCTGCGGGAATTTAGCTTGTAAGGATTTGGCAGACGTTCGCGAACCTGAGTTTTGCCCTTACCCCAGTCAAAGGAGCGGGTGGCATCGGTCTGTCGAGACGTCGTTTTATTGGTGTCGTCCTTTATTTTCTTGGTCTGCGTGTCGATGCCTTTCTGCTGCGCGGCGATAAAGGCGGGCGTTAAAACCGCAACGAAGAATGCAGGGAGGATGAATTTCATATTCTTTTGGTCACCGAGACCGAACCTTGTCACTTAAAAATATACCGTAACAAGACGTATTTTGAAAGGTTTGATGAGAATAATGCGGAAACGGTTGTAGCAGGGAAGGCTCATTCGCCGTTAGTCGGGCGCTTCTGCAAATCGAATAGAAGTGTGTGCTTTAGAAAGGCGTGGTGGGCGGCGAATGTCGCGATCACAAGACCCGGCAATCCGTCGAGGAATCCGGCCTTCAATACGTATGTCCTGATAAATGCGGACGGACCGGCAAGAGCGATTTTCAGCGGAGAGGTGCGGCGGCCTTCATGCCACATTTGTCGTGCGGCCAGCGGGGCGTATCGCTCGCCTATCATACAGTGATGATGCTCCGCATTCTGCACGCTGAAATGGAGGATATCGCCTTCAAGCCTGGCTGTTTGGGCTCCGTCGTCCATCTTGAATGACTCATGTACAAGCACGTCCTTCCAGCGGCCTTTTGTCCTATTGAATAGGCGTAACTGCCAGTCCGGATACCAGCCGCCGTGGCGGATCGGCCGGTCCATATAGATTGAAAGCCGCGGTATTCTGAATCCGTCTGCGGAAGTACCATCAGCCTTCATGGCAAGAATTTCGTCGCGCAGTTCGGGTGTCACACGTTCGTCCGCATCAAGGCTGAAAATCCAATCGTTTGCGGCCTGATTGACCGCAAATTGCTTTTGCATTGCAAAGCCTTCCCATGAATGCGTGAACACCTTCGCCCCCAAGCCTTCGGCAATCTCGCCTGTACGGTCCGTGCTTTCCGAGTCGACGACAATTATCTCGTCCGCCCAAGCAACGCTTTCTACGGCCAGAGAAATATTGTTTTCCTCGTTAAAAGCGATGATTACGGCGGATATTTTCACGAAAGGATTGTCGCAGAGTTCAAGTCAAACTTAAAGTGTCGTCTGACAGACACCTAAGGGGCTTTCTTACATTGATTGTTACAAATTGTTGTGATAAGAATTGTTCCACGGTCGCCAAACCAAGAAATTTCCACATTCTTCCCAAACTCATGCAGCTTTTTTGCATGTCCGAGTAAAATGATATACAAATCTTGATCTATAAGGCGATTAGTTAATTCCGATAGAACACATGCCAGATCTTTCATCCCTTTCCGCTCTATTCGATGTTAAGCAGACATTCTTCACAGTCGTCGGACACAACGTCAGCTACGTCGAATTTATCGGCACGCTTTTCGGGTTGATATCGGTTTTTCTCGCGGCCAGGGCAAATATTCTCACTTGGCCGACCGGCATCATAAACGCGATATTTTTTCTCGCCATCTTTTACCAAATACAGCTTTACTCGGATATGTTCCTACAGGTATATTTTTGCGGGATGGGCGTTTACGGCTGGTTTACATGGAAATACAGGGCCGAGCATCAGCAAAGCGCTATTCGCACGCTAGGCAATACCGACAGGCTCCGGCTTGCAGCCTTCACAGCCGCAGTGACGCTGCTGATGGGCACTTTAATTTCCCAGATTCATCTGCTGGTGCCGCGGATATTTGAAAAACCGGCGTCTTATCCCTACATCGATACGTTTATTGCCGTTTCGAGCGTACTTGCTGTCATCCTTCTCGCCCGCCGAATCCTCGAAACCTGGGTGTTGTGGATAATTGTCGATATCACCAGCATCGGCTTGTATTCTGTAAAAGGCGTAAAGTTCATTGCCCTCGAATTCGTAATCTTCCTATGTCTTGCAGTGCTTGGAGTTTTCAGTTGGTACCGGCTGTGGAAAAAAGAGGATCTTGTGGCGGTCGAATAGCTCGAGGGCACGATCGCGAGGGAAATCGCGCGGACAACCCGGCGATTGGGCTTCGCCCATGTCACGGCGATTAATAAACTGGACAGCTTTACTTTTGTTCGGTCGGTGTTTCGACGGTGATGTTATTTAGCTCCAGCGTAGTCGATGTCGCCTTTTGCAGATCGGCGAGGGCCTTGTTGTAGTCGGTTTCCGCCCTTATTTCGGCGTTTCTGGCCGAGGTCAGCGAGTTTTCGCGTTGGAAGAGCAGGAATGTCGTTGACTTGCCCGACTCGAACAGCTTCTGCTCGCCGCTGAGTTGAATTTCGGCGTTCTCGCGGGCACGTCGGGCGGTCAGAACCCGTTGGCGGGCGGTTTCAACGCCCTGAACGGCGTTGCGGACTTCGACTATCACTAACTGTTCTTGTGCGCGAAGCCGGGTTGCTATCTGATTTTCCAAGACCCGAGCTCCCGCCAGATCAGCCTTTGCCGTTCGATTCCTGAGCGGGAACGAAAAAGTCACTCCGATCGAATAGTTAGGAGCGTCCGAGCGGAAAATGTTGCGAAATGATCGTCCAAATCCGCCGACCAGAAACGGCTGTGTGCCCGCAAACGTGACGTTCGGGATTGGATCGACGGGATGAAAACGGCGAATCTGCCCAAGTAAAAACGCAATCGCGTTCGTATTGGGATCTCCTGAAATCAAAGGTACAGTCGTTGAATCGGTTGAAACATTTCCGAGGGCCAGACCGTCAAATGAAAGTGTCGTGTTCAGATCGATCTGGGGTTTTGTCTGGTTCTTAAAGTAGGCGATATCAATATTGTTGATATCGTTCTGCAATTTTAACCGTCGCAGTTCAAACCGATTGTCCATGGCGTCCTTGATTGCGTTATCAAGATTGATTGGGTTGAGATTGAATGCCGGCTTATCAATCGGAACGTAGCTCTGCGACCATTCAATATTCATCGCGTCGCGGAGTACGAGCTGCTTCAAGCTGTTTTCTGTTCTCGAAACTAGTTGTGTTGCCTGCAGCAACTCACCCTCGCGGTTTGCAAGTTCGGTCGCAACCTCGGCCCGTGCCAAGGGTGCCGCGGAGCCGGCATTTATGCGGGCCTCGATCTGACGCAGGCTTTCAAGGGCAAGATTTACGTTTGCGACCCGGTTTTGCTGATCGCGAAGAGCGAAAACCAAGTCCCAATATGTGTTCTGGACCTGGGCTATGGTGTCGATGGTCGTGCGGCGAAAATCGGCGTCGGTCTGCTGCAGAATACGGCGTGCGATCTTGATGTTGCGGCGCGTAATGTCCGTACCAAAATTGCGGAAGAGCGGCTGTGTGTATTGCACGCCGCTTCGGGTTGAGTAGATTGCACTTCCTGTCGAGCCGCCGATCGAGCCAGAGCTAACTTGCTGCTGAGAGAAGGCGTTCTCGGTGCGCGTGTTATTAAAAAAGACCTGGTAACTACCGCCGCCGGGACGAATAAAATGCAGCATATTAGCATTGGCCGTAAAGTCATTGGTGGCCGCACTACCGGTTGTCGAATTTCGAGTGTATGTTGGCGATACGGTAAATACCGGATCGTAAAAACCGAGCAGCGAGCGGATTGTCGTTTCCTGAATACGGACGTCGTCGCGCGTAATCTCAATAGAATTGTTATTCAAAAGAGTTTTACGGATCGCGTCGTCGAGAGACAGTGAAATCGGCGTGGCGGTTTGCACGCCGACGCGGGCAAGATTCAGGCGGAAAATGGCCGAGGGAGAAGTGTCACTTCGGTCGATTACAACAGGTGTTTCGACGACCGCCGAGGCATCCTTCTTGATGTCCAAGGAATTCTTCGCGACCTGCTCCGTCTGGGCAAATGCCGAACCGGTGCCCAACACGAAACACCATGCAAAAATAGTTGCTAAACTGAGCGAGTGATAACGACGACTTTTCATTATAGAATGGCTCCAGGCTCCGGTGACTTATTCGCGAAACGCTAAAAACTCAAACGGTTACTACGACTTTCAAAATCGTATAGTTTCAACAATTTGATACGTGTACAACGACGGGTTGATAAGTGCGAAGCTTTGATGTTTACCCGAAAATACGATATCTTGAAGGTTTTAATATATCGATTTTCCTGGAGGAATTCTATCTAAAATGGGTATCAAAGTTGGAATAAACGGATTTGGACGTATAGGCCGGAACGTAATGCGGACCTGCCTCGGCACGGATGACATCGATTTTGTCGCGGTCAATGACCTGACCGACACAAAAACGCTTGCACACCTTTTGAAATACGATTCGGTGATGGGAAATCTCCATCAAGAGATCACCGCCGAAGGCGACACGATCAGCGTTGAAGGCGATTCGTTCAAGGTTTTTAGCGAAAAGGACCCGGCAGCGATTGACTGGGCGTCGGTCGGAGCGGAAATCGTGATCGAATCTACCGGACGCTTTACCAATGCGGAGGACGCGACGAAGCACCTCGGATCGACCGTGAAGAAAGTTATAATCTCGGCTCCGGCAAAAGGTGAGGACGTGACGATCGTACTCGGCGTAAACGACGATATGTATGATGCGGCGAGGCATAACATTGTCTCGAACGCATCGTGTACTACCAACTGCCTGGCGCCGGTCGCAAAGGTGATCCACGAAACGTTTGTCATCAAGAATGCCTTGATGAACACGATCCACAGCTATACGAATGATCAGAATCTGCTCGACCTTCCCCATAAAGACCTGCGCCGGGCACGTGCAGCGGCTTTGTCGATGATCCCAACCTCGACTGGTGCGGCGAAGGCTGTAGCACTGGTCATACCGGAATTGAAGGGCAAGTTTGACGGTATCTCGGTGCGGGTTCCGACACCGAATGTTTCGCTCGTCGATGTCGTCATGAACGTCGAGAAGGAGACATCAACGGAAGAGGTCAATCAGGTTTTGAAAGCGGCGGCGAACGGCCCTCTGAAGGGAATTTTGGCTTTTTCGGAAGAGCCACTCGTTTCGATCGATTTTAAGGGCAATTCAAATTCGTCGATCGTCGATGCTGAGAATACAAAGGTCATCGGCGGAACCTGCATAAAGATCCTCGCCTGGTACGACAATGAGTGGGGCTATTCGTGCCGAGTCCGCGATCTGGTCAAGTTTATTGCGGAAAAAGGCCTTTAATCCGAGTTTTGCAGTTGTATATGCATTGGATAAATCTCCTACTTTTTTCGCTCGTATTGGGATTCGTCTTCGGTACTGGCGAAACTGTTTTTGGTCAACGGAAAAAGGCCGCACGGCGTGCGCCGCTCGTCTCAACCATCTCCGAAACTCCCGAAGCCCGGCGGCGTTTCGAAACGTTTCTGAAGGTTTGGCAGGTCATTAACGAGTATTATTTCGACCCAACATTCAACAACCTCAATTGGACGAGTATCAAATCGGAATATGAACCACGCGTTCGGGCCGCCAAAACCGATAGTGAGCTTCACCGGCTTTTGCATGCGATGATCAACCGGCTCGGCCGATCGCATCTTGCGATCATTCCGCCCGAGGTCTATCAGGAGATAGAAAGAGCGAAGCTTGAAGCGCGGGTACGCAAAAATAAGCAACAGGAGCGGTTGATAAGCGGTAAAGGCAACGAAGAACCTGATGAAGAGCCGAATTTCGACGACGCATTGGCTCAATACGGCATAGGCGTCGATCTACGGGTAATGAACGGCCAGTTCGTTATTACCCGAATGAACAAAAATGCCGCGGCCGAGTACGCCGGGTTGAAAACGGGTTTTGTGATCGAAAAGATAAACGACGTTTCGCTTGCAGACATGCTGCTGCGGATCTCGGTTTACTACGCGGGGTCGCGGGATATAATTCGACAGTTGCCGGGAGAATTGGTTTACAATTTTTTGAACGGCGAAAAGGACAGCACGGTCGATATCACCTTTCTCGACGACGCCGATGAGCGAAAACAGGTGACAGTTAGGCGCGAACTTGTAAAGAGCGAGACCATATCTATCGGCAAGAATTTTCCCGACCAGCAGCTTGAATTCGAAACAAAACCGCTTAACGACGAAGTCGGTTACATTCGCTTCAATCAGTTCGCACTTCCGGTCATCGAGAAGTTTTGCTCGGCAGTCAGCCAGTTTAAAGATAAAAAGGCCCTGATAATCGACCTCCGCGGCAATACCGGCGGCGTCATTGCATCGCTCGTCGGGCTTGGCGGAATGCTCTCCGAAGCCACTGTTGATTTTGGAACATCGATCTACAAGTCCAGAGAGGAAAAGCTGACGGCGGCACCGAAGGCGAAGAATTTTAAGGGCAGACTTGTCTTTCTTGTCGACGAAACGACGGCATCCGCCGCTGAGATGTTTGCGGTCTCCTTTCAGGAAAACGGCCGTGCATTGGTCGTCGGGGAAAAGACCGCCGGAGCATCTTTACCATCAATGGTGGTCGAACTGCCAACCGGAGCAGTAATGCAATATCCAATTGCTAATTACCGTTCGAGCAATGGAAAGTTTCTCGAAGGAAATGGCGTCACACCAAACTTTCCGATTGCTCTCGACAGAAAAACGCTGGCATCGGGTAACGATGCTCAACTTGAAAAGGCCTTGATCCTGATCAAAGAAAATAGGGAGTTTGCCGATGCCAAGAAAGCGGTTGAGCTTAAAGGTCCGTTGTCATTTAGCGCGGCACCGCCTCCACCACCGCCCAAAAAAATGCCGAAAGTCCTTGCCGACGTCACTATAAGGCTTCCGCCGCCGGTGGCGGTTAAAGAACAGCCGAAGGTGAAAGACGCGGCGGCCGTCAGAGCGATAGATGATTTTATTGCAAGCATCGGCGGTCGCGAGAAAATTGAAAAACTGCAATCGTACGAAATAAGTGGGAACGCCGAGCTGATAATTCGCGGTTCCGGATTCGATTTTGAGTATAAAATTTACAGACATTCGCCCGAAAAGTATGCCGAGATCATGTCGTCACGGTCGGCGGGCGAGATTCGCGAAGTATATAATGGAAAGAAACACTTCACTCAGGCCGATTATGGTTTTGTCCGCGAAGTATGGATACCAGTAGATGCTTCGGATATCGATATTTTGTCGCCGATCAGGGCGTTGACGAAAACCGATTCGTTTACGTCTCTCAAGTACGCGGGCACCTACGAGCGAGACGGCCGAAAAGTCAATCTGATAGACGCCGAGTCGAAAGACGGAACTTCCGTGGCACTTGCGTTTGATGTAGAGACAAAAATGCTCTCTTATTTTAACGGGCCGGGATTCGGTATGATCTTTGGCGATTATCGAAAGGTCGGTGAAACAACGCTGCCATTCCGTATCGAGCGCGAAAGCATAATGCGGTTGCAATTTGATGAAATTAGACTTAATGTGCCGGTGGACGAAAGTAAATTCTTGAAAAAAATCAATTGCTACGATGTGCCGAATTAACAAAAACATGTTTATTTCGCTGGATTTGATGACATGAAAAACTCGCTCAACTTAGCGTTCGTAATCCTGTTCCTGGTTGTCTTGGGATGTTCGTGTCCGAGGCTTGACGATCTTAGAGGCGACAAGGGTACGCCGTCGCCAAGTGCTACCCCAGCGTCGTCGAATCCTTCGCGCACTCCTGAGAAAAAAGCCCCGCCGTCGGATTCAACCTCGTCGTTAACGATAGCCAAGTACAATCAGCTCAAGATCAAAATGCCTAAGGACGACGTTGACCGCATTCTGGGCGGACCGGGAACCGAGATTAGCACTTCATCCGGCGGCGGCATGACATTTTCCGTCTACAAATGGTCGGGCGAGAATTATACGTCGATCATTATTTCGTTCCAGGACGATAAGATAATGTCCAAGTCACAGGTTGGATTGAAATAGAAGCAACAACTGAAACCATGCAATCACACAAACGAGAAGGGAGTGTTCAGAATTTAACTTGTTTCGTGGCTGAACACGCTTGGTGTACGTAAGGCCTATTTTTTTAGTCGGGACTTTCGGTAGATTTTACGTTTTACCGAGTTCTGTTTTTTCTTTGCCGTAACCGTCCTTTTCATCGTGGAGGTTTTCATCATCGAATCCTGTTTCTTCATCGTCGGCTCCTGCTTTTTCATCATCGCTTCCTGATGGGCAGATACGGTCATGGAAAAAGACAAGGCCGCACAGAGGGCGAATAGCATTAGTTTTGTTTTCATATTATTTCTCCTGTATTTCAAATTTGTATTGGAACAATTGCCTTAGGCGGATGCGTTCCGACACAGTGTATATATTCGTTATACTAAGCAAATCAGATTTTATTCCGCACCCCGGAAGTTTTGTATGAGCAAGAAAACGATCAGAGATATTGAAATTGCCGGTAAGCTTGTTTTTATCCGCGTGGATTTTAACGTACCGATCAAGAATGGCGTCATTGAGGACGACACGCGAATTCGCGGAGCGTTGCCGACGATTGAATACGCTATCGGGCAGGGAGCGAAGATCATACTTGCGTCTCATCTTGGGCGGCCGCTAAAGGACAAAAAGAAAGCTGACGAAAAGGGAAATCCCTACGACGCTGCGAAGTACAGTCTGCGGCCCGTATACGAATATTTGCGAATGTTGCCGCAACTGCAGCACGTCTCCGGCAACGCCGATGAACCGGCTCATCTGAGCGAAGATGGGACCGCAGTCGGAAAGGCGGAAGTCAAAAATGACCGTCTTTTCTTTGCGTCGGACTGTATCGGTTCCGATGTCGCGGAGAAAGTTAAGGGCTTGAAGGAAGGCGAAGTTTTGCTGTTGGAAAACCTTCGCCTCCACGCCGAAGAAGAGAAGAATGACGAAGGCTTTGCCAAACAGCTTGCCGAATTTGCAAATGTCTACGTCAACGATGCATTCGGAACCGCTCACCGGGCACATGCTTCAACGGAGAGCATAACTCATTTTGTTGACGACTGCGTGGCCGGCCTTTTGATGGAGAAGGAACTGAACTTTCTCGGGAAGGCCCTTCATGAACCCGAACGGCCCTTTGTCGCGATACTAGGCGGTGCAAAGGTTTCGGATAAGATCCCGGTCATAGAATCGCTGATAAAACGAAAAGTCGATAAATTGCTGATTGGCGGTGCAATGGCGTATACATTTTTTAAAGCGCAAGGCTTCACGATTGGTAAATCGCTTGTTGAAGACGAAATGATGCCGAAGTCTTTGGAGATAGTAGAAATGGCGGATGCCGCTGGCGTCGAACTGCTTCTGCCGACCGATCATCGTGTGGTCGATTCTTATGACCCTTTGAATTCTGCCAAAGTGATTCCGATTGCCTTCACAAATTCCGGCCTAGTCGGACTGGACATCGGTCCGGAGACGATAGAAATATTTAAGCAGGCTTTAGAAGGTGCGAAGACGATCGTTTGGAACGGCCCGATGGGAATGTTCGAGGAAAAGCCATTTGATGAGGGAACGGTCGCCATTGCCAAGGCCGTAGCTGAAGCGACAGAGAAAGGGGCCGTTTCGATAGTAGGCGGCGGCGATTCCGTTTCAGCCGTAAATGAGGCCGGCTTGGCCGATAAGATATCACACATTTCAACCGGCGGCGGAGCTACACTCGAATTTTTGGCCGGTGATGATCTGCCTGGAGTGGCTGCACTGGATGACAAATAGGCGTTATCGCACCTATGTTAGAATGTACGCACCTATGGATTCGTTAAAAATCATTATTGAAAAACATGCCGACGGCTACGTTTCGTATCCCATTGGTTTAAAGGGAGTGGTTGTCGGCCAGGGCGAAACATACGACGACGCTCTCGCTGACGTTAAGTCCGCGATAAACTTTCACATTGAAACATTCGGAGATGACGCTTTCGTCAGTGATTCTCCTGTCCTCGAGGCTTTTGTTGCGGAAACTCAGTTAGCCGCGTAATGTCCAAATTTCCGGTCGATCCGCCGAAAAACAAAGTAATCAAAGCCTTGAATCAACTCGGTTTCGAGATCGTTCGCGAACGAGAGCATATTGCTATGATCCGCGAAAACATCGATGGTTCTCGAACACCGTTGACGCTGCCGAATCACCCAATCATAAGAGGTTCGACGCTTAGAACAATTTGCACCCAAGCCGGTATTTCCCGTGAGGAGTTTCTGAAAGTGTACATATAGTTATGAGAAAACCCGTAATCGCAGGAAACTGGAAGATGTACAAGCTGCTTGGCGAAGCAGTTGAAACGGCGCAGGCTTTGAAAGGGCTTGTGGCAAACGCGAATCATTGCGAGGTGGTCATCGCGCCTGTGTTTACGGCATTGAAGACCGTTGCAGACCGGGTCGAAGGCTCAAATGTCAGGATCGCGGCACAAAATTGCGCTGTTCAGAATGAATTTGGCGCTCACACAGGCGAGATCGCACCTGAGATGCTGAAGGATGTCGGGTGCTCGCACGTGATAATCGGGCACTCGGAGCGGAGACAGTTTTACGGTGAAACGAGTCAATCGGTAAACAAAAAGACGAAGGCTACTCTCGCCGCCGGATTGACCGCCATCGTTTGTGTCGGCGAAATGTTGGCAGAACGCGAGGGCGGAAATGCTGAATCTGTGGTTAAAAACCAACTCGTCAATAGTTTGGAAGGATTGACAGTTTCGGACATGGAACGTATTATAGTCGCTTACGAGCCTGTTTGGGCGATCGGAACGGGTAAAACCGCGACGCCAGAACAGGCTCAAGAAATGCACGGCCACATTCGCCGGACCATTGCCGAATCGCACGGAAACGATGTTGCAGATGCAATGCGAGTTCTTTACGGCGGTTCGGTAAAGCCTGATAATATCAAGGAATTGATGAGCCAAGAAGATGTGGATGGAGCGTTGGTTGGCGGTGCAAGTCTGGACGCGGAAAGCTTCGCTCGGATAGTAAATTACAAATAGGTTTGTGAGCGGCTGCCTGAAGGCGGAACTCTGAATTAAAGACAGGTGGAATAACGAATTGCTTTACATATTATACGGTCTATTTTTTATCTCGTGCGTAGTGCTGATCGGCTCGGTTTTGCTTCAGCCCGGTAAGACGGATGCGGGTGCTCTGTTTACCAGCAATGTTTCAAGCACGGCCTTTTCGCCGCGTGGAACGGCGTCGGTATTGTCGAAATTTACGATCGGCGCGGCGGCGTTATTTATGCTGTCAGCGTTGATGATCTCCATGCCGGCTCTTAGCGGAAACGTATCGGTTATGCAGGGCATTTCCGAGGAAGCACCGGCCACGGCCCCAGAAGAAGCGACACCCGCCGAAGTTCCGCCGACAACCGAAGCTAACGTAGTGCCCGGAGAGACGCAGAAGATCATTATACCGGCGGAAACAAACGGCAATACGGTAGTTAATGTGCCGACGGAGTCGAAACCCGCGAACGCTGCTCCGGCCAATAAATAGATCTTTAGAAAAATTGCTCAGGTGGCGTAATTGGTAGCCGCGCACGTTTGAGGGGCGTGTGGAGTAATCCGTGCGGGTTCGAGTCCCGCCCTGAGCACCATAGATAAAAAAAGCCGCCTGAAAATTGGATTTTCCGGCGGTCTTTTTTGTATCTCCGAAATGAGAACCTGTTTTTAGGACGCAACGATCATCGTACCAGTTCCTTCGTCGGTAAAAACCTCCGAAAGCAAAGCATTACGATTCGTTCCGCTTATGACGTGAGCCGAGCGGACACCGCGGTCGAGAAGCGACACCAGACTTTGAAGCTTTGGTATCATCCCGCCTGTCGCTTGTCCGCCCGAAATCAGTTTTCCTGCTTCGGCGGCTGTCAACCTGGATATCTTCGTCTGTTCGTCTTTGGCGTCGAGATAAATCCCATTGACGTCCGACAGCAATATCAACTTTTCTGCATTGAGGCTGACGGCGATCTCGGCGGCGATAGTGTCGGCATTTATGTTGTAGATCTTGCCGTCGTCGTCTGCTCCTAGGGAAGAGATGACGGGCAAATAATCGTTTTCGAGCAACAGGTTTATCAATTTTGAATCGATCTCATCGATGTCTCCAACGTGACCAAAATCAACGATTTCGGTCTCGCCCGTCTCTATATTTAAAACGTCTCTTGGCGGCCGCTTTGAGGCTTTGATAACGCCGCCGTCAATGCCGGAAAGTCCAACGGCGTCGATTCCACGCCGGCGAAGCTGAGCAAGTATTTCCGTGTTGACCTTGCCGCGAAATATCATTTTTGCGAGATCCAGTGTGTCGTCGTCCGTCACACGACGGCCTTCGATAACGGTTTGAACAACGCCAAGCTTTTTGGCAAGTTCCGTAAGCTGCTTGCCGCCGCCGTGAATTACGCAAACGCGTATTCCGACCTGATGCATCAGTGCAAGTTCTTCGGCAAGTGAGGCGAGGTTTTCTTTGTTTTCGGTGACTTTGCCCGAGAATTTTACGACGAACGTCTTGCCCTTAAACCGTTGAATATAAGGCAGCGATTCCCGCAAAAGATCCAATGTTTGTGTGTTCATAAATTCTCAAACAACCGGAGAACGCTTTTATTTTAGCAGCTCAGTCATGATGGCTTTCTGGACGTGAAGCCGATTTTCCGCCTCATCCACGACGACCGAATTTGGCGAATCGATAACGCTGTCGGTCACGATTACATTTCGTCGTACGGGAAGACAGTGCATAAATATCGCCTCATCGGTACGGGCCATTTTTGACTGGTCCACTATCCAATCTTTTCTCAAACCAAGACGAAACGCGATGTCCTTGTCGATGTTTCCATAACACTCTTTGCTTCCCCAACTCTTAGCATAAACGACATCGACGCCATCGAACGCTGCATCCGCTTCGTTGACAAACTCAACGCTGCCGCCGTTCGCCGTCGCTTGGCTTTTGATCTGATTCAGCAGTTCATTGTCGAGTTCATAGCCGTCCGGATGAGCGATACGCAGGTCGTGCCCGAATTGAGCCGCGGCGAGAGCAAAGCTGTTCGGTACAGCCATAGGCAGTGGTTTAGGGTGCCACGCCCACGTCAGCAGCACCTTTTTCTTTTTCTCGCCCAGCTTCTCGCGGATCGTCATCATGTCAGCCATCGCCTGACACGGGTGATGCATTGCCGATTCGAGATTGATGATCGGCTTTGTCGAATACTGGGCGAACGCGTTCAGGACGGGATCGGTTCGCTCTGTCTCCCAATCTTTCAATTCCGCAAACGTCCGCACGCCGATCGCCGAAACATACCGCTCTAATACGCGAACAAACTCCTTCAGATGCTCCGTCTTGTCTCCGTCCATAACGACGTTCTCGCGGTGCTCCAGCGTCCACGACATACCGCCAGGTTCGAGGATTACAGAGTTACCGCCGAGTTCGTAGATTCCGACCTGCATTGAAGCGCGCGTACGAAGCGACGGATTAAAAAAGACGAGCGCTATCGATTTTCCGGCAAGCGGCTTATCCGTAGTTGTGCCGTCCTTAAATCTTGACGCCGCAAGGAGCAGGTTTCTAAGGAATTCCCCCGAATACTCTGATGTCTTTAGAAAATTGGGCATGGACTGTTTTTAGCTGTCAGCCAATAGCTACTAGCTATCAGCCATTAATGTTCCGTGTTCAAATTCGAGGAAATCGCATCTATGAAGAAATCTATTTCTTCGATATTTACGCATAGAGGAGGTAGTAATCGCAAAACGTTTGGATTGCTCGATGTTCCCGTTATGATTTTATGATCGAGCAATTTTTCATGAATCGGGGCGCACGGCGATTCGAATTCGATGCCGATCAGACAGCCTTTGCCTTTTACCGCCACGATAGACGAAATACCAGCCAGCGAGTTTCGCAGATAATTTTCGACCCTTTTTGCGTTGTCGATCATGCCGTCATTCTCAATCGCTTCCAGCGTCGCAACAACTGCGGCCATCGCGAGCATCCCGCCGCCGAATGTTGTGCCCAGATCGTTCAGCTTTATGTTTGCGGACACTTCGCCGCTAACAAGACAGGCACCGACCGGAACACCGCTGCCGAGCGATTTGGCAAGCGAGATTATGTCCGGCTCGACGCCGTCGGCAAGGTCGCTACCCGCAAAAAACCAATTTCCTGTCCGCCCTATGCCGGTTTGCACTTCGTCGAAAATGAGCATTACTCCGCGTTCGTCACATAGATCTCGAAGCTCGCGGAAAAATTGGGGTTCGGCTTCCGTGACGCCCGCCATCGACTGGATCGGTTCGAGCATTATCGCGGCGGTTTCGCCATCGGAGACGGCCTTAACGCTTTCAATATTGCCAAACTCAGCCGCAACATGTCCGGGAACATTGGGCCTGCCGATAGCCCGGTATTTGCCCAGAAAAGTCGCGCTGATCGAATCCGCCGTACGACCGTGAAATCCGCCGGCAAACGTCACGATCTTTTCGCGTCCGGTCGCCATCCGGGCCATTCGCATTGCGTTCTCGTTGGCTTCCGTACCCGAATTGCAGAAAAAAGCTTTCGTCAGGTTCGTCGGTCCGGCAGAGACGAGCTTTTCAGATGCCTTCGCACGAATCTCCGAATAAACCAGGTTCGAATAGAACAGCACCTTTTCCGCCTGCTCCTGAATTGCCCTGACGACGTGCGGATGCGAATGACCGGTGGCACAGACCGCATGTCCGCCGTAAAGGTCGAGATATTTGTCGCCGCCGCTCGTCCAAACCCACGCCCCTTCGCCACGCTCGACCGACATAGGCATTTTCTTGTAAGTCTCGACCTGAAAGTCGTCTTCGATTTGTCTGATTTGCGCGAAGTTCATATTATGTCCCGCAAACTTCAGTTTGCGGCGCCAAATATCATCAAACTCAAGTTTGATGGACAGCTTTAGGGATTTCCCCCCGTTAAGATCAATCCGGTCTTTTCGTCCAGCCCGAACATCAGATTCATATTCTGCACAGCCTGCCCGGCCGCGCCTTTTACCAAATTATCGATCGCCGAAAAAACGACTATCTGTTTTCCATTCGAATGTGTCGCGATGTCACAGAAATTCGTATTCTTTACCCAATTTATGTCAGGCGAGCCTTCGACCTTCCGGATGAAGAAATCATTCTTGTAAAAATCGCGATAGAGATGATCGAGATCCTCGTTTGTGATATTTACAGTTGTTTCCATATAACAGGACGCAAAAACACCGCGCGAAACGGGAAGGCTGTGCGTCATGAAAACGAGATCGTTGGAGAACTCACCGACCGTTCTCAAGCACTGCTCGATCTCCGGTAAATGCTGGTGCTGAAAAGGTTTGTAGGCATAAAATGAATTCATCCGCTGCGGATGATGAGTGTTCGCCGCCGCCTTCGCGCCCGAACCGGACGAACCGGTTTTTGCATCCACAATAATCTTGCCGGTTAGCAAACCGCTTCTTACCGCCGGAGCAAGGGCGAGCAAGGTAGCCGTCGCAAAACAGCCGGGATTGGCGATGTACTGAGCCGAACGGATTGCCTCCCGATTCGTTTCGGTCAACCCGTAAACAAAACCTTTCTGCCCTTCGCCGGCGTGGTCGAGCTTGTAAAACTGCTTGAAAACATCCGCGTCGTCAATTCGAAAATCGCCGGATAGATCTATCGCCTTTACATTTTTGGGGAGACTTGGAATCAAGCTCAAAGCCTGTCCGTGTGGCAACGCGAAAAAAGCAAGATCGAGTTTATAGAGTTCGTTGAGTTTGGAGAGTTCATCGAGTTCCGCCGCTTTCTCGAATCGTAGTTCCGTCAACCCGTTCAGATTTTTATGGACCTCGCCCACGGCTTTACCGGCATGCTCGTTCGCCGTGACTATAACGATTTCCGCATTCGGGTGAAAAAGCAGTATCCGCAGAAGCTCGCTTCCGCCATAGCCCGAACCGCCGAAGATCGCGACGCGGAGACGCCGGGACGCGGGGACGCGGGGATTTTCATACTGCGATTCAGTCATATTTCAAGCAAAAGCAGGCCACACACTTACTGTTTGGTGAACTAAATCGAAGAGACGCACTCCGTCACGCCGTGCGTTTCCTGCTTTGATTCCAAAATGCTCCTGCACAAAATCTTCGCCCATTTGCGAATCGGTCACCGAACCGGCGATGACATCGATCTCAATTCCCAAATCTTTTAGTACCGCCATACCGCCTATGACGCCCACATAATCCGAGGCACAAAAAACGAATGACGAGATCGCGGACTTGATCTCGGTGTCTTTTAGAACTGAATCAACGGCATACCCGCCGACGATGCCGTCGCCAAGTTCGACGACGATCAAGTCGGGTTTGAACGTGTTTAGATGATTCAAAATACCTTTCGCGACTGGTGAAAGATCACCGTAGTCGACCGTGGATGGCAGGCCGCAATCGAGAAAGCTTGCCATGGCGACCGCTCCGTGATCCTGCATGTGCAGCGTGTCGCGGAGACAAGCTATGCCCGAAAGCTTTGCCCCGGCAACGCGGAGGCCGGCATTTACGGCCTGGCGGATGATCTCGGTGGCCGCAACGGTCTTGCCGGAGTTCATACAGGTTCCGGCGATCATGACGATCGGTGCGGACGGCGAAAGGGAAGTCGAGGTTTCTAATGCTTTGTCGGAAATATTCAGTACTGATCCATCATTATCGCATGCGACTCCGACCACCTCGACCTCGATCGCGTCTGAAAACGACGAGTGATGCCCTTTACAGACGCCGATAACGCCGCCCATGTTCAGCAGATGCAGCCGGTCCCCAGCCTTAATTGAATCGGGCACATCACCGACAAAACCTTTCAATGCGCGCCGTTTTCCAAGCACGCCGAGCAAAATATCGTTGCGGTTAATCTTAGCAAGGCGGCCACTTGGCAGTTCCAGATTGCCATAAGTCACGCTTTCCGACAGGGCTCGAACAACAACAACATCGCCGACTATGGGCAAACTGTGGCTGCCGATCGTAAGTACCGACCTTGGCATATCCAGCGGCGATGTCGCCGAACCCGTCTTGTCGATTTCTACCTTCTTCAGTTCCATAACATTACCCCGCAAAGATCTCCCAGATCTTTTTCATCACCGATCTCTGATCTTTCGCGTCCTTAACCGCAATAAAAATCGTATCGTCACCGGCTATCGTGCCGACTATCTCAGCAATCCGTGCCGCATCGATCTTTACCGCCGCCGCCGATGCTAAACCCGAATCACATTTTGCGACAACAAGGCTTTCGCCTGCTGTCTCGATGCTCGAAAGTCCAAATGCCACACCGCTCATTTTTCTCGGGACGGTGTAAATGCCTTGAGCCTTAATTATCCCAAGCTCGTCCAAGTCCCGCGAAATGCTGGCCTGCGTAACATCAAAATTCCGCGAGCGCAGTCTTTTAGCGAGGTCGGCCTGGCTGGCTATCCGCTCAGCCGATATTAAATTTAACAATGCGTCTTGCCGCTCTATTTTCTGCATATCTATGTTTATGCACATTAAATGCATAGTTAATGTATAGATGTATAAACACGAATGCAAGTTGTCATGTTTTCTTTTCGAAGACTCGAGTGACCTTTCAATTCAATCTTTTCCGCTCCGCAAAACCCGCGATCGTTTAGAGACGGGCTTGCCCGCCAGCCGAATGCGGGGCAAGCCCCGCTCTAAACGGCGGATCGGTACTCTTTCAAGGCGACAATCCAGCGTCTCAGCGTGTTAAAAGAGACTCAGTTTTATGCGGAGATATTTCTTGGGGTTTTGGCGGAAGTCATAAATGAGTTTCGAGCCTTCGCTAGAAAGCTGGTTCACATTAGAGGCGGTTTGGTTGATGCTGTTATAGAGAGTCTCGTCGGTGATAAGTTTGCCGATGGTACCTTTGCCGGCCTGGGCGTCGGCAAGCAGAGATTCGATCCTTGTCGCCGTGGAATTAAAGCGGGCAAGCATGTCTCTGGCGTCATCATAGAGCTTTTCGTCTTTGAGGAATTTGCCCGCCGTGCCCTTTCCCGCTGACAGATCGCTGGCGATCAGCTTGAAATCGTCGGCGATGCCATTGATCTTTGCGGCAGAGATTCGAAGATCGGCTATCGCTGCTCGCGTCTCATTGTATATCGCGTCGTCCGTTAGAAATTTTCCGGCGGTCCCGCGGCCGGCCTTAAGATCGGCTGAGATGGTCTCAAGTTGGGCGACGGTCCGATTTAAGCTGTTATAGAGCTCAGCGTCATTAACTAGTTTTCCCACCGTTCCTTCTCCGCGATTGACCTTATTCAGAGTACCTTGAAGTTCGTTGACGGTAGCGTCGAGGTTCTTGTAAAGGGATTCATCGTTTACGATACGTCCAAGCGTTCCTTCGCCCTGGTTGGCCTTATTGAGGATCTCATTCGCGGGAATAGCAAGCTTGTTGATCTGGCCGAGAAGATCGTTGCCGGTTTCGGTCAGTTGATTTATACCGGTCGCCACGCGGGATGTAAGGACCGCATTGTCAACAATAGCTGAGCCTTTTGCCGTTCCGGGCGAAATATTGATGGTTTTGTCGTTGGCCAAGAGGGATGTTGATATCAACTGGGCCGTCGAATCGGTTCGGATACGTTCGGTGATCGGGCGGCCATTCAGTTCATTGTCGATGGCCATCGTCGCCTCAACCTTAAATTCCTCGGGACTGTCGGGAGGTAGAAGATCTACCTCTTCGACTTTGCCAATGCGGACGCCTGCGAGTTGTACCTCGGAACCTTCGCGTAGCCCGTCAGCTGCCGCAAAGCGAGTTTTCAGTTTCAATTTCTTCTCAAACGGGTTGAAATCGCCGGTCGAATTGAGAATAAGAAAGGCGAGCACGGCAAGGCCGAAGAGAACAAAGATGCCGACACGCACCTTGCTGAAAGTCAGAGTTTTCTTTGTTTCCACCATCTCGCTATTTCCCGTTTATGAACCTTTGAATATAGGGATCAGGACTAGATCGCAATTGCTCGTCAGAGCCGTTGAAGATTATTTTTCCGTCTCGCAACATTATCACTTCCGTGTTTATCAAACAAAGCGTTTTGCCTTCTTTTTCAAAAATTACCCGGCCGTCTTCGTCCACGATAGCGTATTCGGACGACAGGTATTGGACGTTGTTCATTTCGTGGGTTACAAAAATTGACGACACGTCCTGCAGATCGCGAAGCTTTATCGCAAGTTCGCAAATCGTTCTAGCGGTAGGCGGGTCGAGTCCCGCGGTAGGTTCATCAAAAAGCACGATCTGCGGGTCGCCAATTAGCGCTCTTGCGATTCCGACGCGGCGACGCATACCGCCCGACAGTTCGATTGGCATCTTATCGATTGCATCTTCAAGGTCAACGAACTGAAGCATCCGCCGGACTTCCTGTTCTATTTCCTCGTCCTCCACACCTTGTTCATTAAGGCGATATGCGACGTTGTCGTAAACCGACAGGGAATCGAAAAGCGCTCCTTCCTGAAAGACCATGCCGATCTTTTGCCTGACGCTCATCATTTCCTGCTCGCCGTAAACAGTTACTTCCTCACCATCGACAAAAATCTGGCCTGCATCGGGTTTCAGGAGTCCGAGGACAAGTCGGATAATTGTGGATTTTCCGCCGCCGCTGCGACCAAGGATTACTTTCGTTTCACCCCGCCGGACCGTGAATGAAATTCCATCAAGAATCGTCTTGTCGTCGAATGCAAGGTGGACATCTCGAAACTCGATTGCCGGCACGACGCGGTTCGGTTCATCGACAGCGTCTTCGAGATCGAATTGCTCGAATTCCTGTTCAGTCACCTGATCGTTTTCGTCGCCGCGCGCTGAGAGCATAAGTTTGGAAATACTAGTAACTTTATATCACGCCGACACCGAGAATCGTTTGGATCGCCTTTGCAAGAAAAAAATCGAATATGATGACCCAAATTGATGAAAGCACAACGGCGTTGATCGTTGACCTTCCAACGCCGACCGTTCCACCCGTCGTCGTCAAGCCTTTATGACATGCGATGCCGCCGATAATCAAGCCAAAAAAGAAGGGTTTTATGATGCCGCCGATCAGGTCGTTCGACGTTATGCCGCTGCGGACAGAGCCGATAAAGACATTGTAATTTTGATCGAAGACGTATGAGGCGACCGTTCCGCCTCCGATGATCCCAAAGATATCTGCCGCCACCGTAAGCAGCGGAAGCATTACGATAAGAGCGATAACTCTCGGTGAAACGAGCTTCTTGACCGGGTCCGTTCCAAGCGCACGCATCGCGTCGATCTGCTGAGAAACGACCATTGAGCCGAGCTCCGCCGAGATTGCCGAACCGATGCGGCCGGATACCATCAGAGCAGTCAATACCGGCCCTAATTCGCGTATAAGTGAAACCGCAACCGAGCGTCCCGCCTCGTTGTGGATACCGTAATACTGCAACGTTGGAAAGGTCTGCAAAACCAAAACTCCGCCGGTGAAGAAGCCTGTCAGCAAAACGATCGGCAGTGAACCCACTCCGATAATATCCATTTGCGTGATCAGCTCGGAGATGTATCTCGGTCTCTTGAAAATCCCCGAAATAGCGCCCCAAATAAGTACGCTGATTTCTTGAAGCTCAAACAGGAATTTTGTAAGCGGATTCATTTACGGCAGACGATTGGTCTATTGAAAATTAGAATAGGGAAAAGGTTACAACGAACACGTGAAATCGACAAACAAAGACAGCCGGACATTTTTAATGCAGAAGCCCACACGAAGTAAGGGCGTAACATCCAGCGTTGAATGTTACGCCCTTACTTCGTGCAGGCTTCTGCATAATACCAATCTAATTTACTAGCGGCGGCTGATTACCGCGTCTCATGCGGCGAAGGCCGGGCTGGCCGTTAGGTCCGCCGCGGCGTTTTTCGATGTTTTGACGCACTTCGGCAAATCGTCTGCGCAATTCACGAAAACGGATAAGCTGGTCGGGAGTCAGTAATTTCCTTACCGCCAACTCATTCGAGAACTTGATGCGGGCAAGCTCGGCCTGGGCCGTCTGGAATTCCTTGAGCCGTACCTGGACGTTTTCATCGTTTGTCGTATCGCCGTAAATGGCCATGTTCAGTTCGCGGTTTGCATCCTGAAAGCGACGGCGGGCCTCCTGCTCAACGGGTTTGCGATCAGCATTTAATCGGCGGATCGACTGTATCTGCTCGCGGGACAGACCGAGTTCCAGCATTAGATCAGGCTTCGGCTCGCCCTGTTGGCCGGCCCGTACATCTTGCGGGGCCGGAGGCCGCATATCCTGCGCTAAAATAGAAACGGGCAGGCAAAAAAGCACCGCCGCAAAGATTGAAAGCTTGGGGTATTTCAATATTCGAATCATATAACCTCGTAAACTAATCCCTCGTATCGACGTCCGCAAGCAGATCGCCGAGACGGAGCGTATTGTCAATCTCATCCTCAAAATCATTTAGCCGCGGGGCGGTCTTACGCTGAGCCTGCACCGGCTTACTCTGAATCCGTTCCGAATTCTTTAAGGGCTGTCGGATCGTGCCACCGGTTTTAGGGCTTTTTTCGGCGGATGAGGCATTAATGACGCGCGGCTCAGAGTTTGAAACCTCACCTGAAGGACCGACATTCTTATCTTCAGCTGACGACGGAGCAAGCGGCAAAACTACCGGCTGAACCCTGTTTGACGCAAAGTCGTCCGCCGCCGGGCCTTGGACCAAATCGCCGCCTCCTTTGAAACTGGACGATATCAACACCGCACCGAACACGACCGCGATCAGAGCAAACGCTCCGCCGGTCGCCGCCCACTGTCGATTCGAAGCAAAAAATATGCGAACTGCATCCATCCACGAGACATTTGCTTCAGCATACGGAATCACAAATCGCGGGGTTTCCATTCCGGCAAACTCATCGCGATGCCATTCGTACACATCGAGCCGTGCGAACGAGAGTTCGGCAAACTCGTCGGTGCATCTCCCGCAATCGGCCAGATGCGTTTCAAATGAGCTTCGTTCCTGCGTGGTCAACTCATCATACAGATAAGCGACAAGATCGCCCGAAGCGCAGGGTTTAACTTTGATATCCTTATCGTTTTTCATGACATTTATCACGCTATTTCAAGGGGCACCCGCTCCAACTTCATTCGTAACTGCTTTAACGCCGTGTACAGCCGGCTCTTTACCGTACTTAAAGGAACTTCGAGAGTTTCCGATATTTCTTGGAACGTCATATCCTCAAATTCCTTCATTACGATCACCTGCCTGAGTTCCGAGGGCAGCGATGTGACGGCTTGTCGCACTAGCGTCAGCCTTTCGTTTGCCTCGATAGTCCGTGCGGGTGACGCCTTTTCCGGTGCGACGAAGTATCGCTCTTCTTCGTGCTTTTCTTCGTCGATAAAGTCCTCGGAGCGGGTCTTCGCCCGTCGCTTTGTGGTCAAACATTGATTTACCGCAATCCTGTGCAGCCATGATGATACTTTGGCCTCGCCCCGAAACTTCGAAAGATTTCGATAGGCCGCAATGAATGTCTCCTGCGCCGCATCGCGGGCTTCGTCCTCGCGGGCGAGCATACCGAAGCACAGGGCGAATATCTTTCGCTCCCATCTTCTGACGATTTCGCCGAACGCTTCTGGATCTTTAGAAACCGCAAGCTCGACAAGCTGTTCATCCGACAAGTTGATAAACATTCAATCGTGTAAATCTCCGATCCAACCACGAAAATCTTACCTCAGGCACCCATGAACGCGAAACCACTTCACATCCAATTGTTTAGACGCCATTCGCAAGGAAAAAGTTTGAATAACCGACTTTGGAATGATATCGATATTTGTCGATATTTTTTGATACTAACCGGCGACGATATTGATGAGCCGCCGGTTCGATCAAGAACCACGAGAAGCGTTCTTGCCGCCGATTTGTTTTGAACTAATCGGGACACCCCATCTATATGCTTCAAGGGTGTCCCATCTACTCCTTTATCGCTATTAACACTTGCCTAGAAGCCAAAAAACGGCAAGGAAAATTAGTATTGTTGAGAAAATACCTCCGCCAAATTTCCACGCCGCAGCACCTGCAATTCCACCCTTTAAGAGACCGTTCATCTTGTTCCTCCCTTTAATCGAAACTGAATTAAATTAGTACACAGCAATGCTGTTAACGGGTCGTTACGCAAAGGACGTTCCAGAGCATTAAATTAAGATTAAGGCCGATAAACTTTCGGTCGTTGCCATTGTCTAATGTTAGTGCCATGCCATCTATCTTTTAGCGAACCGATGCCGCCTGTCCGACCGGACCGATTTCACCCCGGTTTCTGATATCATTACGTCAACAACCTTTTCGCATCGTTCATATTCCGACGGCAGATCCGGATCTCCATGTGTGCTTTCTGGGTCCATGTAACTCACAATAGGAAATCGTAGTGACGACGGCAAAAAAACTATCTCTTGGATTCGGTATTCTCACCGCGCTTCTGGTGCTCTTTAGTATCGCGCTGACGATCCGATTGCGCTCGATTGAGAATAATGTAGATCAGCAAGCAAACGTCGCCAGGATAAGGGCCGATGAAACCCGGCAAATGGAGATAAATGTTCTCGCGTTTGCTCTGGCCGTGAACACCTTCGAGCAAAACAGAAATATTGAGTTTAAGGAGTTGGCGGCCCGGGAGGCGTCAAATGTCGATGAGCATCTTTCCAAATATCGCCGGCTGGCAATAACAGAATTAGAACTAGAATTGGCCAATGGTTTCGAGACTCGGTGGCAACAGTTCAGGCAAGTAGGTGAGATCGTAATCGAAAGTTCCGCGTCACCACCAACTCCCGACATACAGACGAAACTAACCGACTTTCGAACTGAACTGGAACGGTTTCTCGACGACGAAATGCAGCCCGAAGCCGCTAGTACATTCGCGGCCCGTTTGGGAGCTACACGAGAAGATATAACCGCCATTTCAACGCTGGCAACTATTTTGCTTGCTGCGTTCTTAATCATAGCGGTAATGACTGGCACGATAGTCGGGCGAAACATCGTTTACACGGAACGTCTGATCGAGGAAAATCGGGAACTGCTGCGAACGACGCTTGCAAGCATTGGCGACGCGGTGATGACAACCGACAATAAAGGTAACGTAACTTTTCTAAACACAGTCGCTCAGACTCTTACCGGATGGACGCAAACGGACGCGGAAGGCATGGCTGCGGGGCGTGTGTTCAATATCATTAACGAATCGACCCGATTGCCGGTAGAGAGTCCGATCGACAATGTTCTGCGTGATGGCAAGACAGTTGCCTTGGCGAACCACACAATCCTGCTGACAAAGGACGGACGAGAGGTTCCGATCGACGACAGTGGAGCTCCGATTCGAGACAAATCAGGAACTCTGAGCGGAGTCGTTCTAGTTTTCCGTGATATAACCGTCCGCAAAGAGGCCGAAAAGGATTTGCGCGAAAGTGAACTCCGCCTTCGCAGCATGGCGGATTCGATACCGCAATTGGCTTGGATGGCCGAACCTGACGGCTTTATTTTTTGGTACAACTGGAAATGGTACGAATATACGGGAGCGACCCCTGAGCAAATGGAAGGATGGGGGTGGCAATCGGTTCACGACACGGAAATATTGCCAAGAGTATTAGATCGCTGGAAAAAATCAATAGAGTTGGGCGAGCCGTTTGAAATGGAATTTCCTTTGCGAAGGGCCGACGGCGTATTTCGGTGGTTCCTGACTCGCGTGAATCCAGTTCGCGACTCGGGCGGGAAAATCGTCCGCTGGTTTGGCACGAATACCGACATAGACGAGTCTCGTCGGAACAATGAAGCGTTGCGGCAGTCCGAAGAGCAGTTTCGAAACTTGTTCAATTCGATCGATGAAGGCTTTTGCAATATAGAGGTTCTTTTCGATGAGAAAAGTAATCCGGTTGACTATCGCTTTCTGAATTACAATCCTGCGTTCGAGAAATTGACAGGACTTGGAGATGTCGTCGGCAAGAGGGTTTTGGAAGTTCTCCCGGATCTCGAAAGGTTTTGGATTGAAACCTATGGGAAGGTCGCCTTGACCGGGGAATCTATCCGATTCGAGAACAACTCGGAACCGATGAGCCGTTGGTTTGATGTTTACGCTTCACGGGTCGGTGGCAGCGAGAGCCGCAAAGTCGCCATTGTTTTCAACAACATCACTGAGCGGAAATTGCTGGACCTAGAACTGAGAAAGTCACGCAAGGAACTTTCGGCCCGCGTGATGGAACGAACCTCGGAGCTTGCGGAAGCTAACAGGATCTTGAGGGCGGAAAGTGTGAAACTTTTGGAAATCGAGAAGGAGCGCGTACGCCTGTTAAATCAATTGATTACAACGCAGGAAGACGAGCGTCGCAGGATCGCGCGGGATCTACACGATGAATTAGGACAGCAAATGACGGCGCTCCGGTTGAAGCTGGAAAACGCTAAAGATATCTGCGAAGACGAGGCGGTCTGCGGTGAGATCGACGAAATTCAGTTAATCGCCCAACGTCTGGATACGGATGTTAGCTTTCTGGCCCGTGAGCTGCGACCGGCAGCTTTGGAAGACACCGGTTTGGCCGATGCCCTGTCGAATTACATTAAAGAATGGTCGCGAATCTCTTCAATAACTGCCGAATTTCACGCCACCGGTTTTGGTTCATTACGCCTGGACCCTGAAATAGAGGGCAATTTGTACCGGATAGCGCAGGAAGCTCTTAACAACACTCGCAAGCATTCAAAAGCCAAAAACGTCAGCGTGTTGCTTACGAATGGAAATAACGAAATCACTTTGATCGTCGAAGATGATGGCATCGCCTTTAACCCCGAATCGAAGCCTAGTCGGAGAAAGGGCCTCGGGCTTGTCGGCATGCAGGAAAGAACCGCCCTTCTGGGAGGGAAGCTCGAGATCGAATCGACACCGGAGACCGGCACGACGATATTCGTTAAAATTCCCATGTTGCGAGAATCGGCAAAGGAGAATTTCGATGGCAAATGAACTTCGCATATTGCTGGCGGAGGATCACGAGACGGTCCGGGCCGGTATCAAAATGCTCATCAACGCGCAGCCGGACATGGTTGTCGTCGGTGAGGCGGAGAACGGCACCGACGCAGTGCGCAAAGCCAGTGAGCTTGTCCCCGATATAATAGTTATGGACATCTCGATGCCCGATCTAAACGGATTGAAAGCGACAAGGCAGATCAAGCGCACCGACCCGCAGGTAAAAATACTGACGCTGACGCGGCATACGGATGACGGCTACATTCAACAGCTCGTTAAGGCCGGGGCCAGCGGTTATGTCCTCAAACAAAGTGCTCCGTCCGAGCTCGTTAACGCCATTCGGACCGTCGGGGCAGGCAGAAGCTATCTGGACCCGGCGCTAACCGAAAAGGTTATGGGCGGATATGTACGCCAGCAAACCGCGCTGAGCAACGCGAGCAAAGTAGAAATAAGCGGACGTGAGTCTGAAGTCCTGCGCCTTACCGCGTGGGGACACAGCAATAAGGAGATCGGTGTCCGGCTCGACATCAGCGTAAAAACGGTCGAAGCGCATAAAGCAAATGCCATGCGAAAGCTTGGACTATCAAGCCGGATCGATATTGTCCGCTATGCCGTCCTGCAAGGCTGGCTTGAAGATAATTAGAGTAACGGCCTGTTTTAAGCTTTTCCTTTATCTATCGAGCGACTAAGGGATTTCCCTTATTCAAATTACGTAATCTCCTGATTTTCCGATCCCGCCTCGTATTCCACAATTATCCCACTGGCTCAATTATTTTTAACAGAGCATCGAAGGTGATTCCTGCAGCGGCAAAAGAAATGGTCCCGCGCAAATGAACTGACAAGGCGGGTGGCGCGGGGCCATGTAAGTGATAGACGGACCCAGGGCAAGGTTGAAAGGGTACGGCCTGAGGGGATTGGATAGATGACTTTGAGATGATCGAAGTCATCTTTTTTTACCTGACTTGTCGCACTCTAAGCTATGGATGGCTGTTTGCTGACTTTTATCGCAGGTAACGATACAGACGCCGTTGAGAAATTTGTCATCAAGTATGGCCGTCTGGTTTGGTCGCTTGCCAGAAATTACACCGGCTCGCAGAAGGATGCTGAGAAAGAAACTCAGAATATATTTTCTGATTTATGGCGGCAGGCGGGACTTTTCGAGGCCAGCGGGTTGACGGAAGTATCCTTTATTCACGCGGTCGCACGATGCCGGCAGCGACGGTTGGCTTCGCGAACTTTAGTTTACAGCCCAAGTTCCGCCGAGGCTCCTGCATCGTCAAAGGCAAGGCGGAAAAGGGCGATCTTATAGTTATTTTAGTTATTTGTTAACCAGTGGAGTGATTATGAGCGACCCACAGAAGATTCGTGTCCTTTACTTGGAAGACGATGGGGACTCGCGTGAATTGGTTAGTTTTATGCTCGGCCTGTCAGGCATCGATGTCGAGACCGCTCTTACGGTGGAACAGGCCGAGCGGGCGGCCACCTCAGGAAATTTCGATCTCTATTTGCTGGACGGGCTTCTACCGTGCGGGGATAGTTTGGAGTTATGCCGCACGCTCCGCCAATCCGACCCGATGAAGCCGATCGTTTTTTACACCGCGTTAGGTTTTCAAGCGGACGTACAGAAAGGTTTGGCCGCCGGAGCAACCGCATATTTGGTAAAGCCTTACTCGGGCGACCTTTCGGAAACGGTACTTAAAATAATTGACCGCACAAAGGTGGGCTTCAGTACTGACTTGGCCATCGCTGGGCAGGACAGAGTGAACTCGGCCGGATGATTTTAGTGGTTGAAGTCAATAGAACAAGGGGAACAATATGGAAAATGGTGATCGGCAGGAAGTGAACAATGAAAGGCAAGATGACGACACGCATGAAGGCTCGAACGTGAGAGAGTTTCCTTCGATTTTCGAAACGGTCAAATCGATGACACCCGCCGAACTGGGAAGGCTCGCCATGGCCACTGTAAGGGTAAGCCGCGGTCGGCGGGCTTCGCGTGGAATTATTTAGCTCTAATTTTCAGAGAGGATTTTTGCAATCAGTTTAGGAGAAAATATATGCTTTGGACAGTCGTTTTAATTCTGTTAGTCCTTTGGGCGCTGGGGTTCGGATTTGCGGGCGCGGCGGTTGGCAATCTTATTCATATCGTCCTTGTCATTGCGCTGGTGGTCCTAGTTATTCAAGTTATCCAAGGGCGACGCGGTTAGGGACATTCACAACCAGAAGTTTTAGAGGTTTGCCGCCGAAAAAGACGGCAAACCTTTTTCTCAACTTTTTTCTAATAGGCCCGAGCAAACACAACTCTTTTTGGGGATTCTTTGCCCGAGTAGATGCACTTTCCGGCCTCTTCGGTTGAGTTGAACGGTATACATCGGATCGTAGCCTTTGTTTCTTCCTTTATTTTTTCCTCGGTTTCGGATGTGCCGTCCCAGTGGGCCATGATAAAACCGCCTTTCTCGATTTGCGATTTGAAGTCGTCCCAAGTATCGATGAGATGCGTGTTTTCTTCACGGAACGCCAGGGCTTTTTGGTAAATATTCGCTTGTATTTCGTCCAGGAGCGTCTTGACGTAAGCAGTGATTCCTTCAAGCGGGCGTGATTCTTTGCTTAAGGTGTCGCGACGAGCAACTTCGACCGTTCCGCTCTCAAGATCGCGCATGCCCAGGCCCAGACGGATCGGAACACCGCGGAGTTCGTATTCGGCAAACTTCCAACCCGAACGCTGATGTTCGGCGTCATCGTATTTTACCGAAATGCCCGCGGCCTTCAGTTCTTCGAATATCGGATTCACCTTTTCGCTGATCGTCGCAAGATCCTTCGGCGTTTTGTAGATCGGGATAATGACGACCTGTATCGGAGCAAGTTTTGGCGGCAAAACAAGGCCCTGATCGTCGGAATGTGCCATGATGAGTGCTCCCATCAGCCGAGTCGATACGCCCCAGCTTGTCGCCCATGGATGTTCGAGCTGATTTTCCTTATTTACGAATTTTACATCAAACGATTTCCCGAAATTTTGCCCCAGGAAGTGCGACGTGCCTGCCTGAAGTGCTTTGCCGTCCTGCATCAAAGCTTCAATGCAAAGCGTGTCCTCGGCACCGGCAAAACGCTCATTCGGCGTCTTGGCACCCTGCAGAACAGGAACGCCCATCCATTCCTCGACAAAGGTTGCGTAGACTCCGAGCATGCGTTCGGTTTCTTCGATCGCTTCCTGCTTCGTCGCGTGAGCAGTATGGCCTTCCTGCCATAAGAATTCGGCGGTGCGCAAAAACAGACGCGTGCGCATTTCCCAGCGGACGACATTACACCACTGATTGATAAGCAACGGCAGATCGCGCCATGACTGGATCCAGTTCTTATATGTATTCCAGATGATCGTCTCCGAAGTCGGACGGATGATCAGTTCTTCCTCAAGTTTCGCGTTTGGATCGACGATCAGGCCTTTACCGTCGGGGTTCGCCTTCAAACGATAATGCGTAACGACGGCGCACTCTTTGGCAAAGCCCTCGGCGTGCTCTTCCTCTTTTTCGAGAAAAGATTTCGGCACAAAAAGCGGGAAGTAGGCATTCTGATGCCCGGTCGCCTTGAACATATCGTCCAATGCCCGCTGCATTTTTTCCCAGATCGCAAAGCCGTACGGTTTTATCACCATGCAGCCGCGAACGGCGGAATTTTCAGCCAGATCGGCACGTTTGACGATCTCGTTATACCACTCTGAATAATTTTCGGATCGTTTCGGAAGTCCTTTGCTCATAATACTTATTTACCATTGTGACGCAGCCGCGCGACGTTTAAACGAGAATGTTAGAGCAATTTGCGCTAACTGACAATTTTACAAATCGATTTGTATTCAATACTCTGTGATTTCGCGCCTCTCGATGAGGTCGCATTTTTATGAGCGAATTCAATCTGGACTTTCACGATACCGCCACCGCCTTCGCCGATAAATCCAACGCCGAACTTAAAGAAAAACATCGAATTTTTCGATTGTTAAACTCGCCGTTTCTGAATTCGATCGGAACGCTTTCTGCCAAATTTGCGCTCTCGCTTGGCCTGCCAGTAGAGGGATTGATCAAGAGCACAATATTCGAACAGTTCTGCGGCGGCGAAACGATAGAAGAATGCGAGCCGACGGTTAATAAGCTCGGTGCCGCTGGAATAGGAACGATCCTCGATTATTCGGTCGAAGGTAAATCGACGGCGGAAGATTTCGATCTCATAAAAGAAGAGATCATCCGCACAATTAAACGAGCAAAGGACGATCCGAATATTCCGTTCGCCGTATTCAAAGTTACCGGCATTGCACCGCTCGGCACGCTCGAACGTTTGAGCGCAAAAAAGAAGTTGGATGCCAAGAGCCAGATGAAATGCGAACGCATATATTCTCGTGTCAATGAGATCTGTGCGTACGCATATTCGATCGGACAGCCCGTTTTTATGGACGCCGAGGAATCCTGGATACAGGATGCCATCGACCGGCTCGCCATCGAGATGATGGAGAAATACAATCTGGAGGCTCCGATAATATTTAACACGGTCCAGCTTTATCGAACGGATCGTCTTCAGTATCTAAAAGATGCCCGTCGTCAGGCGAAAAACGACGGTTACATTCTGGCTGTTAAGCTCGTTCGCGGTGCGTACATGGAAAAAGAACGCGAGCGTGCCGAGGAAAATGGGAATCCATCACCGATCCATAAAGATAAGCAGTCGACCGACCGCGATTATGACGCCGCTGTCGATTACTGCCTTGACCACCTGGACGATGTTGCCTTTGTCGCCGGAACGCACAATGAGAAGAGCACGCAGATGCTTGCCCGGAAAATGCACAAACGCGGAATCCCGCACGATCATCCGAATATATTCTATTCGCAGCTTTACGGGATGAGTGACAATCTCTCATACGTCCTTTCCGCAAACGGCTATAATGTATCGAAATATGTTCCGTACGGGCCGGTCAAGGACACCGTTCCCTATCTTGTTCGAAGGGCCGAGGAAAACAGTTCCGCAGCAGGTCAAATAAGCAGGGAGCTGGATCTCATAACAAAAGAACTCAAGCGGCGAAAATTAGATTGAAAACTCCTTGCGACGCTTGAATCCAAGATCTAACGAAATTAAAACTTCAACGCAATCCGAGGAGCAGTCGAACCGAGCGGTCTGATACATCACTGGCCTCGTTTTGTTTCCACTGATCAAAGGCAATTAAGTCATCTTCATTCAAGGGAAGATGCCGCATTCGGGCGACCTGTGTACTTTCGAAAGCACGATTTGTTAAGGCAAGATGTGGGTGGCTTATTTTTAGAGAATCGCCGCTATCGAGCGCTGCGTCAGCCATTTCAACATCAAGGAAGAGGTCGCTATACGCCGCAAGGTGCCAGATCGTGCCGGGCGACCGCTCGTCAATTTCCAAAACACGCAGCAATCCGTAACCGCTCTCGATTTGAAAAATAAGGAAATCTCCGGGCTGAAAATTCTGCGACATATTCGTAAAGATTAGCATATGGCCTTTGTACGGGCTAAAATTAGGATTCAGTATGAATCATAAAGCAATGCTTGAAATAGCGGTCGAAGAGGCACGGACGGGGCTGGCCGAAGGCGGAATTCCAATCGGAGCGGCTTTGTTTGATGGCGATGGCAACCTGCTCGGCCGCGGGCACAACCGCCGTGTGCAGGAAGACGACCCGTCGATACACGGCGAGACTGACGCCTTCCGAAAGGCAGGCCGACAGCGAAGTTATAGAGATGCGATAATGGTAACGACGCTCGCGCCTTGCTGGTATTGCAGTGGACTTGTCCGCCAATTCGGCATCGGGACGGTTATCCTCGGTGAATCGCAGACATTTCACGGCGGTATCGACTGGCTCCGCGAAAACGGTGTCGAGGTAATCGACATGAATTCAGCCGAATGCAAGGAAATGCTCGGAGCCTATATCGCCGCGAACCCCGACATTTGGAACGAAGACATCGGCGAATGACCAGCTATTTGTTCGGGATTATCACCGGCAACCCTTTCGTTCCATACTGTTTGTTAAAATCGGCGATTTCCTCGGCCTTGACCTTCGCCAACTGGGTAAGCTGCGCGTCGATTCGCGAACTCAAATCGTTATATACATCATAAGACTGGGCAGTCGGAGCGTCATCCGAACCGTCTACCGACGAGCCAAGCGCGGCCAACTTGTTGTTAAGTCTTATCGGAAAGTTCAAAGCGTCCTGTCCGCTTCTGATCTTTGTCTGCATCAGCGTTTCTTCGATATCGGTCAGTTTCCTTGCGATGTCACGCGCCTTGTCGATCAGGTCCTTCTGCTCGGGTGCTTTCAACCTGCGCGAAATATTTTCGAGCTGGGAGCGCGTATCGCGGATCTCGAGTATCGCGCCGTGCGTTTCGGACAGCTTTTTGTTGATGTTCGACATCAAGTCGAACTGTTTCGCAAAATCCTCATTTGTCGTTGCGAGGCGCGGGTCGGCCTTGACCGTAAAAGCCTCGGTCCCCACAATTTTGCCATCGATGCTCAAACGCACCTGGTAGTTTCCCGGCGCGACGCGCGGTCCGGCCAGCGTGCCGCCCCACATTATGAGGCCGGGTAATGTTGTCGCGTTCGGCAGGCGATAGTTCCAAACGAATCTATTTAGCCCGGCATCGGCGCTCACCGGAGTTTCGCCCGGGGGCAGCGGCGTCGCGCCCGGCGGCAGCGGCGTTTCGGCCTGGCCGGCTGGCGGATCGGGACGCTTTGTGAATTTCCTAAGCGATTTCCCCGCCGCATCGAAAAATTCGATCGTCACTTCCTTTGCCTGTTTTTCCTTTAGATAATAGTTCACCAGCACGCCGCTCGCGGGATTTCGACCGACCGTTGCACTAGGAGGCAAATTGCCTCCGCCTCCGCCCGCGGTTCGATAGGCATCTTCTGGCTTAAACAGAAAGGCATCAACCCGTTGGGCGTCGGCAAGCTGATAAAGCACCGGCAAATTATCCAAAACATAAAACGAGCGGCCTTGAGTAGCGACCACGAGGTCTTTTTCACGTTTGTGAATCGTCAGATCGGTTATCGGCACGACCGGCAGGTTTAATTGCAAACTCTGCCAGCTATCGCCGTCGTTCGCCGAATAATAAATGCCGCGCTCCGTTCCCGCGTAAAGAAAACCTCGCTTATTAGGGTCCTCGGCAACGGCACGCGTAAAATGGTCGGCCGCAATGCCGCTGACAATCTTTTTCCACGTTTTGCCGTAGTCAGCGGTCTTGTAGATGTACGGTTTCTGGTCGTCATTTTTATAGTTAGTCGCCGCAAAATATGCTGTTCCCGCATCGTGCGGCGAGGCGCGGATGTGATTGACCTGTATCCATTCCGGCAGGTCCTTCGGAGTCACGTTCGCCCATGTTTGCCCGTTATTCTGGCTCACGTGCACCCAACCATCGTCTGTTCCGGCCCAGATCACGCCAGCCCTTACCGGCGATTCGTCGACGCTGAATATTGTGTCGTAATATTCGACGCTCGTGTTATCGCCCGAGATCGCGCCGCCCGAATGAGTTTGTTTCGATTTGTCATTACGCGTCAGATCGCCTGATATCGCTTGCCACGACTGGCCCTCGTCAATCGAGCGGAACAGGATGTTGGCGGCCGAATAGAGCGGATATTTGCCGTTGGTTTTATGCGGAGAGAAGAGAATAGGAAAATTCCATTGAAAGCGGTATTTTGTTCCCTCGGCACCAGCACCCATTGGGTTATCGGGATAAACGTCAATATTGCGTTCCTGGCCGGTCCGGCGGTCCCAGCGTGTCAGGAAACCATCGTAGCTTCCCGCAAAGACGACGTTCGAGTTTTCTGGATGCGGAGCAATCCAGCCCGATTCGCCGCCCCCAACCGGAAACCAGTCAGCCGTCGTAATTGCATTTCCGTCGGACCTAGACGCGATGCGAATCGTAGAATTATCCTGCTGGGCGCCATAAATGTTGTACGGAAAGTCGTTGTCGGTCGAAACGCGGTAAAATTGCGCGGTCGCCTGGTCTTGCTCGCTCCAGCTCGCACCCGAATTGTAGCTGACATTAGCTCCGCCGTCATTGCCCTCGACCATTCGGTTGGCGTCATTCGGGCTGATCCACAAATCATGATTATCGCCGTGCGGTACGCCGATGGTCGTAAATGTCCGGCCTCCGTCGATCGATTTGTGAAATTGCACATTGAGGACATATACCGTGTTTTCGCTCTGCGTATCCGCGTAAACGCGGTTGTAGTACCACGGCCGCTGCCGGATGGCCGCATTTTCGCTGACCCTCTGCCACGTTTCGCCAGCGTCTTCCGAGCGAAACAGCCCGCCGTCCTTATTCTCGACCATCGCCCACAAACGATTTGCGTTGACCGGCGAAACGGTAATATTCATTTTTCCATTCAACCCGGTGGGAAGCCCGCGATTTCGTGTAATGTCAGTCCAAGTGTCGCCGCCATCGATCGATTTGAAAAGTCCGCTGCCCTCGCCGCCGCTGTCCATCCGCCACGGCTTGCGGCCAACCTGCCAAAAACCGGCGTAAAGCGTATTCGGATTTGAAGGGTCCATCGAAAGCTCGCTTGCACCGGTCTGGGCGTTGCGGTAAAGAATCTTTTGCCACGTCTTACCGCCATCGCGGCTGCGAAAAATGCCCCGCTCTTCGTTATTGCCCCACAGATGCCCGAGGGCCGCGACATAGACGGTGTTCGGATCTTTCGGATGGACGCGAATACGCGCAATCTGCTGCGTATCGCCCAGCCCGATATGCTTCCATGTCTTTCCGGCGTCTGTGGATTTGTACACGCCGTCACCGCTCGAGACATTGCCGCGCAGCGTCTGCTCGCCCATTCCGACGTAGATCACGTTCGGATCGGAGTCTGCGACATCCATCGCGCCCACAGAACCACTTTTGAAATAGCCATCCGACACATTTATCCAATTAGCTCCGCCGTCAGTGGTTTTCCAGACACCGCCGCCCGTAGCGCCGAAATAATAGACGTTTGGCTGATTAGCTATGCCCTCGACGGCACTTACGCGGCCACCACGAAACGGGCCAATGAGCCTGTATTGAAGATTCTTCAGCGGATCGGCTTTTGCCGCAGGCGACATCGGAGTCTGTCCACGAAATGAAGACGAGCCTGCGAGTATAACGACCAGCGCCGCGAGTAACGAAATGCGAAAAGATTTTGAACGCATTGGATTTCCTGCCTCTATTTTTGGAATGAAGATGTTTACGAAATTAACCGATTTAGGTGAAAAGGACAACTAGTCGGTGTCGGAAGAGTAATACCCGTTTAGAGTCGAGCTAGCGCCCCTCTAAACGGTGACGTGAAAACTCCCCTTTTTTCGGGCGAAGTTTTCGAAGTAGGCTCTAAGTAAAAAGTGAAAAGGAAAATGCAAGTCGAATCTTATAACTTATTTCGAACGACACGGACCAGTTTGAACGTGCTCCGGTTTAGCGTAATATAATCGTTTAGAGTTTATCCGAGAAAGGAATTTAATATCAGATGACAACCAACAAGCAGGCGGTAATAATCAGTGCGGCAAGGACGCCGACGGGCAAATTTCAAGGGGCTTTGAAGGGCTTTACAGCGCCGGAACTTGGAGCAATCGCGATAAAAGAAGCGGTAAAGCGTGCTGGTGTCGATCCCACGAAGATTGACGAGGTTATCATGGGTTGCGTTGTTCAGGCCGGGATCGGGCAGGCTCCCGCTCGTCAGGCAGCTTTGAAGGCCGGTTTGCCGCCGGAAGTATCGGCCCTGACGGTGAACATGGTTTGCGGTTCCGGATTGCGTGCGGTGGCCTTGGCGTCGCAGTCCATTCAGCTTGGCGATGCGGAATTTGTTGTTGCTGGCGGAATGGAATCGATGTCGAACATTCCATATGCTTTGCAGACTGCGCGCGAAGGCTTCCGAATGGGCAACCAAGTGGCGACCGATCTTATGATCCACGACGGTCTTTGGTGCCCATTCGAGAATTGGCACATGGGCAACACGGGCGAGATTGTCGCCAACAAGCACCAGATCACGCGCGAGACTCAGGACGATTACGCATTTAATTCGCATCGTAAAGCGGCGGAAGCACAGGCCGAGGGACGCTTCAAGGACGAGATCATTTCCATCGAAATTCCTCAGAAAAAGGGTGATCCAATCGTTTTGGATTACGATGAGCCCGTGCGGCCGGACACCACAGTTGAAACGCTAGGCAAGCTGAAACCGGCATTCAAAAAGGACGGCGGAACTGTCACGGCGGGAAATGCGCCCGGCGTTAACGACGGAGCGTCAGCGTTGGTCGTAACATCAGCGGAGAACGCGGCGGAACTCGGTGCGGTAACGCTTGGCCGCATCGTTTCGTATGCCGTCTCCGGCATCGAGCCGAAATACATAATGCTTGCCCCTGTCGAAGGAATTCGCCGGGCCGTAAAAAAGGCCGGGTGGGAGCTTTCAGATGTCGATCTGTTCGAATTGAACGAGGCATTTAGCGTTCAGGCACTCGGCGTAATGAAGGAGCTTGGCATCGACCCTGAACGTGTAAACGTCAATGGCGGAGCAGTCGCGATGGGCCACGCGATCGGCAATTCGGGCAGCCGTGTGCTGACAACGCTGTTGTACGAAATGAAGCGTCGTGGCGTGAAACGCGGGGTTGCGGGCTTATGCTTAGGCGGCGGAAATTCAGTAGCAATGGCGGTCGAGAGGGTTTAGGCTTTTATATTCGGAGTAATTGAAAAGTGAAAACTGATTGCTGAAAACGGAAGACCGCTTCCTGATTTATCAGTTTCTACTTTGCATTTCATTTTTTTCGGAGCAATTCTTGGCGAATCTTATTATGAGTGAAATTATTGGCGTTATTGGTGCCGGAACAATGGGTAATGGCATTGCTCAAACTGCGGCGGGGGCCGGGTTTGATGTGGTGATGTGCGATGTAAACGTTTTTTTCGTCGAAAAGGGAATTCAGAACATCAGCAAAAGCCTTGACCGTTTCGTCAAGAAAGAAACTATGACCGAAGACGAAAAGGCTGTCGTCCTTGGAAGAATTACGACGACGACCTCTCTTGACGAGCTGAAAGATTGTTCACTGATCGTCGAAGCGGCAACTGAAAATTTTGATATCAAGAAACAGATCTTCGAGAAACTCGATGCGACCACCGCTGCGGACGCGATCCTTGCTTCAAACACGTCGTCTATCTCGATCACAAAGATCGCCGCTGTGACGAAACGCCCGGATAAGGTCATCGGAATGCATTTCTTCAACCCGGTGCCGCTTATGAAACTGGTTGAGGTTATCCGTGGAATTGCAACATCCGATGAGACTTACGCGAAAGTAAAAGCGTTGTCAGAACAGCTTGGCAAGGTCCCGGTGGAATGCAACGATTACCCGGGCTTTGTCGCAAACCGCGTCCTAATGCCGATGATTAACGAGGCGATATTTGCATTGCACGAGGGTGTCGCAACCAAAGAAGCGATAGACGAGATAATGAAATTGGGGATGAATCATCCAATGGGCCCGCTGACATTGGCGGATTTCATAGGTCTCGATGTCTGCCTTGCGATCCTTAATGTATTGCATGAAGGTTTGGGCGATCCAAAATACAGGCCGTCGCCTCTGCTGAAAAAATATGTCGATGCCGGCTGGCTTGGACGCAAAAGCGGCAAAGGATTTTACGATTATCAGTAGGTTTCTTTTCGGTTTCCCCGTTCTCGCCCCCGAAAAATCGGACTAAGAAACCAGCCGAACGTAAAGGAACGGGAGGAAACAAAAACCAATTCGTCCCTTTACTCGTATTACCTCACGGAAAATTTTTGTTCAAGGAAATAATCATGCGAAAACTTATTGCATTTATGGTAGTTGCTGTCTGTGCAGTCGCGGCCGCCTCTGCATCGGGTCAGGTGAAAGTGACGCCGCTGGCTATCAAAGAAAGGTCGCTGGCTAATGGTCTAAAGATCGTATCGGTGCAGGATGGCACGAGCCCGACGGTATCGATACATGTTTGGTACGATGTCGGCGGCAAGAACGATCCGCCAGGACGCTCCGGCTTTGCTCATATGTTCGAGCACATGATGTTCAAAGCTACCCGCAACATGCCGGACGAGAAAATGGACCGGCTTACCGAAGATGTCGGTGGCTTTAACAACGCCTCGACGTGGCCGGACTACACCAATTATTACGAGGTCGTGCCGTCGAATCATTTGGAAACACTGCTCTGGGCCGAATCGGACCGTATGGTCAACCTGAATGTCGATGAAAAGAACTTTGCGTCGGAACGCGAAGTGGTAAAGGAAGAGTATCGTCAGGGCGTTCTTGCACCGCCGTACGGTAAATTTTATTGGCTTTTGGACGACATCACCTTTCAAAAACATCCTTATCGACGCGGTGTGATAGGCGATCTCGATCAGCTAAGTGCCGCAACTCCGGCCGATGCCGCCAAATTTTATAAGGATTATTACCGCCCGGACAATGCGGTTTTAATCGTTGTCGGTGACTTCGATCAGAAACAGTTTGATGCATGGGTTGATAAATATTTTGGACGTATCGCAAAGGCGACGGGACCGATCGCGCGCGTCACCGATGTCGAACCCGAATGGACGTCAGAGCGACGGTTTAGCGAAACGGGGCCAAGGGTGCCGTTTCCGGCGACCGGCATAGTTTATCGTGCTCCCCGAACGAGCAGCCCGGATATTCCCGCTTTACGAATCGCCGCTTCGATACTCTCGGGGGGTGAAAGCTCCCGGCTTTATCAGGGCCTTATCCGAAATCTCAAAATCGCCCAGCAGGCCGATGTCGATATGGAACTAAATACTGAAGGTGGGCGCATGTCGCTGATCGGCGTCGGATCGGCGGAAGGCACGTCTGAAAAACTGGAAAAGGCACTGCTGGCCGAACTCAAGAAGATTCAGGACGGTGGCGTCACGGCAAAGGAGCTTGAAAAAGCAAAGAACCAGCTTATTTCCGGTGCCATTCGCGCACGCGAGACAAACGATGGCAAGGCGATCGCTATCGAACGCTCAGTTGCATATCTCGGCAATGCTAAGGCGGTCAACGATGAAGTATCGAAACTTCAAGCGGTCACCGCCGCCGATATCCAGCGTGTTATGAAGCAGTATTTCAAGGACAACAACCGCGTCGTCATCTATTACAATCAGGCGAAACCGGCAGAGGGAGCGAAATAATGAACAACCTAATTTTTAACGCAGAGACGCGGAGAGGCGGTGCGTTCGAAGTAAAAAGGAAAAAGGCAAAAGTAAAAACCTTGCTTTTGAATTTTAATTTTTTACTTTTTACTTATTTTTCCCTGTGTCTCAGTGCCTCTGTGGTTAAGATCTCCGCACAGGAAACGGTTCCGACTCCGGGTGCGCCCCGGGCTGTCTCGATACCGTCCGTCAAAGAGGTCAAACTTAAGAATGGCCTGACCGTTGCGGTGGTCGAACGTAAAAGCGTTCCTTTTGTTACCGTCCAGTTGCTGGTAAAAAACGGAGCTGACTCCGAAGATAAGAAGAAAGCAGGGCTGGCGAATCTTACAGCTTCGATGCTGACGAAAGGCACCAAGACCAAGTCCGCAACGCAAATCGCCGAAGAAATCGAATTTCTCGGCGGCTCAATCTTTTCTTTTGCGGGATGGCTCAACTCCTCGGTCGGAATGTCGATAACCTCGGACAAGTTCGATGCGGCGATGGCGATAATGGCGGACGTATCGCTGAACCCGGGCTTTACAAAGGGCGAACTCGATCTTGCGAAGTCGCAAACGCTGGATGAACTGACATATAACCTGACGCAACCTGGCTTTTTGGCAAACTACGTCGCCAGCAGGTACAGCTTTGGCGAGCACCCGACAGGCGGAACACCGGGAAGCATTGAATCGATGACAACGGCAGACGTTTCCAGTTTTTACGCCAAGAACTATCAGCCGGACGAGTCGATCCTTATCTTTGTCGGCGACATTACACCGGAAAAGGCAACAGCGGCGGCGGAAACATATTTCGGTGGTTGGGCGGAACCGAATCGAGCCTTGGGTGCCACTTACGACAAATGGGGCGATCCGATCGGCCGCGGGAAGGCGACATCAAGACCTATCGCAAAAAGATTTCTAGTCGTCGACCTTCCGAATTCCGGCCAGGCTTCGGTCAATTTCATGAAGCCAATAGCTAGCATCGGGCGAAAGAGCAAAGAGTATTACGCCGCATCTGTGCTGAATTCGCTGTTGGGCGGTGGTTATTCGTCGAGACTTAATCAGGAAATCCGGATTAAACGCGGACTCAGCTACGGTGCGGGCAGCAATTTCTCATGGCGTGGCGGGACGACGAACTTTGGCGCCCGCACTCAAACAAAGGATGTCTCGGCCGCAGAGGTTGCCGAACTGATAATTGCAGAGATCAAACGCCTCGCCGAGACCGTTCCTACCGACGCTGAATTAACGCCTCGAAAGTCGGTTTTAACTGGCGGTTTTGGACGGAATCTTGAAACGACGCAGGGCCTTGCCGGAGCTTTGGCTGATTTATACAGCTTCGGGATTTCCGCTGACGGACTAAATGCCTACTCGCCCAGCGTAAACGGGGTCCAGAGCGCCGACCTCAAGACGTTTGCTTCGGCGAATCTGTTTGAGGGCGACATCATTATCGTGGGCGATTACGCCAAGTTTAAGGACGACTTAGTAAAGCGGTTTCCCGGAATGAAGATAGATGTCGTGAAGGCGAGCGAGTTGGATGTTGAAAGTGAGACTTTACGGAAGTCCGACATTCAATAAACTAGACTCAACAAATCAGGCGTTGGTTATTGGGCCAACGCCTTTTTTGTATCTAATTTCAGTAAATTTCACGAGGGGGCTTGTTAATGCCGTCTCCGTGTTGGCGTTCTTTATGCGGTTGCCCTTTGTAAATTGCTTTGCTTCAATAAAGATGTACGACTCGACGGAATTTCAGTCCATTTTATGCACACAAGCTTGCGTTCATTCATCGACCTGCTTCACCGCGAGGATGAGATCGTTGAGATCATGGCTGAGGTCGATCCTTATCTTGAGATCGCCGAGGTACACCGCCGTGTGATCGAGGAGCAGGGCAAGGCTTTACTGTTTCGGAATACAAAAGGGTCAAGCTTCCCGGTTGTTACAAACCTTTTCGGCACAAAGAAACGGATCGATCTTGCATTTGGTGGCAGGCCTCTGGAATTTGTTCGCCGGGCGGTCGAGATGGTTGACATTCTCATCCCGCCGAAGCCCCGAAAGCTTTGGGAATATCGCGATATGGCGATGACGGCGTTGAAGCTTGGGACAAAAAAGGTTGGCCGCGCGCCGGTTTTGGAGTCGCGGCAAGAACAAGTCGATCTTGAGAGAATTCCCCTGCTCCAGCTTTGGCACGAGGACGGCGGTCATTTTGTCACGCTACCGCTCGTTTATACCGAAAGTCCCGTGACTGGCAAGTCTAATCTGGGCATGTACCGCATGCAGCGGTATGGCAAGACGACAACGGGCATGCATTGGCAGATCGGCAAGGGCGGCGGCTTTCATTATTTCGAGGCCGAACAGCAGAACAAGCCGCTCCCGGTGACTGTATTCCTCGGCGGCCCGCCTGCGTTGATACTTTCGGCGATTGCTCCGCTGCCCGAGGATGTGCCGGAGTTGATGTTGGCATCGCTGCTTGCCGATTCGAAGATCGCGCTGACGAAAGCGGACAGGAGTGTCCGCACTCCGTTGATTGCCGAGGCCGAGTTCGCGATCTGCGGAACCGTCGCCCCGCACGTCAGGCGACTCGAGGGTCCGTTCGGCGATCATTACGGATACTATTCGCTTACGCATGATTATCCCGTCTTTCAGGCGGACGCGGTTTATCATCGTAAGGACGCCATTTATCCGGCGACCGTTGTCGGAAAGCCGCGTCAGGAAGATTATTTCATCGGAGATTATTTACAGGAGCTTTTATCGCCGCTGTTTCCGCTTGTTATGCCGGCCGTGCGCGATCTCTGGAGTTATGGCGAGACGGGTTTTCATTCGCTTGCCGCCGCCGTTGTGCGTGAGCGTTACGGCCGCGAGGCCTTGTCCGCCGGTTTCCGGATATTGGGCGAAGGTCAGTTGACACTGACAAAGTTTCTTCTTTTAACAGACACGCCTCAGAACCTGCGCGACTTCAAATCCTTGTTCGAGCACATTCTCGTCCGCGTCGAATGGCACCGCGACCTGTTCATCTTTAGCCAGACCGCGTTCGACACGCTCGATTACGCGAGCGGCAAGGTAAATCATGGCAGCAAGGCTATTCTGATGGGAATCGGTGACGCAAAAAGGGAACTGGTACGCGAGTTTCGAGGCGAATTGCCGGGCGGGATAAAACGAGCAGAGCCATTTTGCAGCGGATGTCTTGTCGTCGAGGGCAATACTTACGCGGACGACAAAGATCTTGCCGACCGCATCGCGAAATCCGGCAGCTTTGACGATTGGCAGGTCATCGTCCTGCACGATGACATCGAATTTGCCCGATCTGCCGAGAAATTTCTCTGGGCGACATGGACGCGTATGAATCCGTCGACCGACATTTACGCCAAAGAAGTAACGTTAAAAAATAATCACATCGGGTACGAAGCCCCGATCGTCATCGATGCCCGGATGAAGCCCTGGTATCCCAAAGAAGTCGAGGCCCGCGAAGATATCGTAAGGCTTGTCGACGGAAGGTGGAGTGAATATTTTCCGAATGGCACGGAAGTTAGCCGTGGATAGGCGCGGATTACGCGCATGTCAGAAACAGATTTGATGGGCTTTATCCGCGTTTATCCGCGTGAATCTGCGGCTAAACCTTCTAAAAGATAAACTATGAGAAAATGGCTTAAACGTATCGGTTTGGCGATTGGAACACTTGCGATATTGATCGCGGTTTTTCTGTCGTATTCATATTTTATAGGCCCGCAGCTGTTTGTCGTGGTCGAAGAGACGCTGGCCGTGCCGAATTGGAGCCCTAATCTCAACGGTTTTCGCGTCGTTGCCATATCGGACATTCATGCCGGGTCGAACTATGCCCCCGAAGAGCGTATACGCTGCATGGTTGAACAGACGAACGCCCAGAACGCCGACATTGTCGTGCTGCTCGGCGACTATGTCAGCGAAGCTAAGTTCGACCGCAACGCCCGCAGCAAACCTTATGGCACCGACCGGACGGAGCTTCGCATGCCGGTCGCGACTATTGCCGATATTCTTGGCGGATTGCGGGCGAAACACGGCGTTTCCGCAGTGATCGGGAACCACGACGAGTACCACAACACGCCGAAGATAACGGCCGAGTTCGAACGTGTCGGCATTAAGGTATTGGAGAATCAGGTCGCCGAGATTGCGGTCAACGGCGAGAAAATAACGCTGTGGGGCATCGAAGATCTTTGGAAGAATCGCAAGGTTCCGGTCGAAGCATTCGATGCGATAGCCGACAAACGAAACATAATCGCCCTGACGCACAATCCCGACTCGCTCTTAAACACGCCGATTGGGATTTCGCTGATGTTTGCCGGACATTCGCACGGCGGACAGCTTAACTGGCCGATCTTCGGGCCGATCGCGGCCGTCAACGACAAGCGTTTCATGGATGGCCACGCCGTCGTTGACGGAAAGCACGTTTACGTGACCAGCGGCGTCGGCACCAGCGTGATCCCGTTCCGCTTCCGCGTTCCGCCGGAGATCGCTGTCGTAACAATCCTTTCAGAATAGGGCGGAACCACAGAGACACAGAGTCGCAGAGAAGAACTTGTTACAGGATAGACAGGATGAACATGATTCTTTTTGTCAATTGTTATCTCGGTGAATGAACTAGCAATCCTGAACATCCTGTCTATCCTGTTAAAAAACTCTGTGCCTCGGTGTCTCTGTGGTAAAAAACTGCTAAATGAAATTCCGCCGACAAGTTCTTACCGTCACCGTAGCCGTAGCGATAGCTGCGCTTCTATGCCTTGCCTACGCATATTTCATCGAGCCCCGCCGTCTTGTTGTCAACCACTACGAGCTAAAGATCAAGGACTGGAATCGTGCGTTCGACGGGTTGCGTGTCGCAGTTATCTCCGACATTCACGCCGGATCGCATGGCATCGATGAGGCGAAGATGCGTGAGATCGTTTCGCGGACGAATGAGCAGAACGTAGACGCAATCTTTCTTTTGGGCGATTACGTTTCACAGGTGCGCCAGGCAGGTATGCCGATAACGCAACGCGGCCTGCGTATGGAACCGGCGACGATCGCGAACAGCCTTAGCGGCTTTAGTGCAAAATACGGCGTATTCGCAGTGCTTGGCAACCACGACGAATGGTCGGACGGAGCCAAGGTAAGTGCGGAGTTCGAGCGCGTCGGTTACCGGGTGTTGAATGGCAAACTTGCGGAGATAAAACTTAATGATTCACAAAAGCTGCGAATACTGGGGCTAAAAGATCACACGAACATCGGCATATGGAAGCTTTACTCGGACGATGCGAAGAATATCCTAGCCTCCAGCGAACGGACCGGCGATGTGATCGTGCTGCAGCACAGCCCGGATATCGTTCCGATCATTACCGGCGATCTCGCGATTTCCAACGATCTTAAAATTATGTTCGCCGGCCACACGCATGGCGGTCAGGTTTGGCTGCCGGTGATCGGCTCTCCCGTCGTGCCGTCGTCATATGGGCAAAAGTTCGCCCGCGGCCATGTGAAGGACGCCGGCCTGGATGTTTTTGTAACCAGCGGCGTCGGCACAAGCATCCTGCCGCTCCGATTTATGGTCACACCCGAGATCGCCGTCGTAACAATTCGCTCAGAGTAAGTCTTTACCGCCGAGACGCGGAGACGCCGAGAAGAATTTTTGCAAGTTGGACGGAAAGAACAGGATTGTTTTTCCGCTAACCCTCTCTATACGCCGATCTTGATCCTGAATATTCTGACTATCCTGTTAAAAAAGCGTCGATTTCAGCATCCCGCGGACGCGTTCCAGGTCGCCGTCGTTCGTTGCCGGTGTCAGGCCGAGAATTTTGCACATTATGTTATAGACCTCGACGTTTTGGAATGGTTCGGCGACGAAACCTTTTTTGAATGCGGGCCCGTGGGCTATGAATGTTGCCTGCATTGACTGGATCTGATTGTCGTAGCCGTGTGCTCCGCGGGTTTGGGCGAAATTGTCGGACTTTTTCTGCGTTTCGTAACGTTCGCGGCTGATAAGGAACCAGCCTTCGTCGGGCGAACAGACGATCGGCGCTATGCGCTTTCCTTTGTTGTAATTAAGGCGGGCGGGAATATCTGCCTTGAGCCAGCAGCGTGCTCGTTTGATATTCTTCAAACGGTCCGCGATAAAGCTCTCTTTCCCCGGTTTGGGGAATATCTGCCAGATCTCGCCGCTCGTTAAGATCGGTTCGGCAAGCGTTTTATCTTCCGTATCGAAATATTCATCCATAACGACCGCGTTTCGCTGATCGACGGCGGCCATACCGTGATCAGAAGTGATGATTATGTTTACCTTTTTGTCGATCCCTCGAACTTTCAGCCCGTCAACGAGGCGTTTGATATAGCCATCGACTTCCCAGACCGCGTATTTCGTCTCTTCGGCGTCGGGACCGAACTCGTGGCCGACATCGTCGGTTGTAGAGATGTACATCGAGAGCATCGTCGGACGCGTTTCTTTCGGCTGATCAAGAAAACCGAGTATTTTATCGACGCGCATGATGTTCGGAACGTCGCCGTTGTATGTCCGCCAGTGCGTTGGGCTTTCGCCTTGTATTTTGGCCTCGCTTCCAACAAAGAAATAGCTCGCCGCGATCTGCCCCTGCTTCTCGGCCGTCACCCAGATCGGCTCGCCCCACCACCAGCGGGAATTCTGCACCTCTTTGCGTTTCGACATCGAAAAGGTTTCGCCGAAATCATACACATTATTGTCCACGATGCCGTGATTCTGCGGATAAAGCCCGGTAGCGACCGTGTAATGATTCGGAAATGTCTTTGTCGGAAACGACGGGATCATCCACTTCGCCCGCACTCCTTGGTTTGCGAGCCTTTTCAGGGTAGGCGGTGAGTATTTGTCGAGATAATCGTACCGAAACCCGTCCAGTGAGATCAGAATTACGGTAGGTTTAAGGTCTGTAACGGGAGCCTGGGCCGAGACGGGCATTAGCCAGCCACAGGCCAGGTACAGGAATATCGTCATGCTGATATGCACAAGCTTTTTCATTCTGTAAGTTAGCGTAATAGAAAATAAGCCGGAATGTCAGTTATTATAAAACAGGCGTCGAGTTTATCAAATCTACACGGCGATGATGAAACGACCTGGCTGGGAAGTAAGATGGCGGTTTATGTCGACAATCTGCGCGATTACGGATGGCGGCACGGCCCGTCGTGTCATCTCATTGCGGACTCAGTCGAGGAACTGATCGAATTTGCATTGGCGATGGGGCTTCGGCGCGAATGGTTCCAGCCGAAAAGCTCGCCGCACTTCGATCTGACCGCCGACGCCCGTGTTGCAGCCGTTCGGAATGGTGCGGTGGAAATAAATCAAAGGGAACTGGTAATAAAGCTGCGTGAACTTCGCGAAAAACGCTTACAATTAGCGATTGAGCTTCCGGAACGGTGACAAACAGAGACCGATCCTTCGTAATCTTGCGAGTCATAATTTTCGCTTAACCCTGTTTTATATGAAGAACCTTGCATTGAACATCACGCTTGTTATTAGTGCCTTATTCGGCGCCTGCGACGTGCAGAGCGGGATCACAAAGAAGAGCGTCGAGAAGTATGAGGCCTCTCCAACACCCGCGTGGAAGGTCGTGACGGAAGAACCGATCGACCCAGCCGACGCGATTGCGGTTGATACAGCGGTTGAGGGACCGCAGATCTCGGTCAGCAAACCCGACGAGGCGAACAAGCCCGCTAAATGCGATAAGTATAATCGCGTCATGATAAACGGCGATGGAAAAAAGGTAAGGATAACAGGCGTGTGCAGCCAGATAATGATCAACGGCAATCGAAACAAAGTTACCGCCGTTGCCGCGGCCGAGATTACAGTAAACGGTCGCGAGAATAGCGTTGAATATTCAAAATACGCGAACGGGAAGAGACCGCAGGTCAAAGACAACGGAGATGGAAACACTATACTGAAGGTAGAGCTGCCCAAGGCGAAATAATGCTATATAACAACACAAAAGATCTCGGAGTTTTCAGGTGATTGCAGCTCGTAATCGATGTTCGTGGGCAACACTACGCTGTCACCGACGTTGAATTTCTGCTCGCCGAGCTTTTCCGAACGGACTTTCAAGCCGCCCTTGAGCACAAGATAGAATAACAAAGTACTCTCCGTCCTTCCCTGCGGTGACCAAATATTGCCGGTGAGCGACCGCAACCTGTAAACGTCGGCGAATCCGTTAGACGCAGAATACATTCCCGTGTCGCTCGCCTCAAATCCCGCGAATTCATTACTTTTCCACTCCGAATCCGCCGCGATGTAATGTAAAAACCGCTGACCGCCGAATTCGCGGTCGGGTTTTATTTCTTCGGTCGGCAGCTTTAGATCGTGATCGGCCCAAGTTTCATGCTCGGCGGGCGAGCTGATCTCGACGACCTCCGAATTCGCCGCGGCTTCGAGTACGCGGTGCCTTGTCTCCGGCGGCTGCAGCACGCAATCGCCGGGTTTCAGCCAAAACGGCAGGCCTTGATCTTCGTAAACGACCCGTATCGCCCCGGCGACGCAATAGATCATCTGAAAACGGACCTTGTGATAATGAACGTAGTCCGCCACCTCTCCGCCATTCGGTATCCGAATGTGCGACGCGATCACTTTTCCATCCAGTCGGCCCGGGATCAGGTCGCGGTACTCCATCCCGGCACGCCCGGTGACCCAACTCCCATCCTTACGAAGGAGGGGTGGCGGCGTTTCGCCGACGGGGTGGTTCGTGAACACCAGTCGGACGCTCACGGCGCACTTCGATAGTAACGCCTCGCGCGGGGCGTCGGCCGGAACGACCATATCCAGCCGGTAACCTAACTGCTCTTTATAGCGTTCGATTGCCGCGTTTAGATCATCAACGGCAATTGTTTGAAGGGACACTGACTGTTCTTTGACCATTAGTTACCGCGGGAGCTTGTTTTGTCATACTTCACTTCTTGTCAGAACCGGGAGCGATAGCGACTGGGTTCCGGCCATGTTCGCAGAAAGAACCGGCGCGCAGTCGCTCCCGGTTCTGACTATTTGATCACGACTTCAGCCTTGATCGAATTTGCGATGTAGCAAACCTCGTGAGCCTCATGATGCATTTGCGCTAGTTCCTCGTCGGTCGGAATTTTGTCGCCAGACCAGACGATCTGCGGATCGAGCGTGATCTTCGATATCCACTGCTTGCCTTCGTCGCTCGTCGTCATCTCGCCGACGGCGTTGTCGGCGTAGGAATCGCAGACGAAACCGCTCTTCGACACAACCCACAAAAACGAGAGCATATGACACGACGAAGCCGCCGCTACCAACGCCTCCTCCGGATCGACCGCCGCCTCAACCGAAAACGGAACCCGCACCGCGTGCGGCGAAGAACTAGCCGGAACTGTTATTCCACCATCAAACGACCACTCATGCCCGCGCGTGTAGCGGTTCTTCGTAAATGTGTCCGGCGCATCGTTTCTCCAGGTAATCTTTGCTGTGTATGTTGACATAAATTCTGTTGAAGAAGCCCGCGCGTAAGCAAGGGCGCAATCGGTACGTTGAATATTACGCCCTTGCTCACGCGCGAGCTTCTGCATTCTCGATCTCAACCTACTTCGATCTCATCCGGCTGGAGTATCACAACCTTTCCGTCACGCGAAACCGCCACCGGGTTACCCGCCTGCTTGTGCCTGACCAACGCTTCGCGGACACCTTTCTCTATCGCACCTTTCACAACGCCACGGTATTTTACCAGCAGGTTCGGCGTGTTTGTTTCTATCTTTCGATCATTCGCCATAATGTTTCTTTGACTATGATAGTGCCGTCAATTTTATCACCGCATGCAACCTCTATCGGGAATTCTTCCGATGCGTCATACATCTGCCACGAATCCACAATAGGCTCGTACAATTGAAAGAAGTTGGTAAGTCCGCGATCATACCTTCGCCGGATCGTTTCGTCCGGGATGTTATGTCCGCCTGATCTAACCCGTTCCGCAACCCGCTCGATAGCTAACTCCGGCGAGTTTAGCGACAGAAACGCGAGATGAACATGGTATCCGGTGGATTGAAGCGTTGAGAGCCATTTTGAATAGAAACGCGTCGCCAATGTGGTCTCGAAAGCAAAATCTTTCCGCTCTTTCGCCAGTTCATTTAAGCGGCGCAGCATTATCCGACCGGCTTCAATCGCCGCCGATTCCGGAGCAAATGCAGAAAGCCCTTGAGCGATCGTGTCGGCGTTGACATATTCAACTATTCCGAGCCCATCACGAAGCAGGTGAGGAGCCAGCGTGGATTTTCCCGCCCCGTTTGGTCCTGCGATGACAATGACATCTGGCATAGACTATGGTTTTTCGCGCTCTACCGCCTGAAGCATCTCGCGGGCGTCGGCTGCGTCTGGATTTAGTTGGAGAATCTTTTTCAGAAGAGTCTTCGCTTCAGCAAACTGTTTCAAGTTAGCGTGCATGGCTGCGGCACTGAACAATCCGTCTTCGAATTTCGGGTCGATCTCAAACGATTTTCTGTAGAGTTCAAGAGCTTCCCTAAAACGTCCCTGATTCTCCGCTACGACACCTTGGCTATAGATCGGCAGAGGACTTTTCGGTGCGAGTTTAGCGGCGTCTTGGTAGGCTTTTAAGGCTTCATCAAACTTGCCCTGCATTGCGTATCCGTTGCCATAGTTTATGTGGGCCTGAAAATACTTTGGATTCGAATCTATAGCCTTTTTTGCCCAAACCACTTCCTCCGCCGGATTCTCGAGTTTGCCGTAAAGGCCGGCGATGGTGTTCATTGCCGCGAAGTCTTTAGGCTCAAGCTTTAGAACTTCTTTATAAACCTCTACAGCTTTTTGGAACTGCATCGTATCTTCGAGGATAAGAGCACGTTTTATCAGCTCAACCGCTTTTGGGTTCTTTTCCGACGGGGATACTTGCTGGGCTTCCTGAGCAAACGTGAACTGACACAAAAAAGAGAGAACGATCGCAATGAGAAATATTGAACTACTTTTCATATGAATATCAACCTTTACTAATTACGGCCTCAGTCTATAAAGCATCCTAGGAAACGGAATTGTTTCGCGGACGTGTTCGATGCCGGCCATCCAGGCTACGGTGCGTTCGATGCCCATGCCGAAGCCGGCGTGGGGGACAGAACCGTAGCGGCGGAGGTCGAGGTACCATTCGAATGTTTCCTGCGGCAGGTTGTGTTTTTTGAGCTGCTCGGTCAGGTAATCGAGGTTTGAAGCGCGTTCGCCGCCGCCTATGATCTCGCCGTAGCCTTCGGGAGCGAGCAGGTCGATGCCAAGGGCGCATTCGGGGCGGTCTTTGTCGATCTCGAAGTAAAAGCCTTTGATCGCGGTGGGGAAGTGATGAACGAAAACAGGCTTGCCGAACTGGCTCGACAAATATGTCTCGTCCGGTGCGCCGAAATCGCCGCCCCATTCAAAACGCGGAGCGGTGACGCTCTTTTCCCCATCGCCGGTTCCTCCGGCCAAAGATTCTTCGAACGCCGAAGCGGCGTTCGTGGGGACAAGAGTGTCCCCGCTCCGGGTCGAGCTCCGTCCCTGAAGCATCTTGACGGCATCATCATAATGTATGCGCGGGAACGGAGCATTTATCGCTTCGAGTACGGTAGTGTCGCGTTCGAGAGTTTTCAACTCTTCCTGGCGGTCGGTTAGAACACGTCCGACTATAAAAAGGATCAGGCCTTCACCGAGATCCATCATGTCCTCGTAGCCCGCGTACGCGACCTCGGGCTCGACCATCCAGAACTCTGTCAGGTGACGGCGGGTCTTCGATTTCTCAGCACGGAACGTCGGGCCGAACGCGTAAGATTTGCCGAAAGCGGCAGCGGTCGCTTCGTTATAAAGCTGGCCGGATTGCGTCAGATAAGCTTTGTCGTCGCCGAAGTAATCAACCTCGAACAAAGTCGTCGTGCCTTCGCACGCGGCGGGCGTGAATATCGGCGTATCCGCAAGCGTGAAACCGTTGCCGTCGAAGTAATCGCGGACGGCTTTGATGACCGTGTGGCGAACCTTCAGCACGGCGTGCTGCTTTTTCGAGCGTATCCACAGATGGCGGTTGTCCATCAGGAACTCGGTGCCGTGTTCCTTTGGCGTAATCGGGTAATCGTGGACGTTTTGGAGAATTTCGACATCCTTTACGTCCAGTTCAACGCCGAGCGACGAACGCTCGTCCGCCTTCACTGAACCGGTGACGATTATCGAGGATTCCTGTCCGATGCCCTTCGCCTTCTCAAACACGTCTTCGTCGTTGCCCTTGAAAACGACGCATTGCACGATGCCTGTGCCGTCGCGAAGCTGCAAGAAGACGAGCTTGCCGCTCGAACGCGAGTTATAAAGCCAGCCTTTCAGCGTGACCTCTTCACCGATGTGGTCTTTTAGTTGGTTTATGTATGTTTGCTTCATTCTTCTCTATGACTCGAATCGTAAATTATTAAGTGTTGTTATAATTTCAGGCTCTTCCTTAAGTTCAACGAGCACTGATAAATGCTCGTGTATATAATTCCAATCGAGATTTGTCTGGATCGAAAGAACGTTCTCGATATCGGCCCAATCTTTCAGTCGATTTGCAAACGCCTTGAATACTATCAAATCTTCAGGCGAGCATACTTTGAGCACAATGTCAGGAAGGAATTCGTGATAGGTTGAGCGCTCGACTGCCAATTCCTCAAATTCCAACGCTCCCAGCGAAATATCTATTCCCACGCCGCCGATGTTTATCAGAACAATTCTTCGCGACAAAAAGAAACCCATCGGATCATCAGTAATCCGAGAACTTCGCCAATATGTCGCCAATAAACCGCTCTTCCGAACCGATACCGGTAATTAGCGTAATATCCGCATCATTTGTAATTCGCGGGATTGCGCAGGCTTGAAGGGAAATGCCGCCGATAAAGCAAAATTTCCAATCCTTCAGTTCAAAAAACTCTTGAATTTCCTTGGCGGCTTCGAGGATCTGTTTCATTTTCTCAATTTTGCGAAAAGCCTCTGCATTTCAATGATCCCCGAAGTAGGATTTGGCGGATGAGTCAGCAGAGAAGCCCGAGTCGCGTCGCCTAGCGAAAGCAAGGTTTCCGCAAGTGCCGATTTCCTGTGAGCTTCTATTCGCAGCCGCTCTAGAATCGGCCCCGTCTCCAGCCAATTGGCTACCCATTCCTTTGCAGTAATTGAATCCCTAGCAGCCATTGTTTTCAGATCTTACCACAAAACCGTTGGAACTACGGAACTTGGCGGCTTGACAACCAGAAGTTGGGAACCCAAATTGGTAGTACGTGGCCGATGAAGAAAAGAAGAAAAAGAAGGTAAATTACTCCAGCGCGTGGGCTGAGGCGAGACGGATCATGTGGAACGCCCGTTGGCGGCTGTTGCTGGGCAGTGTCCTGATGCTGATCTCGCGGCTGTCGGGGATGGTTTTGCCGGCCTCGACTAAATATATCGGCGACGATATCTTTACCGGAAAGAATTACGGGCTGATCAAATGGGTTGCGCTTGCGATCGGAATATCGACGCTGATTCAAGGCGTGACGTCATTCGCATTGTCGCAGATTCTGGGTGTCGCCGCGCAACTCGCGATCACGAACATGCGTATGCGGGTGCAACGGCATATTGAGCGACTGCCGATCTCGTATTTTGATTCAACACAGAGCGGTCAATTGATCTCGCGGATCATGAACGACGCCGAGGGCATTCGCAATCTCGTCGGCACCGGCCTCGGCCAGATTCTCGGCGGCGTGGTGACGGCGGCTATCGCCCTCGGCGTGCTTTTCTATCTGAACTGGCAGCTGACCTTGGCGACTATCGTCGTGCTTTTGATCTTTGGCGGGGCATTGATGTATGCGTTCAAAATCCTGCGGCCGATCTTTCGGGAACGCGGCGAAATAAGCGCGGAAGTTACGGGACGATTGGGCGAAAGCCTGGGTGGAATCCGGATCGTGAAAGCTTATACGGCGGAGAAACGCGAGGAGCTTTCATTCGCACGCGGAGCGCACAAGCTGTTTCGCAATATCGCGAAAACGGTGACGGGCGTGTCGGCGATCAGTTCTTTCTCTTCTGTCGTTATTGGAGCAGTCGCCGTCGTTATGATCGTCATTGGTGGTAATGCAGTGCAGGCCGGAACGATGACGCTAGGTGACTTTCTAATGTACATTTCGTTTACGTTCCTACTTGCATTGCCGGTGATCGAACTGACATCGGTCGGTACGCAGATCACCGAGGCTCTTGCGGGCCTCGACCGCATCCGCGAAGTGATGGCGATGACGACCGAGGACGAAGAAGACGCCAACCGCGAGCCGCTGCCGCATATCGATGGCAAGATTGATTTTGAGAATGTGTATTTTGAGTACGATGCTGGGGTGCCTGTATTGAAGAACGTGGCGTTTCATGCCGAGGCGGGAAGCACTACCGCGCTCGTGGGTTCCAGCGGTTCGGGTAAATCGACGATTTTGAGCTTGGTTTTGAATTTTATACAGCCTAACCGGAGCGGGGACACTCTTGTCCCCATGGACGCAGCCTCGGCGTCCGGAAATCCTTTCGCCGGAGGAACCGGCGACGAGGACAAGAGTGTCCTCGCTCCGGGCAAGATCAAGATTGACGGCAAAGACCTGCAATCGGTCCGGCTGCGCGATTACCGGCGCCATCTTGGTGTTGTGCTGCAAGACAATTTTTTGTTTGACGGAACGATTCTCGACAACATCCGGTTCGCCAACCCGGGAGCGAATCTCAGTGAGATCAAAAGCGTCTGCGTCACCGCCAATGCAGACGAGTTTATCGAGAAATTTCCAAACGGTTATGACACGATCGTCGGCGAACGCGGCGTAAAACTGTCAGGCGGACAGCGGCAGCGCATTGCCATCGCCCGGGCGTTGCTAGCCAACCCGCGTATCCTGATACTTGACGAAGCAACATCGTCGCTCGATTCCGAAAGCGAGGCTTTGATACAGGAAGGCCTGAACCGTCTGCGGCAGGGAAGGACGACGTTTGTAATTGCCCACCGACTCTCAACTATTCGAAGCGCCGATCAAATACTCGTTGTTGAAGCCGGTGAAATTCTCGAACGCGGCACGCACGATGAACTGATCGCTATGGAGGGACGCTACAAGCAGCTTTACGACAAGCAGTACCGTTTCGAACAGAATTTATTCGTCAATCCCGGCGAAGATTTCACAACCAAGCCGCCCGAATCGATGGCACAGACAAAACTTTAAATATGTCCGAAACACAAAACTATCAGAACCACGTTCGCTGGAATGTCTTCGTTCATTTTGTGATCAGCCCGCTGCTCGCAATTCTGGTCGTCTGGGCTTTGGTCTGCGTGATAACGGAATTTGACTGGTATCGCGTTCAGTTTCTGTTGCTCACGGTCGCAGTGTTGTTAGTAAGCCTGGCCAGCCGTACGCAAGCACTGACGGTGCAGAACCGCATTATTCGCCTTGAGGAAAGGCTCCGGTACAGGGAATTACTCCCAGCCGAACTAGCCGAGCGTGCCATAAATCTTCCTGTCGGAAAAATGATTGCTCTCCGTTTTGCTTCGGACGAAGAACTGCCGGGCTTGATGGAACGCGTCTTGAACGGTGAATTGAAAACCGGTAAGGAGATCAAACTGGCAGTGCAAAATTGGCGGGCCGATCATCTGAGGGTTTGACAGGGTGCAGACTCGGAGCCAAGCCCTATATCGTATGTTGCGGCCGACTTCCTATCTACCGCAAGCGTTGGAATATCTAACGACCTGTTTCAGCCCTCGGTTTTCGAATCGCATAAACGCCAGATTCGGATTCGCAGGATCTTTCGTAAACTCCTTCACCGGAGTTCCTTTTCCATTCGACTCCGCTTCCTCACGAGTAGCAAACTGAAAGACTCCCTCGCCGAAAACGGCAAGCGAGATCTCTTTCAATTCCGGCTCGAACAATCCGAGGTATAGAACATTCTCGTCGTACGAAACTCCCAGCGGTACGGACCGAAAAGGTATTCGCCACTTTTTTTTGACCGTAGTCACGTCCTTCTCATCTACAAGGAAGGCTTCGCTGACAATAAAGTTTACCGGCAAGTGAAACTTAATATTGTGGCCGAGCATTAACGCAACGAATTCCTTATCGGTCAATTCTAGTATCGGCAAAGTGACCGAGCATTTGCTGCATTCGTTATTACCAAAATCGGCGGGAGGTAAAGTCAGAGTTGCCGGTTCGGCCCCAACAGATTTTAGCTTTGTTCTCAGATTCAGCTTCGACGGTGGGTTCTTCATGCCCTTGATCGACTTATCTATCGCAAGACAGGTCGCCTCGTCGAAAGAAAACGTGAACGCGATCCCTTGTCTTTCTAGAAGTTTGTTCGCGGCATCGACAAATTCGGTGGATGTCATCTTCGGATTTGCCATCCGTAACGCCTTAATATCGCCAAGTATTGTCGGCGGCGCAATATCGAACGGGTTCATCGAAACCATTTGACCGCTGGTTCCGGTTGAGAAGAGAGCGATGAACGCAAAGGTAAAAAGAAGCCGTGCGATCGTTGTCATGCTGTTAATTTTTAATTTCTTTGAGAAGTATGTCCCGTATTTTCTTAAATCTGCCGAGGTTATCAAGTGCTCTAAGCACGATCTGAAACATGGGTTTGATGAACGGAACGAAGTAGGTTTTGCCCCGGTTCACCGACTGAAACGAGAAAGTTCCGACAGCTTTCAGGCAGCGTTGGATTGTCTGAAGCCGAAACTCTTCGGCAAAATCCTGTTCGTTGATGGGTGCGAGGCCGATACGTTCGCGTTCGGCGAGGAAATGGCGCCGTTTTTTGGCGAGCCACTCAGCCGTTGGAGGCTCCGTGACCCGATCAAGCAAAAATGAGACGAGATCGTATGCGACCGAACCTATGCGAGCATCCTGATGATCGATTATGCGCAAATTCCCGTCCTTATCGATCATTAGGTTGGCGGCGTGAAAGTCTCGGTGGCAGAGAACTGTTGCTTTCGTTTCAAGTTGGTGGGCAAGTTCCGTAAATTCGGCGGTCAACGCGGCATCGATTTCCGGTGGCAGCGGTTGTTTTTTAAATGTTGTGAAGTAATGCGTTTTGAAAAAATTCAGCTCCCATAAAAGCTTTTCTGTGTCGAATTTGAGCCGCGAAGCTATCGAATTCGTTTCAAAAGCCCTTCCGGTCGCCGACTGAATCCGCGGTATCAATTCGATTGCATTGTTGATCAGTTGTTCGCGTTGTGCAGGATCAGCGTTCTGCATCTCGTCCCGCAGTATACGATCGCCAAAGTCCTCGATAACGATGACGCCGAAAGATTCATCGAAATCGAGCACTTTTGCTACTGGCAGGCCGGATTCAATAAATAATGAAGTAACGTCGAGATAGCTTTGCTCGGCAGCAATGAATGATTCGGGGTAAACGCATGCGATTGCCGCTCCGCCGCACCAGCCGACGCGGAAATACTCGCGCGTGGATGCATCGGGCGTTAGCTGTTGGATGTTTAGCTTCTTGTCCCGCTCTAAAAGAAATTTTTCGAGCCGCAACTGAAATTCTGACATAAAGACGGCGTTACGGGCAGAAACGCGCCTGCAATGGAGCGTGCGTCTGTGGCGTCGGGGTGCACGCTCGTTTACGCTCGCGTTTTTGCCCGGTGTTAATTCAACGGAACAATATAATTCTCGCCCTGGATGTAACCTTTCAAAGCTTTTTCAGGAATTTCGTCGCAGTTTCTGACCATCTCGGCCCGCACGATCGCGGCGTTTTCAAAATGCTCACCGGCTTCGATCGTCACGCCGTCGGCGATGATCGTGCGATACAAATTTACTTCGTCCGATACAGTGACATCGTCCCAGATCACCGAATCGCGAATCGATGAGCCTGTTGAGATTTTGCAATTATCTCCGATGTGTACATTTTCTTCGTTCATCATCGCGAGCGAGATATCCAGATAACGCGGCATTGTCGACAATTCGAACCAATTCGCATCGGTAACATGAGCGGCGATCTTTTCGCCCTTTAGTAACGCAGGGTTGTAGAACGAAGGAACAATGTCCGAATAGACGCCTCGAGGTATGTAATCAAGCACCGCGGGCTCCATTATGTGAATACCGGTAAACATTAGCGGCGTGAAAATATCGTGTTCCGTGTCGCGGATCTCGCCTTCTGTGAACGGCTTAGCATAATCGCCGAAGCCCGTAACACACCCGCCCTGCGTATCTACGATGGTAAACTTCTCGCGTTTAGTGTTGGGCTTCAGCACCATCGTCGCAATCGCACCTGAGCGTTTGTGGGCCTCGATAGCGGCGGTAATGTCGATATCGGTGATGATCTTTCCGTTAACGATCACGAAAGTGTCTTCCTCAAGATATCGGCGAGCGTTATCCAAAGCTCCTGCGGTTCCGAGTATTTTCGGAACCTCGCGTGTGTAGTCGATCTTTACTCCAAACGCACCTCCGTCGCCGAGTGCCTCAATGACCGAATCCGGCTGATGATGTAGGTTTACTACAAATTCCGTCAGCCCGAACGTCGCCAGGTATTCGGCGACATATCCGACAAGCGGCTTTCCGAGAAAAGGGATGGCCGGTTTTGTACGGTCGATTGTCAGTGGGAAGAGCCGCGTGCCGAAGCCCGCTGCAAGGATCATAGTTTTCATAATCGGGTTAATTTACGCCGTTCCGAAACTAAATTAACTTTACGGTAACGCCGATTATTTGCCAAATTCGCACAACTTTATCTGCCGTGATGCGAATTTTGACATTTTGTATTAATGTAAGCTCGGTGAGCGAGATTTCTGTTGTGGTTAGACCCGGGACTTATTCGTTCTCTTACACATAAAACCTTCACTATGGACACAACGGACTTCCCGAAAAACGACCGGAAAGAAATGCTCGGTTGGATGACCTACGACTGGGCAAACTCGGCCTTTTTCACGACCGTTGTCGGTGTTTTGATCGGCCCCTATCTAATCAGCCTCGCTCAAAAAGCGGTCGGTGAAGACGGCGTTATCCTCGATCTTTTTTTCTTTAACGTTACGCCGAAAGGCCTGCCGGCGTTTTGCATCGCGTTGTCGGTCATCTCGATGGTCCTGCTGCTGCCCGTCCTCGGAGCGATTGCGGACTACACCAATTTGAAAAAGCGGATGATGGCATTCTTTTGCTATCTAGGTGTCGTCTCAAGCGCTTTACTCTTTTTTGTCACGGATTCATACCTTGCGTGCAGTATTTTGCTCGTTATTTCGAATATGAGTTTTGCGGCGGCCAATGTTTTCTACAACGCCTTCCTGATTGATATAACTAGCGAGGATAAACGCGACCGTGCGTCAAGCTATGGTTATGCGTCTGGCTATATCGGGGGCGTTGTGATGCTGATTGGCAACATTCTCCTGATAAAAAATGCGGATTGGTTTGGCATTTCGACCGGAATGGCCGTTCGAATTTCATTCCTTGCGGCGTCGCTTTGGTGGGGTCTGTTCGCTCTCGTGACTTTCTATCTGGTCAAATCACGAGGTGCGGAGAAAGAAATACCGCCAAACAAAAGTCTGGTCACGATTGGGTTTAGCGAGATCTGGGCGACACTTAAGGAACTTCGCCGTCTGCGGTACACAATGATGTTTCTTATTGCGTATCTTTTTTATAATGACGGGATCCAAACGGTAATTCTGCAATCTTCGGTCTTTATCTCATATGAATTATTTACGTCCAAAGGCCTTCCCGAAGATAATTCGTTTTTGCTGATGATCTTTCTCGTCGCGCAGGTTTCGGCGTTGGTGGGAGCGATTGTGTTCGAACGCCTTGCTCGTGTCATCGGCAGCAAGAGAACAATAATGGTTTCGCTCGTTATATGGTGCGCAATTGTGATCTACGCATACGGGTTTTTCCAGAGCTTTTGGCAGGCGTGGCTGCTCGGCTCGTGCATCGGCCTAGTTCTTGGCGCGGCCCAGGCACTATCACGGTCGCTGTATTCGCAAATGATACCGAAAGGGCGCGAAGCTTCTTTCTTCGGCCTGTACGAGATCTCAGAGAAAGGAACGTCCTGGATGGGGCAATTACTGTTCACTATTATTGTCGGTACGACCGGCTCGTTTAGGCAGGCAATACTGGCGCTTATTGTTTTCTTCGTCGTCGGAAGCGTGATACTGCTTTTTACCGACACGACGCGGGCAATCCACGAAGCCGGAAATTTGACGCCGGAAGAAGCGGGGGTGTCCGACAAACTTTAGTTTGCCGAAGTTGTGACGGAGTTAGGCATATCGATTTCTTCATCGAGTGCGGTTATAATGATTAGAAAGCAACAAACCGAAGTTTGTCGGACGGTTGTATAAAAACTGTGACAGATAATCCTGAAGAAAAAATCGTAACTATATTCGGCGGCTCAAAATGTTCGCCGGATTCGGAAGAGTATAAAGACGCCCGCGATCTTGGCTCCCGATTGGCGGAAGCAGGCTTCACTATTTGCACCGGCGGCTACCTTGGTATCATGGAAGCCGCCTCGCGCGGAGCCCGCGAAAAAGGCGGCCGCGTTTTCGGTATTGTAATGAACCAGTTCAAATCGGAACCTAATCGATACTTGACCGACAAGGTCGCGACAGACCATTTCTACGACCGTTTACAGAATCTCATCACGCGCTCCCATGGCTTCGTTGCGTTTCGCGGAGGTATGGGAACTGTTACCGAGATCTCACTGGTTTGGAACAAATTGACGACCGGCGTCTTGCCGCGTCGCCCGCTTGTACTCGTCGGCGACTGTTGGAACCGCGTTGTCGAAAGTTGGAAAGAAAATCTCGTTGTCTCGAAAGCTGACCTGGCGTTTCTCGATTTTGCGAATAATGCCGAAGAGGCCAGTAAGATCGTGATGCAAAAGTCGACAGGAGTTGTTTGATGAATTGTCCAAAATGCACCGTCGCATTGCTGCCGGATGCCCGTTTCTGCGGGTCGTGTGGGTTCACGCTTGTGGCATCGCCTCCGCCGCCTCCTAACTTTCAGCAACCGCAAGCACCAGCGACACCGCCACCACCACCGCAAAATTATCAACAGCAGCAGCAATATCAGCCGTCGGCTGGAGCGTTTCATTTTGACGCGGACGGTCGCGGACAAGGCCGAGGCTATACGTGGGAAGTTATTTTTCAGGGAGCTTTTGCTCTTGCCGTCGTGAATTTACAGGCCGAACAGGCCATTTCCGCTGAGGCGGGAGCGATGGTTTCGATGTCGGCAAACGTCGACCTTGAATCGCAGATGAAGGGCGGCGTTTTTGGTGCCTTAAAGCGTGCGGTTGGCGGCGAATCGGCCTTTGTTTCGACATTTACCTCACGCGGAGGTGCCGGCGAGGTGACATTTGCCCCGGGCGCTCCGGGGGACGTGGCGGGGATCGAGATGAACAACCAGACGTTTATGGTTCAATCCAGCTCGTATCTAGCTGGCGACACCAGCTTGGTCGTCGATACAAAATTCGGCGGAGCGAAATCTTTTTTTGGCGGTGAAGGCCTCTTCGTATTACAGATTTCGGGAGCCGGGCTGCTGCTGGTTTCATCATTCGGGGCAATTCACAGGAAGAATCTGCGGCCCGGCGAGCGATATGTCGTCGACACCGGTCATCTGGTCGCCTGGGAAGGCCATATGCAATACAGCCTTCGAAAGGCTGCGAGCGGCTTTTTCAAGAGCTTTCTTAGTGGTGAAGGCATGGTCGCCGAATTTACGGGACCGGGCGAGATACTGATCCAGACACGCAATCTGGCTGCGTTTGCCGGATTGCTCAAACCATTTTTCCCGACACAAGGCGGCGGCGGTGGTTTTAGTTTTGGGAAGTAAACTTCGCGAACTTTGCGGTCATTCACTTTGCGCTCTTAGCGGTTACTATCTTTCTCAACGCAAAGACCGCAAAGTCCGTCTGAACCGGGCAAGATCAACAGTCGTCAACAATGAACGCGCCCGAAAAAAGCGAGGAAGCTACGCCCCAAGACGAAAAATCCTCAGAAATCCGATTAAAAGCCCGTGCCGTATCAAGAGGCGTCGCGATCGGCAAGATCGTCTGTTTGCACGGCAACAACCGCCAATTCTACCGCATCGATATCAAAGATTCGTCCGTTCCATCCGAGATCAAGCGTCTGCAAACGGCCGTCAACCTTGCGAAAAGGCAGCTTTCCAAGATCGTATCCCGCAAAAAAGGAAGAATATCGGATTCCGGCCCGGGAATTTTCGAATCTCATCGAATGCTTATCGAGGACTCTTCGCTGCAGTCCAAGTTTGAGAAAGAGATTACCGAGCAAAGAATCAATGCCGAATGGGCGATCAAGCTTGTTACCGACAGCTATGTCGCACGCTATAAGGCGATAGAGGACGAACACCTTCGTGACCGGTATATCGACATCGAGGATGTTTCCGAGCGAATCCTTGCCGCCCTCGGCGGTGTCCAGGCGAAAATTCCGTTTGCTAAGGACGCTATCATTGCTGCAAAAGAGCTAAAACCTTCCACACTAGTTGAATTGTCGGACGATAATCCTCTGGCCGTGATCACGGAAAATGGCGGATGGACCTCACACACATTTATTCTCGCAAGGGAAATGAACTGGCCGGCGGTTACCGGGGTAAAGAAAGTGCTTCGCCGCGTGAAGAACGGCGATCTCGTTATAGTTGACGGTTATAACGGCCATATTATCCTGCATCCGGATAAGGAAACGCTGGATCGTTATTCCGTCGCCGCCACACAATTTCATGAAGAGCAGATTACCGAAAGCGATCGCCTAACGGTCCCGGCCAAGACCCTCGACGGCCGTGAAATAAGGATTTACGCAAATTCGGAAACGCCTTCGTCGTATAAAAAGGCGAACCAGCTTGGGGCACAAGGCGTTGGACTTTACCGTTCGGAATTTTTGTTCAACCGATTTCGGGGATTTCCTTCGGAAAGCGAACAATGTACATCCTATCAGACGATGGCTGAGGCAACGGGAGATGCAGGTGTAAAAATCCGAACGTTCGATCTCGGGGTTGAACAGCTTCTGGATCAGTTTTCCGCAAAGGAAAAAAATCCGGCACTCGGCCTGCGCGCTGTTCGACTCGGTCTGACTTATAAAAAACTGCTCCGCACCCAACTCAGGGCGATATTGCGGGCTTCATTCGAACATCGGATCGATATTGTCATTCCCATGGTGTCGGGCGTTTCAGAAGTGCTCGCGGTTAGGGAATTGCTTGAGCATGAACGTGAGCAATTGGCTGCAAAAGGCAAGAATGTCGGAACCCCGCGTCTAGGTGCGATGATCGAAGTACCTTCCGCCGTTCTTATGGTTGATGAATTAGTTGAGGAAACAGACTTCTTATGTCTGGGAACAAATGACTTAATTCAATATTTGCTCGCAGTCGACCGTGATAACGAAGCCGTTGCCGGGTGGTTCAGAACGCTTCATCCGGCTGTGCTTAAGGCGATCAAAAGCGTACTCGACGCGGGAAATAAGGCCGGAAAGCCGGTAGTATTATGCGGTGAAATGGCCGGATCACCCTACTATGTTCCGGTTCTGATCGGACTTGGGGCCAAAGAACTGAGTATGAACGTCCATTCGATTTCAAAGGTACGAAAAATCGTCGCGGGAATCGCGATCGAAGAAACGTCTAAGCTGATAAAAAGCATCGATCATTGTCGAACGGTCGAGGAAACGGAAGAGATCGTAAACCACCACATCCGTAAAAATTGGGCACACCTGTTTCCGCCTGATTTCTCTTTCGAGTCAGAGCGTTGAGACCGCTCTAACAACTTGCTTACCCGAATTTTGATGTTCAACAATTTTTGTTATACTTATCCCGCCTTACGCTGGAGCAGATCGGGCAGTCGCTTGTGAAAACAAGAGGAAAGTCCGAACACCGAGAGGGCAACGAGCCGGATAACATCCGGGCGCACGTGAAAACGTGTGACGACAAGTGCAACAGAGAACAGACCAGCCTGCAAAGGTGATGGGTGAAACGGTGAGGTAAGAGCTCACCGGCGTGTGTGGTAACAGGCACGGCCGGGTAAACTCCTCGTGGTGCAAGACCAAATAGGGAAACGCTAATATGGGCTGCCCGCCTATTTGTCGGTGAGAGATCATCGGCGGCGTTTTCGGGTAGGTCGCTCGAGCCGTTCGGTAACGAACGGCCTAGATGAATGATTGCCGCCCGGTAAAACGGGAACAAGATTCGGCTTATAGATTTGCTCCGGCTCAGGCTTTTTTATTATTTTAAGGAGAATTCCCCCAATATTATGGCAAACCGAAAAGGTGTTTTTATCGGCGCATACGTCCCGAACGAATTAAAAGAATCGCTTCGCCGCCGTGCGGCCGCGGAACATCGTACGCTTTCGCAGGAGATAACCCGCATCCTGATGGAAGCTGTACACGGCAAAGGCCTGCCGACCGGCAGCGTTGACCGGCGAAACACTACGGCAATTCCGCGACGCAGGTCGACCGACCCGATCCCGCGGCGGAGGACGGAAGACCTGCCGTTTCTCGCCACTGAAGGCAAGAAAAAATAGAATTGTAGAATCGGATTAAGGACGCCTCCTGTTAACCGGGCGGCGTTTTTCGTTTTATGAATAGGAATTTGTTAGAATCACCATCAATGACAAGCAGATCAATCTGGATAGCGATCATCGCCTCGGTCCTGAGTTTTGCGGCCGGATTTTTGTTCGCGAATTCACTTAACCGACGCGAATTGACGGCAAACCCTACCGCATCCGAGACACCCAAGGCCGCTCAAAATTCTAATGCTTCTGCACCGGCTGAGCTGACGCTGACCAACGACGAAATTCAGAAGAAGGTCGTCGAGGCAGACAAAAACCCCGGTAATTTCACTTTTCAAAAGAATTTGGGAATGTCGCTCTATCGATATGCGGCAATGAAACAGGACGCAAACCTGCTGCCGGACGCACTGCGGATTTTAGAAAGGGCATTGGCTTTGGAGCCAGCCGACCGAGATCTTCAGATTGCTGTCGGCAATGCGTATTTTGACAAGGGATATTTCAATAAGGATAACGTTAGCCTTATAAAATCTCGCGAGTTCTATAATAAGGCGTTGGCATCAAAGCCGAGCGACGCCGACGTTCGCGTGGATCTTGCACTAACTTACTTTCTGCACGAACCGTCAGATCTGACCACTGCGGTTGCCGAATTCGAAAAAGCCCTAATGTCGAATCCGAAACACGAACGCGGTTTGCAGTTCCTGACACAAACGCTCATTAGACAGAATAATATGGCAAAGGCGGCCGCAACGCTCGAAAAGCTGAAACAGGTAAATACGTCCAACACTTCGATAGGTGAGCTTACCGCACTGTTGAATGAAATCGACCAAAGCCCATCAAAATGAAAGAAGCTTTTTTTATTCTACTTATTTTGATCGTGCTCGCGGGCCTGACCGCATTTCGATACCGGCGGCAAATAAAAGCAATACTGAATTTCTGGCGTACGCTGCAAACGGTCCGGAAAACTGGACGTCCGGCCAACAATCGGATTCAGGACGAACCTGCATCGGCCGGTCCGCTTGTTAACTGTCCAAAATGCGGTAAATGGGTAGCGGAAGAAAAAGCGATCAAGTTGGGACGATCGGCTTACTATTGCTCGACGGCATGTCTCGAAGCCAGCGTTAAGAAAGCTTAGGCAAGAAAACGAGTCGCGTACCACGCAATGAGCTGTTCGCCGAAAAGCAGAGCGAGAAGCGAACCGATACCCAGAAAGATCCCGAACGGGATCTGTGTTTGAAGGTCTCTGTCTTTTTGCTTAGCTATTACCGCAACTCCGATCACCGCCCCGGCAAACGCTCCTAAGAAAATGGCTAAAACAGCAAGCCTCCAACCGAGCAGGGCACCGACACCAAGCATCATCTTTACATCGCCAAGCCCCATCGCTTCGACGCCGCGCAACCGCTTCCAGATCTCCCCGACGAGCCATAGCGAACCGCCTCCGGCAAGCGCTCCCAAAACGGCACCGGCAAGCGACACAACCCACGCCGGATAACCAGCCATCGAGGCCAGCGGGGCAAATCCCATATCGCTGAAATAATTTTCCTGTAAAACTATCGGATAAATGATCCGAACGAGAAAGGCGAAAACAAATAGTGGATAGGTAATAACGTTCGGCAATATCATGTGCTCAGCGTCGATGAAAACCAAAGAGATCATGACCGCCGCAAAGATAAGGCAAGCAGGCAAAAACGCGGTCAGGCCGATCTGCCAAAAAACCAGTGAGAAGATGAGTCCGGTCAACGCTTCGACCGCCGGATAACGTATCGCGATCGGCTCCTTGCAATTTCGGCACTTACCGCCCAGGATGAGCCAGCTCAGGATCGGAATATTGTCGTACGGCTTAATAGAAGCCTTGCATTTCGGGCACGCCGAATTTGGGAAAACGATGGATAGTTCGTTTGGAACACGGTAAATGACCACATTAAGGAAACTGCCGACAATTGCCCCAAGTGCAAATGCAAAAACATAGCCGACGGCGTCCGGTAAGCCAGTAACAACTTCGAACGAGGAAAGAAAAGTGAATATCATCTTTAACAGGCAGGAATTAGCTTGGAAATGAATAAAAGAAAAGAAGGACGCGAACATCCTTCTAAATAATAAACACTTCCCGCAGAAAAGGGAAGATTTACGATAAGCCTAAACCGCCTCAGACTGCGACGTAAAATTAAAAGCCTTCAATTTCAATGCCGGTAAGAGCGATGAGTTACTGCCGCCGCCTTCGGAGCCGCCGACGCGTTCGGAGACGCCAATCATTTCGACATTGCCCGGCGCAAGCATCTGTGTCATCGACTGATTGAAGCGAAAGTTCTTTACAGGATGACTGATCTTTCCATTTTCGATCAGCCAAACACCGTCGCGTGTGAGTCCGGTAGAGCTCGCCGTTCGAGCATCGGTCGGGCGAATGTACCAAAAGCGGCTTACCAAAATACCACGGTCAGTTCCTCTAATCATTTCTTCTACCGTGGAAATTTTACCGGAGGTTTCGAGAATTGTGTTGACCGGTCCCGGCGTCGGCTCTTTGCCTTTTTGTTTTGCCCAATATCGGTTGTAGATCAAATTTTCCAGCACGCCGTTTTTGACCAAATACAGTTTCTCAGATGGAATTCCGCCTTGCGACGATTGCGAGCCCGGCAGTTCTGCATTCCATGGGTCGCTATATATACTGATCCGCTCGTCGAATATCTTTTCGCCGAGCTTCGTCTTGCCGCCCAGAGCCGAATACGGGCTCCGTCCTTCATCAGCGCTTCTGGCGTTAAATCCGAACGAGAGATTTCCGAGAAGATCGGCAACTGCCTGCGGTTCGAGGACGACGGTATAAGCTCCCGGTGGGATCGTTTTCGCATCCGCGCCTTCGAGAGCCTTTCTGACAGCCTCGCGGGCAATTCGCTTAGTGTCCAGCTTGTTAATGTCGAAATGACTTCGCAAGAAGTAGCCCGAACTTGTGCCGTCGGGTGTTCGGGCGGTCATCGAAAGACTGACGTTAGTAGACTTTTCGTATTCGAAATTACCGTTCTTCGTTGCCGACGCACCAGCCTGCGCACGGGCAGCGTGGAAACCGCCACCGATAAGCTTTTGTCTTTGGCATTCGTCAATAATACCGCCGATGCTGCTCGCCCGATTTGAAAGTGAAAGATTTGCGGTCGCTTCGACAAAACCATTTACAGGCTTGTAATTCTGTTTCGACAGAGTCGGCAAATATTCGCGATCGACCGGCGAAAGACGTGCGAGTTTTTCAGCCTGTTCGACCATAGCTTTGAGGCTTGCGTCATCGAGGTCGTTGGTTGATGAGCTGCCGCGTTTGCCATCTATCCAAACGGTTACGTTCGCACCCCGGCTGATCCGCTGGCCGCTGGTTAAAAAGTTGTTCCCCGCAAATCGCAGATGAGAAAGCTTGTCACTGCTTACGCCCACGCTAGCGTCTGTGGCCGTAACATACGAAAGAATCTTATCGGTAAACGACTTGGCTTCGTTTTCATTCAACAGCATCAGTGATCCTCCATTTGACCCGAATTCGGCGAAGATGCGGTATTAAGAACGTTGATCTGCCTGAAGCGAGCGACAGGGCACCCATGTGAAACAGCGTTCGACTGGCCGGGCTCGCCTTTTCCGTCGTTGAACGATCCAGGAATCAAATATGTCGCCTGTCCGCCGAGGCCGTCACATGCTCCCCAAAAATCAGTCGTGCGCGATTGATATGCTACATCACGCAGCATACCTACAATCTTGCCGCCTTTTATTTCCCAGAAGGTCTGTCCGCCAAACTGGAAATTGTAACGCTGCTGGTCAATCGAATAACTGCCGCGTCCTTGTATGAAAATCCCTTTATCTACGCCGCCGATCAGGTCTTGCTGAGAAACATTTTCCTTCGCCGGCTCGAGCGAAACGTTTGGCATTCGAGGAAACGGTACGCTGCCCCAGCTATCGGCATGCAGACATCCGTAAGAGCTTTTCTTTCCGATCATCGGAGCAAGATCGCGGGTTGTTTGCCAATCGACAAACGTTCCGTCTTTGACCAAATGCCATCGCTGTCCGGCAACGCCTTCGTCGTCGTATCCAACCGTCGCAAGGCCCTGCGGCTGCATCCGGTCGGCGACAAAATTTACTATCTTCGAACCGAACTGCAGCTTTCCTGCCTTGTCCGGCGTGAGAAAACTCGTGCCGGCGTAGTTCGCTTCCCATAGCAGGGCACGGTCAAGCTCGGTCGGGTGCCCGACGGATTCATGAATAGTCAGGAACAGGTGCGATGGATCAAGAACCAAATCGTACTTGCCCGGCTCGACCGTCTTTGCTTTAATCTTCATCACCGCATCTTCGGCAGCCTGCTTTGCATCGGCGATCCAATCCTGTTTCTCGATATACTCATAACCGATTGCCTGGCCTTCGCGCAATGAATTCCGTGATTGGAAATCGCCCGACGCTCGATCAACCGCCGTTACAGAAAAACTAGGATTCCCGCGAATTAGATATTGCTCGATGCGTGAACCGTCCGAAGTTGCCAGAAATTTCTGCTCATTCACCCACGCCATCGACGATGTAACAAAACTAACTCCTTGTACCGCTAAAGCGGCTTCGTTGAGCTTTAATAGAAACGCGATCTTGTCGTCGATCGGCACATCGAAAGGGTCTTTTTCAAACGAGCTTTTCCAGGTGGCAACGACCTTTGGTGCCGAAACCATTTCGACCTTTCGTTTCTGAAACAGGGAATTCGCCTTCGCGATCTCGACCGCTTCTCTGGTCACACGCTGAACCTCTTCGGCGGTAACGAGCGGGCTTGCGGAAAAACCCCAGGTTCCGTTAACAAGCACACGCACGCCAAAACCGAAATTATGGCCGGTCGATACATTCTGGATCTGCCGCTCACGAGTTGAGACAGCTTCGAGCCGGTAACGATTGATCCGAATGTCGGCGTAAGCGGCGCCAAGCTTTTTGGCAGTCGACAGCGCCGAATCCGCAAGGGCATTTTTATTTACGTCAATGAACGCACTAGCCGAAGCTTGGGCATCGTACACCCAACTCGGTAATGTGACGGCTCCGAGAGCGATACCGGCGGTCTTTATGAAATCACGACGAGAAAATGACATTTTTCCCCCACGTCTGAACTGTATTAAATTTGATTTAAGAACATCCCAAGTTTATTAGGAAGGATTAACGAGTGTCAAGGAATCAGTGAAAATTGAAAATCAGGGCAATCAGGATTGCATCGCGGCAAAGTTAAGATCGGATAGGATCGGAAGTGTCGCTCTACCGCGGCGAATGATTGGTTATACCTATTGAAGCAGGCTCGCACTCTACTTTTTTCTATTTTCTTGGCATCTCCTCTTGAAAAAGTTCTAAAAAGGTTTATAGTCGAATTGTTTGTTTGGCGACCCAACAAAGGCACGTCACTGAAATGCGGAACTGTCGACGTTTCGCCGACCATTAGACTACATCAAACACGGAATGAAGAAGATTTATCTGCACAAGATCGAGAATCAGATAGCCCGGCACAATACGATCCGGGATATAAACAAGCAGATCGTCTTGAATTATGTCCGTGCCCGATCGCCGATATCGCGTGCCGACATTGCCCGCGAAACATCGCTTCAGCGTTCCACCGTGTCCGCGATCGTTGACGACCTTCAGCTCGACAACCTTATAGAAGAGACCGGTACCGGCGATTCGACAGGTGGTCGAAAGCCGACGCTATTGAAATTGAAAACCGGAACACCGGTCGCTATTGGCGTGGACGTGACGCCCCGCGAAACACACGTTGTTGTAGCGGATCTCGCCGGTAATTTACTACAGATTAAGAAGTTCCCGACATCGTCTGATATCGACTACATGAACAAACAGATCTTGTCGAGAGTGATCGAGTTTGTTCAGCAGTATCCGAATTCCAACCTTGAGATCGGTATAAGCATTCCCGGAATTGCCGATCAAGGCAGCGGCGGGATTCTGTACATACCATACTTCCAGTGGGCGAATTGGGACATTGGCAAACAACTGACAGAGGCCACCGGGCTGCCTGTAATTATTGACAATGACGCTAATGCCGTCGCTCTTGCCGAACTTTGGTTTGGTGAAGAGGAAGTCCGCAAAACCCGAAACTTTATAACAGTTCTTGTAGCAGAGGGAATTGGTACAGGAATAATAATCGATGGGCAGGTCTATCGCGGCGAAAATGGAGCGGCGGGCGAATTCGGACATATGTTTGTCGGAGAAAACGCACCCGTCGATTGTTCATGCGGCCGCCGCGATTGCTGGGAAGCTCATGCATCGGAGAAGGCGCTTTTGCAGCATTACTATTCCGGCAACGGGCACGCTACGAATGGAGTTATCGACATAGAGCACCTTGTCGGTTTGGCTCGAAACGGCGAGGCACGGGCGATGAACGTTTTGAAGGACAACGCAAAATACCTGGGGATTGGTATATCCAATTTAATTATTGGCTTTAGTCCACAAGCAATTATCGTCAGCGGAAGTATTGTGAAAGCCTGGCATTTGATAAAAGATGACATTCAGGTGCTTGGTCGGAGGAGTATTCGCCAGGAGCTGTCCACGACAGCAATCATTCCCTCGACACTAGGCGATCAGCCGACAATTCTTGGCTCTATCAGTCTTGTTTTGGCAAGAAAATTCGCTTCTGCGAATTAATTTAGAGAATTTGCAGAATATTTCGCGATACTTCTTGACATTGCGTTACAGATATATTAAAACTTTGTTTGTTTCCACAACAAACTTAGCTTGGACTGCAGTCCATTTTTACTAAATTAATTAATGATGAGGTCGGCGGCCCGACGGGCCTGCTCTACCGTACCTCATAACAGACACGAAGAGGTGATCAGTCTTATGAACAAAACAAGATTACGCAACATTCTTATGATTGCTGTTTCAGTCCTCGGCTTTGCCTTCGCGGCAACCGCTCAGACCGAAAGTGCGAGAATTCAAGGAACGGTCACCGACGCGACAGGTGCGGTAGTGGCCGGTGCAACTATTAAAGTCATTAGCAGTTCAACGGCCCGTGAGGTTACGGCAGTCAGCTCGGCCGACGGCACTTATTCGATACTGTCCCTGCAACCGGGCCGCTACCAGATCGAAGTGACCCAGAGCAGCTTTAAAACAACAAAGCAGGAAGTAACGCTTGAGGTCGCTCAGACTGCGGATCTCAACTTCTCTCTCGAACCGGGCGCGGTGTCTGAAACGGTAACGGTTACATTCGATGTGCCGCAGGTTGAGAGCAGCACTTCTGCCATCGGCGAGGTGATTCAGGGCCGAGAGGCCGTCGAGCTTCCGCTTAATGGACGCAACGTGCTTGAGCTTGCACGTCTGACGCCAGGTGTCACGCAGGGTATTCCCGGCGGTTTTGCAACCGGCGTCGGCGGTAACGCGGAAACATATCGCGGCCGTAATACCGGCGGAGCTGCTTTGTCAATCAATGGCCAACGGACGCAGGCAAACAACTTTCTGCTCGATGGCGTCGATAATAATGAATCGCTCGTAAACACGATAAACGTTTTCCCGTCAGCCGAGGCGATCCAGGAATTTCGTGTTCAGACTAGCGTTGCTTCGGCTGAATTCGGACGAGGCGGAGGCGGAATTATCAACTCGGTCATTAAATCTGGCCGAAACCAGTTTTACGGCAGTGCATTCCTATTCATCCGCAACGATGACCTTGATGCCCGGCCAACTTTCGAAGAGACGAAGCGCGAATTCCGCCGTGGACAATTTGGCGGGACCTTCGGTGGTCCGATATGGAAGGACAAAGCGTTCTTCTTCGGCGACTACGAGGGACTGCGTCAGTTTCTGCCGGTCAGTCAGGACTTCGCAGCGGTTCCGACGGCTGAATTTAGAAACGGCAATTTTGCTGCACTAACGACACAGCTTCGCGATCCTTTAACCGGACAGAACGTATGTGTAACCGGAACGACGACAAACGGAAATCTGTGCGCCAACGGCAACGGAATCGCTTATAATCGCTTGGATCTTCTTCCGGGAGGCCGGTTGAATCCAGTAGCGCTTGCGTACCTGCGTGCATTTCCGCTTCCTAACCTTCCGGGGCAACAGGGAAATTACGTTACCACGCGGAATGAAACAACCAATACTGATACCTTTGACGTCCGCGGCGACGTAAGCCTGACAGAAAACAATCAGATGTTCAGCCGCATAAGTTGGGGAAAGTTTGACCAAACTACGACTTCGAGACTGCCCGCACTTCCGGCCGGTTTCGGATCGGGAACAAACCCGACGCGGACAAAAGGAATTGTGGTTGGCCTTAACTCAGTCATCAACTCATCGTTAGTAAATGAACTTCGGCTACAGGCAAACCGGATAGAATACGGATATACACCGCCATTCTTCGATCAGACGATCTCAGCCGATCTTGGAATTCCCAATGCAAACCGCGACGCCAGTCTCGGCGGCGGAGCACTTATCGGCGGTTATAACGGACAGCTCGAATATACGGGTGACTTTGGCCCATACATCGTCCCGCAGGATACACTACAAATCGTCGACAGCGTCAGTTTTTCAAGGGGCGATCACACCATTAAGCTTGGCGGAACCATTCTCCGCCGCGATGTAGCCCTTTACAGGCCAAACCGTGGTAAAGGATATTTTTTCTTGATAGGAAATGGTGATCCGACCCAATGCGGCGGAGCGCCAACGACGGGCTTTGAACAAGCCGACTTGCTGATCGGATTTGTCTGCAACTATCAGATCGGGCCTCCGTTCGGAACGGTTGGCACGCGCAATTGGGAGAACGGTTTCTTCGCACAGGATGACTGGAAGGCGACGAAGAATCTGACCTTAAATTTGGGCTTACGATACGAGTTTTTCACCAACCCGACGGAACAGTATGCCCGGCAGGCGAATTTTGATCTTACCAACGGCAGGCTTGTAGTTGCAGCAGATCGCAAAGATTCGCTCACGGATACGGACGGGAATAACTTTGGCCCGCGAATCGGATTTGCATATGACTTCGGTGGAAAGGGTAAATCGACGCTCCGCGGCGGGTATGGACTATTCTACTTCTTGGACCGCGGCGGTATCGATAATCAGTTGGCGCAGAATCCGCCATACAGCGGCTTCTCGCAGTTCAATAATCAGGACGGCGTCCGCATAACTTTATCAGGCAGGGCACCGAACGGCTCGCTTGATTCGCGTCTCGCGACCGGAGCGTTGCCGCTCGGAGGTGTTGCCGATGTTAATTTGAACAACCCTCAGAACGTTACCGTTCTTGCGGTTAAACCCGACAACAGAACGTCCAACATTCACCAGTTCAACGTGCAGTTTCAGCATCAACTGACGAAAGAAACGGCGTTGAGCGTTGGCTTCGTCGGTACGCGTGGCCGAAATTTGATCCTCTACTACAACCTTAACGGAAACATCCGTGAAGTTGGAACAAATGTAACTTGTCCAAACGGACGCCTGACATCACCTTGTTATTCGAACGGAGGCAGGGCAAATGTGCGTGACGATATCGGCAAATCGGCCTACGATTCGTTGCAGGTTCAGCTCGAGAGACGTTTTTCAGGCGGCTGGCAATATCGCGCCGCATACACCTTCTCCAAAACGAAAGATAACGGCGAAGGAGCGTTTGACAGCGCGGCCGATCTTAACCTGAACTTTATCGAACCGTTTGCAACCTCAAGGCTGGATTTCCCGCACGTCTTTTCATTCGGATCGGTTTATGACATTCCATTCGGCCGCGGGCGTAAATACGGATCGGACATCCCGGGCATTCTCGACGCGATTATCGGCGGCTGGCAGATCAACGGCATTTTCCGTGCTCAGAGCGGCCAGACATTCGATGTACGCAGGGATGGGGTCAGAGTCGATCTGGTTGGCGATCCTTACAATGGACCGGCCGGCCAATACCTGAATAGAGCCGCTTTCGTCAACGCTCCGGCGGGCCGATTCGGCAACCTTGAGCGGAACAGCCTGCGTGGACCGTCAACACGAAACTTGAATTTGGGACTAACGAAGAACTTCTCAATCTACGAGCAGTTCAAGATCCAGTTTCGCGCCGAGTTCTTCAACATTACCAACACGCCGCAGTTGACGCCGCCGAGTACGGATCTTAACAACAACAGCACGTTCAACGGCTTCGGTACGATCCGTTCGACATACGGGTTTACAAACCGGCAGATACAATTCGGGCTTCGCCTGGAGTTCTAGAGTTCGATTACGATATTGATCGTTGCGGAACCTCCTTGTTCTTTCGATGGGCGTGAAACATAATCGGTTTCACGCCCTATTTTTTAAGGCAACAAGAATTATGACCAGACTGTATGCGTTGTATCGTCTAGCTATCTGCTCAAATCTTCGCGGCTTAGCGGCTCTGCGACTTTGCGTTGCAACTCTTTTCCTGACGTTTAGCGGAATCGCCCAATTTCCGTCCGTTGATAAGGTTGAGCCGCCGAATTGGTGGGCCGGCCATTCGATCAATCCGGTGCGCGTAATGGTGCGGGGAGCAAATTTTCAGAACGCACGTGTCGCGTCGAAAAATAATGGCTTAAAGGTGTCAAACATTCGAGCCAATCAACGCGGTGATTATTTGTTCTTTGATCTTGCAATTGCGAAAACGATCCGTCCGGGGAGATACGTATTGGATCTTAATTCAGGCGGCGGGAAGACCAACATTCCTTTTGAGATCTCCGAACCATTGCCGAAAGCCGGAAACTTTCAGGGTGTGGATAACAGCGATGTCATTTACCTGATAATGACCGATCGCTTTTCCGACGGTGACGCTGCTAATAACAAAGATGTAGATCGCAAAAATCCGAGGGCATGGCACGGCGGAGATTTTCGCGGCATCATCAACCGGCTCGATTATCTCAAGGAGCTTGGAATAACAACGATATGGCTGACGCCGTGGTACGACAACCCGGACGGGGCCAATCAATGCGACAAGCCATGGTGTCCGAATACGAACTATCACGGCTATCACGCGATAGATTATTACGGCGTCGAGAACCATTTTGGGACGATGGCCGATTTGCAGCAACTGGTTCGCGAAGCACATAAGAAAGGCATTAAGGTCGTCCAGGACCAGGTGGCGAACCACGTCGGGATTCAGCACCCATGGGCAAAGAATCCGCCACTCGCGAATTGGTTTAGCCAATTTTCGGCGAATAGTTTTAATAATTCGGTACTGCTTTCGCCTAATTCATCCCAGGCCGAGCGCGACAATTTACTGAAAGGCTGGTTCAACGAGTTGCTGCCGGACAATAACCAGTATGAGCCGGAAGTGGCGAAATATCAGATTCAGAACGCTCTTTGGTGGATCGGAATGACCGGAATCGACGGCATTCGCCAGGACACCATCCAATATATGCCGCGCGAGTTTATCCGCGACTGGTCGGCCGCAATTCTGAAGCAATATCCGAAATATTACATGGTCGGCGAGGTTTTCGAAGAAGACTCCGCACAGACGGCGTTCTTTCAGGGCGGCAAAAAAGGTTGGGACGGTGTCGATACGAATCTGCCGAGCGTTTTCGATTTCAAACTGTGGCGCACATCACAAGACGTTTTTACAGGAAAGAAGCCCGCGCGGGCGTTGCGCGACATTCTTAAATACGACGGCCTTTATCCGAACATAAACAACGTCACGACACTAACGAACAATCACGACACCGATCGCTTTATGTCGCTGCCCGGCACAACGCTTGAAGGTGCAATGATGCACATCGCCTTTATGCTTTCGACGCGCGGCATTCCACAGCTCTATTATGGTGAAGAGATCGCCATGACCGGCGGGCATGATCCGGATAATCGCAAGGATTTTCCAGGTGGATTTCCGGGCGATCCGCGTGATGCTTTTACACGCGCAGGGCGGACAGCGGATGAGCAGAGATTGTTTGAGGAGGTTCAAGCATGGATCGAAATCAGAAAGAAATCTAATTCCCTAAAAACGGGAAAGACGATTGAAATTCGGTATGACGACAATAGCTATATTTTTGCCCGTCAAGCGAATATTGAATCAGTTGTAGTTGGTGTCAATCGATCAAGCACGGGAGATTACATTTCATTCGACGCCAAGATTTTGGGTTTCGCGATCAAAAATATCGTTTGCCGACCCGGTGGCGGTCAGGCGACTATACCAATAAGCAACCACGGCGGTGTTAATGGAACGATCAATTTAACCTTGCCCCCACAATCCGTAATTGCATATGGATGTTTTGACGCGAAACGTTAGCTTATCCGCCGGAATGCGGGCAACTTGCCCGCGTGAACTTGCATGCGAAATGGAATTCATTCGCGCAATCGGCGTGGGCGGGCTGGGAGCCCCCGTTCCGGCCTTATTATGAAGCTTCCTCGCGCATCAGGAATTCTCCTCCATCCGACATCTCTGCCGGGCAATTTCGGCATTGGTGATCTTGGGCCAAAGGCATTCGAATTTGTCGATTTTCTCGTTCGTTCGGGTCAGTCGTATTGGCAGATATTGCCGCTCGGCCCGACAGGTTACGGCGATTCACCATATCAGTGCTTTTCGGCGTTTGCCGGCAACCCGCTGCTGATCTCGCCCGAGCGGCTGGCGCAGGACGAGTTGATCGCCCCCGAAACACTCCGGAACAAACCGGTGTTCGAGTCGCACCGTGTCGATTTTGCTGCGGTTTATGATTGGAAAAATGCGGTACTGCCGGAAGCCTACAAGAATTTTCACGCGACGACGAGCGTTGATCTCCGCGGCAAATTCGAGCGATTCGCCCAGGAAAATATCGCCTGGCTGGACGATTACGCTCTGTATAAAGCGATCAAGACATCGCAAGGGCAAAAGGCGTGGTATGAATGGGCTGACCCGTTAAAACTACGGATGCCGGCGACGATCGAAAATGAATCCGAGCGGCTTTACGAGGAGATTCAGGCGGAGAGATTTTATCAGTTTCTTTTTTATTCGCAATGGCTTGAGCTAAAGGAGTATGCGAACAAGGGCGGCATCGAGATAGTCGGGGATATGCCGATCTTTATTGCCTTTGATTCCGCCGATGTCTGGTGCAATCAAGATAAATTCAAGCTCGACGATGACGGCTCGCCGAAGGTGGTCGCCGGTGTTCCGCCCGACTATTTCTCAAAGACAGGCCAGCTTTGGGGAAACCCAATCTACGATTGGGACGCGATGCAGGCGGATGGTTTTAGCTGGTGGATCGACCGGGTTAGACACACTCTGATGACTGTTGACGTACTAAGGATCGATCACTTTCGCGGCTTCGCGGCCTCCTGGGAAGTTCCATCTGGCGAGGAAACGGCGGAGAACGGACGATGGGTCGAGGTTCCGGGCGACGAGCTTTTCCATACCATAAAGAGAGCACTCGGAAATCTCCCGTTTTGGGCCGAAGACCTCGGTGTGATCACGCCCGATGTTGAAAAGCTTCGCGATTCATTAGGCTTTCCCGGCATGCGCATCCTGCAGTTTGCCTTTGGCGGCGACACGAAAAACCACGACCTGCCGCATAATTACGTCGGCAATTGCGTCGCCTACACCGGAACGCACGATAACGATACGACCGTCGGCTGGTGGCTTTCGCAAGCCGGTGCCGGTTCGACGCGGGATGCGGCTGAGATCGGCCGTGAACGCGAATATTGCCTCGAATATCTAGATTCTGACGGAAAGCAAATTCATTGGGATTTCATCCGCGCAGTCTGGGCATCGGTGGCAAACACCGCGATCACACCTATGCAGGATATTTTAGGAATCGGTACCGAAGCTCGTATGAATCTGCCCGCGTCGACGTCGGGCAATTGGCAGTGGCGGATGGATAAAGACTCTCTGTCGGACGAGATCACACAGCGATTGAAAAAGCTTACGGGAATTTATGGACGAACGAAATAATATGCGAACTGGTTTTTCACCGCAGCGACGCAAAGACGCAGAGGAAACGGAAAATGGAAAATGGAAAATGGAAAATGTCTGTTTTCAAGCTTTTCACTTTTCATTCTCAATTTTCCATTTTCAACTCTCTTGCTCGGCGTCTCTGCGTCTCTGCGGTTTAATTCTTGCCCTCGCCACAGCAACACTCGCTCAGGCCCCATCAGTCGAAAAGATCGATCCTCCTAATTGGTGGGCGCAAAGCACCATCAATCCGGTCCGCGTACTCATTCGCGGCAAGAATCTCACCGGTGCAAAGCTAGAATCAAGCAATGCCGGGATAACCGCCGGAAACTTCAAAGCCAGCTCAAACGGCAATTATCTTTTCGCCGATATTACGATCCGCGAAAATGTGCAGATTGGAAATTACACGTTAAAGCTCACTACCTCCGCAGGTACCGCCAACGTACAATTCGGCATCTTCGCGGCCCAGCCGCAATATGGCAACTATTCCGGCTTCTCGACCGACGACGTCATCTATTTTCTGATGCCAGACCGCTTTGCCGACGGCGACACCACAAATAACGATCCGGCCAAATCGAAGGGATTGTTCGACAGAAAGAAGGGTCGTCATTATCACGGCGGCGACCTGAAGGGAGTCATCGACAAGCTTGGTTATCTTAAAACGCTCGGTGCAACGGCGATCTGGACAACTCCGATGTACGATAACGCGGACCGTCCCGACACTATGGAAGTTTATCCCGGCATGCCTGAAACGACCGGCTATCATGGTTACGGTGCAGTAGATTTTTACGGCGTCGATGAGCACCTCGGCGACATGGCAAAGGTTAAAGAGTTTGTTAAAAAAGCCCACGACAATGGCTTTGTCGTGCTTCAGGACCAGGTAGTTAATCACACAGGCCCCTACCATGTGTGGGCAAACGATCCGCCGACGCCGACGTGGTTTAACGGAACAGTGAAGAATCATCTGTCCAATAACTGGCAGAAATGGACATCGATGAATCCGCGTGCGACTTACCAGACGCAGAAACGCAACATCGACGGTTGGTTCATCGACATTCTTCCCGACCTCAACCAGAACGATCCAGAGGTCGAGCGCTATCTGATCCAAAATACGTTGTGGTGGATCGCACATGCCGGATTTGATTCGGTACGAATGGATACACTGCCTCACGTTCCACGCACCTTTTGGGAAAAATGGATGACGGCGCTCAAACGCGAATTCCCGAAAGTTATCGTTCTTGGCGAGCTTTTCGACAGCGATCCCGCTTTGCTCGCGTATTTCCAGGGCGGCCGCCGCGGCCATGACGGCGTGGATACAAAGCTTGATACGGTTTACGATTTTGGACTCTTTTACCCGATCCGAAATGCTTTCGCTCAAGGCCAAAGCATTCGCCAGGTTTCGCAAACGTTCTCAAAAGACTGGCTTTACCCGAAACCAAGCGTGCTCGTTACATTCCTTGGCGTTCACGATATGCCGCGATTTATGGACGAAAAGGGAGCAACGGTCGAAGGACTGAAACTCGCACAGACGTTAATAATGACATCGCGCGGCACACCGTTGCTTTACTATGGCGATGAGATCGCGATGCCCGGTGGCGGCGACCCCGACAATCGACGCGATTTTCCTGGTGGATTTCCGGGAGATGCTCGAAACGCGTTTACCACCGCCGGACGAACGGCTGCGGAAAATAACGTATGGAACCATCTGGCAAAGCTCGGCGAGATACGAAAACAGCTTGAACCTCTCCGTCGTGGACGATCGCTCGACCTGCTGGATGAAGATCAACAGTCAGCCTATGCCCGTGTCACCGATAAAGCGGCGGCTATCGTAGTTTTCAACAATGACACGAAACCGGCCCAGGTGTCCTTCGATATCTCGATGATCAAGACGATCGCCGCGAATGCAACATTGACCGATATGCTTGGAAAATTGCCGGATTTGAAAGTGACGAACGGGATAGCGAAATTCACCATTCCGGCACGAACTGCGGGCATTTTTACAATGAAGACCTAAATTAATTTGCGTCGTTTAGAATCGGGCTTGCCGCACGAATAAAATGCTGGCGGGCAAGCCCGCTTCTAAACGAACTGTTTTCTTGAACATTATGCAAAACAAACCAAAGCTAACCTTTTGGCAGATCTGGAACATGAGTTTCGGCTTCCTCGGCATTCAGTTCGGCTGGGGCCTTCAGATGGCGAATATGTCGCCGATCTACAAATACCTCGGCGCGGAAGAAAGCTCCTTGCCCTATTTGTGGCTTGCCGGGCCGCTTACCGGACTGCTTATTCAGCCGATAGTCGGTGCGATGAGCGACAGGACCTGGACACGGCTCGGCCGACGACGCCCATTTTTTCTCGTCGGCGCGGTCGTCGCCAGCATTTGCCTGGTGCTGATGCCGAATTCGAGTGCCCTTTGGATGGCTGCCGGACTGCTTTGGATAATGGATGCTTCGATCAACATCACGATGGAGCCGTTCCGGGCATTTGTCGGCGACAAGCTGGCGGAAGATCAGCGGACGCTCGGATTTGTGATGCAGTCGTTTTTCATCGGTATCGGCTCGACGTTGGCGAATGCACTTCCGTATATCCTTACGTACTTCGGCGTCGTCGGGATAATGCAAAGCGGTATTCCCTACTCGACGCTTATCGCGTTCATTGTCGGTGCAGTCGCATTTTTATCAGCAGTGTTGTGGACCGTGTTTACGACCGACGAATTCCCGCCGGACGATATTGAAGCATTTAGAAAAAAGAATGCCGAAGGAAGCATCGTCGGCAACATTTTCAAGGAGATTTCCGAAGCTGTCCGAGATATGCCGACGACTATGAAGCAACTTGCGGTCGTTCAGTTTTTCACGTGGTTCGCCTTGCCTTTTATGTGGCAGTTCTACGGTATCACGGTCGCCCGCCATGTTTTTGGCGCGACGGACGAAAGCTCTCCAGCCTTCAGACAAGGCACCGAGTGGGGCGGCGTCTGCTTCGCGATCTACAATTTGGTTTGCTTTTTGGTCGCATTCGGCATTCCCCCGCTTGCGAACAGCATCGGTCGAAAAGGTGTCCATATTATTTGTCTGATCTGCGGTGGCCTGGGACTTATCTCGACATATTTCGCGACGGGACCCTACTTTCTTTGGATCGGGATGGCAGGAGTCGGCATCGCGTGGGCCTCGATTCTCTCAATGCCGTACGTTATCCTCGCCGGTGCTATCAAACCCGAACGCATGGGCGTTTACATGGGCGTTTTTAATTTGTTTATCGTTATACCTCAGGTCGTCCAAAGTTTCCTGACACCGCAGATATACAAAGGATTACTTGGAAATAATCCGCTCAACGCGGTTATGCTTGGCGGCGCTTCAATGCTTATAGCTGCTTTATGCGTGTTCATCGTGAAGGATGTCGGAGCAGCACGAATCGAAGGCGTACCTAACGGCGGTGGACACTAGTTCTTTTTACCATCAAGAAGAAGAGAAGATCAACGGAGAAAATATTGGTATGGCAGCAAGGAACATCAAACTAGACATTCCGAAACGAGTGATAATGCAATTTCTGCGTCTCTGCGTCTCGGCGGTTATTTTTTCCATTTCTGTGACGGCTCAGGCTCCAGCTCGTGATTATTCAAAAGAAAATGCTAAGTCGAGTAATGAGTGGGTGAAGGATGCGGTTATTTACCAGATATTTCCGCGGCAATATTCGGCTAAGGGCGATTTCAACGGGATCACCGCCGATTTGGACCGGCTTAGTGATCTCGGCGTAACGGTGCTGTGGCTGATGCCGATTCATCCGATTGGGCAGGAGAAAAAGAAGGGAACTATCGGCTCGCCATATGCGGTTCGGGATTATTATGGCGTCAACCCGGATTACGGTACGCCGGCTGACCTGAAACGCCTTGTCGCCGAATCTCATAAACGCGGAATAAAGGTCATCATCGACGTCGTGGTCAACCACACAGCATGGGACAACAAACTGATAAAGGAACACCCTGAATTCTACAAAAAGAACGAAAAAGGCGAGATAGTGCCACCTGTCGCGGATTGGGCCGACGTTGCGGGTCTGGACTACACTAAACCGGAAGTTCGAAAATATATAATCGAGAATCTGAAAAGCTGGGTACGCGATTACGACCTCGACGGGTTTCGCTGCGATGTTGCTCTGATGATCCCAACCGATTTTTGGGATCAAGCACGCTCTGAGGTCGATAAAATAAAGTTGAATACCATGTGGCTGGCCGAGGCGGAAAAGCCGGAGCTGCTCGTGAAAGCTTTCGACCTTGATTATTCGTGGGAGCTCCATCACGCAATGGATCGCACGCTTCACGGTGACAGCCCCGCGTCCGGCATTCGCAAAGTTTGGGAAGAACAGGCTGCAAAGTTCCCACGCGGCTCGATGCGGATGCGATTTTCCGACAATCATGACGAGCGGCGGGCAATCGCGCGTTTCGGAGAGAAAGGAGCGCTGGCCGCCCAGGCTCTGATGTTCACGCTCGACGGCGTTCCGCTCATCTACAACGGCATGGAAGCCGGCGACACAACCGAATCCGGCTATCCGGCCTTGTTCGAAAAAATGCCGATCTTCTGGCAAACCGAAGTGCGGCGGCCCGAGTTTCCAAAATTCTACAAAGCAATGGTTGCACTGCGAAAACAAAGCGCGGCATTAAGACGTGGAACATTGATCTGGCTGAAAAATTCCGACGAATCGCGCGTCGTAACCTTCGCCCGCAAACAGGGAAATGACGAGCTTATTATCGCGATGAACCTCTCGAACACGCCTTTCAACGGCACCATCGATGTGTCTGGCAATTTCCGGGAGGTCACCCCCGAATACGGCAAACCGATGCCGCCGGACGACGAAAAGGCAAGGCCCACTGTGAAAACCAATGTTGCTCTTCCGGACTTGAGTCTTAATGGGTTTGGATTTCGGATTTTTAGAAAAAAGTCTTAGAAATGGCTCGTTTAGAAGCGGGCTTGCCCGCCATTCTTCGATCCTCGAGAACAGAGTCGCCCCGGGGTCCGGCGAGTTCGACGTTGCTCGGTTCATCGCAGCGATTCGATCGACTGGGTGCGCCGTGCCGTTGTCGCTCGAAGTCTGCAGCAAGCAGGGTTGGC
>JANNST010000021.1:0-22074 GCA_031402865.1 Chloracidobacterium sp. | reverse complement strand
GGAGCGGTGGGAGACATACATTAAGAAAAAGTGAACAAAATCTGTATTGTCAAAGATCCTAAAAACTACCAACCGCCATCGGCGGGACACTAGAATTCCATCTTGACAACGGTCCCGTCTTTAGAGATGCGTTGAGTTTTTGCTGAGCGTTATTTCAACGCGGAGGTCACAGAGACAGACGCTGAGGTCGGAGAGAAGGCTTGTCAATTAAAGTAGAATTCAAACTGAAGCACTACCAAAACTCCTCACCTAATGAAACTTGCCATCACTTTACCGATAAATTCATCTATTTTATTATTTTCGATCCACCGGACGACGATCACAAGGTCGTTGTCCGGATCGATGTATACGATATTCGTGCCGTTGCCGACATGGACAAATGCCGAGGCCGGTGCGTTCGGGTAGAACTTCTTGTCGGTGTTGAGATGCCAGTTCATGAAGCCGTAAGTTGGTTGAGGCACAGTCGGCGTTTTCGCCTGGCGGATGAATTCTGTCGAAAGAAGCTGCTTGCTTCCCCATTTCCCGTTTCGGGCCGTCAGCAAACCAAAACGTGCCATGTCGTAAGCGTTGATGAACATCCCGCCGCCCCAATGCCCGCCGCCGCTTACCGATTGCACGATCTGCCCGTCAATAACAAAATAAGAGTTTTCGTAACCGTACCAGCGCCAGGTGTTCGAAGCCCCGATCTCGTCCATCAAGTTCTCCTTCAGAACCTGCGGCAGCGGCTTTCGCCAGACATTGAGCGCTGCGAGAGCGAGGGCGTTAACACGAACGTCGTTGTACTCGTAGGCAGTTCCCGGTTCGCCGCGTTGGCGATTGAGCCATTTACCCGGATCGCGGTCAGGCCGGTCGGCCCAGTCCGGTTTGCCCCACAGCGTTCCTTCCCAATCGCTAGTCTGCCGCAACATTGTTTCCCACGTGATCTTGCGATTATGGTCGGTGGCAAACAGGTCGAGGAACGATGACGAGCCGAACCGTTCGCCGACGTCATACCGCTGGCCGGGCTGATAAACGACGACCGGTGCGTTGTAATCGACAACTTTGTCTTGCAGGCTGCGAATCAGCTTCCGGTCAAATGCCATACCGACAACCGATGACAAGAAGCTCTTCGCGACACTGTGCGTCATGTCCACCCGAAGCGGGTCGCCCCATTCGGCGACAAGATAGCCATTTCGAATGATAATACCGGTCGCGTCGCCGCGGTCCTTGGTCGGCCCGACCAGTTCGCCAAACGGGGCCTGGCCAAAAGATCTGGTCAACGCAAGCTCCTGGCTACGAGGGGCTTTGGCTTCGCTGGCGATCGCAAAGTCGATGGACTCTTTCAGTTTTGCCGGGTCGATCTTAGCTTGATCGGGAGTTCGGCGTTCCCAACTGCCCGCAGATGGATAGTAATTACTTTGGGCATACGTGAGGTTCGCGATGAGAATAACTAAGGAAAGGGCAACGGTTAGTCGTTTGTGCGTCATATTTTGATTTCTGAAGAGGGCGGTCGCTACCGCTTCCGGTTCTGACAAATCCTAATGTCTTGAAGAAATTAGTTGTGTGTACCACTCCGTCAGCCGAAGGGTCTACCACCCCCCTCAAATAGGAGGGAGCCTTTAGGATCGGGCGGCACGGATGATGTCGGCGAATACGCCGGCGGCCGTTACGTCTGCTCCCGCTCCGGCGCCTTTGATAACAAGCGGCTGTTCGGAATATCGATTCGTGTAAAACAAGACGGCGTTGTCCTTGCCGGAAAGATTTGCGAAGTTATGTTCCGACCCAATCGATTGCAGGCCGACAGCAGCCTTACCGTTGTCGAATGACGCGATGTATTTGAGCTTTAGTCCTTGAGCGGCCGCATTGTCAAGCAGTGAACGGAAGTGGTCTTCGTGCTTGTCCATTTCGGCGTAGAAATCTTCGACGCTTCCCTTTACGCACGATTCCGGTAAAAACGAGGTGTTCTCGATGTCGCTAATCTCTAATTTGTAACCGGCTTCACGTGCCAGAATCAGGATCTTTCGGGCGACATCCGTTCCACTTAAATCGAGTCTTGGATCAGGTTCGGTATAGCCTTCATCCTGGGCTTGACGGACAACATCGGCAAACTTCCTCGATCCGTCGTAATTGTTAAAGACAAAGTTCAATGTACCACTCAAGACGGCCTCAATGCGGTTTACGCGATCGCCGCTTCGCATCAAGTCGTTGAGCGTGTTGATAACCGGCAGGCCCGCGCCGACATTTGTTTCGAACAGGAAATTCGCGTTGTATTCACGGGCCAGTTTCTTCAGGTTCTGATACTTTTCGTAATCCGAAGAGCATGCGACCTTGTTGCACGCGATAACGGAAACGCTTTTTCGCAATAGCTGTGGGTACATTTCGACAACCGCCGAGTCAGCGGTGACATCGACGAAGATCGAATTACGCAGGTTTTTTTCGACGATTACATCTGCTGTTTGCGATGACTTTATCACCGCGTTTGCGGCATCGTCGGTCAATCGCTCTTTCCAATCGCCAAGCCCAATTCCTTCCTCGTCAAACAGCAAATGTTTGCTGTTCGCGAGGCCAACGACACGGACATTAAGCCGCATGTTTTCGAGCAGATAATCATTCTGCTGATTGAGTTGGCCGATCAGTTTGCTCCCCACCGTGCCGACGCCGACAATGAAAAGATTGATCTGCTTGCGGCCATCGGAGAAGAACTCTTCGTGCAGCGTATTGACTGCTTTCCGGACGTCTTTTGAACTGATGATGGCCGAGATATTGCGTTCAGACGAACCTTGGGCGATGGCGTGAATATTGATACCGTTGTGCCCGAGCGTCGTGAACATCTTGCCGCTGACACCTGTGTGCTCTTTCATCCTGTCGCCGACGAGGGCGAGGATCGAGAAGCCGCTCTCGACTTTCAACGGATCGATCTTGCCTATATTTATTTCGTATTCGAACTCGCGGTCGACCACCTTTTTCGCAAGATTGGCAGATTTCTCATCTATCGCGACACAGATCGAATGCTCGGATGAGCTTTGAGTAATAAGGATTACGTTGATCTCCGCACGTGACAGCGCATCAAAAAGCCGCTTCGAAAAGCCGGGAATGCCAACCATTCCGCTGCCTTCTAAACTCAGCACGCTGATCTTGTCGATGCTCGTTATACCGCGAACCATATCACCGCTATCCGGCGTTTCGGCTTCGATCAATGTCCCTTCGTCGCTGGGTGCAAAGGTGTTTTTTATCAAAACCGGAATGCCTTTTGCCATCACGGGTTGGATCGTCGGCGGGTAAATTACTTTGGCTCCAAAGTGCGACAACTCCATTGCTTCGCGGTAGTTGATCCGTGGAATTTGCCGCACGTTGCGGACAAATCGCGGGTCGGCGGTCATCATTCCGCTGACATCAGTCCAAATTTCGAGAATTTCGGCATCGAGAGCGGCGGCGAATATCGCGGCAGTATAATCCGAACCGCCGCGACCGAGCGTCGTTGTGTAGTCGTTGCTGTCAGACGCAATAAAGCCTGGTACTATGTGAAGCCGCGATGATGAGTTTGCAATCTGTTCTTTGATCCGCACGTTGGTTTCAGCAAAGTCTACCGTAGCAAAACCGTGGTTTGAATCAGTCCGAATCAGAAGGCGGCTGTCAATCCATTCATTGTTGAAGCCGTCCGCCGCGAGCTTTGCCGAAACGATCTTTGATGCGGCGATCTCGCCAAAGCTGAGTATTCGGTCAATCGTTTTTGGCGACAGCTCACGGACGCGCCGCACGCCTTCGGTTATGCTCTCAAGCTCTTTTATGGTCCCGTCGACAAAATCCGCTATTACCGTATTCTGTCCGTTCTTAAACAGTGTTTCGATTGCCGCAACGTGACCCTTTGCAATCTCGCTAAGGCGCTCGAAAAATCCGTCATCGCCACGTTCGGCTGTTCGCCCCGCTTCGATAAGCGCGTCGGTCGTGCCCTGCATCGCGGACAGGACGACAACGCAATTATCGGCGGCGCTTGCATCGCGGATGATTTCTATAACTTTCTCAATGTTTTCGGCATTGGCAACCGATGAGCCGCCAAACTTTAGAACTTTCATTTTGATCTTTCCAACAGGATTTCCTTTAATCTTTCGTATTCCGGTTCGATTTCGATGCTGACCTTTTCACGCGAGAACAGATCACTGATCGAATCAGGAACCACAACTTGTTCGCCGATGATATCTTTTACCGAATCGAATTTAACCGGATGTGCCGTTTCGAGAATAATCCCGTTTTGGCCCGGATGTTTCGTCAGGTAATCGGATAGTGCGCAATATGCAACTGCTCCGTGTGGGTCGAGAATATAGCCGAACTCGTTATTAACGAATTGCATGGTTTCAGCCGTTTGCTCATCCGATATGCTCACGGCTTGGATCTTTTCTTTTAAGTCTTTGGTATCCCGATCAAAGATCTCAAGTATCCTTACAAAATTGCTCGGATCTCCCACATCCATTGCGTTAGACAATGTCGAAACCGATGGCTTCGGCTTGTATTCGCCGTTTTCAAAAAATTGCGGCACCACATCATTTGCGTTACAAGCGGCGATGAAACGGGCAACGGGCACACCGGAAATATTTGCAATTACGCCAGCAGCAAGGTTGCCAAAATTACCACTTGGCACAGATATTATCGGCGGCTCGCCGTGCCATTGCCTGAGCGCAAAAAAGTAATAAAATTGCTGCGGCAGCCATCGCGCCACATTTATCGAATTTGCAGAAGTAATGAACACTTCCTTTTGCAGAGCCGCGTCCGCAATCGCCTGTTTTGCGAGGGCCTGGCAATCGTCAAAAGTACCATGTAATTCCAATGTAGTTACATTTCCGCCCAGCGTCGTCAACTGCAATTCCTGCACTTTGCTGACCTTATCTTTTGGATAAAGAATAACGACCTCGACGCCTTCGACGCCGAAAAAACCATTAGCCACCGCACCGCCCGTGTCGCCGGATGTAGCAACGAGGACGATCGTTTTCTCAGATCTCTCCTGGGAAAAATGCTGCAAGCACCGGCTCATAAATCTCGCGCCGACATCCTTAAACGCCAGAGTCGGGCCGTGGAACAATTCCAGAGCCGAGATGCTGTCCGAAATATTTACTAATGGGAAAGGGAAGTTCACGGTTTCAGCACAGATCTCGAAAAGGCGTTCGTCCGGGATCGCATCTCCAACGTACGGCCTGATAACCTCATACGCGATATCTTCGTTCGACCGTTGCCTGAAATCGGCGATGAATTCTTTAGAAAGCTTTGGTATCGATTCAGGAAAATAAAGCCCCTTGTCGTCCGGTTGGCCGCGCAGAACTGCTTCTTTGAACGTCGCCTGAGGCGACTTCCGGTTTGTGCTAAAGTATTGCATCTGTTGGTGAGTGTAATGTTGGGTATTGAACAGGATGGACAGGATAGGCAGGACTTGAGAATAAAATTTCCTTTGATCCTGAATATCTTGTCCATCCTGTTAAAATTCCCCGGACGACTCATTAAGATAATATACGGGATCGCATTATTTCAGAAACATGGACGAAATAAAGGTACTGTCACCAGCCACTGTAGCTAATGTCGTGTGCGGCTTTGATTGTCTCGGCTTTGCTCTCGAAAATCCGTTTGACGAGATGACCGTCCGCCGGATCGAGGAAAAAACGGTCCGCATTATCAACCGCGACGATTTCGGGCTGCCGACCGATCCGGCAAAGAATGTGGCCGGTGTAGCGTTGACGGCGATGTTGGCGAAAGCGAATGTTGATTTCGGTTTAGAGGTCGAGATAAACAAACACATAATGCCCGGCAGCGGCATTGGCTCAAGCGCGGCGAGTTCGAGCGGGGCGGTCGTTGCAGCCAATCGTTTGCTCGGTGACCGCTTTACCCAATTGGAACTCATCGAATTCGCGATGGAAGGCGAAAAACTTGCCTCCGGTGCAAAACATGCAGATAACGTCGCCCCGTGCATATTCGGCGGCTTTACTCTTGTCCGTTCAACCGATCCGCTCGATGTCGTTTCGCTTGATTTCCCGCCGCTTTTCGCCACCGTAATTCACCCGCAGATCGAAATAAAAACCGCCGACGCCCGCGCGATGCTGCCTTCGGATGTGCCGCTGAAAACCGCCGTTCGCCAATGGGGAAATCTCGGCTCGTTCGTCGCGGCGCTTGCCCAGGGCGATTACAGCCTGATCGCGCGTTCGATGGAAGATCTTATCGTTGAGCCTGTTAGAAAATCACTAATCCCGAAATTTGATGAGGTAAAGGCCGCAAGCTTGGCTGCCGGAGCACTTGGTGGTGGCATCTCCGGCTCGGGGCCGTCTATTTTTATGTTCGGCGACACGCGGGCAGGTGGCGAGGCCGTGGAAATAGCAATGCGACGCGTTTATTCCGAAACGCAGATCGATTTCAACACTTATGTTTCAGAGATAAGTCGCGACGGTGTACGATTTTTATGAGGCAACGTTCGACACAATAAAGAAATCGCACAAAACTGCTAAACTGTATTTGCGATGCTAACCAGAGAATTAGAAGAAACGTTAAGTTTTGCGGTGGATCAGGCCGTTAAATTCAAGCACGAATTCGTGACGCTTGAGCATTTGCTGTTTGCTCTGCTTGACGACAGTTCGGCGCGGGATATTTTGTTCAACTGTGGTGCACGGCTTGAAGAGCTTGGCATATCGCTCGAAGACTATTTTCGAGACGTGCTTGAGAGGGTGCCCGAATCGGCAAAGCATCCGCCGGAGTTGACCTCGACGTTTCAGTCGACGATCCAATACGCTGTTCTTCAGGCCGAAGGCAGTGGGCAGGGTGCCGTTAACGGAGGCAACATACTTGCGGCGATCTATCAGGCCGAACAATCGTACGCGGTATATCTTCTTTTACAGCAAGGCGTTACACGACTCGATATTCTCAATTACATTTCGCACGGCATTTCAAAGATCGACGCGGGCGATTCTATGCCTGGAGGTTTTGACGAAGACGAGTTTGCGGGCCTGGACGCTCCCGAGCGCAAAAAACCGCTTGAGAGCTTTACGGTCGAGCTGGTTGAAAAAGCCGCGAAGGGCGAGATCGACCCTATCGTAGGCCGCGCGGCCGAGATCGAACGGACGATACAGGTTCTGTGTCGCCGCAAGAAGAACAATCCACTTTATGTAGGCGAACCCGGCGTCGGAAAGACGGCTTTGGCCGAAGGCCTTGCGTTAAAGATCAGCGAAGGAAATGTTCCGGAAGTCTTGCAGGGAGCAAAGGTTTTTGCCCTCGATATGGGTGCTGTGCTGGCAGGAACGCGTTACCGCGGCGATTTCGAACAGCGATTCAAGGCGATCATCAATGACATAAAAAAGGAAGAGAATGCAATTCTTTTTATCGACGAAATTCATACAATCGTCGGTGCCGGGTCGGTTTCGGGCGGTTCGATGGATGCTTCGAATATTCTTAAGCCTGCCCTCGCCGGCGGCGAATTGAGGTGCATTGGCTCAACAACTTTCGCGGAATACAAGGCTGCCTTCGACCGTGACCGAGCATTGGCCAGACGCTTTCAGAAGATAGATATTGGCGAACCGACGGTCGATGAAACTTATCTCATTCTAAAGGGCTTAAAGAAATTTTACGAAAAGCATCACGGCGTTAGATATAGCGATGAATCACTGCGCGTCGCGTCCGAACTTGCCGGAAAATATATAAACGATCGTTTTCTGCCGGATAAAGCTATTGACGTCATTGATGAGGTTGGTGCATCCGTAAAGCTTTTACCCGCAAGCAAGCGTCCGAAGAGAGTTACTGTGCAAATGGTCGAGAACACCATTGCGCGGATGGCCAAAATCCCCCCAAAGACCGTTGTTGGAGATGAGAAGGCCCGGCTTAAAACTCTGCGCGAAGATATAAAGAAAGCGATCTTCGGGCAGGACGAGGCCATCGACAAGATAGCTGATGCCATTCAAATCTCGCGTGCGGGCCTTGGCCACGCGACTAAACCTGTAGGTTCGTTTCTGTTTTCCGGCCCGACCGGCGTTGGTAAAACCGAGGTTTCGAAACAGCTCGCCGAAACTTTAGGCGTAGAATTTATTCGGTTCGACATGAGCGAATATGCCGAACCGCATACCGTTTCGCGGCTGATCGGTGCTCCGCCCGGATACGTCGGCTTCGACCAGGGCGGCCTGCTCACCGAGGCGATAATGAAAACGCCGCACGCCGTCCTTGTTCTGGACGAGATCGAAAAGGCCCATCCGAACCTGTTCAACCTGCTGCTGCAGGTAATGGACTCGGCCACGCTGACCGATAACAACGGCAAAAAGGCCGATTTCCGTAACGTTATTCTAATAATGACCACCAACGCCGGTGCCCGCGAACTGTCTTCGGGCGGCGTCGGTTTCCGCAACAGCTCCGACACGAAGGGAAATGCAAAGGGCGTAATCGAACGCACCTTCACGCCCGAATTCCGCAACCGCCTCGACGCGTGGGTCCCGTTCCGCCCGCTCGATTTGGAAAACATCAAGCTCATCGTCGATAAGTTCATCAAGGAGCTTAACGGCCAACTAGCCGAAAAACGAGTCTTGGTAAAACTGACCGGAGAAGCCCGCGAATGGCTAGCCACCAACGGCTTCGACGCCCGCTACGGCGCCCGCCCCATGGCCCGCCTCATCCACGACAAGATCAAGCAGCCGCTAGCGAACGAGATCTTGTTCGGAAAATTGGCGAATGGCGGGAGTGCGTTGGTCGAAGCTGATGAAAATGGATTGACACTTAATTTTAGCCAGATCTGAAATCTTGTATCACGGTTCTCGCGACTGTATGAGCTTGATTGATCCCGCCAAATCGCACGACGGGGCATTTTTAGCTGTATTTAGAGAATCGTTACTCTGCGGCAAAGAAAGTACTACTCATGCAGGCTTCTGCAGCAACCCTTTTTATACAATCCCGTTTTGTTTGTAAAATTATGATCACTGATATCCGGACGGAGAGTCCGTTCTGGCTGATGAAGAATGGCTACCTCGAAACCTATTTTTCCCTAACCGAAGACATTAAAACCGATTTTGTGATAGTCGGCGGCGGTATTTCGGGTGCTCTGCTAGCGTGGACTCTGATCCGAAAAGGAGCCTCGGTCGTGCTGCTCGAAAGGCGGCATATGGCGATGGGCAGCACGTCCGCGAGCACGGCCTTGCTGCAGTATGACATCGACCGCGCGCTGCACGAACTGATCGATCTGCTTGGGGAAAAGAAGGCTGTGCGGGCTTATGAATTAAGCCTTAAGGCGTTGCAGGATTTGGAGAAAATCGCTCCGAAACTAAAGATAGATAATGAGTTTGAGCCGCGACCGAGTATCCGGTTTGCGAAGTTAAAAAAGGACGTTCCGTTTATCGAGAAAGAGTTTGAAGCGCGAAAGAAGTACGGGTTTGATGTCGAGATGTGGGACGAAAAAAAGGTCGGGAAACACTTTCCATTCGCCGCTCCGGCGGCACTTTATACCACGCCGAGTGCGACCGTCGATCCGTACCGATTGACGCACGGATTATTGCAAGATGCGATCAAACGCGGAGCAATGATCCATGACAAAACAGGCGTTGAGCGGATCGAGAGGCTGGCGAGAAGCGTCGTCGTCCACACGTCTCAGGGTGCAAAGGTTAGTGCGAAAAAGGCTATTATCGCGTGCGGGTACGAATCGGTAAATTATATTCCGCGAAAACTGGCTTCGCTTAGCTCAAGCTATGCACTCGTCAGCGAGCCTGTCGCGGCGAAGGAGATCTGGTTTGAGAACTGCACATTTTGGAACACTTCGGACCCATACACTTACGGCCGTACCACCAAGGACAACCGAATCATCTTCGGCGGTGAAGACGAGCCGTTTTATGACCCGGCCAAGCGCGACAAGCTTTTGGATGCTAAGACAAAGAAGCTGACAAAGCAGTTTGAGCAAATGTTCCCCGACATTCCGTTTAAGGTCGATTACAGCTGGGCCGGAACGTTTATCGAGACCGAGGATGGGCTGCCGTATATCGGCTCGATAAAGGAGTTGCCGCACACCTTTTTCGCCCTCGGATACGGCGGTAATGGGATCACATTCAGCCAGCTAGCGGCGGATATTTTGACCGATCTGCTGCTTGGAAAGACCAATAAAGATGCGGAGATATTCTCGTTTGATCGGAAAACGGATTAGAGTTCGTTTCTATTTGAATTGAGCCTCGTTCACGAGGCCTTCCCGGAAGGGTAGATAGCCATGTCGTTTACGGCGTGGTCCAGGTAGAAAAAAGGATGGCAGCCCGTTTCAACGGGCTTAAAAAAAAGAGTGGCTTTAAGCCAAAGATTGAAGGACGTTAAAACGCCCTCTCGGAATCCAACGGATTCGCTACCGCGCCGTAAACGACGTGGCTAATCGCCGCGAAAGGCGGAAAGGCGACTAAAGCCGCCTCAAGAAAAGGTAGAGCCGCACCTTGTCATTTCTTCTTTCGCAGGGTCACGAGGATTGCGTCGCTAACCTTGCGTTCGCCTTCTTTGTCCGAAGGCGTGTTGACGACCTTTCCGTCTAAAAACATTGTTGTCGAACCGCCGCCGTCGAGGTTCATTGCATCGACCGCACCGAGGCTGAGCAGATATTCGGCAAGCTCATTCAAATTCATCCCGACACTGACGCCCGGCTGACGGCCATCGACCGTTATCATTAAAAATTTCCCATCCTTCATTTTCGCAACCGCCGTCCGCGGATGACGTGTTTCGACAAAGGCTTTGCTCGATTTTTCCTGCTCCCAGGTGATGTCGATCTTGCCGTCTCTGAGTAGCTGCGGAACACCCGAGACGATATCTTCGTTTTTATCCGGAAAATAAAACGTATTCGGATCTTTGAAATAAAAATAGAAGCTCTTTTTTCTGCTTATCTCCCGGATGTAAAGACCGAGATCACTAAGCAGCAAGTGCTTCTGCGGAAAGTCACCGGGACTTATCGAAATAACATAACCGTCAACCGGGATAGCGATGTTCGCGGCGTCATTCACTATCGCAGCAATTTGGCATTCAATCGGACGAAATACATGTTTGAACGTCCGCCGGCATTTAGTAAGAACTATATCAACACCGGCGTTTTTCGTCAGAGTTGTTTTTCCGAAACGTGCGTCGTACAAAATGAACTCGTTGTCTTTGCGTTCTCTATTGATTCCCGCAAGCTTGATATGTGTGCTCGAACCGCCAAAACCGAACGACAAGGCTATATCAGAGTGCATTACGGACACGTCGGTCGCCTTCTTGTCATTGCGCAGTTTGAGGATAATTCGACTATTAATGCCCTCGCTCAGTAGGGTACCATCTATCATCAAAAGCCCGGCGGCATCTCCGGCAAAGATACTGGTATCAAGTCGAAAGAATCCCGCATTGATCGCCGCAACTGCGCCGTGACGCGTTGCAATGGACGAGGTTTTTTCGGTGCCGATGGCAGCGTCCATGGCGTGGTGGACGTCGAGGCGGACCTTCTTTAGGTCGAGGCGGAGCAGGTTTATCTTTACGGGATCTTCGCCGAGTTTGCGTGTGACCTCGGCGTATTCAACGCCGTTGTGGACGGTTTTGAAATCCTGGGCGGAAATTGAGACGGAGAGAACGACGACGACGCAGAGGAAGGAAACCAAAAGCCGGAATGCAGCGAGGCCAAATGAAGATGTTGTTGGTTGAAGGTTGCTCATTAGGTTCTACTTATCTTGACCAAATCGGTAACATGCATCGCGTTTTACAGCATTCAATAACAGAAAATTCCGGTGTCGATAACGAACACCGGAAATTAGTTAAGAGAAGAATTTAGCCGGGAGTCCGGCCAGAAGCTATTTAATAGCCGTTGCCTTGGTTTCTTTAGGGTCAAAGGGTGTCGCCTGATACTTTTTCACCGCTTCCTGGGCGTTATCATAATTGTCACCCAAACCTTCGGCACGCTTGTAGGCCGAGACTGCACGATTCCGGTCACCTTTAGCGTCGTAGGCATTGCCCATCTTTATGTTCGACCAAACCGATAGCCACGCCGGGCTGAGGTCGCCGCTCAACGATGCCTTGAAATTATCTACGGCAAGGTCGTAATTCCGTTGTTCGAGGAATAGTAGGCCGAGGTGATAGTAGATCCACGAATTCGAGCGGTCGAGTTTCAATGCTGCTTCGAATTGTGCCTGGGCCTCTACGTAATTTCCCTCTTTGAATTGCTCGATGCCGCGTCGCGCGATCGACGAAACACGAAGATCGGGCGAGATGCGTAGCAGTTTATAATTCGGGTCGATAACTACCGCAAGCGGTTTGCCGTTCGACTCAATATTAAAATCGGCGGTCGCCTCATCAACCTGCACGGTTTGAGTTTTCAAACCGCCATCGCCTTCGGAACGAAGCTGTACATCGACCGGCAGCCGCAGATTGTCGTAATTCTGTTTGACCGTTCCGCGAGCGACGAACTTGCCGCCGCGTGTTCGGATGATCAGGTAATCGGCCGAAAATTCGGGTACGCCGGTGCCCTCAACCCATCGGGCAAAAAAGTATCGGAGATTCTCGCCCGCGACACGTGACGTCAGCTTCTCAAATTCGTCTATCGAAACGTTTTTGCCTCGATTTTCCTGAAGATAGGTACGCAGAAGCTGGTCGAATTTCTGTGCGCCGAGCGTGTCGCGAAGGAGTTTGTACACAAATGCTCCTTTGGCGTACATGATGTATTGATAAGCTATGGACTGGTCGTCCAGGTTCGCCGGAACACGGATGAGTGACGCCGTTTGTTCAAAAGTGAGCGATTTTTCCAGCAATTCGCGGCGGAGATTCTCGGCCTGAGGGGCGTTAACGGTACTTTCACGAAGCGAAAACGCACTGTACTCGGCAAGTCCCTGCGACAGCCACGCGTCGTCAAAGGATTTCAACCCGACCGACAAACCCCACCATTGGTACGCGGCCTCACGCTGCAGGCGGTCGGTTGTTATGTCGCGTGCCTGTTCGAATTGCCGGCTCGCTATAAAAAGCATTCCGAGCGAGGAATAGAAATCGACACTTTCGTCGTCGATCTGGGTAACGATCAGCCGTTTGCCCATCTCCGGAGTGCCGAATTTCTTAGTGTAATACTCGAGTGCCTTACCGAGCGTTTCACCGTAATCGGCGATCAGGTTGTCGCTGCCCGGTCGTGTGTAAAACTGCAGCTCGTAATCGCCTAACCGCAGCGATTTACTCGCGAATTTTCCGTAAGAGAAGTTACCCACAAGACCCGGCTTTGATTGCACAAACCTAAATTTGCCGCCGGCGGTCGTCACCGGTGTATCGCTGTAGCCAACAACCTGAAGGCCGGACGGAGCAGAAATAGTGATGTCGGATGTCGCGGGATCGGCTGCGTAATCATGAAAAGGAAACCAGCGGGCGGCATACATCAAATAGCCCTGGTCGTCGCCTACATAGGCCAGGCGTTTTGTCAGCAACGGACCGCCGCTCGGCGTGTTTAATACGCCGCTGTATTTGAAACGCAAAATTACCGCGGTACCTTTGAGGACGGTATCGCCCAGATCGATCCGTACGCTCGGGCCAAGATCGGACACGCCAACCTGGTCCTGAACAAAGGTTATATCGCCTAACGGAACACTCGTTTTAACTGGTTTTGCCTTGGTGGTAGACGGAACAGACAGTGTCGCGGCCGGCTGGCGGTCTACACGCGTCACGCTGTCAAGCTTTAACGAGCCGTTCAATTCGAATGCAACCGTCCGCGTATCTTCTTTTGGTACAAAGCTTACGTCGGCTGTGGCGGACAATTTGTTCTCGCCGGGTTCGAGCTGGGCGTCAATCTGATAGTTCGTAACGTCGAACGGAGTTCGCTGGATCTGCTGTGCAACTGCTCCCGCCGAAAATGCTATCAGGAGTGCCGAGGTCTGAAGGAAGAGCCGCTTGTAATTTTTCATGTCGTGTCCGAAAGCCTTATACCTTAATTAATGTGCTTCCTTATGATGTTTGGAAATCGCGAATCGTTTGCTTTTGTGGTTCGATCAACCTAGCGAACATAGATCGGGTTCGATATGATCCAGGGCATTTTATCAAATGGCGGTCCAAGTTGGTCGAGATAAACTTCGACACGGTACGCTCCCGGTTCGAAAACATCTAATTCGAGACCGGCAACATCCGCAGATTCACTTATTTTTTGACCGTCGAGAAAAATTACAAGCCGGCCTTTTTGCGGCGAGCCCACTTTAACCTTAACGCCTTCTGCCTTCGAGATTTCGCCTCCCATACTCTGTCGTCCGCTTGAACCTTCGGCGGTAAACGCAAAGCCCTCGGTTACGCCTAACGCATCAAAACCAATAAACGATCGTCCCGCCTTTACTGCTTCGATCAGATTCTCCCGCGTTAGCGGCTTTTCTTTTTCGATCAGTACGTGCTGACGAGCCAACCTAAAGATAGTGGCATAATCATCAAACTTAAAATTCAAGAATTTATGCCCCACATCGTCGCCGAACAGGTGAAAGCCAATATTCGAATGTGCGTCAGTACCGGCGAACAGTGATATGTTTCGCTTTGCCGCGATCTCGTCAAATTTCCTTAGATTCTCATCCGGCCGCTGGAAATACGACGCTAGCATCATTTCCGGATAAGACGGGAACGACCATATTCCGTCGAAGATGGCCGTGAACGGGTTCATCTTCTTGGCATTCGTGTGAAGGCTAAAAACCTCGATGCCGTCGAAATCGGCGCCCCAGGACTTTAATTTTTCAGGATACGTAACAAGTGCGAGGCGGTTCTCGGAATGCAGTTTTTCGATCACCGCCGCAGTGGGGACCTTTCGCAAACCTGCCGCATCACCGCTGCCGGGAATCATTAGAAAACGATCGGAATCAGCGGTATCAATCTCGTTTCCGCCCACAAACAGCGTTTTGCCGTAAACTCCATTCAGCGTCAACGTTGCCGTGTCGTAGGCGTCCGAATAATGCTCCGTCATCAGCACGAAATCGAGATCGTTGGTATTGGCGGCGGCGATCAACTCATCAAACCCGCCAGTGCTGTGCCCGCCGAGGTTTGTGTGTGCGTGGATTATTCCTTTGTATTCATTAAACTCCGTCGGTTGTCTCCGGGGAAGGTCGGTAGCGATTTTTGCAAGTTGGCTTCTCTTGTTGGACAACTGACCAACCTTCCAGCGCCTATATATAAACGGGGCTTGTATCGCCACAAGAACGGCGAGCAGAATTAAGAGTGTCCTTTTGAGAAACTTTCTCATCTAAAAAATGTGCGTTCCGAGTCTGTCTTAAGTTTGTTCCCAAACGCCGAAAGGTACGCTAAAGCGTGGACTCTGACCGCTCGAACTCAAAATCTACCGACACAACCTTTTCCGCGATTTGCTTTCCCAAGGCCGCAACGTCCTGATGCGCCGGATGAATTGTATACGCGTCGAGCGCAGCGATGTCGGGATAAACGGCGACCAAACCTGTATCGAACGAGCGCTCTAGATGCAGAATGTCCGCACCTACGTCAAAGCTTTCAATATTGGGAATTACATCCGGCAACGCACGGAGCTTTGCGATATGATCGGACCGTTGCTCTGCCGTCGTTTCGGGTTTATATTTCCAGCAAACGATATGCGTGATCATAGAGTTCGTAGAGTTTATTGAGTTTGTAGAGTTCATGGAGTTTGGAGAGTCATAAAACTTCCAACTCTACGAACTCCGTGAACTCTACAAACTTCCTTCGCACCATTCTTTTGTCACCTTATGCCTGTACTCAAACATTTTATCAAGTTTTGGCGTGACCGCTATCGGGGCAGCGAGCGGGCCGAAGATCGGAATGGGCATTTCGTATTCGATCTCGTCGCGGAGAATCGCTCCGTCGGGGTGCGGTTCTATGATATGCCGATGTCGCCAGCTTCGGAAAGGGCCGGAGATCATTGTGTCTTCAAATGAGCGCGGCGGATCGAATGCCGTGTGTTCCGCTACCCATCGTGACTTAAATAGCCAGAGAATCGTTTGCTCGATGATCGCCTGCGATCCGACCTTCGATATATCGGCCTTTTGAATGATCTTCGCGTCTTCCCATGGCGGTATCAAGCGTTCGAACGCGTCGGGCAATTCGTGAAACGCAAATACACGTTCAGGCGATGCGTGGATGACACTTTCTTTAACAAACTTCATTCCTGAACACGATAACATAATGTCGGAACGCAACGCTTTCGCGTGGCTAAGCGCTGACTATCGACATTAAAATGCTTCGATTAAAGTTTCATTTAACATCCAAGGTTCTTTTAGGTGACCAAGTTTTCAAAAATTCGGTGAATTTTGGGTGATCATAGCCCTTTCCTGATTCGAGTGGTGCCGTATCCTGAGAATGAAGAAGCTTTCCGGTTTCGTCCAAAACATATAGGTGCGGATAACCCTTTGGAACGGGGTAGGCAGAAAGAAATATCGGGTTTTCGTTCTCCGGGCTCATATTTATTTTTACCCAGACGAAATTATCGTCGCGTATCTTTGCGATATCTGCGTTCTGATAAAAAAACTTGTCCATGTAAACACACCATCCGCACCATTCGCCCCCGACATCCAGGATGATTCGTTTGCCGCTCTTACCGGCTTTTTCTACGGCCGCGGCCAGATCAATATTCGGATCGCGTGCCGGATCGAATTTCTCGCGGGAAAATGTTTCGACAGCCTTTTTAAGGGCTGGTTTTTTAGCTTCGACGACGGCCGGAGTGTCCGTCTGTCCGAAAATGGAAATGGATACCAACGCCATAAACGCGAAGATCAAAATATGTTTTTTCATAAACAGATAAACCTAGGTATTAATGTCAGATATAACTGACGTCAGTGTTTCGTTCAAAATATACCAAACTTTCGTTAGATGCCGCTCCTCGACCCGGATGCTGCCTACCGAAAGCCGCAGGGTATATTTGCCGTCGAGTTTTGTGTGCGATAAGTAAGCTTCACCCGATGCGTTGATCTCGTTCATGATCCGCTCATTCAGACGGTTTAGCCTGTCTTCATCATGACGTGAGCCCTTACTCACCTGCGGGCTACTGAGACTCGTTGGGCAGGCACGGAAACAGACCAGTGCGAACGGAACGGGTGCGAGCATCTCGAAATCGGGCGATTCCTCGACCCACGAAGCAAAAAGCCGTGCCAAACGGCAATGCTCACGGAGACGGGCGATCAATCCTTCGCGGCCGAAATAGCGGATGACGAACCACAGTTTTAACGCCCGGAAACGCCGTCCGAGCTGGATGCCGTAGTCCATACCGTTCTTTACTGTGCTTTCTTCGCTCGTTTTCAGATATTCAGCGACGAGCGAGAATGCCTGCTTGAGCACATTCAAATCCTTGGAATAAAGCACGGAAAGATCGAACGGCGTGAACAGCCATTTGTGTGGATTTACGACGATGGAATCGGCGCGTTCCCAGCCCCTCAGGTCAGAACCGGGAGCGGTAGCGACTGGGTCACCCGTGCGGCCAGTAAAGTAATGACGAAATTCCGGCACGATGGCGGTCGAACCGGCATAGGCCGTATCGACATGCATCCACAGACTATATTTCTCGCAAATGTCAGCAACCGCATCGACCGGATCGACGCTCGATGTCGATGTCGTTCCGATGGTCGGGATCACGCAAATCGGCAGATAACCGGCATTAAGGTCCTCGGCGATCGCGTTTTCAAGCGCTTCCGGGATCATCTCGAACCGGTCATTGCATTCTATCTTTCGCACTGACCGCGTTCCGAGCCCGAGAGTGATGCATGCCTTATCAATCGACGAATGAACGTGCTCCGAACAATAAATACGGAGCAGCGGAAGTTCCGAGCGCCCTGTCATGCCTTGTTCCCGGATATTAAGGTTTCCCTTTTCACGAGCGGCCGCGATCGCGTGCATCGTTGAAACCGAGGCTGTGTCGTAAATTATTCCCTCAAAATGATCGGGCAGGCCCATCATTTGCCGCAGCCAATCGAGTACAACGTCCTCAAGCTCGGTCGATGCGGGTGACGTGCGCCATAGCATCGCCTTCATATCAAAAGCGGCCGAGATCATCTCGCCAAAAACGCCGACGCTGCTGGTCGACGTTGAGAACAGGCCGTGGAAATTCGGATGATTCCAATGCGTGACGGCTGGCAGTATCAGTTTTTCGACATCCGCGAAAATGTCGCCGAAATCCTCCCCAAGTTCTGGTGCTGAACGTGGCAGGCTGTTTTTGAGCGAGTTCGGCTCTATCTGCGAAAGCACCGGAAACTCCTCTATCCGCTCAAAATAGTCAGCGATCCAATCTACGATCGCGTAGCCGTGGCGCCTGAAATCTTCGGCGGGCATATCGCCTAGGCCATTTTTCTGCTCAGCCATTGGTCCTCCAAAAAAGTGCAAATTGCGGAAATGTTAAATAAACACTCGACAGTTTTAGTAATAAAAGTATAATAGCATCTACGAATTTCTCGCCAACGTCTTAGAACTAAAGGTTTACGCTCTCCAAAGGCGTTTTTGGTTATCAAGAAAAGCACATTTCTTTATTCAAACGAGGAAGCTTATGGCAACTGACGTTGCTGAAACGGAACAACAATCTGAAGGGTTTATTCGCGGGCTTGGCCTGCTCGATTCGACAATGATCGTCGCCGGTTCAATGATCGGTTCGGGCATTTTCATTGTCTCGCCCGATATCGCCCGGCAGGTTGGGTCGCCCGGCTGGCTGCTCGTCGTTTGGATTATCACCGGACTACTGACGATAATCGGAGCGCTCTCGTACGGTGAACTCGCCGCAATGATGCCAAAGGCCGGCGGGCAGTACGTTTACCTTCGGGAAGCCTACTCGCCATTTTGGGGATTCCTTTACGGCTGGACGCTTTTTCTTGTTATCCAAACCGCAACGATCGCGGCGGTAGCTGTGGCTTTCGGACGATATTCAGGCGTTCTGATCCCGTGGATTTCCGAAACCAACTATTTGATCGAACCGGTCCGGCTCACCTCCAGTTACGCTTTCTCGCTCTCCACGGCCCAACTTGTCGGCATCGTAATGATCGCCTTGCTGACATGGATGAATACGCGGGGACTAAAGCTCGGGAAGCTTGTTCAGAACACCTTCACCTTTGCCAAGACGGGTTCGCTGATCGCTTTGATCGTTCTCGGGTTGATTGTGGGGCTTGTTTGGTACCCCGACATCGCGGCGGCGAATTTTGGAGATCTTTGGACAGTTCGCGGCACGCTGCAGGATGTTGGCGGCGGATTGACGGCGGCGGTGACATTCGGCCTGTTTGTCGGGATATGCGTTGCGCAGACCAATTCGCTGTTCTCATCCGACGCGTGGAACAACATTACGTTTACCGCCGGTGAGGTTAAAGACCCGAAGCGAAACATTCCGCTCGCTCTTGCCCTCGGTACGGGCGGGGTTATAACGCTTTATCTCCTGGCAAATTTTGCATACCTGGTTACACTGCGGTTTGAGGACATTCAAAAAGTTGCCAGCGACCGCGTGGGTTCGGCGACAGCGGAAGTGATCTTCCCGGGTGCGGGCGCGGTTATCATGGCCGCCGCAATCATGGTCTCGACATTCGGCTGTAATAACGGCCTGATCTTTGCCGGTGCGCGTGCGTACTACGCGATGGCAAAGGATGGGTTGTTTTTCAAATCGTCGGGGGAATTAAACAAATTCCACGTTCCGGCGTGGGGGCTGGTGATACAGGGTATTCTGGCTGCATTTTACGTTCTCCCCAGAACAGTACGGGCTGATGGGAGCTACGGCAGCCTCTATAATGACCTGCTGACCTACGTCATTTCCGCCGCTCTGATCTTTTACATCCTGACAATTATCGGAATTTTTGTGTTGAGAGCGAAACAACCAGATGCCGAACGCCCGTATAAGGCATTTGGATACCCAATTGTCCCGGCGCTATATGTAGTCGGAGCATCGGTTATTCTCGTCGTCCTTTTTGTTTATCAGACGACCGCAACATGGCCGGGCCTGTTGATAGTTCTGACCGGTGTGCCGGTTTACTTTATTTGGAAAGGAAGGCAAGATAAAAATTATGCAGTTGACAATTGATCTGCCCGATAATTTGGCCGCCAGTGTTAGGGCGAACAGGCAGAATCTGGACCGGATTTTCGAGGCTGGCCTGCGTGATTTGCAGGCAGACTCGTCGACGGGTTATCACGGTTTGGCCGACGTTCTGCGTTTTCTTGCAAGTTTGCCGTCGCCGGCAGAGATTCTCGAGTTGCGACCGTCAATAGAGCTTTCAGCCAGAATTTCGGAAGTACTGGAGAAGAATAAAAATAATGCACTCAGTGAGGCTGACGAGAAGTTCTGGGAGAGTTATGAATTTATTGAACACCTTGTTCGCCGAGCAAAGACGGCGGCGCTGGCGAAGATCGAACAATGAGCGTAACTTATGTTTCGTCAACCTTGCGAAACTTGGCTTACGAAAGGGCACGAGGTTTTTGTGAATATTGCCTGATATCGGAAAGGGTTAGCTTTGAACGCCACCAAATTGATCACGTGATTGCCGAGAAACATGGTGGAACTACTACTGAAGACAATCTAGCCTTATCTTGTGGTCTCTGCAACATGTTTAAAGGCAGCGATATTGCCTCTATCGACGGGCAAACGGGACAGATTGTTCCCTTGTTCAATCCGAGAATCGATAACTGGGACGACCACTTTCGAGAGGAGATCGGAACTCTTGTCGGGTTGACGCCAAACGCTCGAGCGACGATCAGACTCTTACGGCTTAACAGCCTAGCCAGGGTCGAAGAACGACTTTCTTAAGGTAGATAAAGTTAGGATAAAAACTGCAGGAGGTTTTAATGTCACTTTTCGCGACTAAACCAATTTCCAAGATCGTTGCCGAGGCAGAAGAGACCGGCAGCCATACTTTCAAGAAAACGCTAACTTCGCTTGATCTGACGATGCTCGGTATCGGTGCCATCATCGGTACCGGTATCTTCGTTTTGACCGGTCAGGCGGCTGGTAAACACGCCGGGCCCGCAGTGATCATCTCGATGGTTATCGCTGGAATCGTTAGTGCGTTTGCCGCACTGTGCTATTCCGAATTTGCTGCCAGCGTACCGATCTCAGGTTCGGCATACGCTTATGGCTACGGAACGCTGGGCGAATTCGTCGCGTGGATCATCGGCTGGGACCTTATTCTTGAATACGCATTTGGTGCCGCCACCGTCGCGGTCGGTTGGTCGGGTTATGTCGTAAGTCTTTTTAGAGACACGCTTGGCATTAATTTTCCGCTTGCGTTGAGCGCTCCACCGGGAGCGAAAATTCTGGCGTCTGACGGTACCCAACTTGGCACCGGTGTTTTCAATCTTCCCGCAGCCTTGATCGCAGTTGCGGTAACGCTCTTGCTCATTCGAGGTATTAAGGAATCTGCCAGTTTCAATTCGATAATCGTTGTCATCAAGGTTGTTGTTGTCGTGCTATTTATTGTAGCGGGCATCGGTTACGTCAATCCGGACAATATCGGTATCGGCTGTACGGTGGGGGCACCAGGCTGTGCTGTGTTTATGCCGTTCGGTTTTAGCGGCGTAGTAACCGGAGCCGCCGTTATCTTCTTTGCGTACATCGGTTTTGACGCAGTTTCCACTGCAGCCCAAGAGGCAAAGAATCCGCAGCGGGATATGCCGATCGGCATATTGGGATCGTTGGCAATATGTACGGTTCTCTACATTCTTGTTGCCGGGATTATGGTCGGTTTGGTTGACTACAGGCTTTTGGCCAATGCCGCCGCTCCCATTGCCGTTGCCATCGACGCTGCTCTGAAGCAGGCAGAGGGAACAACGATGGGAACGATCCTCTTCGTCTTCCCGACGATCATTAAGGTCGGAGCCGTCTTGGGCTTAAGTTCGACAATGGTCGTTATGACGATGGGTCAGCCGCGTGTCTTTTACTCGATGGCGAAAGATGGTTTGTTGCCAGCATGGGCGGCAAAGATCCATCCAAAATATCAGACGCCTCACATTACGACTGCGATCACCGGAACGATCGTCGCGATCCTCGCCGGATTTGTTCCGATCAGCTTGCTTGGCGAATTGGTAAGTATCGGAACGCTGTTCGCGTTTGTAATCGTCGGAACCGGCATCATCATTCTCCGGTCTTCGAATCCGGCCCTGCATCGGCCGTTCAAAGTACCCCTTTCGCCTTTCATACCGATCGCGACTGTCGTATCTGCGGCTTAC
>JANNST010000020.1:0-68334 GCA_031402865.1 Chloracidobacterium sp. | reverse complement strand
GTAACCCTGCAATCCGCTGCCTGAATTGATCGCGTCGACCGTAACTGAACCAGGCCCGGACGTTATCGAATCAAACTGGCCTGCTCCCCCCGGACGCGTTTCCGTGATCGTCAACGTAGGCGTACAGATCGCTGGCACCGGTGTCGGTGTCGGTGTCGGCGTTGGTGTCGGTGTCGGCGTCGGTGTTGGAGTCGGCGTTGGCGTCGGCGTCGGTGTTGGCGTTACCGTTGGGGTCGGCGTCGGCGTTACCGTTGGGGTCGGCGTCGGTGTCGGCGTCGGTGTTACCGTCGGTGTCGGTGTCGGTGTCGGGCCACCACCGCAGTTTGTGCTACAGACCTTAGGCGTAATAATCAGCGAAAAGCGGCGAAGCGAGCCGGTGTCGACACCAGCGGTATCGGCCACATTCAGCGTCCAGTTGCCATTTGGGTTTTGTCCGTCAAACGCTGATAACGCACTTTCAGGTGCAAAGTTACCCGTTATAGCTCCTGCTGCAGACATGGTCGAAGGAGCCGGGAAGCCGCCATCGTCATCGAGCGTGACCGTACAGAAGTTATCGCCGCCGCCGCCGCGATTGGTAATCAAAGAAACGGTTGTTCCCTGCGGTGACGTCAGCTTGAAAGCCAAGTCGCCGTTGAACGTGTGATCCATCGAGGCATTGGTGTTCCCGATAGCGTTGCTGCAGCCGGCTAATGCATCGAGACGGAAGTTAACATCGGCAACTCCGCCCGTAATACCGCTGACCGGCAATACGATATTGGCTCCAGCCGGATTGTTATCGGGTACAGCCACCGCGGGCCCGGTGTAACTTGTGGTCGCTGCCGAACCGGTAGCTCCGGTCGGTAGAACGTACACTAAATTACCGAGATTATTTGCGCCATCCTGATGTGCGATAGTCGCCGTGACGTTGGCACCGCAAAGCAGAGTCGCACTCGCTGTAAAGGTAAAGTTCCTGCTAACAGGAGCCCCGCCCGCGAGAATTACGCCGTAGTTTTGCGGTCCACTCGCGGCCAATACACCGCCGGTGTTCTGCAATGTTCCAACATCGTTGACCGTGTTGGCGGCTCCCGTATTCAGGGCACCAAACGCGATCGTAACGGTTTCACCCGGATCGATCACGCCGTTTGCCGGCAGACAGCTTTCGCTGATTAGCGTCGCTGTGCCAGGGGCAAGAAGGGCCACGCCCGCCACGCAGAAATCTACCGTTCCGGTTCCACCATTAACTACCGTTGTCGGGCCGCCGCTGCCGGTCGTGGTACCGTTGTCCCTTGATCCGGTCAGCGAATAGGTTCCGGGGGAAACGGTCATTGAATATGTGCCGTTCGCGGCTGTTACACGATTGAATCCGCCTGTTGCGGTAACTGAAACTCCACTCGCCGGGGCTCCGCCCGAACAGAAAGTGACCGTTCCTTGTATCGTTGCCCTTTCGGCAGGCGTACAGCTTGGATACTTGAAGCTACCGACGCGGGTTGACCACGGGGCACCGCCCGTCGAGGCATAGTATTCCTGTGTGTACCAGAATGTGCAGTCATCGACCGGATCCACATTCATCGCACTGTAATCGCCCCATCGGCCGCTTGTGCTTGTCTGCGAACCACCCGAAGCAAAGAATAATGCTTCACCCTCGTTAAGTGTTCCCGCGGCCGTTTGTCCACCGGTTCGTCCGGCGATTTTAATATCGGCCCGCTGCGTTGTCGAAGATTGACTAAAGCCCAACGCGATATTTCCATCATTGTCCTGGGCGATACTGCTCATCCAGTCGTTCAAACCAGTTGCTCCGCTGATCGGTCCAGATGAGTGTGTTCCCTGATCGAATACGGTGAACGCATCACCCGTCCGTCGCATCTCAAACCAGCGAATACCAGCTTGATATAATGCGGGCGTTGTCGGGTTTACGCCGCTGACGTTGACCGTGAAACTTCCCGTAAATGAATTGATTGGAGCCGCTTGGGTACCGAGGTTTCGATAAGCAAAGCGGTGCATTAAACGATCCCCGATGGAATCGAGGCCTGCACCTCCTAATTGCTCCATATCAAGGCGTCCCGCCGGGTTTCGGGCGTCAAACGCCGCCAACGCAACGTCGGGCAACACAGTGACGGTTGAGCTTGCCGGTGTTACAAAGTTCGGAACCCATTTATAGTACCGGATTCCATCGACCGGATCGCCGAAATCATCGGCTCGATACTCGGCCATGACCGCCGCCATACCAACCGGCGGCGGAACAAAGCCGTCGATATCCGGGGGCAAACCGCCACCGGCGCCAGGATCGATCGTAAAGATATTCGTATAAACAACCGAAGTCGTCGGGTCGCCGAGGAGAGCTTTCGGGCGATCTTGGCTCAAAAAGCCCATGCCGACGAATGCGGTACCAGCCGGATTGAATTGGTTAAACGTGAAATGATAAGCATCACTCCACATACCGACCTTCGGATAGTCGTTGAAGAGTCCGCCCGGATAAACGTAACTCCAAACGTAATAAGCTCCCAAAGGGTTGCCGGTAACTGAAACAGCCACGCACTGTCTGTTGCTTCCGCTTGCGGGTAAGGCAAATTGACTTATGTGCCAGCGATCGGCGAGCTGATCGTAAAGGACGTGCGGGTCGCCGTCGTTGGATGCTCGGCACGGGTCAGCGGCCGGCAGTGCGGCGAACAAAGAAGCGGTCGTAAACGGGCCTCCCGCGACGGTGCCATTCTTGTTAAAAACCTTGAAAACCAGGTTGACCGAACTAATATAGTGGTTCGGACCGACGTCACCATTGACATCCGGCGGCAACACAGCTCCGATTCCCTGGGCGGCGTTGTCGACTTGCGACGCACCATCAAACGTTGAGATAGGCGTAGGCATAACTTGCGGAGCCGACGGCCTGTTGGCACTTAAAAGCTGGTCCACGAACGGTTGGTCCTTCGAACCGGTTTCCGGATTGATTATTTTAAGCCGTTTTGCGTTATCGCGATTAATTTCGTCTTCGTCGATCTGCTTTAGCGTCCAGCCCTTTTCACGCAGCAATTGCCGTCTCATTTCGGCTTTCATCTGCTTGGTGACATATGCCTGGCTTTTGGCAGCGGCGTCCGGCACGGAGGTCGGCATGTCGCCGAGCGGCCCGGAGACAGCAAATGCCTCAGGCTCGATTTTAGTTACGCCGTTTTCGTAGCGTGTTGTTTTTCCGTCTTGTTGAGGGAAAGAATTGGTTTGCGAATCTGCTTTCGACGGGAATCTCGGCACGAGAATTACGGCCAAAACCACTACGAAAACAAGCGATAAAAGGGATTTCCAGGACATTTGTCGTTCCTCCGGCTGTTGCTTCAGCAATCCGAATTCATACTTGTTCGGATGGCGAGCGGTTAAATTGTGATCAGATTAACAAAGATTTAGGCACTTTAACCTACAAGGCACTCGAATGTGTGTATTGCAGATTACAGTTTTTTGAATTTTATTCAAAATACTGCATATCGAACTAATAAGCAAAAAGAAAAGCCCCTAATATGGTAAACAGTGCAAATATTTTTACGGTGCGATCAAGACTCACCGACATAAGAAGTTACTGAAGGGTATGGACGAAAAGCTCTACCGCGTGGTGAGTCGAAGACAGGACGCGCGGATCGAATAACGGAAGGATGGCCACGATCGTCAGCAGTACAATCCATAGATACGAAGCAGTTGCCAAACCGGGTACGCCCGAACGAGAGATCGATTGCTCACCGCTAAAATGAACCAGCCGCCGGACACGCGAAGTTACGTCGACATTGTGTTCTTCGATAAAAAATGCACCTGCCGGCATCGCCGGGGTGGTATGGGCGGGAACGACTCGGGCGATCTTAACAAGAGCGGATGCCAGATCGAGCGCGGTTGAACTGCCCGCCTTGGCGGCGTAAGCATCGGCGGCTGTTTCGGCATTTTCCGCCCACGCTTTGTCGATACCATTACCAAACGGCAGGATGAGCAGATCACGGCACACCCGAAGCAGCATCCATTTAAAATTATCATTAGCCCGCAAATGCCCATATTCATGGGCCACCGCCGCCGCCAGTTCATTTCGATCGAGCAAATCCAGCACCTGTTCAGCCACGAACATTTTCGGACGAAATATGCCGACAACAGCAATAACCGGAAATTGATGCTTGAACCGGTGGATGGGAACGTCGATGCCGGGCAGGCTGATCTCGACAGAATCGCTTAGCCAGTTTGACGTGAGCCGTCGGGTGATATTCCATGTTTTCAAACCGCGATAAAGTGCGAGCAAAACACCGAGCATCCCGGCGATCGCGATAAAACCGAGTTTGCCGCTAACAAGCTCGCCCGAATCGGCAGGCTCATGCCTTAAATAACCCGGAATAAGAAAAACCGAAATAATAACCAAGGCCGCCACTGCGGGTAGGATGCATAGGCCAAATAGTACCTGACCACGTACGGTTACCGACAAATTACCGATCCGGCTCGACATGATTCGCCAAAAAGCAGACGTAAAAAACACGAGAACAAGGTTCACGATCAGCAAAAACGCAAATATAAGGGAAATGCCGAGTAAAACGTACACGATCTTTATTTCTCCGATTCGATTTCCAGCCGTTTTTCCTTAACCAGGCGTTCAAGTTCGTCAAGAAGAAGGCGGTCGCGGTCGCTAAGCGAATCGACTAAACACGCTAGCACCGGCTTGACGCGGCCGATGCTGCCATCGAACAAACTTTCGATAACATCCTCAGCCACACTGCGTTCCATTTCCTCGACCGAATATTTGGCCGCGTAAAAATATGCACGACTCTCTTTTCTCCGGCTCAACAATCCTTTTTTATATAGGCGGTCAAGCGTCGTCATAACCGTTGTGTAGGCGTACGGCTCATCCAGGCCCGAACACACGCGGGCCACATTTGACTCGCCTTGCCGGCGAACCTCGTCAAGAGTCTTTCGTTCAAGTTCTCCGAGGGAATCCATCACAGCATTGGAAAGCCGCTGAAAACCCCGGAGCCTGAATTTTGAATGCGACATATTAGCGAGTATAAGAAAAAGAGTACCTGTGTCAACATAAATCTGACAGAATGGGCATTGGACGACAATTAGCGAATAATATTGACAGGAAAACAACCGGCACAGCTATGTGGAATCTGAAATATTTGATCGCGATTCTCCTGGTTTTCTCATTTTCATTTCAACGCGTCGCGCTGTCGCAGTTTTCGAAAGACAGGATTAGCGCACAAGTTTCTCAAAGTCGCAATCTGAAAATAAGCGCGGGGAGGACAATGCTACAAACAAAGGTGGTTCCGGTTAGCAACTGGGGTGGCAACGGGATCCGTATCAGCGTCGAACAGAAGTCGGTAAAGGTTGAATACGCCTGCGCGGACGGCGAGATCGTTGGACGGTTGAAAGTGGATTCTCGTGGAAACTTCAAAGCAATCGGCGCCCACATCAGGCAGCGTCCGGGCCCGATTAGGTTAGACGCCAAACCACAACGTCACCCAGTCCGCTTTGAAGGGAAAATCGTAGGCAAGACGATGACCCTCGCCGTTATTCTGACGGAAACCGGGGAAAATATCGGCAATTTCGAATTGAAGCGGGACGCAGCGGTGCGTTTACAGCGTTGTCTCTAGCACGAGAGAAAAGTTGCGCGTCCAGCGTTTTCAAACTACATTTGTATTGCAAAAAGAGCTTCGATCATACCATCTATGAACAAACAAAAGATTCTCGGCACCTTTCTTCTAATGTCTTTTTCGTCGGTCGCGATGCCGCAAACCCGGCCGGCGCCAAGAATGCTGCCGAACGCTGATATCCAAAAGATGATCAAGGAAGTTTCGGCGAAGAGGATCGAAGCCGATATACGCAAGCTCGTTTCGTTCGGAACGCGAAATACGCTTTCCGAGCAGGACAATCCCAAACGCGGGATCGGCGCCGCTCGAGACTGGATATTCGGCGAGTTTCAGAAGCTTAGCGCGGGTTGCGGCAATTGTTTGATCGTGGAAAAGCAGACATTTCTTCAACCAAAAGCCAACCGTATTCCGGAACCGACAAATTTGACGAATGTCATTGCGACATTAAAAGGTACGACGAATCCGGAACGGGTCTATGTTGTGTCAGGGCATTACGATTCGATGTGTACATCGCCGACCGATTCGAAATGCGACGCTCCCGGAGCAAACGATGACGCATCCGGCACTGCGGCGGTAATCGAATTGGCGCGAGTGATGTCTAAGCGGAAATTCGATGCAACCATTGTTTTTATGGCCGTTCCCGGGGAAGAGCAGGGATTGCTCGGCGCCGCCTATTTTGCCGAACAGGCGAAGTTGAAGGCAATGGATATCGAGGGAATGTTTACTAATGATATCGTCGGCGGCGTGACGACCAAGAAGAATTCGCCAAACCGTAATAAAGTTCGCGTTTTCAGCGAAGGTGTTCCTTCAAACGAGACAGAGCCGCAGGCAAACACCCGCCGCAGCGTCGGCGGCGAAAACGACTCAGCCTCCAGGCAGTTAGCCCGGTATATAAAAGAACAGTCCGACCGGTATCTGAAAACTTTCAAGGTCTGGATGATCTATCGCCGCGACCGTTATGGCCGAGGCGGCGATCACATTCCGTTTCTCGAACGCGGGTTTACGGCAGTCCGCATTACGGAAGTTGACGAGGATTACACGCACCAGCATCAGAATGTCCGAACCGATAATGGTATTTTCTATGGCGACACACCCGAATTCGTCGATTTTGAATACACTGCAAATGTAGCGCGCGTCAATCTGATCAGCCTCGCAAGCCTTGCAAACGCACCCGCGAAACCGAAGAATGTCGGCGTTGTAACAACCCGTCTGACCAACGATACCGAGCTAAAATGGGACGCAAACACCGACGCAGACCTTGCCGGTTACGAGATCGTCTGGCGTGAAACGACGGCCCCGGAATGGACTAATTCTTTTTTTGTTGGAAATGTCGGCAATTTTCTCGTTAAGGAACGATCTAAAGATAACTACTTTTTTGGCGTGCGGGCGATCGACAAAAACGGCAACAAAAGCCCAGTGAGTTATCCGCGGCCAATGCGATAAAAAAAGTGATAGAATTTCATCACTTTCCATATGCTTCCAGACGATAAAATCGGGCGTTACAGGATCGTCAGCAAAATAGGCGAGGGCGGCATGGGCGAGGTTTATCTTGCCGACGACGCCAAGCTCGGCCGGCGCGTCGCTCTCAAGATTTTGCCCGCCAGTGTCGCGAGCGATGTGGACCGCATGCTTCGCTTCGAACACGAAGCACGGTCGGCGTCAGCGCTAAATCACCCGAACATAATAACGATCTACGAGATCAATGATGAGGAAGGAGACCTTTTCATTGCTATGGAGTATGTTGAGGGCCAGACGCTTTCAAAAAAGATCAAGAGCAAAGACCTCGACCTTCGCCAGACGTTAGACATATCCATACAGATAGCCGCCGCGTTGGCCGCCGCACACGAGGCAAACGTAATCCATCGCGACATAAAGCCCGACAACATAATAGTGAGGCCCGACGGCCTCGTAAAAGTTTTAGATTTCGGACTGGCAAAGCTGACCGAGAAGGCCCCGGTTTTCGATCTCGAAGCATTGACCACCCTGGTTAAGACAAGTCCCGGTTTGATCATGGGCACGGTCGGCTATATGTCGCCCGAGCAGGCCCGCGGACGCAGCGTCGATGGCAGATCGGATATTTTCAGCTTTGGTTCGATGCTTTACGAAATGCTTTCGGGCAAGCGGCCTTTTACCGGCGACAATGAGGTGGACGTGATCGCCTCGATCATTCACAAGGAACCCGAAACGCTTGCCGGTTTTGCACCGGACATCCCGTATCTGCTCGAAACGATTGTCCGCCGAACTTTGCGGAAAGACCGTGACGAACGCTATCAGAATATGCCGGAATTGCTGGCGGACCTTAGAGACGTCCGTCAGGAATTGACCGCAGAGATCTACTCAGGCCGTATGTATACGCATACGAATAATCTTGATTCGGTAAAGATCACCGGCGACCGGTTCGCGAGGCCGCTGACTACTGGCGAACAGTCGGGATTTAGGACAAGCACGATCAGCGAAGCGATCGTCGATAATGCCAGGCTTCACCCGCTGATAACCGCGGGCATCGCCCTGATAGCTCTCGCCGCAATCGGTTTTGCCGGTTTAAGATATTACATGGCGCCTCAGCGGGCCGATTCGTTTCAAACAATGCGGATGTCGGAACTGACCTCGACCGGCAATGTCGTCTCGGGCCAGACAGCGGTTTCACCGGACGGGAAACATATCGCCTACGCCGTCGAAGAGGGCGGTAAGCAAAGCCTTTGGATAAAGCAGACTGTAACCGCAAGCAACGTCCAGATAATTCATCCGGCGGACGTAACTTACGACGGCCTGACATTCTCACCGGACGCGGCACACATTTATTATTCCGTCGCCGAAAAAAACCAACAGCCCTCGGTTTATCAGATTCCGGCCTTGGGCGGGCCATCGCGTAAATTAATTGCGGATGCAAAGGGACCGATTACATTTTCTCCGGATGGCAGCCGTATTGCGTTCATCCGGAAAGAAACGTCTGTAATAATAGCCAGACCCGACGGCAGTGCAGAGCAGAGCATCGTTTCAGCATCCGACGGAAAGCGATGGCTTTACCTTGCGTGGTCGCCCGATGGCGAAAATCTGGCCGCGATCGTCTTTTCAGCCGACGACAGCCGTGATCATTTGGTTGAGATCAGCGTCCGCGATGGCACGGAAAAGCCGATTGCCTCGCCTGAATGGCTGCGGTTGACGGGTTTAGCGTGGGCTGCCGACACTAGCGGAGTGATCGTCAGCGGCCGTGATCTTGAAACGCACATGTCGCAATTGTGGTTTATCGGCCACCCGGACGGTCAGACGCGCAGGATTACCAACGACCTGAGCAGTTATCTCGGACTGAGCGTTACGTCCGACGGCAGCACGGTCGTCAGCGTCCAGGAAAATACTTTGTCGAACATCTGGCTGACACCCGGCGCAGATGGAGCTGCTGCACAAAAGCTGACCGGCGAGCTCGGTCGAGATGAAGGCATGTCCGGCGTTTCGTTTGCTCCCGACGGCAGAATTGTTTATACCGTCAGGGTCCAGGGAACTCAGGACCTGTGGATCATGAATGGAGACGGCACCGGGAATCATAAGGTTACTTTTAACGCGCAAAGCAATTATTCGCCGGCGGTGACACCGGATGGCCGCTACGTTGTCTTTGCCTCTACGCGTTCCGGAAATCCCGGTATCTGGAGAATGGATATCGATGGCAGCAATGCGGTGCAGCTTACGGACGATCGGGGAATCGAACTCGATCCGAGTGTTTCACCGGATGGTAAATGGGTTATTTACCAGCAGGTCGATAGTGCCAATAAGTCAACAATCTGGAAGGTGAGTATCGGCGGCGAGCAGCGTGTCCAACTGACAACTGTAAGATCGCGGCGTCCGTCTATATCGCCCGACGGCAAATTTTTTGCGTGCTCGTATGCCGATGCAGCGTCTGATTCCGCGTTTAAGATCGCGATCGTACCGATGGAAGGCGGTCCGCCGATCCGCATCCTCGACTTGCCATTGGTCGCAAGATCGAGGACGATCCTATGGTCCGCGGACGGAAAGGGGTTGATTTATTCGGACAATAAGAATCAAATCGATAACCTCTGGAGTCAGTCACTGGAAGGCGGCCCGCCAAAACAATTGACGGACCTTAAGTCCGACCGGATCTTCAGGTTTGACATGACGCGGGACGGAAATCACTTTGCCTTCGCACGCGGCCGCGAAACCTCGGATGCCGTTATGATAGGCAATTTTAGATAAGCATGTTCTAAACTTGGTATCGCAAATTCAGTTACTTAACTAAAGACAAACGATAATGGAGGTTTAAGAATGGGAAACGGAAGTGAACCACCCCCCGATTGCACTGGATCAGCTTGCGGCTACGGTATCGCCGGCGGACAGGCCGGATGCCAAAGCGGAGACGGCAGTTGTTGGAGCGCGCGTCTGGTTGACGCCCGGGAATCTGATTTTCATCCTGCGGATTTGCAGAACGCAACAAGACAGATCCAGACGATACTTGACTCAATTACGCCGCCCCGAGAAGGATTAAAGCTCTCGTTTATTCACACGAGAATGGGATCTATCCTGGCTTGGGTAAACCACGGCGGAACGCCTACGGCCGGCACGATAACCTCGGCAAATACGGACGCGGAGATAGCCGAAGCTCTCGGCCTGATACAGGGTGCGGAGCAGACCGCCGAGGCATACTGAGTTCAACTCAATCTCATTTTGGCTGATTCGGGCAATTGCGCTTTTTTTGTCTGCGGTTGTCCTTTTTTCTCGCACTCGTTCGTTTAGTAGATGAAATCGAGTAAAACTTGATCGAAAAACGAAAGTATAGGAGAAAATTTATGCCAAATTACATGTTGTTGCTGCACGAAGAGCCGATGGATTACTCGCAGTTTTCCGCCGAGCAGATCCAGGGCGTTATCGCGGAATATGTCTCGTGGAGAAATCAGGTCGAATCTTCCGGCAAGCTGATCGGAGGCGAGAAACTGAAAGACGAAGGCGGACGACACCTTTCTGGCCAAAATGGAACCCTTCGCGTTACGGATGGCCCGTACACTGTGCCTGGTTTTGGCATTTGCTGTATCACACTTCGCTCAACATCGGATACACGCACCTCCAGGCATTCTAAAGATTCCTTTCGCGCCCGAAATATGCTAAAAATTAAGGTTGTTCATATGCATATTGTTTGCTCTCCTGCTTTCAGAAGGACATTTTTTAATGAGAAAGTTTTACCTCGGTTTGTTCTGCCTGCTCACGCTCGCCTTTTGCCTGACGGTCGAGCCCGATAAGAGTTCCGCCATTTCACCACACATCGTCATCAGCCAGTTTCAAACCGGCGGCGGTGGTGCCGGTACGTTTAACGACGAATTTGTCGAGATATTCAACCGCGGTGCTGATCCGGTGGACTTAAACGGGTATCGGTTGGTCTACCGCTCGGCTACCGGATCGGTCGATGTAGCCGTACCTTTTGCGGCATGGTCAACTACAACTGTGATCCCTGCGGGCGGCTATTATCTGATCGCATCAACATCGTACGATGGTGCAGTCACGCCGAATCTACAGTACAACCCCACAACGTGCCAATGCTCAATGGGTGCCGCCGGTGGAGGGCTGGCCCTTCGTCTTGGGGCGAACAATACCGGTGCGATAATCGATTCGGTCGGCTGGGGAACGGCTACAAATATCTTTGTCGAAGGAACGGTAACGGCTGCTCCGGCCGCAAACAACAGCCAGTCGAGGCAGGAGAACGGATGCCAAGACACGGACAATAACTCCGCTAATTTTGTCGGCACAACGCCTTCGGTGCCGAGAAACGCCTCGACGACTCCGACTCCCTGCAGCGGCGGCGGTACGACGCTGTTCGCCGCAATTAACGCGAACCCCAACACCGTTTCGCCCGGCGGCAACACGCTGCTGACGGTCACGGTAATTCCCGCGACAACACCGCCGAGCACTGGCATCACGGTCACCGGAAATTTGACTAACATTGGCGGAGCGGCGACACAAATATTTTTTGACAACGGCACAAACGGCGATGTGACCTCAGGCGATAATGTTTTTTCTTTTCTCGCAACAGTTCCTATTGGCACCACGGGCGGCATTCGAAATGTCACGGCCGCCGCAACCGACGCACAGGCACGTGTTGTTAATCTTAACCAGAGTATTACCGTAAACGCTCCGCTTCCCGGCGAAGATCCGCTTTTGTTTGGCAATCCGAGCAATGCTACGCCTGATATTGCCAACGAGAACGACTATTTGATGGAGAAACCGCAGTATTCTCTTTCGTATAACCGCAGCAAGGCAACGGCAAACTGGGTAGCTTGGAGGCTCGACAGCAGTTGGATAGGCTCAACAAATCGGCAGGACGATTTCCGGCCTGACACTACATTGCCGGCAGGCTGGTATCAGGTTCTGGACACGGATTATTCGGGCTCGGGTTACGATCGCGGCCATATGTGTCCGTCGGGCGACCGTACGAATTCGGTCCCAAACAATTCGGGAACCTTCCTGATGACAAATATGGTTCCGCAGATAGCGGCAAACAACCAGGGGCCTTGGGAAGAGTTTGAATCGTATTGCCGCACATTGGCGGGCCAGGGCAACGAGATTTACATAATGACCGGCCCGTCGGGAAACATCGGAACCATTGCACAGGGACGCGTAATTGTGCCTGCTGTCACGTGGAAAGTCGTTCTTGTGATGCCCAACGGGGCGAATGACCTGCAGCGTGTAGGCAAATCAACACGTGCCTTTGGAATCATAGTTCCAAATCAACCGCCGCTTGATATAAATGCACCTTGGCGGAATTTCCGCGTAACGGTTGATGCGGTTGAGAATCTAACGGGCTACGATTTTCTGAATGCAATTCCGAAGAATTCACAGGAACTTATTGAACGACGGCGGGATACCCAATGAGAATAGTTAGTTTCGTTTTTTGTGTTCTCTGTTTTGTTTCATACGCCGCCGCCCAAAAAGACGCGACGATCGCACAGGTCCAGGGCGAAACAAATACATCTCCGCTCGCGGGTCAAACCGTGCGAATTTCCGGCATTGTAACCGCCACCCTGCGTACCGGTTTCTTCGTGCAAACCCCGGATGACAAGGTCGATGCCAATAAAAATACGTCAGAGGGAATATTCGTATTCACGCGAGCCGAGCCACCTGCCGATGCTGCCGTCGGCACCGCCGTAACCGTAAGCGGTACTGTTGAAGAGTTTCGTCGGCCTACCGAACCGTCCGCTCTCACTATAACTGAGGTCTCGATGCGCAAGGACCGCGACGAACTACGCGTTGTCTCTAAATTGAACCCACTTCCAAAACCGGTCGTTTTGATACCGACCGATTTTATGTCGAACTCCATCGACAATCTTGAAAAATATGAGGGAATGCGTGTTCAAATCGATGAGCTTACGGTAATCGGCCCAACCGGCGGCCGGGTTGATATAAAGCTTTGGCGGGCCTTTCCGGACGGCGCTTACTTCGGCGTGGTGAAACCCGTTCCGCGTCCATTCCGTGAGCCCGGGTTCGATGTTCGCGAATTCACTACAACGTCTGAAAAGGAGCAGTTCAAGAAAGACTTTCCAAAGGCAGTTTTTTTCGATTCGAATCCCGAAATAATCAGGGTCGATTGTAATGAGCAGGTTTCGGCGACCTCGGCAGCGGGTTCGCCCGGAAACAGGTGTAATTTCGCAACCCAGACAGATGTTAAGAACCTGGTAGGGGTTCTCCATTATTCAAGCGGAAAATACGCTGTCCTTACCGACACTGACAACAATCCGACCGTCTCGAATTCAGTCAAGCCAAACCCGCTTCCGGTTCCGACCAATCGGCAGTTTGTCATTGCGGGCATGAACCTCGAAAACTTTTTCGACGATCAGGACGATCCGGGAATAAAGGAAGACATCACGGCACCTGAGGGATTCGAGCGTCGACTTCAAAAAATATCGCGGGCTATTCGAGACTTCATGCAATCACCGGATGTAATCGGGATTATCGAGGCCGAAAATTTGGCCGCTCTGAAACGCCTTGCTTCCAGGATCAATGCTGACACGCTTGCCGCCGGAAAACCCGATCCGAAATACGAAGCGATCCTGATGGATGGAAATGACGGGCGCGGTATAGACAACGGCTTTCTGGTAAAAACTTCGCGGGTTAAAATAATCGAAAGCAAGCAGTTTGGTAAGGAAAACAAGTATAAAAACCCGGACACAAACGAAGATAATTTTCTAAACGACCGTACGCCACTTCTTCTGCGTGCATCGATCGACGATACAAAAAGCGGACAGCCTTTTGAATTTACGGTTATCGTCAACCATCTAAAATCTTTTCTCGGTTACAGCGATCCTAAACAAAAAGCGAATGTTCGTATGAAGAAACGCCTACAGGCCGAATTTCTCGCAAAGCTGGTTCAAGAACGCCAAACTGCAAATCCAAAAGAAAGGATAATTCTACTCGGCGATTTCAATGCCTTCCAATTTAGCGACGCCATAGTCGATGTGATCGGCACGATCAAAGGAAAAACGGCCGCAAAGACCGAGGTTCTCAACCCATCAGAAGATCTCGTCAACCCCGACCTGATCGATCTGGTCGATGTCATCGCCGCCCCGCAACGGTACTCATATGTCTACGACGGAAACGCTCAGGTGCTCGACCATATTATCATCAGCGAGACCCTCCGAAAACACACTACCGGCTTTGGTTACGCCAGGCTGAATGCCGATTTCCCTGAAAGTCTCCGTAACGACGGCACCCGATTTGAACGTTTCTCAGACCACGATCCCGCAATCGCATTTTTTACGATGGATGATATGACGGTTAGGCAGAACCCGAACTAGTCTTAGGATTTATTTATCAAGATTAAGATTTTGCCCGCTAATAACGCGAATAGCCGCGAATTAAGATTTTTCTTCTACAGTCTTCTCCATTCGCGTTGATTCGCGTTATTCGCGGGCAAATTTCCTACCCACGCTTTTCGAGGATCACCTGCGCGATGGCATGCTCATTCGTATGCGATATAGAAAGATGAACGTTGGTCGCCCCGATCTTCTCCAATAACCTTGCGGCTTCGTTGGTAATGTTAAGTGAAGGCGCGCTATCCGCGTTCGACACGACTTCGATGTCGAGCCACGTGATCTTTCCGCGCCAGCCGGTCTGCAATGCTTTTAAGAACGCCTCTTTTGCCGCAAACCGGCCGGCGTAAGACTGTGCTGCGGCAACACCTTTAGTTTCGCAATATGCCCGTTCGCCTTCGGTAAATACACGAACCGCAAAACGCGGAGTTCTAGTCATCGTTTCGCGTATGCGATAAACTTCGATTATGTCGATGCCGATGGATAAGATCATTGAAGATGAACAGATTCTAACCGATAGCGGCTTCCATTGGCGAGAGCGCGACAGCGTAAAAGTATTGGTTTGCCGGGCTTTGGAAGAGAATGGCTTTACCAATGGCTTTTCGACACGCCTAGGCGGCGTTTCTCCGTTTCCAGAAAACGATCTGAATCTGGCTGGATTCGACGAGGATTCTGCCGAGAATATTTATGAGAACCGACGGCGATTCCTGAATGTCTTCAATGGCGATTTTCAGCTCGCGACTGCGTGGCAAGTCCACGGAGACGGCATTAAGATCGTAAAAACCCTCGACGAAGCAGTAAATTCCGAAGCCAGATTCGATGCTCTTGTATCGGACCTCGATAACATTCTCGTCGGCGTAAAAACCGCCGATTGCGTACCGGTCCTGATCGGAGATAAGAAAAACCTTGTATATGCGGCGGTCCACGCCGGTTGGCGGGGAACGGTTCAGTCAATTGTTCGGAAGTCCGTCGAAGTTATGCGAGAAGTTTACGGCACCGAGCCGTCAGATCTGATTTGTGCGATCGGCCCTGCCGCCGGGTGTGAAAACTATGAGATCGGCAGCGACGTGATTGACGCCTTCGCGGATAATTTTAACGAAAGCAGCAAATATTTCACCTCGACAAGCGAAGGCCACGCACTCATTGATCTGCATCTTGCGAATGAAGATCAACTGCTGGATGTGGGTGTACCGGCCGCTAACATTTTCAAAGCTCCGTTCTGTACGATGACGCGAACCGATCTGTTCTTTTCGTATCGTGTGGAAAGGAAAATCTACGGCAAAACCGGTCGGCTAATGTCAGTTATAGGACACAGCGAGCGAGCCTCCTGACTCACTTACCGCACCTTGGCGGTAATGGTAACGTCCTTATTCTTTGGCGGATAACAAACTTCGTCCGTACATGCCTGATAGCGGACTACCGCCCTGATCCTAACGACATCTCCGCGAAAACTTGCCGGAACAATCACTGTAAAAGGGATCGAAACCCGGCCTTCGTAAACATTGATCACATTTTCGGAAAACTGAAACTTCCGGTTTTTTCCGCGTGGATAGCTGATTGCGCCCGTCCGCACACCCTGTCCGCTGATACGGATCGAGGTCGGAATTGCATACTCGCTGTTCGGGCGGCTTGAATTGACGTGAAGCCCGCCCGGAATGCTCAAAACAATCGACCCTTTTGCAGTCGAGCCGCGGGAAACGGTGCCGTTTGCCAACGATCCGCTGACCGTCTGCGCACTGGCCGAAAAAACACCCACTGCGAAAAACCCAATGACTGCGAATAAAAAACTTTTTTTCATAATGCCCTACCGATATAATTGATGCATGAAAACGTCTTCCGGATGCGTTTACTTCAAGATAAAGCTATTCAGAAGCTCATCCGTTCTACTCGAATAATCGTTCTTATATTCCGGCAGGATCGATATCCTAAGCTCGTAAACCCCGCCTTCCGTCGCTAAAATTTTATAAATAACATCCAACGTTACGCCCATTTCGATACGTTCAGCCTCAATAACGCACCACCTCGAACCATTTAGAACCCCGGTGTCCTCGGAAATAATTCTTATCGAATCGATCTTTGCCCTTTCACAGATTTCATCGAAATTTGCGTCCGCAAACTTTCGCACCTCTGCGGACACCTGCCGCACACTGTCAGATTGGTCTCGACCGTATTCTTTGGAATATGCGGCGAATGCGAGCTGTTCGTCATGATCGACCGGGCAAATAAAGCCCTCCGGTTTAACTATCGAAAATTCCGGCGTTTCGATCGTCTCCCGCTCGTAGGCCCGGGCGGCGTTCTTCTTGATCTTCGTCGAGACGTAGACCATCAGAGCTACCAGTATCAATCCCGGAATCAGTATTTCCATAATTTCCTGTCAGAACCCTGAGCGGTAGCGACGGGTCTCAGAAAGAACCAGGAGACCCGTCGCTACCGCTCAGGCTTCTGAAAAAGCACGTTCAAGCGTGAACTCCTAAACTGTTCGGCTCGTGCTTTGCCGCGAGTTGTCCGCAAGCAGCGTAGATATCGCGTCCGCGCGGCTGCCGAACGTAGGCCGAAACGCCGGCCCTTTCTAAAATAGCTTTGAATCGCGAGACCTGCTCCGGTTCGGATGGATGATAATCCAATTGTGCGGCCGAATTGTGCGGGATCAGGTTTATCTTCACCCTTCGCAGTCCGTACCGGTCGATAAGGGCAGCCAACTGGACGGCCTGTTCATCCGAATCATTTACGCCACCAAGCAGCACGTACTCGAACGTAAACCGCTCTCCCCTTTTCAAAGATCCCTCGAATACACGCGCGGCCTTCATCACCTCATTTATATCCCAACGCTTGTTGATCGGCATCAGCTTATTTCGCAATTCGTCGTCAGGCGCCGAAAGTGAAATGGCGAGATGCGGACGGTTTTCGATCTGAGCGAGATCGTAAATTTTCGGCACGATCCCAGCCGTCGAAACGGTTACGCGGTTCGGTACTATAAATAGGCCTTCTTCGCTCGAAATTATTCCGAGAGCCTTTAATAAATTTTCAAAATTAAGGAAAGGCTCTCCCGCTCCCATACCGACGAGATTGGTGCCGTGCGGTGTCGAATTGCCGACGCCGTAAACGTCATTTAACACAATGATTACTTGTTCCACGATCTCGCCGGCCGTTAGATTTCGCAGCAATCCGAGCTTTGCCGTCAAGCAAAAATCGCATTTCAGCGGACAACCGGATTGTGATGAAAAGCAGATGGTATCGCGGCCCTCCGACGGTATAAAAACTGTTTCGACCGGGTAACCATCCTTGGTATTCATCAGATAACGGCGGGTGCCGTCTTCCGAGACATACTTCGATTCGACCTCCAGCGTCGAAGCGGTTGCAAGCCCGCTCAATTTCTCGCGGAACGCTTTCGGCAAGTCAGTCATCGCGTCAAAATCGCGCAGCCGCCGTTCGTGCAGGCCTTTAAAAAGCTGTTTTGCACGGTATTTCGGCTCGCCGGCTTGCTCGACGTACGCGATCAGCTCGTCGATGTCCAATCCGGTCAGATGTACGATCTCGGTCATCGCTTCTATTTTAGCGTAGTTCCAGGCAAATCCGAATCGTATCTAATCCGACCCTTTTGCTACAATCGATCTCGGTTCAGTGACTATTGTATTTTGCAAAAAACTAGGAGTATTCAAGAGCAGTCTGTTGCTCGGCGCAGTTGTGTGCCTGACAAGCTGTGTCTGGATCAAAGAACGCTGGAATACGCCGCAAAACAGCGACAACACCGCCGCCGAGCAGCCTGAGGCAACCAAACAGTCACCGGTCCTTCCGTCGAGCGTCCACCTCGCCTTCGGCAATCCGTCAAACGCCACGATGGACCCCGCGAACGACGAGAATTACCTAATTGTCGGCGATGGATCGGCTTTCTCGTATAACAACCCTCTCGGAAGGGTCAACTGGGTCTCGTGGAAAACAACGCGTACCGATCTCGGCGATTCGCGCCCGCGGCCTGATTTCCGTCCGGACCCGCGACTTCCCGGCAATTTCCGTCGTGTTGGCTATTATGACTATTCCGGCAGCGGCTATGACCGCGGCCATATGGTGCCGAGCGCCGACCGATTCGCAAACGCAGGGCTGAACGAAGAGACATTCATGATGTCGAATATCGTGCCTCAAACGGGAGCGTTGAATCAGTATCCGTGGGAAAAGCTCGAATCATATTCGAGGTCCCAGGCGCGACGTGGGTCGGATGTCTATACCATAGCCGGAGTCTATGGCTCGCGCGACATTTTGAAACGTAAAGTCAGCGTGCCAACGAACTGCTGGAAGATAATCGCGATCCTGCCAAGAGGTGTTGCGCCGGAAAAGATTGACCACCGAATACGGATAATCGCCGTCGATATGCCGAATATCGATGGGATAGAGGAAGACCGCTGGGAGAAATACAGGACGACGATCCGGGCGATTGAAGAAAAAACCGGATATGATTTCTTCGCACAAATGCCGCGAGATTTGCAGAACATTCTGGAAACGCGGATAGAGATGAACAATCCGAAGCCGTGAAACCTTAACAGCGATTTCGCGTAAAAGACCGGATGAAAAACTTGATTCTTCTCGCCGTAATTTTCGCCGCCACTGCATTCAATGCAGTGGCCCAAACTGCAAAGGAAGCCAATCCCGCCGACGTTGCATCGCTTGATTCAATAATGAAGGCCGTCTATGACGTCATCTCCGGCGACGCTGGAAAGCCGCGTGACTGGGACCGATTCCGCTCGCTTTTCCACAAAGATGCACGCCTTATCCCGAGCGGTAAGAATGCCCAGACAGGGGTAATCGCTGCCAGGGTGATGACTCCGGAAGATTATGTCACGCGCAGCGGGCCGGTTCTTGAAAAAGACGGATTTCACGAACGCGAGCTTGCCCGCCACGTTGACCAGTATGGCAACATCGCTCAGGTTTTCTCAACATATCATGCTTTTCGAAAAGCGGATGACAAGGAACCTTTCCTGCGCGGTATCAACAGTTTTCAGCTTCTGAACGACGGAAAACGCTGGTGGGTTCTGACGATTTATTGGCAAGCCGAAACGCCGGATAATCTGATTCCTAGACAATATCTGAAAAACAAGAACTAGCATTCTGAAAGAAAATGCTTGACACCGCATAGTTGCAAGTGTAACTTAACACTGTTAAGTAAGTTTATGACGGTTGAATCGGAACAAGTAGAAAATATTCGGCAAAGCATCTTGGATGCGGCCAGCGAGCTCTTCGTAGCGGAAGGCTACGGCAGCGTCTCGATGCGAAAGATCGCACGCAAGATCGGTTATACGCCCACTACGATCTATCTCTATTTTGAAGACAAGGCGGACCTGCTGAATCAGATCTGCGAGCAAACTTTTGCTCAGCTCACGAGAAATCTTGTAGCGATCAATAAACTTTCCGTCCGTCCGATGGAAAGGCTTAAACTTGGATTGCTCGAATATATCCAATTCGGCCTAAAGCACCCGAATCACTACGCGATCGTGTTCAATTCTTCTATGCCGGTGAAACCCGCTCATGATTTCGATGCATCGGAAGGTGAAGCGGCGTTCGACACATTGCGCGGTTCCGTTGCCGCCTGCAACGCTGATGGCTCAATTAACAGGCGTGATGTAGAGCTTGTCAGCCAGACGTTGTGGGCGGGCATTCACGGCATTACGTCACTATTGATAACACAACATGGCTTTCCGTTTGTCGAGCGGGACAAACTGGTCGAGAGCGTTTTGGATACCTTGATCGCCGGCGTGACGGCATGATTTTTTTTGACCGTTGGTTAACACTGTTAAGTAAGGAGAAGTATGAAAGCAGAACAAATATTTTCCATAGCAAATCTCTTGGCAATGCTGTCGTGGGTGTTGATCATTATACTGCCGCGATGGCGGTTTACGGCAAAGATCGTTCTGAACGGAGCGGTACCGCTGCTGCTGTCGGCGGCATATCTTGTGCTGATCGTCCTGTTCTTTGGCAAAGCGGAGGGCGGTTTCGATTCACTTGCGAACGTGATGAAGCTGTTCACAAACGAATGGGCCGTGCTCGCGGGTTGGATACATTACCTCGCCTTCGATCTCTTTGTCGGCAGTTGGGAAGTCAAGGACGCACAGGCAAACGGCATCTCGCATTGGTTCGTAATCCCGTGCCTGATACTGACATTCCTGCTCGGGCCGATCGGATTTTTACTTTACAGCATTTTGCGCTTCTTCCTGGCGAAAAAAGAGGTGAACCAATGATCGCTGAATTGTTTCGGGAACACCGAGCGTTGATGGTCGCCGGGGCCATCTCATTCGCGGCATTTCTATTTTTCTCGATATATATGTTGTTTGATTCGACGCTGGTCCTCGGTATCAACAGATGGATAAAGCCGATCAAGTTTTTTATCTCGATCGCGATATTTCTCTGGACGGTGGCGGTTTACTTAAGATACATCAAAGGCCGGGAGAAACTCACCGCGATCCTCTCATGGGCTTTCATTTTAATCTTCACGATAGAAATGATTGTGATCGTATTGCAGTCGGCCCGCGGGACAGCATCGCATTTCAACAACTCGACTGCATTCGACGGCATGATGTACGGCATCATGGGCATTTCGATCGCGGCAAGCACCATATTGACCAGCATTATCACATTTCTATATTTCAGATCCGAGATCGATCTGCCGCGAAGCATAGTCTGGGGAATGCGGCTCGGGTTAGTTGTCTTTCTGGCCGGCAGTTTCGAGGGCGGTTATATGTCAGCCCAGATCGGACATGCCGTTGGTGTGGCGGATGGCGGTGCGGGTTTGCCGCTTGTTAACTGGTCCACGACCGGCGGCGATCTGCGGGTGGCCCATTTTCTCGGCCTTCATGCGTTTCAGGCCGTGCCGATCTTTGCGTACGTGCTTGAGCGATTCAGAGTTCAGATGTCTACGCCGCTTACAGCCGGTTTTGCTTTTATCTATTTTTCGATCTTTACGCTCGTGTTTGTACAGGCTTTGCTCGGAAGGCCACTGATCGCCGGGATATAGAATCTGAAAATGAAGTTCTTACGAATTTAACCTTTCGTATTTCTTTGCGATCGAATTTTATGGCCGAATACATTTTGAAACGGGAGTTAACGCTCGATCTGCCTCGTGCCGACGTGTTCGATTTCTTTGCCGACGCGGGAAACCTCGAACGGATAACTCCGCCGGAGTTGAACTTTCACATCATAACGCCCCAGCCGATCGATATCCGCAAAGGTGCCTTGATCGATTACAAACTGCGAATGCGCGGTTTGCCGGTTACGTGGCGTACGGAGATCTCGGTCTGGAACCCGCCGCATGAATTCGTCGATCAGCAGCTAAAAGGACCGTACAAACAATGGATACATACGCATACATTTACGGAGCTGGAACCGAATAAAACGCTGATCGAAGACGAGGTGCGTTATCGATTGCCGCTTGAACCGCTCGGCGACATCGCTCATTTTTTTGTCGTGCGTGAATTAAACTATATTTTTAATTACCGGCAGAAGGTCGTGGCGGAGATTCTTTCCGCGTAACTCTTACAGCGGCCACTCGCCGCAGTAAGCCAGATCGGCACGGCCGGTGATTATCATTTCATCATCATCCCGCCAGACGACCTTTGTTGTGCCGCCTTCTGCATGGACGGACACGCTCCGGCCGGTTCTGTTCGTGAACGCTGAGAGTATGGCGGCTCCGGTTGAGCAAGTACCGGACGAAGACGTTTCTCCGGCAGCACGTTCCCAGATCTTTATCTCGATATTTTCGCGATCGATTACTTTTACGAACACTATATTAGCTTTTTCGGGAAAGGCCTCGTGGGATTCCAATGTCTTTCCGTACAACCGCCATTCGGGATCAAAAACGTCGATGAATACGCATGCGACGGGATTGCCAACGTTAACGCCGGATATCAGGAATTCCCGTCCGGCGGCTGTGACGGGAAAATCGATCACCTTGTCTTGCGGTTCAGGCGTGGCGACGGGCACTTCGCCGCTCGCGAATTTCGGTTTGCCGATCTCCGCTTCGAACCAGTAAGTTCCTGCCACAGTGTCATCGGTCAGTCGATAGTTTTTAATCCCGCTACGAGTTTGCAGCCGCAGGTTTTCGTCCTTCCAAATATCCCGGTAATAGAGATACGAAACCGCACATCGCGTTCCGTTGCCGGAAAATCCAGCGATGCTGCCATCGGGATTTACGATCTCGCAGAAGTGATCGGCATCTTCACTGTGTAATTCTTCGAGGACGGCGATACCGTCGGCTCCGGCTCCGGTGTGTCGATGACAGATGGCACGGGCGAGGTCTTGCAGATCAGAACCCGACGCAACGTTTTTCTTTTCGATGACGATATAATCGTTGCCAAAGCCGTGAAATTTGCAGAATGAGATCGATGTCATTGTGCCTTTTTGATCGAATTTATTATCTCGGTGCCGTCTTTATACAGCAGGGTGAAATCGACATTATCACCGAGCGTCACACGGTCGAGCATCTTCTTGTCCGTCACATAGAACTCCATCCGCATCGCCGGCATTACGCCTTTGATCTCCTCGTGATCCATCTCGACGGAGCCAAGTTCTATGTTAATCTTTGTGATCTTTCCCTTGCCAGGGTACTCGCCGTTCTTAATAACGGACGGTGCCGGAACCGGCGTCGGCTTTGATATGTTTACATTGATATTCGTCGGTTTGTTTGAACAACCGAGGACAAGAAAGGTAGAAAGTAAAATCGGTATTAAAATAAAACGAAGCATAAGATTTCACGATAAGTCAGAACCGGGAGCAGTAGCGACCGGCCTCCTATACTTAATCTTCTCGGCCTCATACAAAATCAGGAAGCTCGTCGCCCTGCCCAAACAAAACATAATCAACCGCCCGCGCGACACTGTTTTCATTCCAAAGATAGCGTCTGCTCCCACCCTTGACCCAGGGTGTTTCTTTGAAAAGCCACGAACCATCTTCTCTCATCATACGAGTAGCATTCGCCTTAAGCACATTAATAACCGTGCCAGCGTTCACCTGTCCGGTTGAAACAACGGAATGTGCGTGATTCGTTCTGATATTAACAGCCATCAGGTTCCAACCGCGTTTTTCACACGTTTCCCGCATTGCCTTTTCGACCGAGTTCCTCATTGGTCCATTTAGTAAAACAGGCTCTCTATTCAATAACCTCGTTTCAAAGCCTTTGCGCTCTGGTTTATGCTCAATCCTTGCTGTTCCGTAAGCGTTATTATTCCCGTCAACTGAACCGCGAATGTCGCCGTGAAGCCATGTTCCGTAGGTTCTGAAAGTGATCAAATATGCAAGTGGGATTTCGGTATCATTCCACATTTTGATTAATTAGCTCTACCTGCGGGGAGGCCGGTCGCTACCGCTCGCGGTTCTGACTTACGGCCGTCTCGCCGCCGCCGCCGCCGGGATTATCTTTAACATCAGTTTTTCAGTTCCGCGTGTGATCTCGACTTCGTATTCTTCGCCGGCTTTCATCGTGCCGAGGACGTAGGTGTAGTCCATCGCGTTGCGAACTTCTTTTCCGTTAAGCTTTGTTATCTTGTCTCCGGCTTTCAGCCCTGCCTTAAATGCCGGCGAGCCGTCACGAACGCCATCAAGGACGAGGCCGTCGGTTGAATCGGCGTAGCTTGGAATCGTTCCGAGGCTGACGGTAAAAGCCATTCTCCCGCCGGGTGTTCCGCTGGCTTTGGCGGTCGTGTATGTAGGCCTCACCGGATTTTGATCGACCGACCTAACAATAGCCGCGACATAATTCGTGATCTTTGTCAGTCCCTCGTAATTGATCTTCTCAGCCGTATCCGATGGTTTATGATAATCGAGGTGCGTTCCCGTGAAAAGGAAAAGTACGGGAATCTTTTTGCCGTAAAACGATGAGTGATCGGACGGGCCAAAGCCGTCTTCGTTGAGTTGCAGGTTGAACCCTGTTAGCGAACCGGATTTATCAGTTGGCTCGCTCCCTGGTGAATCAAGCTTAACGGCAAGCAGCCCGACATTCTCAGACAGATTCTTAGTCTCGACTAGACCTTTCCATTCACTCGCCGTCCCAATCCCGCCCACCGTCAGCTTATTCTCATTCAACCGTCCGACCATATCCATATTTATCATCGCAATTGTTTTATCGAGCGGCCAGACAGGATTTTCGACGTAAAACTTTGAGCCGAGCAAACCTTCCTCTTCCCCGCCGAAAGCCATGAAGATAATCGTGCGTTTGTTTCGGAGCCCGGTCGCTACCGCTCGCGGTTCTGACGCGAATTGGCGGGCAAGTTCGATGACGGCGGATGTGCCGGAGGCGTTATCATCGGCGCCGTGATGGATGTCGGACGAATTTGCGGCGAGGCTTCCGGTTCCGCCGCGGCCAAGATGGTCGTAGTGGGCGCCGATTATTATCGCTTCGTCTTTTAGAACGGGATCGTTGCCCTCGAGAATGCCGATGACGTTATAGGCGTCGGCCTGTTTCTTTGTCAGCACAACCTTCAGCTGCGCGACAGCCTTAGTCAGAGGTGTCGGCTGGTCTAACGGCCCGGTGGCCTTGTTCACTCTATTAGCGAGTGCGGTTTCGAAGGCCGGCAATGCCTCGTCATCCTTTACACCGAGCAGTTCCGCTCCGTGCTGACGCATTATTCCGACGACGGGCAATGCCGTTTCGCCAAGTGTTCTATCATAAGTAAGGCGCGAAAGCCGGTCGTTCTTAAAATCGCTGTCAACGGCGATCAAAACAATCGCCCTCGCTCCCTTCTCCTTCGCGATGCTCGCCTTGATGTGAATATTGTAGCGGCCAAACTCCGAATGCGGATTGCCCGCGTCTGGCGTGCTGTCGAAAATGAGAACGATCTTGTCTTTTACATCGAGCCCTGCATAGTCGTCATATCTGAGTTCGCTCGCAGAGATGCCGTATCCGGCAAAAACTATAGGAGTCGGAGTGATGTCCGCATTCGGCGAATACCCGAGTGGCATCCAGTTGATACCGATTTCCATCTTGTTCTCGCCCGTCGCGTCCGACGGAATCATCCGCAAAAAATTGTCGTTACCGAGCGTAACACCAGCAACATACGGAAACGGCTGCAGAAAATTAGTTTTGCCTTTAGCGGTGCGAAAACCGGGCCTCAACTTGTACCGGGCAAACGCATTTGCTACATAGCCCGCCGCATACGTCGCTCCCTGCTCACCGGTGCGGCGCCCTTCCAATTTATCCGAAGCAAGATATTCGACATGTTTGCGAAGGTTTTGTTCGGTAACGTCGGCAACAGGCTGCTTCTGCGCGAAAACCGACGCGACAACAAGGAACGAAAGCAAAAGGCCCGAAATCTGTCTTTTCATATGCGTTTCTTAAACAGGATGTACAGAATGAACAGGATTAAATCGGAAATCCTAAGTATCTTGTTAATCCTGTCAAAAATTACTAGTTAACCCAGTCGGCAATGAACACATTCGTGTCGCCCTGTTTTGCCGAGTTTCTATTCGATGCAAAAACGAGCTTTTTGCCATCGGGCGAGAACATCGGGAAGCCGTCGAATGTTTCGTTAAATGTGACGCGTTCGATGCCGGTTCCATCGACGTTGATAAGCACGAGGTCGAAATTGGGCTGGCGGCGGCGATTTCCTTTTTCAGGGTCGAAATAGTTTGTACAAAAAATGATCCGCTTGCCGTCCGGGGTGAAAAAGGGTGCGAATGAACCCGACGCTATGTTCGTGACCTGACGCTTGTTCGAACCATCAACATTCATTACCCAAATTTCGAGAACGGTTGGAACTACGAGATGTTCGGAAAGCAAGCTTTTGTAGCGGCTCTTTTCCTCGGCCGACTGTGGATTTGAACGGCGGTAGACGACCTGCTTCGAATCCGGCGAGAAAAACGCGCCGCCGTCGTATCCGAGTTCGCTGGTCAAGCGTTTAATGTTCCTGCCGTTGGTATCCATCGTGTACAGGTCAAGATCGCCATCGCGCTCAGATGTAAAAATTATCTTTTTCCCGTCCGGCGAAACAGTTGCTTCGGCGTCGTAGCCGGGCGTGTTGGTCAAGTTCTTGATGTTCTTGCCATCGGGCGACGAGGTATAAATTTCGTACTCGGCATAGACAGGCCAAACGTAGCCTTTGGAACGGTCCGGCTCCACCGGACACTCTTTTTTATTCGCAAAGGTTGAAGCGTAAAGCACCTTCTTGCCGCCTCTGAAAAAGTACGCGCACGTTGTCCGGCCCTCTGTGTTCGAGACCATCTTTAAGTTCGAACCGTCCGTCTTCATCGAATAGATCTGGTCGCAGCCGCGCCCGTCTCGCTTCGATTGAAAAACAAGCTGCTTTCCGTCGGTCGAAAAATATGCCTCTGCATTTTCACCGCCGAATGTAAGCTGCTTGATATTCTTTAGGTGTTTTTCGCCCGGAACCGTAAGCGATTTTTCCTGCGCCGAAACGCATAAAAACTGGGTTATAATAATGGCCAGGATTAAAGACAACTTATTCATAATGTTTAAGATAACACTCCGCTTGGTCTAATTTTGCATCCGAAACGATAAGTATATCGAATTAAAGTTCTAAGAGAAACTGATGTGCGGTTTCAACAAAAATTGACATTTTCAGGCAAATTATTTTAGAGTCTTGGCTAACCCGCAATGAACTTTGAGACAAAACAGGAAGTCCTAGATTGGTACGAGAATCAGCCGCGTGCGCTGACCGATCAATTTATACGGGATATTCCATGGGACAAAGTGAAGGATCATCCGTTCGATCCGCGGTTTATTCCAGTCGTTCAATACATGCGCGATGTCGAAACATTGACCGACATGTATCATCGCGAATTGCAGCGGACGCCGACGGGCCGTGATCCTGTCATAGCAAAATTCATGGAGCGATGGGGCGTCGAAGAAATTACGCACGGCGAGGTTTTGAATCGATTCTTGAACGAGGCTGGAGTAGAAACGGACGACACATGGCAAACGCAGGTGCGAAAGAAGGTATCGAAGGTGTATCACATGAATACCTATCTTATTACCTCGCTTACCAATCTGATCGGCAGCAAATTCACGGCTACGCACATGACGTTCGGGGCGGTTCACGAAATGACGACGGCTCAAAGCTATCGCCGCATGATCGATCTCGCAGATCATCCTGTATTGACGCCGATCCTGAAAGCGATCATCCGTGAAGAGGCGGCACATACGCAATTCTACTGGAGCATGGCCCGGCTCGAGCTTAGAAAGAACGATTTTGCCCGCAAACTGGCCCGCTTCGTGATCGAGAATTTTTATTACCCGGTAGGCCAGGGTTCGAAACCGAAAAAAGAAGCCGAATACGCCGTTTCGATGCTGTTTGCCGGCGAGAACGGCATGGAAACGATAGATAAAACTATTACCCAACGCGTGCAGCAGCTTCCGGGTTTTGATGAAGTTACAAAAATCAGCGAGAAAATCGGAAGCATCTGCCGCGAAAATGCCCACGTCTTGAATCCCGATTACAGTTTCCGGTAGATTTCGACGCCTCCACTTAATTCAACCGAGATTTTTTGTTCGCTTTGCGCATAATCAAGATGTGCAACGGCCTCGGATATCGCCAGAAAGCGATGCACATCGTGTCCGAACGAGCGTTCGAACAAAATGCCGGCAAGGTCAAATGCTGTGATCCCTCCATCGGGAACTAGTGAAATTACGCGCTTCTGCCTTTCATCGATTGCCCGCACATAGCGATTGAATATCTCTTCAAAATCAGTCACCGGTTCGCCGTGCCCGCCGTAAGCCAGCGTCGGCGAATAGCTGCGAAGTTTCGCCAGGCTGACCAGATATTCGGAAAGCGACGGAAATCGTTTGTCCGGGTTAATCGGATCGGACGATAAGATCGGATTCGGCGTAATTCGTTTCAGGATGCAATCGCCGCAGATTAGTGTCCTGTCTGCTTCCCTGACAAACGAACACGATCCAGGTGTGTGTCCGGGCGTGTGCAGGACCTTCAGGCTGCCGCTCGCGAATTGCAGTTCCATTGCATCTTCAAGCGGGCTGAACCCGCCATCATCGAGCTCATCGGTCAGCAAACTGATCTCACGATAAAGTGACTGCATCTGGTCTAAAACAGCATTCGGAACGCCGGATCGCAGCAGCAATTTCTTGTTGCTCTCCTGCTCCAACCGCCCAAAAAGATGGCCGGTTTCCCAATCGTGAACAAATATCTCGGCATCCTTCGCTTCATCGCGGACGCGTTTTGCAAGGCCGCAGTGGTCTTCGTGCGCATGGGTTAAAACGATTCTGCGAATGTCCGAAAATTGAACGCCGTTTGCTGCCAACTTCTCACGTAAAACTTTCGCCGCATCGTCCGTTTTCGGCCCGACATCGATCAGCGTTATCGGATCTTCCTTAATCAGATAAACATTTACGTCGCCGACGTAGAATGGTGTTGGTATCGAGAGCGGGATGATATTCATATTCGGATTGCGGATTCTTGATTTTTGGTAGCAGGTCAACCTGTTTTTGTGATCTTTGTGTCTGACCTTTGTGTGCTTTGTGTTAAAAAAAGGACGATTAAACACAAAGCACACAAAGATTTCCACGGAGATCACAAAGGAAGAAATATAACGGGCAAAACGAGTCTCACATCAAAAGTGACCTACTGCCGATTTGCGAATCACTGCGTGTCGTTCAATTTAAACGCTATAATAACTGCAAAGCTGGCGAATGAAAAACCAATCTCAAATCCAAAATCTCAAATCCAAAATCGCCATCGTCGGTGCAGGTCCGGCCGGAACCAGCCTGGCGATCAGGCTTGCTCTTCAGAATTTTGAAGTGACTCTTATCGAGCGTGAAACCTTTCCGCGCCACAAACTCTGCGGCGAGTTCATTTCTCCCGAATGTTTAGCTCATTTCGCGGAACTAGGCGTGCTGGACAGTATGCTTTCCGCCGGCGGAGAACGGATAACGGAGACGCGGTTTTACGAGGCGGGCGGACGGAGTTTTGGTGTTTCGAGCGGATCGTTTCGCGGGCAGGGCTTTGCTCTCAGCCTTAGCCGGGCGGAGATGGACTTGCGGCTTCTGGACAAAGCTAGATCGATTGGTGTAGCGGTCTATGAAGATTCAAGTGCAACCGCAGTCTCGGTAATTAAAGACCGCATTGCGAATCTGACGGTTCGGCGTGGAAACGGCGAGCGGTTCGAGATCGCCGCCGATCTGTTTGTCGACGCAACTGGGCGCGCGGGTGTGCTGTCGAAACTTGCGGCGAAAAATGAAGACCGCCAACGCAAGCGTGCCGAACCCAACAAATCGCTGTTTGTCGGATTTAAATCGCATCTTAGCGGAGCGAAAGCAGCGAAGGGAACCTGCGAGATCTATCTCTTTCCCGGCGGCTACGGCGGTGTTTCGCCGGTCGAAGTTGGTTTGACCAATCATTGCTTTCTTGTGCGATCCTCCGTCGCCCGCGAATATGGCGGTGACGCCGGAAAGATTGTCGAAAAGGTTATCTTTCGTAATAAAAGAGCCGCCGAAACGCTTTCCGGAGCTGTTCCGATGCGGGATTGGCTTGCAGTTTCGGTTGACAGCTTCGGAAAGTCTGAAACCAAACGAGCTGCAAATCTCTTGGCCATCGGCGATTCCGCCGCCTTTATCGATCCGTTCACCGGCAGCGGAATGCTGCTTGCTTTCGAAAGCGCGGCGTTGCTTGCCGAAACGATTGTTCTGAATCGGCACTCGCCCGAAGAGATCGCGGCTATTTATCAAACAAAATACGATCAAAAATTTACGGGCCGGTTGCGTGTCTGTTCCGTGTTGCGGCGTGCGGCGTTCGTTCCGTACCTTCCGGAATTTGCGATATCCTTACTGAATCTGAGCAAGCTTGGCAGTGCGTTTCTCGCCGACTCAACCCGTTCAACAAGGCTTAAATGGCCGAAAATTCGCTGAAAAATATCGCGAAACTATTGCGTTTGCTTGCCTTCGCGCCCGAATTAAGATAAAACCTTCAAAGCACTCAAATCTGAGAAGCCGTCCGCGAAGTCGAAAAAATAAAATTAGTGTCATCTACGTCTTGGTTAGGCGCGATATCTACCTCACAAACTGGATATTGTATTTCGCGGACGGCAATCGGCAAGAATCAGAAAGAGCAAAGGAGAAAATCGATGAGAGCAGTTACCTCTAAACTATCCGAATTGACGCGTAAATGCGCGTGGTTTGCGTTAGTCATTACGTTAAGCGCGGCCGCGGCATTCGCTCAGGCGCAGGCCAGCGCGGCCGATTTGTCGGGAACGGTGGTCGATCCAAACGGAGCGGTCGTGCCCGGAGCCACAGTTACGGCGAAAAATCTTGGAACCGGGATAACCCGTTCCACAACTGCCGGCGACGACGGTTCGTACCGTCTGATAGCCTTGCCGCCCGGAGAATATGAGGTAACAACCGAAGCCACGACATTCAAAAAAGTTGTAATATCTCCAGTAAGGCTCACCGTCGGGCAAAGCGCAGAACTGAAAATAAGCATGGAGGTCGGCGGCCAGGACCTTGTTGTCAACGTGTCAGGAGATTCAGTCGAGCTTATCGAAACGACCAAAACTACCGTTTCTACCACGATCGACAATACAAGAATTGAGAATCTGCCGATCAACGAAAGAAGCGCGACGGGCTTTGCCTTGACGATCTCGACGGTTGGCCGCGATAATGGCCGTCCTGTCGGCCCGGCACCGACATCGGGCCTGAACATCGGCGGCCAACGCGGCCGTTCGACACTCGTACAGGTTGACGGTGCGGATTTTACCGACAACTCGATCAATGCGGCACGCTCGACGGTTTCACAGGAAGCGGTGCAGGAATATCAGGTAACGACAAACTCGTACCTTCCCGAATTCGGACGGGCAACCGGCGGAATCGTAAACGTCGTAACCAAGAGCGGAACCAACGACTTTCATGGAAACGTGTTCGGATTTATACGCGACAAGAGCATACAGTCCCGCAACGCATTTGCTCCCATAATAGACGGCGATCCGAACAAGAAACCGCCATACACCCGTGTTCAGTACGGCTTCACCTTCGGCGGCCCGATCATCAAGGAAAGGACTTTTTTCTTTGGTTCGTTCGAGCAGCGGAGACGGCAGGAATCGGGCTTTTTTACCAGTGACGTCATTGGAAATGCGACCTCGAGCGTTACCATCCCGGTCATTCCCGGCTTGAATCCGATAGCCCGCACCTTTACGAATCTTACTGCCGCCCAGGCGGCGTATGTTAATACGTTGCTGGGTGCTGGTACGGCCGCCGCCGTCTGCACGGCCCGAACCTATGCATTCTTTGCGGGAAGCGGAAGTGCGACGGCGTTGAACGGCACAAACCCGTACGCAAGCCCGAACGATGGTAGCGGGTGTCCGGCGATCTCGCCGATCGGGCCGGGCGTTATCGGTCCAAGATTCATTTTGTCCGGAACTCCGGTACCCTTAACTCGCGACGCACGCGGTGAACTTGTAGCATTTCGTCCGCTTAACCAACTGCGGAGAATCTTTCCGATTTCCGAGGCTACGACATACACCTCCATTCGCGTTGACCACTTAGTTGCAACAAACCATCAGCTTTCGCTTCGTTTTGGATACAATCCCAGCGATGTCAACGGCATTCAGGATGAATCGCAGAATCAGACGCTCGGCCAGAACGATTATTCGAGAACGGGTATTCAACGGATTAAAGACACTTCGTTCGGAGTCTCGCTGTCCAGCGTATTGCCTAAAAATCTTATAAACGAAGCCTACTTTAATTTCGGACGCAGAAAGGCAAATTTTGACTCACAGGTTCCAAGCGTAGCCCATCAGATCGCGGGAACCGGATTTATCGGTTCGAATCCTTTCTCTCCCGTGGATCGCACGGAAAAGAGGTTTCAGATACGCGATAACATGACATGGGCGACAGGAGCCCATACCGTAAAGTTTGGCGCCGATTTCAATTTTATCGACATCAACGCAAGTTTCGAATTGAATTTCCCGGCGTTGTTTAATTTCGGCCAGCAGGCAGGCAGTTCATTGATAGCAGGGTGCGATTCGCTGGCCTTGCCGGCAGCCAACAGATGTCCGGCATTCACGGCAAATCAAACCTACGGGCTTGGATTTCCGAGCGTCTTTATTCAAGGTTTTGGCAACCCGATCAGCTCGATTAAGAACAAACCGATCGCCTTCTTTGTTCAGGACACGTGGAAAATTTTGAAAAACGTCACACTGAATTACGGATTGCGATATGACGTGGAGTTCACGGACGAATTTGCCCCCACCGCCTTTCGCGATCCTTTGACCGGAATCACCCTGACCGAGCAGGACGTGCAAACCGCCCAGGACGCATTGAATGTCACGCAGGGCTTTCCGCCCGACAATAACAACTTTGCACCACGGGTTGGTGCGGCCTGGGATGTGTTCGGCAACGGTAAGACGATATTGCGTGCTGCCGGCGGCATTTTTTACGATCACCCGCTGCTTGCAGTTGCATTCAACTCCGACATTGCGGATGGATCGCAGCAGCAGCAGGCAACGCTGGTCCCTATCGGCGGCCCTTCCCCGACAGGACTATTCAATGCCTTCCAGGTATTTCACGGAACTGTTTGCGGTGTTCAGGGGTCCAATCCGGCAATTTGCGGTGCGGCCGTAACACCGGGGGTTGCCTCTTCATCGCAATATCAGTTCGGGTTTCAGAGGTTCAATTCGGCTAACTTTACCGGATTCGGCCCGATCCTTCCTTTCACGCTGCATGTTGGTAAAGACTTTCAATACCCGCAGGCATTTCAGGGAAACCTCGGCATCGAACAAATGATCGGTAAGGACATGTCCTTCTCGGCAAGCTACATCACCGTGAATGCAAAATTTCTTGCCCACCCGCAGGATGTCAATACAGTTGACACACAGGCGTTGGTGGACAACTTTCGCCGCTTTACGGCTAACAATCCGCAGGCATGTCCTGTGAATGGTGTTCCTGCTGCGTGCGGACCAACAGGGCGTGCACCGACAAGCCTTTCCGAGGCCGCATTCTTTTATTCCACCGTGCCGTCCGGAACTCCGCTATACACGATCGTAGTTCCCGGATTTATTTCGATTAACAATACGACCGGCCAAAAAATTGTAAACCCGATCGCGGCCAACTATTTCCGGAAGCTAGGCCCAAATTACTTCTTTGTTCAAGCTCTGACAGGATTGAACAAAGCTACTTTCGACACTCTACTCGCCGGCAGCCTTCGTGCCCCGGGCCCGATCAATCCTTATTCGGACGTGAACGCTCAGCTTTCTGATGGAAATTCGTCATACAACGCTCTGAATCTCGAGTTGAAAAAGCGTTTTTCGAGCAATATGCAGTTTTTCGCCACCTACACATGGTCGCATTCGATCGACGATTCGTCGGATCTGCAGACGCTTCTGAAACCGCAGGACAACACAAACTTCCGTGCTGAGCGTGCGAATTCACTTTTCGACCAGCGACATCGATTTGTTTTCAGCGGCATTCTGGCTTCGCCAGACAGGTGGAGATCGGGTAACGGCTTCCAGAAGTTCCTATATGGATTTACCGTCGCTCCGATAGTCGAGATCGGTTCGGGCCGGCCGTTTAACATCATCGCTCCAGGCGATGCCAACGGCGATTTCCAGAGCACAAATGAGCGGCCGAGCGTTCGTGCGGACGGCACGCTTTGCCAAACCGCCCTCGACGCAAACTGTCTAACCGGAATCTTTCCCGCAAACGGAAACCTTGGACGCAACATGGGAATAACACACGGGTTCTTTTCGGTCGATATGCGTCTCTCCCGCAAAATTACCTTTGGCGAGCGCATCAGCCTGGACCTGATCGGTGAGGTATTTAATCTGTTTAATAGATTCAACGAGGCCGGAGCAAACCCGTTCTACAACGTGGTGAACTCGTTCGGTCAGCGTAGCGGCAACGGCAGGTACTTCAGCCAGCCGACTTCAGCGTTCGATCCGAGACAGTTTCAATTTGGAGCGAAATTGAACTTCTAGCCTGTCGTAAAGCTCTCTTTAACCGGCCATTCAGCCCTTCGCTGGATGGCCGTTTTTCTTTTTAGACCCGTATAAACGATAATCTCGCTGTGCCTTCACTTTCAGACAATATCAAGCAAAAAGCCGTAGAGTTAGGCTTTCACAAAGTCGGCATTGTCGCGGCGGACGCACTTGTTGAAGAACGCTCGCATCTTGAACAATGGCTGGCTCGGAGTTATCACGGCGAGATGGAATGGATGACGCGCGAGCCGGAAACACGCTCCGATCCGCGGGTGCTTTTTCCATCCGCAAAGTCTATGATTGTCGTCGCGTTGAACTATTACACGCCGCACGATCACGAAAACAGATCCGACGCCGGCAAGATTTCGCGGTACGCTTGGGGTGACGATTATCACGACGTTCTGAAAGACAAACTTCGCGTATTGCTGGAATGGATAAAAACACAGGAGGCCAATGCCGACGGCAAAGTCTGTGTCGATACCGCCCCAATCATGGACAAAGCGTGGGCGGTACGCGCCGGGATCGGCTGGCTTGGCAAGCATTCGAATGTGATATCCACCGACTATGGATCATGGATCTTCATCGGCGAGATTTTGTTAAATCTCGATCTGGAATACGACGGCGAGACTGTTCCCGATCATTGCGGTTCATGCACAATGTGCCTCGACGCATGCCCGACAACGGCGATAGTCGAGCCCTACGTTGTCGATTCGCGAAAGTGCCTGTCGTACGCAACGATCGAATTGCGAAGCGAAAAGCTGCCGGTTGAGATCGAAGAAAACCTCGAAGGCTGGCTCTACGGCTGCGATATTTGCCAGGATGTCTGTCCGTGGAACAGGTTTGAGAAACCGACGAATGAATCGCGGTTTGAGCCTCGGAACAACGAGACGGCTCTTGATCTGCACCAGATTTTGTCGTTAACGCCCGAAACCTATGCCGAAAGATTTCGCCGCACCGCGATCAAACGTGCCAAGCTGACAGGATTGAAACGAAACGCGGCGGCGCTTAGTCCGGCAACTAAAGCTTAAATTTTGTCTTCTGATTTCCTTTGCGTCTTTGCGCCTCTGCGGGAAACTCCCTCCCGCAAAGGCGCAAAGACGCAAAGGAAGAGACCATCCCCAAGCCGCCATCCGCTGTTTTTTGATGTATCATAAATGAGTGCCTTTACTTGACGCTCACAACCGGACAATACGCGATCTTCGCATTTCTCTGACGGATCGATGTAATTTTCGATGTTTTTATTGCCTGCCGAACGGCGAACCGCCGCTAGCGCGAAAAGAGACCATTCTTACATTCGAGGAAATTGAATATATTTCCGAAATATTTGTGTCCCTTGGCGTCGAAAAGATAAGGCTGACCGGCGGCGAACCGCTGATCCGTAAGGACGTTCCGAAACTCGTCGAGCGGCTCGCGAGACTCAAACCGCAACTCCGCGACCTTGCTTTGACGACAAACGGATTCGACTTTCCGCGCCATGCCCGCAGTCTAAAAGAAGCCGGACTCGATCGCGTCACGTTAAGCCTTGACAGCCTCAAAGCCGACCGTTTCTTTGAGATCACAAAGGTCGATGCGCTTGAGAAAGTTCTCGCAGCGATCGAAACCGCCAAATCGACGGGCTTCGATCCGGTCAAAATTAACGCGTGCGTAGTTCGCGGCTGTAATGATGATGAGGTCGTCGATTTTGCCCGCTTCGCCCGCGATTCGGCAATTAGCATGCGTTTTATCGAATTTATGCCGCTCGATTCCGGCCACGAATGGAGCCGCGAAATGGTCGTACCGGGAAAGGAGATTTACGAAAAAATAAACGACGTGTTCCCGCTTAAACTGGCCGAAACAACACGCGGCAGCGGAACTGCCTGGAAATACAAATTTGCCGATGGAGCCAAAGGTGAGATCGGAATAATCGCACCAGTAACCGAAATGTTCTGCGGCGCCTGCTCCCGCATTCGCCTAACCGCCGACGGCCAGATACGGACCTGTCTATTTTCCACAACCGAACACAACCTGCGTGATTTCATTAGAAGCGGCGCTAGCCGGCAAGAAATCGTGAAATTTATTGAGAGCGTCGTACTGACAAAGGAGCCGCAACATAATATCAATGATGAAACCTTCGTCCAGCCGTCGAGAACAATGAGTTTTATTGGCGGATAGCATCTTGCAAAGGTGCAAATGCTTCGGGTTTTGAGCGGTAATAGACCTCGAAGGATTCGGCTATCTTTTGGTCGAATTCCTTGGACTTCCAACTCATTGCCTCTTGATCTTCTTCCGGCAAGTGACGGCTATCAAGATTTCACTCATGAATCGTCATTCTGGCCTTCAAGTTTTAGGTGTCGCCGAGCTAAATCCAGCAAACTTGATTCTAAGAATATCCTATTCGCGTTATGCCGACACCGTTTGAGAGCTTTCATTTCAAGTTGTCGTACACGCTCCCTGCTTATTCCTAACCGCTCGCCGAGGCTTTGTAATGTTGCGGGCGGTTCGCCATCCAAAACAAGACGGTGGCTTATGATCATAAACAATCGCTCGCCATCTCGCCGTGCTGCTATTTGCTCTTTTATTTTTGCAATGTACGAATTTACAAACAGATCAAGATTCTTATCACGAATCACTTGAAGCTGTTGGGAATCAAAGCCAAGTCTCGCCAAAAGAGTGCTCAAGCGCATCTCGGAACTATACACGGTAGAAAGGTAGGCATTTAGCCAGCTCACTTGTTCTTTGAGCCCCATCGTTGCATCCGCTTGACTACGCGCGCGGAAGTCGGATTTTCTATCTTCTGTCCGAACCCTTCCCTCGTTCGGTCGATACTTCCTTAGATTGTCAAGGACTTGCTGTCTTGCCGAGGCAATGTGTCCCAAAGGTACCCTCCACACCCTCACAATAACCCAATCCGGCACGGGGCTGACAAGCATATGACACTTTCCGCAGAGCGTCAAAAGATTTGAAAGGTCGTTAGACCCTCCGCCTCTTCTTGGAATTATGTGATGAACTTGTCCAACCGTTCGCCTTCCGCAAGACTGACATTGCCAAGCATCTCTGCGAAGCACCTGAGATCTTATTTCTTGCCAAGATTCATGGCCAGTAACCTGTCCTATACCTGCCATAGAGCCTGACCGCAGCTACTTGGCCGAGTCCAAACGTCGTCCAGTTTTTCTTCTAATCCGACCTTCGACCATTCGCCTTTCCAAGGGAATATTTTGAATCTGAATCTTCCACACTTTCGCGATGATCCAATCGGCAACCGGGCTGACAAGCATACGGCACCTGCCGCATAGAGTGATCAAGTTTGACGGGTGGTCGGAACCGCCTTCGGCTGGCGGCACGATGTAATGGATCTGTCCGGCGGGCCGTTTGCCACAAGACTGACACTGGCAATTATCTTTTCGAAGTACCTGTAAACTGATTTCTTGCCAAGATGTCATTCACCAATTCACAATCGTTCTAACTTTTTTAGGCCGATTCTTTTTAACGAATCCTGATCTTGCCCGGTGAAACGACGCTAAAATGATTTGCAAATGCCGCTTCGTGTTCCTTGAAACCATTCGAGACAATTTCAGCCTTTTTCTCGGCCGAAAGACCAGCTAACCTTAGTAGAACAACCCCGCCTGAACTCAACCGGCTATCTCTGAAAACGATCTCGCCAAAATCTTTGTCTTCCGTCACGAGCAACGCCAGCTTCTCATTGGCGCGGTCAAACACCAAATTATCAGGAATACTTGGCTCAACCTCGGCAATGTACAAAACATCGTGCCCGTCTTGTCGCAAACGATCGACAATTTGTCGATCGACGCTTTCGTCAGCCAAAAGATTCATGCCGCCGTTGGAAAATTGGTCGGCAGATTGCGAACCGCATATAACAACGCGGCTGAGATGGCTTCGCGGCTCAAGCGGGGATGAGCGTCGAGGATCTGTTCAACAGTTTCTCCGGCAGCGAGCTTTTCAAGAATAAGCTCAACCGTGATGCGCGTTCCGGCCACGACAGGCTTGCCCATCATTACGGCGGGGTCGGATTTAATCAAATTCATTTCCATAGCAATATGAATTATACACTGATGTATTATGTCTAAGCAGCTTTTTTCGGCACTCCCACAATCTAGCTTTGCTTTCTACCCATCATATCCAGCCCGACGGCGGCAACAAGGATCGAGCCTTTGATTATGTCCTGCATATAGTCTTTTACATTGAGCAGCGACATTCCGTTGTCGAGGCTGGCCATAATCAGGGCACCCAGACATGCGCCGAAGATCGTGCCGCGGCCGCCCATTAGCGACGCACCGCCGATGACGCAGGCGGCGATGGCGTCGAGTTCTTTGAGCGTTCCTGCGTCCGGCGAGGCGCTTCCGACGCGGCCGGTAAAGATAAGTGCCGCCACGCCGGTCAGTGCACCGAGCAGTGCATAAACTTTCAGGATATTGCGCTTGTTGTTGATGCCAGAAAGACGGGCGGCGTCGGCGTTTCCGCCAATCGCGTACAGGTATCTGCCGAAAGTTGTTGAGCCCGTCAAAAAGGCTCCGAGCAAAGCTACCGCAAGCAAAATTAGTACGGGTATCGGCACACCCTGATAAGAGTTCATCACCCAAATAAACGCGATGATAGCGCCGATCGGCAAAATCGCCTTGAGCAGCTCGGCCCCGTAATTTGCTTCTCCCAGCCCATACTGCTTTACCGAACGAGCGCGGCTATACGCGGCAAAAAGCACGAATAGGATTGCGGCAGCAGCCAAAACCCAGCCGATAGTTGCCGGCAGATTGCCTTGCCCGATCATCTTGAATGTGTCGTTCGATATCGGAATAGTGTTCCCCGCCAACAACCACTTCGTTGCTCCACGCCACGCGAGCAGGCCGCCCAGCGTCACGATAAAGGCAGGGATGTTAAGATACGCCGTCAGTGCTCCGTGAAAGATACCGATCAACACACCTACCGCTATAGCAAATGCGATCGAGACCGGCAGCCCGTATTCCAGCGTCGTCAGGGAATAGGCCGCGATTCCACCGGCAAATCCCAACACCGAACCGACTGAAAGATCGATATTCCCCGAAACGATCACCATCAGCATTCCGACAGCGAGTATCGCCGTTACCGACATTTGCGTCATCAGGTTCGACAGATTTCGTGAGGTGAGAAAGATGTAGTTCGTCGCCCAATGGAAATAGAGCCAGATCAAGCCCAGGACGAAGATCATCACGTAGGCACGCAGCGATGATTTATCAAATATTGCCGATTTGGTTTTTTCCATACGCTTAGTTGTTGCCGGTTGCGGCAGCCATCACTTTTTCGGGAGTCGCTTCCTGCCTCGTCAGTTCGGCCGCGACGCGGCCTTCGTGCAAAACAATTATTCTGTCGGCAAGCCCCAGAACTTCCGGAAGTTCTGAGGAAACTAGCACTATCGCCAGGCCCTGTTTTGCAAGCTTGTTGATCTCCGCATATATTTCCTGTTTTGCGCCGACGTCGATACCGCGTGTCGGTTCGTCCAGAAATAATACCTTCGGCCCGGTCAGAAGCCATTTCCCTAACACAACCTTCTGCTGATTTCCGCCGGAAAGTGTGCCCGCAATTGTCATCGGCGAATTCGCTTTTATCCTGAGAGATTCCATCGGCGTCCGTGCGGCCATCATTTCCTTAGTCCGATTTGTAAGCATCTTTCCTGAAATCGTTCGCAGCCCGGCCAGCGTCATATTGTCGAGAATCGTTTGTTCGAGTATCAGCCCAAACCGTTTCCGGTCTTCGGTAACAAAACCAACGCCGTTGGCTATCGCATCTGCAGGTGAATCAATCGAAACCGAATGTCCGTCAACGAGAATTTCGCGGCTAAAAGTTCCCTGCCACGCACCGAAGATCGTCATCAAAAGCTCCGTTCGACCGGCTCCCATCAACCCGGCAATGCCCAGCACCTCGCCTTTACGAACTGAAAATGACACATCGTCAACAAGCCTTTTGCCGGGGTTTTCGGGCGAGTAAGCGGTCAGGTGTTTGATCTCAAGGGCCGTATCTCCAAGTTCGTGCTCAACTTTCGGGAATATGTCGCCAACCTCACGCCCGACCATTAGCGAGATCACTTTAGCCTTGTTCAGATCCTTTGCGTCGTGCGTAGCGATCGTTTTTCCGTCGCGCAGCACGGTGATCCGGTCGCTCATTTCAAATACTTCGTCCAGCTTGTGTGAGATGTATATCATCCCGACGCCGTCGGCTTTCAACTTTCGCAGGATACCGAACAGCGTCTCTACTTCCGATTCAGTAAGCGCCGCCGTCGGCTCGTCAAGAACAAGAATTTTCGCCTTCTTTGATAATGCTTTGGCGATCTCGACCAATTGCTGTTGACCTATGCCCAATGTTCCGACGGCAACGCGCGGGTCGATCGGCAGATGAAGATCGCGCAAAAGAGTAGAGGCTTTATGATAAAGCTCCGACCAGTTGATGACGCCGAATTTCGAGGGCTCCTGGCCGAGAAAGATGTTCTCGCCGACGGTGAGTTCCTTAACCAGCGAAAGCTCCTGAAAAATGATCGCGACGCCTGCGTTTTCGGAATCTCTGATCCCGCGAAACTGTTGCGGCGAATCTTCGATCAAAATTTCGCCTTCGTAAGTGCCGGCCGGATAAACAGCCGACAGAACCTTCATCAAGGTCGATTTTCCAGCGCCGTTCTCGCCGACAAGCGAGTGAAACTCGCCCGCCTCGAGCGTGAAACTGACGCCGTCAAGAGCTTTTACGCCCGGAAATTCCTTGACGATGTCTTTCATTTCAAGCAGCGGCATATTGATCGTACGATGAATTGAGCTAAACGAAATTTCGAGCTTTAGAAATGTGGGTCTTCGAGCAAATTCTACACTTTTGCCTAATGATTCCCAAACGAAACTGCCGATGTTAAAAAAATGGCTACTTTAAACACCACGCTCCGTTAATTTATAATGTCAGCCTATGCACGGATTTATTTGCACTGACGATCCAGGGTTCACGGCTAGGGGCCTTACAGATTTGCCCGCCGGACGGTAATGGCCCACATCTGTGGTGCTCGGAATCTTCTGATATCTTCTTTGTGAACTTCGTTAATCTTCCTTCGTGTTCTTTGTGTTTGTCGATTTTCTAACACAAAGAACTCAAAGCGAAGACACAAAGAACACCAAGAATCAAAGACGCGAACCGCCGGATAATTTAATGGGCAGGCGATACTTGCATTTGCTACACTTGGGTGTGAGCGGATAGGCCATGACGATAAGAACCGATGCGTAAAGCATTTCGCGGATGAATCGTTGCCTTCGCAAAAAAGGCGTCGGTCGATAATGAATAAAAACGATGGCGGGCAAAACAGAAATTTCTACCCCTACGAAAGACCTTGCCGAGGCCGGGCGTGAGTTTTACCGCCGCGGCTGGGTACTCGGCACAAGCGGCAATTTCAGCATGCTCCTTGCGAGAAAGCCTTTACGTATCTGTGTAACCGCGAGCGGCATCGAGAAAGGCAATCTGGACGAAACCAACTTTCTCGAGCTAGATGACGATGCCGAGATCTTGCAGGGTTTTGGAAAGCCCTCGGCCGAAACGCTCATCCATCTGATGATCTACCGCTTTATCCCGAAAGCCCGCTCGATACTTCATACGCATTCGGTGTGGGGAACGATCCTTTCCGACGTGTTTTTCGAGCAGGGAGCAATCGAGATTGAAGGCTACGAGATGCTAAAAGGCCTCGCGGGTGTAAGCACGCACGAGCACAAAGAACTCGTGCCGATCATCGAGAATTCGCAGGACTACATCGCCCTCTCGCACGTCATCGAAAACGTGCTCCGCGAAAACCGCGATGTCCACGGCATCTATCTCCGCCGCCACGGCCTTTACACCTGGGGCGACAGCGTTTCCGAAGCGAGACGACATGTAGAAATTTTTGAATTTTTGTTTGAGGTTTTAGGTCGACAAGTGAAGTGATCGGGGCGGAAACGCGAGTGTTAACGAGCGTGCTTTATGCAAGCCTAATTTGTTGCACGCTCCTTCACAATCGCGTTTCTGCCGGTAAAGATTATGGCAATCGTTGATATATCAAAAAAGAATATTAGGTTGACCTCCGTCGAAGAGATAGCAGATTGTCTCTCCGGCATCGGAATCGACTACGAATGTTGGGAAAATCTTAAGGAGGTGCCAGCCGATGCTTCCGATGATGAAATTCTCGCGGCGTATTCTGCGGAGATAGATCTGTTAAAAGCAAAAGGCGGCTACGTTACGGCCGATGTCATCAACATCGTTCCGACAACGCCAAATCTCGACGCGATGCTGGGCAAGTTTAACAAAGAGCATTGGCACGACGAGGACGAAGTTCGATTTATCGTCAAAGGCCACGGCCTGTTTCATATTGCCCCTGAGAACGGTGATGTTGTTTCTATAGAAATGGAAGCGGGCGATATGATCCGCGTTCCGCGCGGCACGCATCATTGGTTCAATCTTTGCGGTGACAAAACAGTTCGCGCAATAAGATTGTTTCAGGATATTTCCGGCTGGACTCCGCAATACACCGGCAGCGGAACAGATGCCGACTATCAGCCGCAGTGTTTCGGCGTCTCCTATATTCCGATGTCGAACGCGAAGTTTTGAACAGGATGATCAGAATATTCAGGATGATTGGAAAAAGCTGGGGCTGAAATGGATTGAAAACATCCTGTTCATTCTGTAAATCCTGTTAAATTCCCAAATAATGATTAAAGCAATTCTCCTCGACATTGAAGGCACAACAACGCCGATCGATTTTGTTCACGATACATTGTTTCCTTTTGCAAAGGCCCGGATTGCCGGGTTCATGCAGGAAAACATTGACGGCCTGAAATTCGAGCTGGGCCTGCTGGCGGAGGAACGCTCCGCCGATACGGTTTACGCAGGCGAATTGCGGATCGATTCGGCAAACTCGGTCGCCGACTATCTCAAACATCTGATCGATCAGGACACGAAGTCGACGCCGCTGAAATCTATTCAGGGAATGATCTGGCAAAAAGGGTACGAATCGGGCGATCTGGTGTCACCGGTTTTCCCGGACGTAGCGGCGGCGTTCAAACGCTGGAAAGAAGCGAATACGGCGATCGCGATCTATTCGTCAGGCAGTGTTCTTGCCCAGCGGTTAATTTTCAAATACTCCGATCAGGGCGACCTGACTCACTTTATCGATAACTACTTCGATACCAACACCGGTGCAAAGCGTGAGACAGACAGTTTTCGGAAAATTGCCGGCGAACTCGTGTCCGCAGCAATCGATGTCGTGTTCGTTTCTGATATCACTGCGGAACTTGATGCGGCCCGGACGGCCGGAATGCAGACAGCTCTGTCTCTCCGTAAGGGAAACGCGGAGGTCGCGGAAGATCATTCTCACCGAGCGATTCAAAGCTTTGACGATCTCGACTAAGAAAAATACAAATGATAATGCTTCACACAGCCGGGATTGAATTTGCTTTCGCATTTCGGGCAGATCGAATCGCAATCAAAATACTCTTTAATTGAAAGCTGATACCCGCACGCTCCGCATAGGACCGCTCTAATATCTCGCTCGTCCTCAGGCCAAAGCAATGGTTCGTGATCGGCTTCCGACGCATGACATTCGAAACACGGAAACCATTCTCCGCAGCACTTGAATTTAATTGCAATAATGTCGAGATCGGAGTGCCAGTGGCCGCACCTAGTTTCGTCGTCAACCTCGACGCCTCGCACTTCTTCTCCGCGGATGATTAGGTTCATTGTTTTATTAATGGTAACGCAGAGGTTTTGAGAATACCCCTCCGTTTGCGATAAGATGGAGTTACTAAGATCAGCAAAGGATTTATTATCATATGGGTGAACAGAAATTAGAAACGGCGACGCTGGGAGCGGGATGTTTTTGGTGTGTCGAGGCGGTTTTTGACGATCTGAAAGGCGTTGAAGATGTCGTGTCGGGATATTCCGGCGGGCATACCGAGAATCCGACGTATAAGGAAGTCTGTTCGGAAACGACTGGTCATGCCGAGGTCGCCCAGATCAAGTTCGACCCGCAAGAGCTTTCATATGCCGATCTCCTCCGTGTTTTCTTTTCGGTCCACGATCCTACCCAGCTAAACCGCCAGGGCAACGATATCGGCTCGTCATACCGGTCGGCAATCTATTACCATTCTGATGAGCAGAAAAAAGACGCCCACGAGATCATTGATGAGATAACACGAGAAGCCGTCTATGATAAGCCGATAGTTACCGAAGTAACTGCTTTCGATAAATTCTGGCCGGCGGAGGATTATCATCAGGAGTATTTTGCAAACAATCCTAGTCAGCCTTACTGTGCTGCGGTCGTCGCTCCGAAGGTCGCAAAGTTTCGCCAAAAGTTTATCCAAAGGCTGAAGAAATAGTCCGGACGGAATTGTTTATATCCGCCAGCCGTTGCTTAACGGCAAGTCACGCCACAAAGTGTTTGACAAGTTTAAACGTTTGTGTAATAGTCTACTTGATTCTGTTGGGGTCTCTACGGAATCTCCCTCCACAAAAAACCATCCCACAAAACGACCTTTTAATACTTTAGAAACAGCAAGCCTGTCAGAAATAATTCTGATTGGGCCGCAAACCTGTTATGACTAAAATGGTTGGCCGCGCATCGCTGCGCGGCGTTTGGGCGATTGTGTTTTTTGCTCTCGTTTTGTTCGCAGCCGTAGCAAACGATTTCTTTTTTTCAAGTGCTCAAAAGGGTGGAAGAGAGGACGCGGTTCTTGCGGGAATAATTAGCGGGCGAGTCTTTCACGATTACAATTCGAATGGGGCGTTCGAGACCGCAAGCGGATTTAATTCTATCGATGCCGGAGTATCTGGAGTCACCGTTACGGCTTACGACACTACAGGTGTCATTCGGGGAACGGCAGCAACCGACCCGAGCGGTAATTTTTCGCTCAACGCGACCGGAACCGGGCCGTATCGGCTTGAATTTACCACGATCCCTTCGGGCTACTATCCTTCAGCTCGATCCACAAATTCGCTTCTGGGCGGGTCAACAACCGATGCCGGATCGACGGTACAGTTTGTCGCGGACGGCGGTACGATCAATGTAAACCTTGCTCTCAGCCGGCCCGAGGAATTTTGCGAAAACAACCCTGAGCTTGTCGTGTCGCGCTTCGCCTCTGGAGCGCAGAATGGCGTTTACGGCACGAACGCAGTCATCCGAGACTTCCCATACAATTCTGGAACGGCCTACACGGACCCGACCGTGGCAAACTACGACAATCCGGTGTCCGGTTCCATTACAACTTCGGCTAGCACGGTCGGCACGATTTTCGCGCTGGCGTACAACCGCTCCACAAACCGCATTTACGCGGCCTCTTACTTCAAGCGTCATGCTGGTTTCGGCCCGGGGGCCGATTCCACATACAACAATACAGACGACCCGGCGGCGATCTACGTCGTAAACCCGTCTACAAGCGCGGTAGCGGCGACCTTTAGTGTTCCGAACGTCTCTACAAATTCACATGACATCGCCAACTATGGTGAAGACAATTTTGACACAGGCTGGAACGCCGTTGGCAAAACAAGCCTCGGCGGAATGGACATTTCCGATGACGGCAGCCGGTTGTTCGTAATGAATCTCGAGGACAGGCGTCTATACGCGCTGGATGCGGCTACGGGGACATGGCTTGGGAGCAGCGTCCAGATCCAGACCCTAACACTCCCGACGCCTGGCGGGTCCGCCGCAAATTGTTCAAATACAACCGGCGGCACAAACAAAAGGCCGTTTGCGGTGAAATATTATCGCGGCCAGGTTTACATCGGCGTAGTTTGTACGGCGGAAACAAACGGAAACGTGGCAAACCTTTTTGCTTACGTATTCCAGGTCGACCCGAACACACTCGCGATCACCGCGACACCTGTATTCAGCGCGCCTCTAAACTATTCGCGCGGATTCGCCGATCCAACGTGGGCGGCGGAATGGCAGCCGTGGCAGACAACTATCAGTCCAAGCTTCGCTGCTCCGCAGGCAATTTTATCGAGCATTGTATTCGAGAGTGGCAATCTCATTCTCGGGCTACGCGACCGTGCGGGCGATCAGGCCTTTGATAACGGGCCTAATAGCAAGCGGACCGCCGGCGACACCATCCGCGCGTGCGGAACATTCGGCGCGTGGACATTAGAGAGCAACGGACGCTGCGGTGGGACGGGCAATGCTCCCCAGGCTACCGGTCAGGGAGTTTCAAACGGCGAGTTTTATCACCAGGATGATTTTTGCACAGCTCCAAACAACGGTAATTTCCACGATGAGGTTTCGTGGGGAGCTTTGCTTCACATCCCCGGACGACAGCACGTTGTGTCATCGGTTCTTGACCCGATAAGCCGCGTCATCTCAAGCGGGGCAACCTTCGATGGCGGGTTTCGATATTTCAATAATTCAACCGGCGGCACAGACCGGGCATACCGCATGTACAATGGAACCGGTGGCCCGGGCGTGCCGGACTTTGGCAAGGCCAATGGCCTCGGCGGCGTAACGGCCCTTTGTAATCCGGCACCGATCGAGATCGGAAACCGCGTCTGGCGCGATTTTAACGGCAATGGTGTCCAGGACCCGCACGAATCTCGCGCCGCAGTTTCGCCCGTCACCATGACGGGAATTACCGTCCGGCTTTACGACGGAAGCGGCAATCTTATCGCAACCGCGCTGACGGACCAGGATGGCGAATATTACTTTTCGTCCGATACCGGAACCAGTTCGGGAAACGCGATCTACAATTTGCCGCTGCTGCCGAATACCGCTTACCAGGTTCGCTTTGACAACCCGTTGGATCGTGCTCCGGGCGGCCCGTTGTTCGGCTTGAATCTTACAATTGTTAATCGCACCTTTCAGCTTGGCGATGACGACTCTTCGGATTCCGATGCGTCGAATGTTGTCAATCCTGCCGGCTCGCCGGGCGGCACTTTTCCCGTTATCAATTTGATCACCGGCCCTATGGGTTCGAACAACCACACGTTCGACGTTGGTTTCCGAGCGGCCCCGACGGCGGCAAATGTTTCCGTCGAAGGGCAGGTCCTGACGGCAGATGGCCGTGGGATCCGAAATGTCACGGTAAAGCTTTTGACGGCCGACGGAACCGTTATGTCAACGCTAACGAGCAGCTTTGGGTACTATCGATTCGAAGGCCTCGCGGCGGGACAATCGGTTGTATTGGCCGTCAGTGCAAAACGATTCAGGTTTGCCTATCCGACACGGGTTCTAAATGTGGCCGATGATCTTGCAAACGTCGACTTTGTCGCAAGCGAATAATTGCATAAACCTGTAAATCAAAAGACAGCGGCCGCATGATTATGCAGCCGCTGTCTTTTTGTATCTAGAAAATACCTGTGGGAACCGCACTAAATTCCCTGTACTGTTCGGACGACCATTTCGGCGATTTGGCACTAGATTTTTGCGGAACTATGTCTTAGGGGTCGAGTTGAAAGTAGGCCTCGGCACCAAAATCTTTCCGCTTTGCGTCTTTGCGTCTTTGCGGGAGATTTTTTTCCCCGCAAACCCGCCAAGACGCGAAGGAGCGAGTAAGCACGCAATGGAGATGAGCCGGAATCGTAGTCTGTAGCCGCTAAAGAAAACCGAAGAGCATTAGCACGCCGATTAGAATAAATGCGACGGCGACAATACGCTGGAGCCATTCAGCGGGAACATATTGCGTCAGCACCCCGCCGAACAAAACCGCGAGAAGCGTCACCACGACAAGAGCGAGGCTTGCACCAATGAAAACGGCAAGCTTGTTGTCGGTTTTTGCAGTCATTGTAATGACCGCGAGTTGGGTTTTGTCGCCGAGTTCGGCTAGAAACAGCGTAAGAAAAGCGGTACCGATAATTTTCCATTCCATAGGAATGATTTTAATCGGTTCCGCTCTAGTTTCAAGTAGGTCGAACTGTTAAATACCGATAACTTTCTGCAATTGGTTCGTGATCGAGTATTTGTCGAATTGCAGTTTCCGGCGGTTGGCAAGCACCCGGATGCGGTGCAGTGTCAGGTGATAAACGTTTCCGAAATACGCATCCTCACGCAGCCTGGCCATGATGCGGCCCAGAGCGACGATAATTCCGGCGCTCAGAACCTCCGGCGCCAGCCGCTGGCGAATGCTTATAAAACCGTCAAGATACGAAAAAACATCAGAATCAGGGTCGAGGAACGGGTGGTCGTGCGACACGAACCCGCATGCATTCCTAAACGCTTCCGGAAAACTGATGTTCGACTTTGAAAGCGATTCGTCCACTGTTTTCAGCAGTTCCGAAATAAGGCTCAAAACCTCGGTCCAGTTTTCGGGATCGTCCAGCTTGGCTTTGCCATTCTGCGCAGATGAAGATTTTCCGTTCACGGGGACCGGCAGATTCTCCAGTACTTTCTTTCCGCCGCCGAAGTTTCTGACCCGAGTGTCGCCGGAATTCGTAACCATTCTATTTGCTCCGGCGACGATCGACTTATCAACGTAGATCCTTTTTTTATGGAGTTCCGATGGTGTGTCCTGAAGAACGTGGATCAAACCGCCGGGTTCTTTTGCACGGATCAATATTCGCTGCAATGCGTGTTCGCCATGCGCGATCCGCCCGGCGATGTGATCGTTCTCGCAAGCCCGCATCGTATTTGAGGGCGTAAATTCAATGTCAGCCTCATAGCTGCTCAATTCAATATGGATCGTCCCGACAAACTGCATCCCACGCAGGTAGCGCACAAGCGCCGCCAGATTTACGAACGAGGTGTTTAGATTTTCGTGTATCGGGTATTTCATCATTTCTATAAAATACGGGCGGACCAGCGGTTGCCCGCCGCGCACCATTCTCTCTCATCTCGACTTTTGCCCTCTACAAACACCCAATATGTGACGGTTTCCATTGCATCTTTTTCGATTTTCATTCAAAATTCGCTAGTTGTTCCCTTTTGGTGCATTTTCTCGCCTTTTTCTGAAGATTAAAATTCGGTCTGTTTGGTGAAAAGTATGATCAGTTCCTTATTCCGCAAGAAATCCATAGCACAAATACAGGCGGACGCGGCCGCGGGCATGACCGAACACGCGCAAGAAACCGTCGGCGGCGAAGGCGGCGGCCTGCGCCGGACGCTGGGCGTTTTTGACCTGACACTGATGGGAATCGCCGCGATCGTAGGCGCCGGAATTTTTGCGATGATCGGAAAGGCTTCGCATAACGGCGGTCCGGCGGTGGCTCTTTTATTCGTTTTTACGGCATTCGCTTGCGGCTTTTCCGCTCTCTGTTACGCCGAGTTCGCATCGCGAATTCCCGTTGCCGGTTCCGCCTATACCTACGCGTATGCTTCCATGGGCGAGTTTATTGCCTGGATCATAGGGTGGGATTTGATCGTAGAATACGCGATTGGAAACATTGCCGTCGCTATCTCGTGGAGCGACTATTTTACAGGGCTTCTTAAAGGCTACGGAATTAATTTGCCGCTTCATTTTACGATGGATTTTGTAACCGCAAGACGTGGCTTTGCTGCGGTCGAGGAGGCAGTCGCAAGTGGAACGACCGTCGATGTCTTGACCGCCGCTTGCGCGGCCAAGGATGCCGTCGTGGGCTGCGGACAGATCGATGGCTATTTAGCCTGGCTCAACTCGCCTCACGTCGGTGGTATTCCAATCGTCGCGGATATTCCGGCTCTAATGATTGTGGTGGTCATCACCGCGTTGGTCTATATCGGAATTAGGGAGTCGAAATTTGCTTCGAATATAATGACGGTCCTTAAGATCGGCATTATCCTGCTCGTTATCTTCTTAGGCTTGAATTACGTAAATCCCGAAAACTGGTCCCCATTTGCACCAAACGGAATTGAAGGCGTTCTCAAAGGTGTTTCGGCGGTGTTTTTCGCCTACATCGGTTTTGATGCCCTGTCGACGACCGCCGAGGAATGTAAGAATCCGCGCCGCGATCTGCCTCGGGCTATGATCTTGTCTTTGGTGATCTGCACAATTTTATACATCACGCTCGCCCTGGTTTTGACGGGCATGGTCAGCTATACAAAATTGGAAGTCGGCGATCCGCTGGCATTCGCGTTTGGCCCGGAAGGCGCGAATATTCCGTGGGTTGCGGGTATTATTGCCGTCAGTGCGGTGATCGCATTGGCAACGGTTTTCCTTGTGTTTCAGATCGGCCAGCCGCGTCTTTGGATGGCGATGAGCCGCGACGGCCTGCTGCCGAAGATCTTTTCGTCAATCCACCCAAAATTCAAAACGCCGTGGTTTGCGACGATCATTACAGGAATTGTTGTCGCTATTCCGGCTCTGTTCATGAACCTCACCGAAGTTACCGATCTCGCGAGTATTGGAACCTTGTTTGCCTTCGTCGTCGTCTGCGCTGGCGTCTTGTTTAAGGACAAGGAATTTAAAGAAAGCGGGACACGGTATGTGCCATATATAAATTCGCAGTTCCTTCTTCCGATAATTCTCGTCCTGGTGTTTGGGACCATCTATTATTTCAACCCGACCGTTATTAGCGATTTTCTAACGCTTACGCCGGCTGAGGGTGAAAGCAAACTCGGTGCATTTTCGCACAAAATTCCTCTGATATTTTTTATCATCGTTGCCGTGCTTTTGTTCGTGCTGAGTTTAACGAAAAAGCTGTCGCTAATTCCAATACTAGGCCTCTTGTCATGCCTATATCTGATGACCGAACTCGGCGTCACTAACTGGCTCCGCTTCGGTTTATGGCTGATCGCGGGTTTGGTTATTTACGCTCTTTACGGTTATCGGCATAGCCACTTGGGCCGCAACACCGATGCGATATCTGATGCTTAGCGGGTTTACAATTCTTTACAGACTTTGCAAAAACCATTCAAAGCTTTCGGGCGTCTAATCCTGCGGAAGCTTTTTTCACTTTTTCAAGGAGATATCATGAGAAAACTATTGTTTTTGACGGCGGCGGTCGGTTTATTTTCGATCGCTGCGATCGCCCAGGACAGAAAGGCGGATTTTTCGGGTACATGGACGCTGGACGTAGGCAAATCGAAACTGGATGAGCGTGCCCGGATCGAATCGATGACGATGACCGTCACTCAAACTGACAAGGACATCAAGGTAGACAGCAAAACTGTTCGTGCCGCACGGCCTGAAGGTGCTGCTCCCGGCGGAACGGGCGGAGGAGGCGGCATGGGACGCGGCGGAGGTTTCGGCAGCGGCGACGCCAGCACGACATACAGCCTTGACGGGAAGGAAACAAAGACCGAGCAGGATTCTCCGATGGGGAAGGTGCCCGTTACATTCAAGGCCAAGCTCGACGCGGGCAAGCTGAATCTGTCGTCGTCACGGACAGTAACCACTCCAAACGGCGAAATGACGTCCACGACAAAGGAGGACTGGTCGATTTCGGAAGACTCAAAAACCCTGACCGTTGCCCGCGAACAGACCACGCCGCGCGGCACCAGCGCATCAACAATGGTTTTTGTTAAGAAATAAATAAACCTAACCGTTTAGAGGCGGGCTTGCCCGCCATTCTTCGTCTTCTTTGACGAAAAAACGACTAAGCGGGCAAGCCCGCCTCTAAACGAGTACTGGAAATCTTATTAGTCCTCAAACCGCAATTCTTCAATTATTTCCCGGGTATACTTTTTGCCCAGTTCAAGATCTTCCGGCTTCAGCGACACAGCTCCGACCACGGCGTGTCCGCCGCCGCCGTAGCGTTCGCAGATCGCGGCGATATTGTGAGTGCGCGGACGCGGTGCCCAGGGATTCGACCCGACCGAGATCTTCGTCCTAAATGAGCTTTGGCTTAAACTTACTACATAGGTGACTTCGGGGTGAAAGTAGTACGGAATAAATTTGTTATAGCCCTCGATGCCGGTACCTGTAAGGTCAAAGCTGACGACGCCGCGTTCGGATATCGAACGCTCCTTTATTACGTCGACCGTTTTCCAATGCTGCTCCAATATCGGTGTTAATTTCGCCTGTATCTCTTCGCTGCCTACGATCTCATCCAACGACTTTTCGGTCAGCATTCTAATGATCTTTTCGACAAATGCCGGGTCTTTTTCGCCTTCGATCAGCTGCATCAGCTTTAATGCGGACGACCGCAGCTCGACACACTGGGCTGGCGATTCATACAGAGCGCCGTCAATGATGTGTGCCCATTCAATTAGCTCGGCCAGTGATTCGTCTTCAAAATCAAACATTTCCTTCGCAATTCGCGCGATAAACTCCGCGCAGGATTTGCTGTCGATGTCGAGAAACTTCTTGCCGCTCGCATCAGCATGAAAATGCACCTCGTCATCCTTGGATAAAAAGGCCGACTGGTGATGATCGAACCACCATGTGAGACGTTCGTCGGCGCAATACTTGAAATCTACGATCGCGTTCTCGTCACCGTCAAACTGTTCGCGGTCAAATGCATTGCCCGCCCGGTGCATTGTCGGCGTGTAGGATATATCCGCTGCTGGATCGATCTTTGCACGGTAAAATTTGCTGAAAACCGCCGCCGAGGAAACACCGTCAAAACAGTTCCCGTGATAAAGTATCCGTAGTTTCATAATGTTGGTTGCAAATGTCCGGGCGGAAACGCGAGTGTAAACGAGCGTGCGGAATGGAGCACGCTCCCTAACGGTCGCGTTTCTGCCCTGAGGCAAAACATTTTAGGTTAGTTGCCCGCTCTTCTTTCGTCAAGCAAGAAACTATGAAGATAAGGACCGCTCAGCCCGCAGACATCGATTCGCTCGTTGATTTCAACCAGAAAATGGCGTTGGAAACCGAAGGCAAGCATCTTGATAGCAGCGTCCTGCAAAACGGCGTAGAAGCGGTATTTCGTGAAGAAGGCAAAGGCTTTTATGTTGTTTGCGAAGACGAATCCATCATTGGCGGCTTAATGGTGACGTTCGAATGGAGCGACTGGCGTAACAAATGGTTTTGGTGGATACAAAGCGTCTACATCGTGCCTGAAGCACGTGGTAAGGGAATTTATAGAAAAATGTACGATTTTGTGAAGGCAAAAGCGAAAGATGATGGAAATGTCTGCGGATTTCGGCTTTACGTCGAAAAGGACAACCTGTCGGCCCAGGGAGTTTATGAGCGGGTCGGTATGACCGGTTCACATTACCTGATGTACGAAGAAAACGATTAAAGCCGGACTTCCTTTGGTGAAAGCCCGGCTTTATTTGAAAACTGCTCCTTAAAAAGGCTCTGAAAAAGAAGAGATTAATGTAGAAAGATGTTCACCCTATTAAGTCAAGATTCGAGAGCCTACACGGATTATCAGTTTTCAAAGACGAAATTTTTTTAGTTTGAGAAAAAGACCGGTTCAGTCTTCGTGCCCACACGCGAAGATTACCCCCAAGCGACCCGGCCTTTTTCTCAAAACTGTTCGAAAATCAAACTATCAACCTTTGGTATGGTCATCCGGGATTTGATCTCGCGGATCAAATCCCGGCCTTCCCTGCGTTCGTTCGTTGTTACCCTGAAGCTAGTGTTGATTTTCGTAGATAACGAAGATGTCCTATCAATGCTCTTCTAAAATAGCAAACACCGTGCCAGCAATTTAGGGTAGAAAATACAGACACAACGGTGTTTAACGCACCTTTCGCGTTCTAATTTCGTACAGCGAAAAGAAGCTTGGCATACATAGTGTTCGTTTTTGATTCACTGTGAATGGTTTTCAACATATGGTTTAATTTACGTGATGACGAAGATATCGGAGGAAGAGTTCGTAAGGATTTGTAACGGGATTTACGAGGACCGCGATCCGATCTTCGAACATAATCCGATCGGAACGCGTGCCGAGGTTCTGCTATGGATGCTGCTGAATTGTCTCAATAGCTACCTCAGCCTGACTGAACTTGAAATGCCCTGCTTCACCGCAGTGCCTGATGAAAAAACTTACCGCGACGCAATCCTGTTCGTTCTTCGAGCCCGCAGATCGGACGACTTTGATGCGGAGAGATATATCGATAAGCTAATAAAACAATGATTATTCAGCAATTTGTACTGACGCCTTTTCAGCAAAATACCCGTGTCGTCGCGTGTGAAGACACCGGCAAGGCTATCTGCATCGATCCCGGAGAAGAGTCGGCCGATATTGCCGATTTCATCAGAAACAGTGGGTTCGACCTTTCGGCGATCTGCCTGACCCACGGCCATCTCGATCATATCGGCGGTACGCGTTTTATGCATGACAATTTTCCTGCGGCGGAAATATTGATTCACCGGGAAGAGGAAGATCTCTATTATTCCCTGCGGCAACAGCCGTTGATGATGGGCATACAACCGCATCAATTGTCCGCCATGGGATTCGATTATGAGGACCCGCCGCTCATTACCCGGAACGTCGAACACGGCGAAACCCTTGAAGTCGGCAATCTTAAATTTGAGATACGGCATTGTCCGGGACATACGCTTGGCCATATCGTGTTGGTCGAAGAAAACGAGCGGGCCGTATTTACCGGCGATTGTCTTTTCAGCGGAACGATTGGGCGGACCGACCTTCCGGGAGGCGATTATGACCAGTTGATAGCGTCCCTAAACAAAAATGTCCTTTCGCTTGCCGACGATTTCACCGCATATTGCGGCCACGGCCCCGAAACGACGATTGGCATTGAGAAGGCTTCAAATCCATTTTTAAGCGGGCTGGTACAATAACTTATAGACGCACGAGAAATTTGTTATCATTTTAAGGATTTTCACGAAATTATTGCGGAAGGAGTAAAAATGCAACGTATTTTTTCTTTGGTTATCGGTTTGAGTTTTGTGGTATCGCCGGTTTTCGGCCACGGGGACAATAGTCACTTTGCGCAAAACCAAGATGTAACGGTCAAAACGTCCAAAGTCAGCGGCAACGTATACATGCTGCAGGGGCGCGGCGGCAATGTCGGGGCCCTTGTCGGAATGGAAGGAATTCTTATCGTCGATGACGATTATAAGGCCGTCAGTGAAAAGCTTGCAGCGGCGCTCAAGGAACTCGGCTCGGCATCGCCGCGATTTGTACTAAACACACACTGGCACGGCGATCATAGCGAAGGCAACGAATTTTTTGGTAAAGGATCGACGATTGTCGCCCACGCGAACGTAAGAAGGCGGCTGCTCGACCCGCCCGTCATCTTTGGACGCAAAACTGCCCCATACGCAGCGTTTGCTCTGCCCATAGTTACGTATACCGAGAGTATGTCGATACATGTTAACGGTGAAGAGGTGAAGCTCGTCCATTTTCCGAACGGCCACACCGATGGCGACACGGTTGTTTTCTTTGTCAAAGCCAACGTTGTGCATTTGGGCGACGACTTCTTTGTCGGGCGTTTTCCGTTTGTCGATATCGACAGCGGCGGTAGTGTTCAGGGCCTTATCAATAATATCGCCACGCTAATCGCACAAATTCCGGCAGATGCCAAACTCATCCCCGGCCACGGCCCGGTTTCGACTCACACAGATCTGAAAAACTATCATCAGACTCTCGTTGAAACCTCGAAGATCGTTCAGGACGCGATGAGAGCGGGTAAATCGCTGGATGAGATAAAGAAAGCTGGCTTGCCGGAGAAATTCAAGGACGCCGGTTCGGGATTTATCAAAACCGACTTCTGGATAGAGACGATCCATCGGAGCTATTCAACGAGATAGCGGTCTCAAGGACCGGCTTTCGGGGTAAGCTTGTAAACCTTGAACAAGCCGAATGTCTGACCTTCGTCACGCGAATACCAGCGGTCGAGATTTGTGAAATCCGGTTCAGCTTCAGCCGGCACGATTATGTAGTGCAGCGTCGGGCTGGCGGCTGTCTGAGCGTTGAATGTCCGCGCAAACTCCGCGTATTTTAAAACTTCCGCCTGTATCTCTTGCGCCGTTACGGGGGCGGTTTTTGTTCCGAGGGAAGGCAAAGCCCGCTCGGAGCCAAAAATCGCGGCGGTGATCTCAAACGAATTTTCCTTGAGCGTCTGCGATAGTTCGCTTCCCCAGCCGGAATAATATAGGTAAAGGTAGAAAAGCCGCTTGTTCTCGTTTACATCGATGCCGCCGGCTGAAGACGTGTGCGGATTCCAGAGCGATCTAACCCGCGCTATCGAAGGAATAAAATCCGCCGTTACAAAGTTTGTCGCGAGTACAACTGTCTCACCCCGCCCTTGATCCGATCCTTCCAGAGTGGATTTGACCGCCGCAACTGACGCATCGCGAATTTCCGCAGCCAAGGCGTTTCGCGAGGTCGAGCCATACGCCTCAAACGCCCCCCAAATAAATGCCGCAATGCCGATATATATCAGTCCACGCCGGAACACCTTAGTTTCGCCCGTCGACCCGCTTTTCGCGATCATCACTGCAAGCAAAAGAATTCCCGCTGTTAATACCAGATAGTTCGCTATAAACAGCTCATAGTGGATGGGTTGGAGCGAACGTCCCGTAACGACCTGCTGATTGAACAAAATCACCGGCGTTACGGCGCAGGCGAGCAGCAATTGAATTCGCTTGTCGTTTAAAGAAACAGCACGGCGCCAAACCGCGATGATTGCCGCAGAAGCCATTATCAGGCCGATTATCATGGATGAGGAAGCAAATTCGGGCATTCGTGTCCGCGTCAATAATTGAACGCTGTCCAGGTTTTCAGAACGGAGCGAAAGCATGTAGAAATACGGCACCAAAGCCGCGATGCCGATACCGCCGGAGATCGCAAAGAAGGTGATGCTCTTTTTCCAGTCCGCTTTGTTTGAGATTATGGTGATGGCGGCGAAACATGCAGAAAAGGCGGCGGCGGCCGTCCAGAGATAAAAATAAGAAAAAACAAGCAGCGCAAATATAATCCCGCTAGCAGCCGAGTATCCGATCAGACGCCGCACAGAATCTGAACGAAATGACCGCCAAACAAAAATACAAAATACAAAGAATAGAGGGAATGCTAAACCGGGTTGATATCGCCTGAGATAAGGGAAAAAATCGGCCAGTATGCGACCTTCAATAAGATATCGCAGCTCCCCCTGGAACGCCGCTGCCGTTCCTAGGCAAGGCACCACCACCGCGCCGACGGCGGACAACAGATCGTCACCGGTTGCCTCGCGAAGCAGCCAAAACAATGCCAACGCCGAAAAAGCCGCCGTAAACCCGATCAGGAAAATGAACGCCGTCGATACCGAGATGCCGAGTATTCTTGCCGGCAAAGCTATCGCGTACGCCGGAACGAACTGTATCGAATAAAGCGTTTCCGGCTGCGGGGTTTGAGGCGTATCCGAGAGGCCGAGAAACGGATCGTTCTTTCGTGGTTCGCCATTTATCAGAGCATTTACATAGGCCGAATATGCAACCTCGTCGTAATTGGAAACAAAATACGATCCGTTCCAATTAGAACCTTGGGCCACCCAAAGGCTAATCTGCGGATAGAGAGCGAGAATTAAGGCAGCCAACGCGGATAAGAATGCGTATTTCCAAATGACTTTGCCCATATGGTGATTATGAATCGGAATTAAGGTGCGGTCAGAATAGAAAAGGCCGGACGATGAACATCGCCCAGCCCAATCATAAACAATCTCAAAAAGACTGACAATCTACGCCACGGTAATTTGTTTTTCCAGGTAGACATCCTGAATCGCGTTCAGCAGCTCGACGCCCTCAGCCATAGGCCGCTGAAAGGCTTTGCGGCCTGAGATCAAGCCCGTACCGCCGCCGCGTTTATTGATAACCGCCGTACGAACCGCGTCGGCCATATCGCTTTCGCCCTTCGATTCACCGCCCGAGTTGATCAACCCGCATCGTCCCATATAGCAGTTTGCCACCTGGTAGCGGACGAGATCGATCGGATTGTCGGAGCTCAATTCGGAGTATATTTTCGGATTCGTTTTCCCGTAACTGCTTTCGACGTTCAGCATATTGTATCCGCCGTTCCGTTCCGGCAGTTTTTGCTTGATAATATCCGCCTGGATCGTTACGCCGAGGTGATTTGCCTGGCCGGTCAGATCGGCCGCGGTGTGCATATCGCCCTCTGCGCCCTTGAATTTCGAATTGCGTAGATAACACCAAAGGATCGTTGCCATTCCGAGTTCGTGAGCGTAGGCAAATGCCTCAGCCACCTCGGTTATCTGGCGTGTCGATTCGTCCGAGCCGAAATATATCGTCGCTCCGACGGCGACCGCACCCATGTTCTTCGCCTGTTCGATCGTCCCGAACATTACCTGGTCGAACTGGTTCGGATAGGTCAAAAGCTCGTTGTGATTGATCTTTACGATAAATGGAATCTTGTGCGCGTATTTACGGGCGACAACGCCGAGAACGCCAAAAGTTGACGCAACCGCGTTGCAGCCGCCTTCCATCGCCAGCTTGACGATATTTACCGGGTCGAAATACTGTGGGTTCGGAGCAAAGCTTGCTCCGGCCGAGTGTTCGATGCCCTGGTCGACCGGCAGGATCGAGAGGTAGCCCGTGCCGGCCAACCGGCCGCTGTCTGTCAAGGTCTGAAGGCTGCGCAGCACGCCCGGCGTCCGGTCCGAATCCATCCAGACGCGATCAACAAAATCACCGCCCGGCAGCTGAATCCCTTCCTTTGGAATTGTTGTGGAAACGTGATTTAACAGCGTCTCGGCGTCGTCGCCCAAAAGGCCCTGTAGTTTACGGTAATCAACCGACATTTGGTCTTCTCCTGATAAACGATAATTGAATAAAATGCTGTGGAAGCGGAGAATTATACCATAATTACGAATTTCCCCTTCAGGACACTTGCTTTGGATCGCGGAAGGCGAAGCTAACCGGTTTTCAACATCCGCAACAATGCCGATTCTTCCGGGTCAAGTTTGCTGTCGATCCGTTTTATCTTCCGCAGCTTTCGCGGGCTGAACTGATCGAGCGTAATTCCCGCTTCATAACATTTGATGATCTTCGGATGAACGTAAGACCCGCGGCAAACTGCGGGCGTGTTGCCGAGATCTCCAGCGACTTTCTTGATCGCCCGGACTATATTCGTCGTCACGGCTTTCTCGTCCTCCGCCTTCCCTATCTCCGCCAGCTCCGCTGCAGCCAGCAATGTTCCGGCCCATGTTCGAAAGTCTTTTGCGGAAAATTCGGGATCAGTAAGCTCCTTGATATAGCAATTGATATCTGACGGCTTTACAGGCCTGGCTTTCCCGTCGTCATCCAAGTAATTGAAAAGTTTTCGGACGCGCCCCAGTTCCTTAAGTTCCTTCATGGCTGCGGCGAGTTTGGCGTCAACAATAACTTTCCGGTGCTGAATATGGCTTTTGCCGACAAAATCAAATATCAGCTGTCCGCGCGGCTTAATTGTCAAATGTTTGTTTTGCAGCGTGGTGATTCCGTAAGTCTTGTAATGTCGGGCGCTCTTTTCGGTTCCCACGCGAAAATAGAGCGAGTTTATCAGCCCCATCATCAAAGCCAGCACTTTTCTCTTGGGAAAGCCTTCAAGCTGGGCATCATCGTTCGTCGCTTGTTTTAGCTTCGGCAAGTGCATTCCAAATCGCTCCAGCTTTGCAAATTTCTGGCGCTGGCGTTTCTCAGCAAATTTTTGATTATACGAATACTGAACACGCCCCGTCGTGTCCATGCCGATAGCTTGGACCGCGGTGCCTGGATATGGCGATACGCGGACATGTTTCCACGCAGGCGGAATGACGAGCAGCTTGATCCGTTCGAGATCGGCGGGCTTTGTGATCGGTTTACCGGCGCCGTCAACGTAGTTGAAACCGCGCTTCATCGTACCTTTGCGATGCCACCATTTCGCCCGGCGGCCTTTCTCGATCGCGGCCTTCGCTTTCTCCATATCGAAGGCCGGTTTGACGTTCGCCATTTGTAGATTCCCCTTATTCGTTCAATTTATGATAGCCGTGTGGTACGTCTAATTCAAACAAAAAGGGCAAGGCATATTTCAAGCCCTGCCCTTTTGTATGTGCAACATCATCCTGCTTAGCTGATCGGATTACCGTCCGCATCAAGAATGATGATCCCGTAGCCGAGTTCCTTAAGCCCAGGTTCTATCACTTTCCGGTCACCCACAATAACGATCGCCATTTTCGAAGGATCGAGATACTGCTTTGCCGCCCGATTTACATCATCGAGCGTAACGCCGTTGATCTTCGAAATATAATCATTAAAATACGTATCCGGCAGGTTGTAAACGACGAGGTTTGAAAGCTGGGCCGAGATCCCTCCCACTGTTTCAAACGCTGAGGGATAACGCCGGATTAGACTCTGTTTGTTATAATCCAGCTCTTTTTGCGTGATCGGTATCCCGCCGCGGATGCCGTTAAGCTCCTTCATCAGCTCCATGATGGATTCTTTTGTGACGGCGGTCTGCATGTCACCGCCGGCTCGGAACGGGCCTGCACCGCGGCGAAACTGGATACCGCTGTTTGCTCCGTACGTGTAACCTTTGTCTTCACGCAAATTCATGCTAATCCGTGAGGTGATCGCACCGCCGAGGATCGAATTCATCAGCACTACCGGGAAATAGTCGGGGTTCATGCGGTCGATGCCGACCTGGCCGATCGAGACGACGGACTGGGCCGAATTCGGCCGGTCGATAAGGTAGATAGCCGTCTTATCCAGCGTCTTTGTTTGGGGAAGAGTTTTCGCGGCCACCATTCCATTGCTTGCCCAGCCGGCGAAAGCTTTTTCAAGCTTTGTTTTCAACGCCGCCTTTTCAAAGTTTCCGACGACGATAAGCACGCCGTTGTTCGGGCGGAAGGTTTCGCCGTAATATTTGACAAGATCGTCACGCGAGATTGCCTTCAACGTCGCCTCGGTATTGTCGCGGCCGTATGGGTGAGTGCCGTAAAGTACCTTATTGTACGCGGTGTTGGCGATGGCGTTCGGGTTCGTCTTCTGCTGTTGAAGGCCGATGATCGAGCGTGCCCGTAAGCTCTCAAGCTCCGAGGCCGGGAATATCGGATTCATAATGACATCCGAGTAGATATCGAGCGCTTTATCGAGGTTTTTGGTAAGCGTCTGCAACGTAACGGTTGTCGAATCCCAACTGCCGCCCGCACCGACAAAGGCTCCGATCGCCTGAAGCTGATTAGCGATCTCAACCGCCGAACGCGTTTTCGTGCCGTCATCAAGGAGCGACGTTGTCAGGCCGGCTACACCGGTTCGGTCGTCCGGCTCGTTGGCAGTTCCCGTTTTGAGCACCAGATTCATCGATACGATGGGCAGCTCGTTTTGCTGAACCATCCACACTTCGAGTCCGTTGGAAAGTTTCGCTTTATCGATTGGCGGCAATGCAAGCTTCGGGATCGGTCCCGCTTTGGGAAGCATGGCGGCCTGGGCATCGATCTTCGCCTGGTCCTTTTTCTCGGATTTACCCGATGTCGGCTGATTGGCCGTGGTCGTCGAACGCGGCCCTTCAGCCCGTTTCGGATTGTAGGTCATGACCAGCCGGTTTGCTGTCAGATATGTATTTGCGACGCGTTGAACGTCCGCTGCAGTCACTTTAGCGTACCGGTCGAGGTCGGCCTGGAAGTAATTGGGGTTCCCAACATATCCGGCGTAAGTGCTGATCTGACCGCCCTTCCCGAGGACAGTTTGAAGGCCAAAAATAGTCTGCGACTCGATCGCGTTTTTTGCCCTCGCGATCTCATCGGCGGTCGGCGGATCCTTTTTGATCGCTTCCAGTTCAAGATTGATTTCCTTTTCGATATCATCCAGCGACTTGCCGGGCCGGGCAGTAGCCGTGATCTGAAATGTTCCGCCGATCTCGTTGGTCGCGTTGCCCGCACCGATCTGTTGGGCCATTTCCTTGCCATAGATCAGGCTGCTCTGGAGCCGTGAGCCGCGGCCCGACGAAAGAATATTGCCCAATATGTCGAGTGCCGCTTCGTCAGGCGAATACTGCCTGACGCTGTGCCAAACCATGTATCTGCGCGGGAGGCGTGCAAGCGGGTCATCGACCGTTGTGCGAATCTCCTTCTCGAGCTTTGGCATATCGGGATTCGGACGCGTTATTTCGGCTCCCTTTGCAAGCGGTCCGAAGTATTTTTCGATCCACGTCTTTGACTGTTTTTCGTCAAAATCGCCCGCGAGAACGAGTACCGTATTGTTCGGTGTGTAGTATTGGCGGAAGAACGATTTTACATCTTCCATCGATGCCGCCTGAAGGTCTTCGAGCGAACCGATGGTCGTCCAATTATACGGGTGGCCCTTCGGATACATGATCTCGCCGATCTTTTCGAACGAATCACCATATGGCTGGTTATCGACACGCTGGCGGCGCTCGTTTTTAACCACGTCGCGCTGATTATCGAGCTTTTCCTGTGTCATTGCTTCAAGCAATCCGCCCAGACGGTCTGCTTCGAGAAACAGGGCAAGTTCAAGAAAATTGGACGGAACAGTTTCGTAATACCAGGTGCGGTCCTGATTTGTCGTTCCGTTAATGTTTCCGCCGGCTTCCTGCAGCGGCGAGAAATAATCGTTGTTGTAGCTTTTCGAACCCTGAAACATCATGTGTTCGAAAAGATGGGCAAACCCGGTGCGTCCCGCTTCTTCGTTCTTCGAACCGACGTGATACCAGACACTTATAGCCACAACCGGTGTCGATTTATCTTCATGCAAAACGACCCGAAGTCCGTTCTTCAATTTATACTCTTTGATCTTTAACGGCGGCAGCTTGTCTCCGTTCTGGGCCGATACGCTTGTCGTCATAATAGACACCAAAACGAGCAAACTAACGAAAAACATCTTCATTCGCATCGCAAAACTCCTTAATTCTGTTCTTGTTTAATGAGAAAACGGCCATCGGTGTCGATCTATGAATCGACGCCGATCAGCCGGATAAAATTCTTGATATTTGTTACGAAGCGGCGGAGAATTAGGTTTCACGCTTAGCAAGAGCTGCAATTTTCCCACGGCCTGAAACGACGACTCCGCCGGGTTTTTCTATCGTGACCGCAAACATTTGTGGATTCTTTGCCTTCAGCTTTGCGTCTATCGGTATGATCACTTCGCCGTCGGCGTTGATATCGAAGGTGCCGCCGTCGATCGGAGTTTTCGCGTCCTGAGACTCGTCGAATATCCAGAGCTGATATGTTTCTTTGCTAACGTCGTTCTTCGGCAAGCCTTTGACACGCAAATACCCGGCCTGTTTTTCATCGCTCCACACGACATCGCCGGAAACATCTACGATCTCTTTAACATTGCCCTTGCCCCATTGCGCCGTCATTACCTGTCCGGGAGCATTAACAAACTGTTGCCGCAGTTCAGCCGGGCCAAGCTTCTTTTCCTGCGTCGGCGTCGGGGTGGCCGGATTCGTCGCAATGTTCGTCGTCGTTCTTGGTGAAAAAAGATTTACCGCAAGAGCCACAGATGCAGCCGCGGCGGTCGCCCAACCAAGCCAGGCAAACCAGGGCTTAGCAGTTGTTCCCCCGATGTCACGCACAGGAACCGCACTGACAGTGTCGAACACGGAAGATTCTCTGTTCTGTCCGGCGATATAGTTTTGAGCCTCGGCAAATATTCTGGAGTAGAGGTGCGGCGGCATCTCTTCATTCGTATTCAAATCAACCATTCCTAAAGAAGCAACCGTTAACTGAATAGACTCAGAATCGACACCCGCGTACTCAAGCTGCTCCAACTGCTTTGTTTCCTGCTCGTCCAGGCCGTAAACAGCCTGTTTACAGAGGAGGTCAAGCATAAGCTCTTTTTGTTCTTCGTTCATGCATGCACCTCCTTTGAAGTCTCGTTACCACCCAGGCCTAAAAATTCCCTGGCCTGCAAAATGCCCCTCCGGGCGTGTGTCTTCACCGTTCCCAACGGCATACCGGTCGTGTCGGCAATTTCCTGATGCGACAATCCCTGGACGATAGAAAGTTGTAAAACTTGCCGTTGTTCAGGACGGAGCGTATTTAAAGCCTTAACTGCATCGCTCGCTTCCAGTGTCGTCTGCATAGTTTTGTCGGACCGGTCGACCGGTTCCGCCAGAACATCTTCTAACGCATCCGCAGATATCCGGCGGGCAGAAAACCGTATGCGGTCTATCAGCCGCCGTCTCGCAATCATTGCAATGAACGTCGTTTCCGACGATTGCGTAGCGTCAAACCTTCCCGCGTTCTTCCAAACATCCAGGAAAATCTCCTGCACGGCATCCTCTGCGTCATCTGAATTACGCAGCATTCGGCGGGCAAGAGACCAGACGAGGCCGCCGTACGCCTTCAGGCAGTCCTGAACGGCATCTTTCTCGCCGGCTGCGATTTTTTGTAAGATAGCTTGAGCCACAATGATTCGGTAAAAATTGGTAACTCTAAGCTAACTCATTTTGCATCGGCTTGCCAAATGCGTAGGCAAGGCAAAGCCTCAAAAAACCACAACATTCACCACACATACGGCTTTGAATCCGGCCAAACAAGTTTTTGGTAACGAAACAACCTAGCCGGTGAGAAGCCTCAACTGTCCGCTTTGTTTCAGGCGTATCATTCCCGCCCTTGATATTAGTATTCGATTAAATCCGAGAATTGGTTTCAAACGGCACTACTTGCGTTTGATGAGCATGGAAATGATAAATAAAATGAGCAGGGTCACGGAGGTTGCGGCGGACAGCAGGCAAAATTGGCAAAAAGCTCCGATGACAACGGCCTGAAGATATATCAGCCATCCGGAGAACGTGGCCATCAAAATCGCTTGAACGCCGAACAGCGTCCATATAAAGCGGTTGCCGAATGCAGCCAGTAACGCCAGCGAAAAGGCCGCGAAATATGCCGCTGCGCCGAATGCCGCCAGCGGTATGCCGGCAAATTCAGCATACGAGCTTGTCAAAACCGTTTCGCAGCCATCGACTAAACTGCATGGCACCGGCACTGCGGTCATGTGATGGACCGTCAGATACGCCGCGTCGATAAGTCCTGCCAATGCGACCAAAGCCGCAACTGCCGGAAGCTTGTGTATCGAGTCCGATTGTTCGTCGGCTGCTTCGGCTTCGATCATTTGTTGGTTGCGTTCGCAGCATTTGCCGGTGAAGCGGCCGGTTTTGCCGGCGCCGTTGCAGCGGAGTTTGAACCGCTCGGCTGGACTTTAATTGCATTCTGAATCTCGGTATCGATCACCTGCCGCAAATTTGCAATGTTGATCGAATCCAGCGGGATGCTTTTACCGTTGATCAGCACTGTCGGCGTTGAACCGACGTTCAATCCGCGGCCTCGCTGAAGATCCGCATCGACCCTCGCCTTTGCATCCCGTCCGGCCATATCGTTTTTGAACTGCTCGACGTTGAGCCCGATCTTTGTAGCATATTCGGCCCAGAGTGTCAGGTAATTCGGGTTTTTATCCCAGCTTTGCTGATTGGTGAAAAGCTGGTCCTGCATTGCCCAAAATTTGGTCCGGTCCTGCATTCCGGCAGCCTCGGCGGCAACGGCAGCCTCATAAGCCTTGTCGTGGGCCGGAATCTGTAACGGAAAATTGCGGAAGATGAACCGAATCCTAGTGCCGTATATTCCCTGCAATTCTTTCATCGTCGGGTGTACCTGGGCGCACGCTCCGCATTGGAAATCGGCAAACTCCTCGACTGTAACCGAGGCGGTCGGTGACCCAGTCATATTCGGAGGCACTGCTCCCAGAGAAGTTGTTGCCGCAGGCGTCTTCGCCGCGTTCGATGCGTTATTTGCTGTTGAATTGTTATTCGCCGGCTTAGGCTTTGACGAATTATAGAAATAATACGCGCCGATAATAACGACGATCAGCACGCCGACAATAATTGCTAAAGGAACTCCGCTACTCTTTTTGGGTTGGTTCTTCATTTATTTTCCTGACGATATTGCGTTACGAGTTTTTTAAAAACTATGCTGAAATTTGGCATTGTTCTAAACTAGTGTTGCTAAATAAGTCTATGTGTTCTTTGTGTAAAAACTTTGTGGCCTTTGTGTTAAAAAAAGGAGTTTTATCACAAAGATCACTAAGCGAAACCCATAAAGATCAAAAAGAAAGCTGCATTTTCTCGACAACACAAAACCGGAACATTACCCGAAATTTTAGAGCATTTCATCATAGTACTTTATACGCTGAATATCGCCCTGCTTCAATAATTATTTAACAATTCTCAAACGTTTAGTATTGCCTTTTTGTTCTGTCAAAGCCGCAAGGCTATCTTTAACTTTATTGAAAATCCCATCCGCGTCAAGGCCGTATTCACCCAGCAAAAACTTTGGATCGCCGTGCGTTACGATCTCGTCCGGCACGCCCATTCTTACGACACCGGTACTTTCCAGCAACTGGTTTTCTTCAAGCAATTCCATCACCGCCGACCCGAAACCGCCGGCCAGATATGCTTCTTCGACGGTCACGATCAACCGGTGGTTTTTAGCCGTTTCGATGATCGTTGCCACGTCGAGCGGTTTGACGAAGCGGGCATTGATTACAGTTGCCTCGACGCCGTCTTTCGCTAATCTTACCGCCGCATCGAGGGCCGGATTTACCATCGAGCCATAGGCAATGATCGCAACATCCGCGCCCGTGCGTAAAATTTCCGCCTTTCCGATCTCGATCGTCTTCGGTGCGGCGCTAATATCGACGCCAAATCCGTTTCCGCGCGGATAACGGATCGCTGCGGGCCCCGGATGTTCGACGGCGGTCAGGATCATGTCGCGCATCTCGCCTTCGTCCTTGGGCGCCATCAGAACAATATTCGGGTAGCCGCGTAGATACGCGATATCGAGCAGCCCATGGTGCGTAGGCCCGTCGGCCCCAACGATGCCCGCGCGGTCCATCGCAAACGTCACGTTTAAGTCTTGCAAACAAACGTCGTGAATTATCTGGTCAAACGCCCGCTGCAAAAATGTCGAATATATGACGGCAACGGGTTTCAGCCCTTCGCACGCCATTCCGGCGCAGAACGTGACTGCGTGCTGCTCGGCGATACCCACGTCAAAGGCCCGCTTTGGGAACTTTTCCAGTATCTTATCCACTCCCGTGCCGTCCGGCATGGCGGCGGTTAGGGCAACAATCTTGTCGTCTTTGGCCATCAGTTCGCACATTGTCTCGCCGAAGACCTGTGTGTAGGTCGGTGCTGAAATTTTGCTCGATTTATACGGCAGTCCCGTCTTCGGATCAAACGGGCCGGTGGCGTGATAGGCGTAATAGTTCTTTTCCGGGTTCGGAAATCCTTTTCCTTTGGTCGTCAGGGCGTGGACGATGACAGGGCCGTCGTCAACCTTCTTCGCTTCTTCCAGCGCGGCAACGAGCATCGGAACATTGTGCCCATCGACATAGCCAATGTATTTGAACCCGAGCTCATTAACCAGTGCTCCGGGCAGTACAGCCGCCGCAATAGCGTCTTTAACCGATTTTGCCGCATTGCGAAGATGCCGGCCGATCCCGGGAACACTTCCCAAAGCGTCGCCTATCTCTTCCTTCAAATGCTGATAGCTTTGCGCTTCCTTGATGCGGTTCAGGTAGCGGCTTAACGCTCCGACGGCCGGGGCGATGGACATTTCGTTATCGTTCAGCAGGACGATCAGCCTCGACTTCAAATGGCCGGCCTGATTGACGGCCTCCATCGCCATTCCACCCGCAAGGCTGGAATCGCCGATTAAAGCGCAAACGTGAAAATCTTCTTTCTTGATATCGCGGGCGATCGCCATGCCAAGCGCCGCCGAAAGCGATGTCGAAGCGTGTCCCGCACCAAATGTGTCGTAGTCCGACTCATCCCGCCGCAAAAACCCACTCAAACCGCCGTGCTGCTTGATGGTGTGCAGTTCGTCGCGACGTCCCGTCAGTATCTTGTGTGCATATGCCTGATGCCCGACGTCCCAAACAAGACGGTCGCTGGGAGTATCGAAAACATAATGCATTGCCACCGCCAGCTCAACCGCGCCGAGGCTTGCGCCGGTGTGCCCCCCAACAACCGAACACGTATCAATAATAAAGGCGCGCAGCTCGTCGGCGACTTCCTGCAGATCTTCGACCCTGAGCTGACGAAGGTCCGCCGGCGAGTTAATTTCGGATATAAATCTCATCTTAAATTTTGCCCTTGCCCGATACCCAAATTTTGCATTCTACCTGACAGCAGCAAAATGTTAAATAGCGAATCCTTATTGATTTTAGAACAAATCGGCGAATTTTACATTTCTTTACACACTGAAAACAGAAAACTTAAGACTAAACAGCCCTAACCGGCGTCAAAAGAAACGAAAGCAAACGCTTCCCATAAAGTAAATTCAAAGAGGTAAAAAAATG
>JANNST010000019.1:0-26101 GCA_031402865.1 Chloracidobacterium sp. | reverse complement strand
TTTTTTTTGGCTTTTTCACCACCAAATTCAAAAAAACATTAAACTTTAACATCTCGGTTTGGGGGGGCTCCCCCCCTCCCCCCCCCCCCCCACACACCCCCCCCCCCCCCCCCCCACGACTCTCGACTAAATAAGCAATGTTTCAAATCTTTACTAACATAAACGTGGACTGGATGGGCTGGCGCAAGCCGCTTATCGCGATTTCTATCTTGATCCTTGCGGCCGGTTTGATCTCCGCCATCGCCAGACAGGCAACTCCGGGTGGAACCGACGCCTTCAATTTGGGCGTCGATTTCCAGGGCGGCACGGTCATCACGACGAAGTTCAAGGAAAAGCCGTCTACCGATGCCATTCGTGCCGCGCTTAACACCGTCGGTATAAATGAGCCGATCATTCAGGAATCGACCGATAAGCGGGACGAGGTTTTAATTAAGGTGCCGCTGTTTCAGGACGTTGAGTCGACGGAACCGGCCGTTGATCCGGCAACGGGTGCGGTAACGGAATCGACCAGAAACACTCAGGTAGACCGCGGGCGCGAGACCGTAAAGAAAGCTCTCGACACGTTTGGTAAAGAGGCGGAAGCGACAAAACCCCTCCCCGATGATGAGGCCGCCGCATACAAGATCGTCGGAACGGATTCAGTCGGTCCTGTCGCCGGTGCGCAGCTTCGTACACAGGCGATTCAGGCGACGCTTCTCGGCATGGTCGGCATTCTGCTGTTCATAGCGTATAGATACGACTGGACATACGCCGGTGGTGCGGTTATAGCCGTTTTCCACGACGTGCTGGTCACGCTGGCGTTCTTTTCGGTCTTTCAATGGGAAGTAAGCCTTACAGTGCTTGCCGCGTTGCTGACGCTGGTCGGCTTCTCGGTTAACGACTCGATCGTTATCTTCGATCGTATTCGCGAGAATCTTAGTGTCAACCGCGACAAATCGCTTTACCAGTTGGTAAACGATTCAATCAATCAAACAATGTCGCGCACGATCGTGACAAACGGTCTCGTGTTTTTGTCCGTTCTTGCACTCGTTCTGTTCGGCGGTGAGGTGTTGCGCGGGTTTTCGTTGGCGCTGTTTGTAGGCTCGATAACGGGTACATTCTCAACTATCGCGATCGCCAGCCCCATTGCCATCTGGTGGCAAAGCAAGCTCGGCCTGGGTAAAGTTCAGGAAGTTTCCGTACAGCAATCGGGCGAGAAAATGGCATCGGCATCTCGCCGCACGGTCACACGGCGGCCTGTGACCCGATAATTGGCCCTCTGTCGTTTGGAGGCGGTCTTTGACCGCCGTTGCTGTTTAATAACTTCAAAGGCGGTCAAAGACCGCCTCTAAACGACACCAACAATTTATTCTTAACGCAAATCCGGGCGAAGTTGTTTCTAAACATTTACAACTTCCATTAAGAAACTTGTAAAATCGTCGCATTTTACGGTGATTATTCTTGACTTTCCTAAACTAAGGAATTAGACTGCATAACGTTGCTGGTCAATTAAATATTTCGTATCTGCTTTTCGCGTATTTCGTCTGTCGATAATACGGAATTCGTAGAACTTTTTGTATCCATTTGCCGGCAAGGAATTCTATTGCCCCGCTCTGAATGCTCAAAGTTTTCAAATTTGGAAAAACAGTACGGATCGCAGGTGAGAACGTTGATTTGCTTATATCAATGACAACTTGTGATAATGTTCCTATCATCAAAACAATTGAAGGTTTCGTAACCCTTGACCTAGTTTGGCACCGGAAGTAAAGGGAGGAATTAGCGATGTTAGATCAACTAGTCGAATCGAAAAGCCACGCCGGCGAGGACACACGGCGAAGTAGTTTTCTACTAACTACTTTTGTCATCATGACCTCGATTCTGGTCAGTGCCTGGCTTTACAGCCTCTTTGCAAAGGATTACGGCATGGGAGGAGACGAGCTTTCACTTGAAACGCTGGTTGCCCCGCCGGTCATCGAAGAGGCACCGGAACCTGAACCGGAAAAACAGCCCGAAAAGCAGAAGGATCCAAACGTGGACGTGCGTAAAGAGATCATTCAGTCAATGGCTGAGTCTCCGAAACCGCCAAAGGAAATAAGTGTTGTCAAGCAGACAATTCCGCCACGCGATCCGAACAAATATACTGTCAAGGGCGACATTAATTATAGCGCGGCAAACGCCCCGCCGCCTGATTACAAAGGCCCCGTAAATACGGGCGGAACGGGAAGCGACAGCGGCTTGCCGGGAGGAGGCGGAACAAGCGATACCGGTGGAGCGCCGCCACCACCGCCACCGCCAAAGAAAGAGCCGCCAAAAACTGTTTCGGGAGGCGTTCTTAACGGTAAGGCCTCTAGTCTGCCGAAGCCTGCTTATCCGCCTGCGGCGAGAGCGGTTCGAGCCTCTGGCCAGGTCGTCGTACAGGTTGTCATCAGCGAAACGGGAAGCGTAATTTCGGCAAGTGCGACCAGCGGACACCCGCTTCTCAGGCAGGCCGCCGTCGGAGCCGCCCGCGGTGCGAGATTCAGCCCAACGATGCTTTCAGGCCAGCCGGTTAAAGTTTCGGGAATTATTACCTACAACTTTGTGCCGTAACCTGGGCGAAATGAGATAGTGGGAAACGGCTCGTCCGGGCCGTTTCCCATAACTAAAATTCCGCAATAAATAGATTCTTTTTGATTTCTTTTGGAGGAAAAATCATGACTTTTTTTGCTAGCCTTTTAGGATCGGATTTCCTGGGCTCAATTCTGATGCTTGCCGAGGGAAGCACGAAGATCTCGTTTGGTATCTACGATATCGCCAAGAGTTTGACGATCCCAGGCTGGATCGTTATCGCGATCTTGCTTATCCAGTCTGTGTACATGATCGCTGTCGGTATCGAACGCTACCTGACCTACAACAAGGCCAAACAGCAATCGCGTCAATACGCACCGAAAGTTGCGATGGCGTTGAAGAACAGCAACATCGACGAGGCCATCAACATCAGCGACCGCCACAAGGATTCGCATCTCGCGATGGTTGTTTCGTCCGGCTTAAAGGAATTTGCCGCTCACCAAGGCAACTCGGATATTTCCGCTGACGAAATGGAAGCCTCGAAGCGTGCTCTCGACCGTGCCATAGCCGTCAAGACCGCTGAATTGAAGCGCGGCCTTGCTGGTCTCGCGACCGTTGGATCCACTGCTCCGTTCGTAGGCTTGTTCGGGACCGTCGTCGGCATCATCGGTGCTTTCGTTGCATTGGCCCAAGCTGAAAACGCCGGTATCGGTGCCGTCGGTGCCGCTATTGCCGAAGCGTTGGTTGCAACCGCGTTCGGTATCGCCGTGGCCGTTCCCGCCGTGTGGCTTTTCAACTACTTTACGAATAAGGTCACAAGCTTCGGTGTGGAAATGGAGAATTCAGCGTCCGAATTGGTCGACTACTTCATCAAACAGCGTACGAAGGCCTTGAAGGGCTAGAAATGATATTCCACATTCCAAATTTCAAATTCCGGATTAAATCTGGAATCTAGAATCTGGAATCTGGAATCTGGAATCCGAAAGGGGGAATAGTTACCATGGGAGCAGCAATCGGGGGAACCGATGAATATAATTCGGAGATAAACGTAACTCCGATGGTGGATGTGATGCTCGTGCTGCTGATCATTTTTATGATCGTCACACCTCTATTGCAGTCGGGCGTCACCGTTAATCTTCCTAAGGACATGCAAAATCCTATAGAAGATGCCGAGATCACAAAGGACACTTCCGTCGTCATTTCGATTCCGGACAACAACAACTTCTACATCGGTAAAGACCAGCTTCCATTGACATCATTGGGAGACAAGATCAAAACGATGATGAAGGACAAAGCGCCGGATAAACGCATCGTTTATATCAAGAGCGGTGTCGACGTGAACTACGGAACGGTTGTCGAAGCGATCGATGTCATTCGTAAACAGGACATCGACAAGATCGGTTTGGTGGCTGATAAGAAAAAAGGCGGAGAAGCGCCGAAATAATAGAAGTTTCCCGGTCCTGGATTGGCAAGGAGTATTGAATTATGGGCATGTCAGGTGGCGGTGGCTCAGGAGAGGCAGTACCGCGTATTAATGTAACGCCGTTGATAGACGTTTTGCTTGTTTTGCTGATCATCTTTATGGTCATCACACCGGTCAAGCCTAGTAAGTTCGAGGCTAAGGTACCGGCCGAACCGAAGGATCAGCCCCAACAGGATGTTAGGCCTAATCCGCTGACGCTGGTTATCGCGATTAATAAGGACACAAAAGCGATCACGTTGAACAATACACCGGTCGGTGATGTCAGCGACACGTCGGTATTAACGGCCAAGCTGGTCGAGGTGTTTCAGGCCCGCGACCTTAATCTCGAAACGGAAAAGACGGTATTTATAAAATCGCCCACTGCCGTTCGATACGGCGACGTAGTAAAGGTCATCGATGCCGCGAAGTCGGCCAAAGCTGAGCCTATCGGGCTGCAAATTGACGATTTAGCTGAATAATTTTGACTCGCGTAGAGGTTGGCCGTGTGTTTTGTCTCGTGGTCCTTGGCGTGGGTTTATATGGAGTCGAAAAATGAGATTTTCTCGTTTAGGAATATTTGTACTACTTATTCTTGCAGTATTTCTAACCACTAATTGTTCTTACATTCCCGGTTATAATCGGGTTATGTCCAGAAAGAATCTAGTCGACGGGTCTCTGGCTTACAAAGAACGAAAGTTCGAAGTTGCCGAGGAGCTGTTTAGGAAAGCTGCGGCACGTGATCCGGAAGGAGCAACGGTCGAGGGTAAGACGGCCCAGATATTTCTTGCCCGCACGATTCATTCCAGATTTATCGGGGACCGTGCCAACAAGTCTCTTGCGGAAGAGGCCATCCAAGAATATCAAAAGTCGTTAAAAGTTGACCAGAACGATCAGAGTTCCTATAAGGCGATAGCGAGTCTTTACGAGAATCTGCAGAAGCCGGACGAGTGGCAGAGATGGGTAACTGAACGGTCGGCCAATACTTCGATCAAGCCCGAATTCCGTGCTGAGGCCTTAACGTCGCTTGCGGCTAAGCAGAATACCTGTGCTAACGAGGTTTCCGACACTGAGGCAACCAAGAAAACGGTCAAGAAAGACGGCAAAGATGTGTTTCAGTTCGTAAAACCGGCAAACGTCGCCGATTTCGACAAGCTTAAGGAATGTGTAACACAGGGAACGAGGCTTATCGATCAGGCAGTTCAACTGGAGCCGGATGCGGTCAAGAACTCCGGCAGCCTCAACGCCGCGAGTCTTACTGACGAACAGCTTAAATCAAATCTTGATGCAATTAAACCGTTTGAATCGGCCCGTTCTTACAGGGCCAGTTTAATAATTCAGGCTTCCCGCGTGGCTGAAATGGAAGGCCGCGACGCCGACCGTGACAAGCTGAAAGCGGACGCTGATAAGGCGAGGGCTGATTTTGTTGCTCTCAGCGAAGTTGGCAAAGCGTTGCAGACCGAGATCGATTCCCGGAACGCTATTAAGCAGGAAGAGGCAAACAAGGAAAAGGCCGATAACGCCACCAATAAATAAGCAGCGGGTAATTTTTCCGTTCGGGTGATGCTCCATTTATGAAATAGAGCATCACCTTTTGCTTTCTTTAAATCGCCAATATCTTCTTTGCTCCTTCGCGTCTTTGCGGGAGAAAATTCCCGAGACAAGAAGAGTTTCCCGCAAAGTCGCAAAGACGCAAAGTTTTTTATCGGTTAGGACGGTATTGAATTTCATAGCTTACCGGCCCCTAGTATATGTAGAATAGAGATCAGGCAAGATGATCCGAATAGAAGACGTTATCGCAAAAGTTGAGAGGAATCGCCCGGATCCGGACATCGATCTGATCAGGCGGGCGTACCTGTTTTCGGCTCTTCACCACCGCGGTCAGAAACGGGCGTCCGGCGAACCGTATTTGGTCCACCCATTGGAGGTGGCGGAAATACTGGCCGACATGCGGCTGGACGAAGTGAGCGTATCGACCGGTCTTCTCCACGACGTAGTTGAGGACACGCTCGTCGATCTCGACACGATTCGCTCCTATTTTGGCGACGAGATTACGCAGCTTGTCGATGGCCTAACCAAAATAGCCCATATCAGCAACCTTTCCAGGGAAAAACAGCAAGCTGAGAATGTCCGCAAAATGGTTTTGGCGATGATTACAGACGTACGCGTCGTTCTGATCAAACTTGCCGACCGTTTGCATAACATGCGGACGATGCAGTTTCTCAAGCCCGAGAAACGAGCCCGCATCTCGCAGGAAACGCTCGATATTTACGCTCCTATTGCCCATCGCCTAGGTATGGGAAAAATCCGCAGCGAGCTTGAAGACCTTGCCTTCCAGAACCTCTATCCCGAAGAATATAAACGGCTTGCAAAGGATGTTGATGCCCGCCGCCCCGAACTCGAAGCGATTCTCGACCGGATTCAGGAGACTATCAAGGTCAAGCTGACCGAGAATGACGTACCGTTCGTGGCCATTGAGGGACGTGTAAAACGGCTCTATTCGCTCTGGAAAAAGCTCAAGAAGCAAAAGCTGATGATCGAACAGGTTTATGACCTGATCGCCGCACGTATTATCACTCCTAACGACCGCAAGTATTGTTACCTGACGCTGAGCGTCATCCACGACGTCTGGACGCCTGTGCCCGAACGGTTCAAGGATTGGATTGCCATTCCGCGTGACAATCTGTACCAGTCGCTTCACACCTCAGTGATCGGTGACGGCGGACAGTCGTTTGAGGTCCAGATCCGCACCGAAGAGATGCACCAGATCGCCGAAGAAGGCGTGGCTGCCCATTGGAAATATAAGGAAAAGAAGCTCGGGTCTAACGAAGGTGACGCATCGCTTGATGAGCTGCGAAAAACGGTCGAGAAGCTGCTGCTTCCGCTTGTCGAGGACAATCAGGGTGATGACGATTCGGAAGATTTCATCGAATCGCTAAAGCTCGATCTTTTTCCAAAGGACGTATACGCCTTTACGCCAAGGGGAAAGGTGATCCAGCTGCCGCGCGGGGCAACACCGCTTGATTTTGCCTATTCCATCCACTCGGAGGTCGGCGATACCTGCACCGGAGCGAAGATAAACGGACGTATTGTGCCGCTCAAGACGGAATTGCAGAATGGCGATGTGATAGAAATTCTTACGACTGCAAACTCAAAGCCTTCGCGCGATTGGCTTAACTTTGTGGTCACTTCGAAAGCACGAAACAGAGTGCGCCACTGGATATCTGAACAGCAGCGTGCGGATTCGATCGACATCGGCCGAAAGCTTCTGGAAAAGGAAGCGGACAGGTTTCACGTTTCGCCGAAGAAGCTCATCAACAACGATACTGAGATGAAACGTATCGCTAACGAGTATGGACTGGGCCGGCCGGAGGACCTGCTGGCTTCGATCGGTTATGGCAAGACACTGCCGCGAAACGTGCTTGCGAAATTCCTCGGAGCCGAAAAATTCGCCGAGATGGATCCTGAAAAACGCAAGGAAACCCGGATCGAAAGCGGCATGAAGGCGGTCAAGCGTCTTATCGGCATGGGCGAGGACGCGATCATCGTCAAAGGTGTCGACAATCTGTTGACGGCCCGGGCCCGATGCTGCAATCCGCTGCGTGGCGAGGACATTGTTGGTTATATATCGCTCGGGAAGGGAATTGTCGTCCACAACAAACGCTGCAAGAACGTCGCCCAGTTGATGATAAATAAGGACCGGATCGTCGAAGTCGAATGGGCGAAAACCGAGAAGGATGAAGTGCAGTCGGTTGGCATTCTCGTTACCACCGAGAACCGCACCGGCATGCTGGCCGGCATCACTAACGCGATAGCCGACATCAAAACCGGCATTCGTGACGCCCGGGCCAACGTCTCACGCGACGACCGCGGCCTCATTGAAGTTACGGTTGAGGTGTTCGACAAAAAGCATTTGGACCGCGTTGTAAGCGCGATCCAGCACGTTCCGGGCGTTATCGCCGTCGAGCGAATGAATGCTTAAATCGCTAATCTGGAGTCTTGAGTCGAGAGTCTTGAGCAGGAATCCCGCCTCCAGACTCCAGACTTCAGACTCACGACTTCCCTTTCCCCCCCTAATTTGTTAGAATTCGCGTTTTGCTTGATTAATCTATTAAAGGCAATAGTAGCAATGAAGGAAATTATTTCGACCGAAAATGCTCCGGGTGCGATTGGGCCATACTCGCAGGCGATCAAAGCAGGGAACATGGTGTTTTGTTCCGGCCAGATACCCATTGATCCGGCGACCGGCGATTTTGTTTCGGCCGATGTTGCGGAACAGACCGAGCAAGTGTTGATCAATCTTAAGGCAGTGCTGGAAGCAGCAGGGGCAAGTTTGAGTGATGTCGTTAAAACGACGGTGTTCTTGGCGGATATGGGTGAATTTGCAGCAATGAATGACGTTTATGCCCGCCATTTTGTGGAAAACAAACCGGCAAGGGCAACCGTTCAGGCGGCCAGGCTGCCGCGTGACGCGAGAGTTGAGATAGATTGTATAGCCGTCGTTTAGTCCAAATAACTTTTAGGTGTGTTCGACCGTAGCAAACTGAAGTCTGTCGAACATAAGAAAAGCCAAACCCCGAATATTAATCAAGGTTTGGCAACTAAACGGAAAGTATTCTTATCAAAGAAGTTTACGCCGCTTTGACAACTTTGCCCGACTTGATGCAGCGGGTGCAAGCCTTTATCCGGCCGTTTCCGCCGGCGGGAAGCTGAACGCGAACCGGCTGCAGATTCGGATTGAACCGTCGCCGGGTTTTGTTATTCGCGTGTGAAACATTGTTTCCAAACTGCGGGCCTTTTCCGCATATGTCGCATCGTTTTGCCATAATAATAGCCTCCTGGATTAATAAATGAGGTTCGATAAACGAGTATTACAAAAACTCAAAAATAGATTTTATATCAAATAACTATACGAATAGTCAAGCAATGATACAAATTGATAACTTCAAAGGAGTAACAGCCACAGTGCATAAATTTAAGTTTAATTTCTTTTCTATTACCGCAGCCGCTTTGTTTGCGGCTATGTTGGGTGCTTGTTCGGGCGGCCCCGCGGCCAATAGCAGCCCCGGCTCCGTCGATCCGAACGAGATCGCGGCCCGCGTCAATGGGAAAGAAATCAAGATGGAAGAGGTCGAGAAAGGTATTAAAGCTCAGAGCCAGGGCCAGGAAGGCAGTCTCTCGCCGCTTGAGCTGGCATCCGCCCGTCTCAGCGTTCTGCAGCAGATAATTCAGACCGAGGTAATGTTCCAGAAGGCTGAAAAAGAGCAAGCGGTTCCGACCGAAGACGAAATAACCACCGAGGTCAACAAGCGCAAGACATCCAGCGGATTGTCCGTCGAGGAATTTGCAAAGCAAATGGCCGCAGCGGGTGAGAACGAGCAAACTTGGCGGCTGAATGTCAAAAAAGAGCTTTCTCTTCAGAAGCTTCAGGAGAAGATCGCCGGAAAGGTAGAATCACCGAAGGATAAGGAGATCGAGGACTTTTACAACACCAATAAGGACCAGTTTAAGAATAAACGTGGCGCCGAACTCGCCGCTATCGTAATCGATCCTACGAACAGCGGACAGGGCGACGTGACGACAAACGAGGATCAAGCCAGGGCGAAGGCTACGGAAATTTATCAGCGTTCGCAGTCAGGTGCGGATTTTGCCACGTTAGCCCGCGAGGCCAGCGAAGATCTTCAGACACGTTCAAAGGGCGGTGACTGGCGCTATTTCAGCGAAGAGGAGATGAAGCAGACGCTTGGACCGCAAGTTGCCGAACTCGTAATGAACCGGCTGCAGAACGGACAGGTTATTCCGGCCGCCGTACCGCTCGAAGGCCGCATCCTGATCGTCAAACTCCAGCGCAAGCAGGAAAAGGACGAGGACCTGACGCTCGAAAGCACTGGTGTTCGCCAGCGTGTAACAGAATTGCTCATCAATGCCCGCAAGAGCCTTCTTTGGCAGTCGTACGGTGCGATCGCGATCAATGAAGCGAAGGTTGAAAACTATTTGGCAAAACGTGTCGTCGACAATCCGAACGAGCTTAGCGGTGCAAGACCGGCGGGTGCCGCGACACCGGCTCCGGCAGCCACCTCTTCGAACACGGCAAACACAACCCCGTCGAATACGAATGCGCCGAATACGAACGCTCCGGCAAATTCCGGCTCGGCCAATGCGAGACCGGCGGCGACGCCTGCGGCACCGAAAGCAACAACACCCGCGGCTCCGAAGCCGGCCAATGCGAACGGACCTCAATAGGATTTAGTGTCGATGAGTGTGCAGGCTTACAAGAGCGGGGGCAAAGCCGCCCTTCCAAACCTGTAAACTGGTACAGCTTGAATATATTTACCTGGCTTGAAGCGGATTCAAGTTGATTTTCCGAGGGACTTTTGGCTCATTTGCAGGTCGAGAAGGGCGGCTTTGCCCCCGCTGTTTTTGATTCAGTATACTTAAGTAGCCGGCATCAGGGTCGGCTACTCTTTTTTATGCTTTTCAGACTTTCAGACGCAACTAAATCATACGGCGGCAACGAGATTCTGCGTGGTGTGTCGTTTCAGGTAAATCCGAGCGAAAAGGTCGGTCTGGTTGGCCGCAACGGTGCCGGAAAAACAACCGTTTTTCGCCTTATTACCGGCCAGGAAGGCGCCGATTCTGGCGATGTGATCAAAGCCAACGGCTTAAAACTCGGCCTACTCGACCAGCATGTCGATTTTGAACAGAGCGAGACGGTCCACACCGCCGCCCTTTCGGCGTTCAAGGAAATCCACGACATTGAAGCCGAGATGCGTCACCTGGAAAAGGTGATGGAAACTGACCATTCGGCAGAAATTCTCGACCGGTATGCCGATCTGCAAATCGAGTTCGAGCATGCCGACGGTTTTTCTTACGCCGCAAGGGCCGAAGCCGTCTTACTGGGCCTCGGTTTTCCAACTGAGTTATGGACGGCTCAAACGAATACGCTTTCCGGCGGGCAGAAGAACCGGTTGGGGATGGCCCGGCTGCTGCTTTCGTCGGCCGATGTTTTGCTGCTTGATGAGCCGACGAACCATCTCGACGTAAACGCCGTCGAATGGCTCGAAGATTTTCTTAAGCTCTACGAAAAAACCTATGTCGTTATCAGCCATGACCGGTATTTTCTTGACCGCATAACAAACAGAATAATCGAGATCGACCGCGGCCAGGCTGTCACCTACACGGGGAACTATTCAAAATATCTTACCGAGCGTGAACTCCGCCGCGAACAGCAGCAGCGTGAATACGAAAACCAGCAGTCGCTGATCAACAAAACCGAGGAATTCATTCGCCGCAATCTTGAAGGACAGAAGACGAAACAGGCGAAATCGCGCCGTACATTGCTTGCCCGTATGGACCGTATCGAGGCCGTTGCGTCGGAAAAGGCCGGCGGTAACTTCGGCCTCAAACAGGTCGAACGTACGGGAAATAATGTGCTCACCATCGAAGACCTGACGATCGGTTACGATACCAAGGTCCTCGCCAAGGGCCTTAATTTCTCTCTCCATCGCGGCGACGCGCTTGGGATCATCGGCGGAAACGGTACGGGCAAAACGACCTTGGTAAAAACGGTACTCGGCAGTATTCGCGAACTCGCCGGCAAAATGCATTGGGGAACAAAAACAAATATCGGCTATTATTCGCAGAACCTTGAAGATCTCGAGCCGCGAAACGAGGTCATTCAGGAACTGCGGCGAGTCGCCCCGTCTGCCGATAACGGACAGCTTCGCGGTTTTCTCGCAAAATTCTTGTTCACGGGTGAGGATGTCTTCAAAAACGTGTCCACGCTCTCCGGCGGCGAGAAGGGCCGTCTTGCTTTGGCAAAGCTTATCTATTCGCACCACAACGTGCTGGTACTCGACGAGCCGACAAACCACCTCGACATCCCGTCACGCGAATCTCTGGAGAATGCCCTCGAAGAATACGACGGCACGATCATTACCGTCAGCCACGACCGTTTCTTTCTCGATAAGATCGCCAACCATGTTCTCGCATTCGAAGACGACGGAACTGTGACGTATTTCGACGGAAATTACACGGAATATCATGACTGGAAAGCTGGGGCTGCATCCGGCCTGGCAGCCAAGCCCCGCATTTCGGCGTCAATTATGTCAGAACCGGGAGCAGTAGCGACCGGCCTCCCCAGCACGTTGAGCAAAAATCAACGCGAAAAGATCGAAAAACAAATCGCGGACATAGAAGCCGAGATCTCCAAACTCGAAGCGTCGTCGGCCAAACTCTCACGCGACAGCGGAAATCCAAAGATCGCCGGTGATTACGGGAAGCTAAAGATCGTAACCGATGAAATCGCCGAAACGGACGCAAAGATTAAAAGCCTGTACGAAAAATGGGAATCACTCTCTGCCAGCCTAACCGTGGTGGAGTATCGTGAACTGGGTCAGAACCGGGAGCGATAGCGACTGGGTTCTTCTCAAGTCAGAACCGGAAGCGATAGGCGACAGGGTTCTTCTCAAGTCAGAACCGGGAGCGATAGCGACTGGGTTCTTATGCCGTGAGGATTGAGCAATGTGGAACGACACAGACATCCCCCTAGCAGTTTTCTTCACCTTTCGTTGTTACGGAACGTGGCTCCATGGAGACGAACGCGGCAGCGTTGATCGCAATAACAATACCTACCGATCTCCACGGATTCCCGCAGACAGCAATTGGCAAAAGCACAACGAAGCATTGCTGCTTCACCCTCCGGTTAATTTGAACGCCGTAAGTAGAAAGTCTGTCGAGAAAGCAATTAGAGACCTCTGCGAAAAACGTGGCTGGACGCTGCTCGCTATAAATATTCGGACGAACCACGTTCACGTAGTTGTCTGTATCGGATCGAAAAAACCTAAAGATGCTCTGATCGCGTTAAAGGCCAACTCAACGCGGCAGCTTCGAGAAGACAGGTTGTGGCTGAACGAACACTCACCTTGGGCTGACAAAGGCAGCAAGCGAAATCTTTGGAATGAAAAGAGCATCTGGGAAGCCTGCAACTATGTAAATAACGAGCAAGGTGACAACTTACCTGATTTCGATTGGTGGTGAGAAGAACCCAGTCGCTATCGCTCCCGGTTCTGACCGGCTCGATCCTTACCGCGTAAGAACCCAGTCGCTATCGCTCCCGGCGGTTCATAGAGGCACTTCGCCTGGCCGGGGTGGTCGAGTTTAGGTCCAGTTTCAGGACGCCTTCTTCGTCGATCTGGGGGTCGATGAAGGCTGTCGTGTTATCGACCGAGATGCCGTAATGGCGGCAAAACCGTGAGGCGTGGACCATTCGGCCGCGTCCGGACGATTTGGGCTTTAGCCTGAACGCGTTCGGCACGTTCGGCGAAGAGGCGTTGAGGCCGATCATCGAATTGACCTTGTCGAACAGCAGCACGACCGCGTCGGGGCTGCCGAGTTTTTCGACAATGTTGCCGTTCATCATTATTATGCCCTTGCGGTCGAGCGTCACATGCAGTACCGTGTCTTTTGGCGGCGTCGGCCCAAGACTGAATTCTTCCCAATGACTTATCATATGTTTCATCCTCCAGATGTATCATAAATGAAACAATGTGCAGATTGCAAGACAAATTTTAAACGAACCGCCGCTGCGGCCGATCCCGCGAAAATACCGTTGGAGCAATCGAGGCAAGGCCGGCGCCGACGCATGCCGTCAATGCGGGATGATGCTATCGACGCAATCGCGGCCATATTCAGTCGGGGCTGCCGAGATCTTCCCGTCCCCAGACCGCTATTTTCGTCCCCCGGAAATCGGTTGTTTTCAGCCCGTCCGCTGTTCAATCCGCGGCTGATCGGAGGCTCAGGATTCGATTCGATAATTCGGAGCTTCCTTAGTGATGATCACATCGTGGACATGCGATTCGCGCAATCCGGCTGATGTAATGCGGACGAATTTCGCGTTGTTCTGCAGCTCCCCGATATTCTTACATCCGGTGTAACCCATCCCTGCCCGAAGGCCGCCGATCAGCTGCGTCACCATCTCGGCGATTGTTCCTTTATATGCAACGCGGCCTTCAATGCCTTCGGGCACGAATTTCGAATCGGCCACCGTACCTTCCTGTGCATAGCGGTCGCTCGAGCCCTTTTTCATAGCACCGATCGATCCCATCCCCCGATAGGTCTTAAAATTACGCCCTTGATATAGAATCACTTCGCCCGGAGCCTCCTCCGTACCCGCAAACAGCGAACCGACCATGATCGAATCGGCACCGGCAGCGATCGCTTTGGCAACGTCTCCGGAAAACTTGATACCGCCGTCGGCGATGATCGGAACTCCGGTTCCCTTTGCCGCGTTGACGCTTTCGTGAATAGCCATTATCTGCGGCACTCCGGCTCCGGTTACAACCCGAGTCGTGCATATCGATCCCGGCCCGATACCGATTTTTACCGCATCGACTCCGGCACTTATCAGCTCCTTAGTGGCGTCTCCCGTCGCTACGTTGCCCGCGATGAGCTGGATGTCCGGAAACTGTGCCTTAATTCTCTTGACCGCGTCCATTACACGCGAGCTGTGCCCGTGGGCAGTGTCTATAACGATCGCATCCACTCTAACTCCAACAAGTGCTGCGGCACGTTCAAGAAAATCACCCGTCGCTCCGATAGCAGCCGCACAACGCAGGCGTCCGAGATTGTCCTTTGCCGCGATAGGGAAGTTGATAGCTTTTTGAATATCCTTGACGGTAATAAGCCCCTTCAGATGACCGTCATCATCGACTACCAGCAGCTTTTCAATGCGATGTTTTTGCAGCTTTATCTTAGCTTCGTCGAGCGTCGTTCCGACCGGCACCGTCACCAACGGCTGCGGCGTCATAACCTCGGAAACCGGGATGTCGAAACGCGTCTCAAACCGAAGATCGCGGTTCGTTATGATCCCGACAAGCAAACCGTTTTCATCGACCACCGGCACACCGCTGATCTTGAACCGGCCCATGATCGTCAAAGCTTCTGAAACAAGCGCGCTTTGATGGATCGTAACCGGATCGACGATCATGCCCGATTCGCTTCGTTTTACCTTATCTACTTCCTCGGCCTGCTGTTGAATCGAGAAGTTTTTGTGGATCACGCCGATGCCGCCCTGTTGGGCAAGGGCGATCGCGAGCGAGGCCTCGGTAACAGTATCCATCGCCGACGAACATAGCGGGATATTGAGGTCAATCCCGCGGGAAAATTTGGTGCGTGTATCGACCTCGCCCGGTAATACCTCGGAATATGCCGGTACGAGCAAGACGTCGTCAAATGTCAGTCCTTCTTTGATGTCATCGATGTTCATGTGATTCGTTTGTTTTAGCCGCTATATACACAAAAGCCCGCATTGGCGGGCACCATAATCCAAGAAATTTATTGCGAAACCACCATCGTTATCCGGCGGCGAGCGATATTCATGCGCTTTAATTCGGACGCGTCGCGGCGTTCTTCGGGGAACCGCCGACAACTATTGGCGTCGAAGCCGGTTTGCTGTTTGCAGGCCGCGTATTCGCCGCCGTCGCAGCCACATTTGCGGCGGTCGGTTTTGGCGTTGGGCGAACTGCCGCAGGCGTTGACGGAACGGTATTCGTTGCCGGTGCCGCGGGCTCCTGACCGAACGAAATACTTCCGCTTTGCCAAAACTGCGCCAGATTTCCCTGATTAATATCGATCTCAATGGTTGACGCCCTCGGATTTGCCGGCTGGCTCGGCAGTGCAATCTGCTTACCGTTGAGCTTCAACTGTGCAAATTGAGCCCTCGACTTGGAATATCTTAGCCTCAGACTCTCCTTAGGCTCGAAGACGACCGGGGTTCCGGGTGCAAGCAAAACCTCCGAGCTTTTGCCGTTGTCAGTTACAGACGTAAGCGAAACCGCATCGCCGACCGCAGCAAATTCCACCTTCAACGCCCCCATTGTCGGTACCTGAGAACCTGTGGCTGCGACGTTAGCATTCGTCACTGTGTTACCGGGAGCAACCGTGTTTACATTCGTCGCGACCGGCGGTTGGCTCTGTTGATTCTGGACGTAGTTGTATAGATACAATATGCCAAAAATCCCGGCGGTCATTAAGCCCAGGATGACGACCGCAAAGAGCACGGTTGGAAGGACCGAAGAACCGGTTCTGTCATCTGTCAGGACTTCCGGCCTGTAAGCCTTGTACTTTTCGTCTTCTTTCGCTTCATGCTCCGTCATCAGACGTGAGTAGTCCTGCAAAGCTTCCTGCTCGTCCACGCCCACATATTTTGCGTAAGAGCGGACAAACCCTTTGTTAAAGATTCCGCCCGGAAGAGTTTTATAGTTATCTGCATCGATAGCTTCGAGATAGAGCGGCGATATGCGGGTTTGTTCCGCCACTTCGCTGATCGATATACCTCGCTCTTCGCGAGCCTGCCGCAATTTTTCACCGAGACTTGATGACATGTTTTGAGATTTTCCGCCGCTCTGTTATGTGCAATTTCTTCAAGCTAATAATCTTACAATATAGCTTTCCCATTCAAAGTAAGTCAATCAGTTGTGACGGGTTTATTCTTCGGTTTCGGCTTGATTATTGCGGTTGGTGCGTGTTAGGTTTAGGTTTATTCAAGTCGCGTTTTAATATCTCGGAAGCAATCGAAAAAGAGAGGAACCAACAATGAGTTTAGAAGCACTCGGAATGGTCGAGACCAAGGGTTTTGTCGGCGCGGTCGAAGCGGCCGACGCTATGGTCAAAGCCGCAAACGTCCAATTGGTCGGAAAGGAATATATCGGTGCCGGCTACGTGACGATCTTCGTTCGCGGTGACGTTGGCGCCGTCAAAGCGGCCACCGATGCTGGAGCCGCCGCCGCCCGCCGGGTTGGCGAATTGATCAGCGTTCACGTAATTCCGAGGCCGCACAACGAGGTCGAACGCGTTCTCCCGAAAGGTGGAAAAGTAGGCTTGAGTCCCGACGAAAAAGCACTTCAAAGCGGCGGCGACCGGCAGCTCAGCTCCGGCGACGGAGGCATTACCACAACCGGCACTGCTCAGGGAACAAAAACAAGGACGCGGTGACAATAGCGACGGGGAGACGCGGCGAAAATCTGATCTCCGCGTTCCCGCATCACCCCGTCCCGCCTTCAAAAGATGATGGGTGACACGGATCTTATTTCTCAACAAGAGGCCCGGGATGCGGTTGAAGCGGCGCATCGTGCATTCTTGTCGGTGGCGAAATTCGATCAGGGCCGGATCGATCAGATCTGCGAGGCAATGGCCCAAGCGGCCCTGTCCGATGCCTTGCGGTTAGGCCAATTGGCCCACGATGAGACGGGTTTTGGAAACGCCGAAGACAAGCGTGAAAAAAACCGCTTTGCCGCCGAAGATGTTTGGAATTACTTTCGAACCCTGAAGACAGTCGGTGTCGTTGCCGAAACGGAAAGCGTTGTCGAGATCGCTTCTCCACGGGGCGTAGTTGCCGCCATCATCCCTTCGACAAATCCGACTTCAACCGCGATCTTCAAGATCATAATTGCCATTAAGTCACGGAACACGCTAGTTCTCTCGCCGCACCCGTCCGCCGGACGGTGCATCGCCGAAACGACACGTGTGATGCGTGACGCCGGAATTCAGAACGGACTTCCCGCCGATGCGGTCATTTGCCTGACAACTTCGACTATCGAAGGCACCGAGACACTGATGCAGCACAAAAAAACCGCTGTCATCCTTGCAACGGGCGGGATCGGCCTCGTTAGGGCGGCCTATTCGTCGGGCAAACCTGCGTTTGGCGTCGGGCCGGGAAATGTGCCGGTTTTTATTGAGCGTACCGCGAACATCGAAAAAGCTGTCTCGGATATCCTGACCAGCACCTGCTTCGATAACGGGACAATCTGCGCATCCGAGCAGTCGGTCGTTGTTGACGCGCCGGTCGAAGCCGAGGTTCGCGAGCAGTTCCGCTTGCAGGGCGGCCATTTTCTAACTTCGGCCGAAGCCGACGCGGTCGCCGCTATTTTGCTCACTCCGCAACGAACTTTGAACGCTGGAATTGTTGGAAAATCGGCCGACTACATTGCAAATCTTGCCGGTGTTTCGATCCCGGCCGGAACCCGCTGCCTGCTTGCCGATTGTGCCGGTGTCGGACGTGATTTCCCGTGGTCGATAGAAAAGCTATCGCCGACGCTCGCATTTTTCGTAGCGGATGGTGTCGAGAACGGTGCGAATCGTTGTGAAGAGATACTAAAATTCGGCGGTATGGGCCACACTGCGGGAATGCATACTCAAAGCCGCGAAGCCGCGATCCGCTACGGCCAGCAAATGCCTGCGTCACGCGTCATCATCAATTCTCCAACGACCCATGGTGCCATCGGCTTTTCGACCGACTTGCCGCCGTCGATGACGCTCGGCTGCGGCTCGTGGGGCGGAAATGTGACATCCGACAATGTTTCGCCTATCCATCTGATGGACATTAAGCGTGTTGCGTTCGAAACGAAACCGGTCAATAAGCGGTCGGTCGTGCGCGCCCAGCCATCTCCTGTAATACCGTCGGAACGGCAAATAACTTTGTCGCAGCCGCCGAAGCGCGAGCAGATCGCCGCTATCGTAGACAGTTTTTTAAGCAGGAAACTTGCTGAGATGTCGGCTGTGCAGCAACCGTTGACGGAACAGCCGATGGCCGCCGCAGTTTCCGAATCGCCGGTAAAAACAATTATTCACGAACTTAGACCGCAGTCGCTTACCGAGAACGGCGTCAGGCACGACCCCGTTGATTTCGTCAGCGAAAGCGACGTTCGCGCAGCCATCGATAAGGGCGTTAAAATTTACATCAACGCGAAGACGATTCTTACGCCCTCGGCGCGCGATCTTGGTGAAGAGAAAGAGGTTTTTGCAAGGGTCTAGAACGTCAATGAAACAGATCGCAGCAATAAGCGTTTTATTTCTTGTGCTCGGGAGCCTGGCCAACGCGCAGAAGCAGGTTCCGGTCGTTCCCGAAACTGTGTCGGTTCCTATACCCGTAAGTTATGGTCTGGTGATCGATAACTCGGGTTCGTATCGGACGCTGCTGGAAAAAGTGATCAAGCTGGTCAATGGTATTGTTGATGAAAACAAACCGGGTGACGAGGTTTTCCTGGTTACGTTTGTCGATACGCCGAAAATCGTGCTTCGCCAGGAAATGACCGACAGCAAGGAAGACTTGCGGGACTCCGTCGAAAATATGTTCATTCAGGGCGGCCCGACCGCGATTCTGGACGCGGTAAAATATTCGGCAGACTATTTGGCGCAACAGGCCAAGAGCGACGCGGACCGGTCCAAGGTGTTAGTCCTCGTTACCGATGGAGACGAACGCGAGAGCGCCGCGAAAATCGATGACGTGCTAAAGGCAATCAAGTCGGCGAATATTAGGGTGTTTGTAGTGGCGATTGCGGAGGAAAAGGTTTATACCAAGGTGATAGACCGGTTGACTAAGGAAAGCGGTGGAACTAAATACACGCCCAAGAGCCGCGACGAGATCACGGCGGCTGTGAAGAGTCTTTCCGCAGCTATCCGGGCGAAGTAAACTGGATTTGATGATGGCTGGAACTGTTGTAAAAAAAGAGGTATGTCGGTCATGCGGCGTGGAGGTGCGAGAAACGTCTTCGTTCTGCTATGCGTGCGGCGAAACCATTTTGGCGGCCGTCGAGCCCGACATAGTAAGTGCGGATACGCAGATATTGTCCGGCAACGGGAGTTTGGATCAGGAAGCTCAGCCAATCGAAATCGAGGTAACGCAAGCTTCCGACGAGCCGGCTGCGGAAGTAATATCCGGGAAAGCTCTGCAAGCGAATGAGGATAACACAAAGATCCGCTCGGCCGCTTCGTTTAGACGAAAGGCTAAAGCCTACAATCGAAAACCGGTAGAGATCGCCTGGGTACAGCGTGAACGGTCGCCGAAGGCCTTTGTAATCGTATCGATAGTGTTGACCGTATTCGCGGCGGTGTTGTTGGCACTTGCGTTGTATCTGAAGTAGCGTAGGGTAAGAGATGGAACTAGCGATCTTGATTTTCTTTTTGGCGATCCTGGCTGGTGCCGCGTTCTTTGGTGTCCTGTTGGTTGTATATCGGACGCTCCGAAAGAAACGCAAGTAGGCGGGTTAATTTCTTTGGTGTCCTGTTGGTTGTATATCGGATGCTCCGAAAGAAACGCAAGTAGGCGGGTTAATATTATGGAAGCACTTGGAATGGTCGAATGCATGGGCCTTGTCGCGATGATAGAAGCGGCGGATGCAATGGTTAAGTCGGCGAATGTTCGGCTTGTCGGCTATGAAAAGGTCGACGCCGGATTGGTTACTGCCATCGTTCGCGGCGAGGTCGGTGCGGTCAAGGCCGCTGTCGATGCCGGTGCTGCCGCTGCGCGCCGCATTGGGACCGTTACCGCCGTCCACGTCATTGCACGCCCGCACGACGAAGTTGCAGACGGAATCCCGGTAATCGACACCGGCGAGACAACCCGCAAAAAAATATCAGGATCTGTTCCCGAATAGACTCAAATCGAGGCAGAATCAACAACCGGGGAAGCAATGAGGTTTAAAGGGTATATTACCAATATCCACCCGTTTAGAAGCGGGCTTGCCCGCTCGTCGACAATTTTTCATGCGGGCGGGCAAGCCCGCTTCTAAACGGGTGGAGTTTTTTTTATAATGTTATTTATTTAAAGGCTTTACCGTGGTGGCCGGTGAATCGCTTTCAGCCAGGCGGCCCGCCTTCGTAATGGCGATCCGCTTCTGCTTATTTGGCCCGTCATCGATAACCACCTTAATATTCCGAAACGTTCCGTCTTTCTTTTCGTTCGACGGCAGGTAGCCGATCGAATACTGCATTCGAAGCTCGGCTCCTATCTCTTTTGCCACGCCGGACAGTTCACTGAGATCAACTGGAAAATATGCCTTGCCGCCTGTCTCAGTCGCCATTCGCTGCAAAAAAGCTCTCGCTTTACCTTGAGGGCTTTTTGCGATGAACCCGGCTTCTTTGCTCAGATCGCCTATGAGTCCGATGGTGTATATCTGGACGTCAAGTTCCCGGAGTAGTTCAAGCAACTGAGCCTCGTTGTAGTAGCTGTCACGATCTTCTCCGTCCGAAACAATAACAAGCGCCCGGCGCTTTCGATCGTCCTTTCCCCTGACTTTTTCGTACTCACTAACTTTTTCGGCCGCGAGATATACCGCATCGATTATCGCCGTCTGCCCGCCTTCAATGAAGAGGTTATCCAATGCATCGCTCAGATCAGTTTTATTGGCCGTGAAAGGCTGCTCAATGGTTATCTTGTCGCGGCTCACGAACCGGATAATTAGCGTTTCGTCCTCCGGCTTATTAGCCGTAACCAGTATTTTTCCGGCTTCAATGACCGTTTCAAGCTGGCGTCGGAGCGAACCGGAATTGTCGATCACGAGTGCATAGTTTGTCGGGACTTCCGACCTTGAAAAGAACTCGATTTGTTGAGGAACACTGTCTTCCAATATCTTGAAATCATTTTGTGCGAGGCCGTTTATTGGGCGATTGTTCCGATCTATTACGCGGACATTGAGATTGACTAGTTCGGTATCGACCCTGATGACGTCAGTTTCTTCACTGATCTTCATCGGCGTTGGAGTCGGCGTTGCGGTTCTGAGCCGTCCCGCCGAATCGGTCTGTGCGCGAGAAGGAGAATAATTGAAGAAAAAAGCCGACAATACGACCGCAAGAATCGCGGGGAATAATAGCAATGAAGATCGTTTCATAGTCGTCGAAGATCGTCTATTTATAGTTCGAAGCCGGCGTAGCGTAATAGCCTTCGCGGCCGCGGACAGTTAGACGCGGTAAACCTCGCGGAGGTTTGACCTTAGTTTTCACCTTCCGCCATTTGCCGTCGGGTGTGAAATTGGTGGGCGTGTATCCGATTGAGTATTGATGCCGGAGTTCGAGGGCGATCCGCTCAAAGATCTCGTCCATCTCGATGTCACTGGCCGGATAAAACGACTTTCCGCCCGTGACTGATGTCAGTTCGTCAAGAAAGGCTTGCCCCTGCATTCCGATTGAACTTCCCGCATCACCTGAATCAATTATACCGACGGCATATGTCACAACATCCGATTCTTTCATCAGACGGCGTACTTCACCGAAATTGTAACGAGAGGCGTTGTCCTGTCCATCGCTAATAATCAGGAGAGCCCGTTTTTGGTGGCTTCCGCGGGTGACGCGTTCGATGCCCAGGTAGACGGCATCGTAGAGGGCCGTATTCTGCTTTGGTGCAACCAAGGTAAGTTTTTCAAGCACGGCGTCGCCATTGCGGGTTCGGTCCATCAATAGCTGCGCACGATTATTGAACGCTATCAAAAAGTATTCGTCAGAAGGGTGGCTTGAGCCAATAAAACGCTTCAATGCGGTCCGGGCCTTGTTTATCTTTTCACCACTCATTGAGCCCGAAACATCGAAGAGGATCCCGACCGAAACCGGGGCATCGCTGTCGCTGAAATACGTAATTTCCTGTTCCTGATTACTATCGAAGACGGAGAAAGCACTTTTCGTCAGGCCCGAAACATAACGTCCGTAAAGGTCCGTGACGGTCAGCGTCAAAGTTACTAGGTCCGTTTTGACGCTTATCGGCTTTCCGGGATCGGGTTCGTCCGAAGGCGGAGTCGGCTGGGGTTGCTGCGCGTACAGACCGGCACAGAAAATGAGTGCCAAAATAGACACAAAAAAGAGCCGATGCAGATTACCGCAACGGTTCGAAAAATCTAAACCCGCAACAGCCATAGATAACTCCAAGGAACTCTTATATTTTAGGCGACCGGCACAACTTCCGCAAGATATATTTTCGATGTACTAACGATGAAAATGGTTGTTTGCCGCGAAACATTCCGCTATCATTTTATTTGGCTGCAACCTTTGGCCCCGTTGTGCGTGTTATTATGTTAAATAGTTGAGGATTGATCCCGACCTCCTCGATCCCAAATAGAAATTAAATGTCTGAATATATCTGTCGATTAGGAACGCCGTCGGGCGATGTCGTAACCAGGGTCGTTGAGGCCGCAGCCGCGGCCGACGCTAAATTCCAGCTTGAAAAAGAAGGTTTCAAGGTCTTTGCGGTTTCGACGGCTGGCGGGGGGCTCTCGTCTCTATCGCTGTTTGGCGGAGCTAATAAGAAAGGCCGTATCAAACAGGCTGATTTTCTTTTGTTCAATCAGCAATTATCCGCTTTGCTGCGGGCGGGAATACCGGTCCTTCAATCGATAAATCTCCTGAAGACGCGTTCCGGCTCGGCCAATCTTCGCGAGGTCCTCGTCGATGTGGAGGATAAGATCAAAAGCGGCGTCCCGCTTTCACAGGCATTCGAAGCACAGGGAATGTTTCCCAAGATCTACACCGCATCGCTGCTTTCAGGTGAACAGAGCGGCGCGTTGGACGACGTTCTGCTTCGCTTTGTTGAATATTTGAAGCGAAGCGTCGGTGTTTCGAGAAAGCTTCGTGGTGCACTGGCGTATCCGGCATTTCTTCTCGCCGCCTCCGGTTTGATGGTGGCGTTTCTGACGCTTTATATCGTTCCGCGAATGTCGGACCTGTTTCAAGGCTTGAGCGCGAACCGCGGCCTGCCTACTGTAACCGTGGTCGTTCTGGCTATTTCAAGCGGAGTTGCCAACAACATCTGGTGGCTTGGCCCGTTGATCCTGATCGTCGCCGGAGGTTTATATTTCTGGCTGCGCACCGAAAGCGGCAAGCTTATGCTTCACAGGCTTTTGCTTCGAATTCCGGTCGCGGGACAGTTGATTCGCAATATGGCAACGTCACAGCTCGCCCGGTCGCTGTCGACGCTCCTCTCCGGCGGCATTACTGTGCCTGATTCCTGGGATATAGCTTCGCAGGCACTAAACAATGTCGAATTGCGGCATCGAAGCCAGGCCGTTGCGCACATGATTCGCGAAGGACGCGGGTTCACAGAGGCCCTGGAAAACGCAAAATGGCTTCCGGAACTGGCCCTCGACATGATCGGGATCGGCGAAAAATCCGGCAGCTTGCGCGAGATGTTAGACGAGGTCGCGGCCTTCTATGACGCAGAAGCTGAAGTTCGCCTTGAGCAGTTGACGACGCTTCTCGAACCATTAATCCTGGTATTTATGGCAGGCATCGTTGTCGTCATCCTGCTCGCCATTTATCTCCCGATTATTCAGACGATATCGGCCGGGCCCGGAGGCGGCAAATAGTAAAGAGTACAATGAGCGAACAAACAAAAGTAGCTATGGCAAACACATCGTCTCCGAAGATCGAACTTTCGGACTTTCTGGAGAACGAACCGCCCGAGGTGGTCGAGGCAAAGCAATTGGCGCGTCGATACCGGCTACCTTACATCGACCTTCTGCCGACCGATCAGCCCTCGCCGATAGATTACGAAGAATTGGCGAAGATACCGGTCGATATGATGCTTCGCGGCCACTTTGTTCCCTTGAAACGTGAAGGCCGTGACCTCCATGCGGCAATGGCCGACCCAACGAATTTGGAACGGCTGGATGAGCTTGAGAACGCCTTAAACGTCCGTATCGTGCCATATATCGCGACGCAGGGAGCGATCGATGTTGTTCTGAAAAAGGGCGATGCAACACAGCGGGTTCTGCAGGAAGCGGCTTCGGGCTTTAAGATCTCGCTCGTTAAGGAAACAGAGCAGGGCGAAGAAGTTCTCGACCTCGACCGCCTCGCGACCGATTCGGACATGTCGCCGATCATTAAGCTCGTAGACACCATCGTTTACAACGCGATGGAGTCGCGTGCCTCCGATATTCATATCGAAGCCGGCGACCGTGATGTCCGCGTCAAATTCCGTATCGACGGTGCTTTGTATTCCAAGGTCGATCCGATAGATATCGCGTATCATCAAACGCTGATTTCGCGTATAAAGGTCATGTCCGAACTCGACATTGCCGAGCGCCGCATTCCGCAGGACGGCCGTTTTCGCGTCCGTTATAAGGGACGTACGGTGGATTTTCGTGTGTCCATCCTGCCATCGGTATTCGGCGAAAATTGCGTCATCCGTATTCTCGACAAAGAGCAGATATCGGAGGAATTCAAGAATCTGAGCCTCGACGTGGTCGGTTTTGACCCCGAAGACATTCAGCGTTTTCGAATTTATATAAAAGAACCGTACGGAATGGTCTTGGTCACCGGCCCAACCGGTTCGGGTAAAACGACGACGCTCTACGGTGCCCTCAATGAGATCCGCAACGAAGAAGACAAGATCATAACGATCGAGGATCCGGTTGAGTATCAGCTTCAAGGCATCATGCAGATACCTGTCAACGAAAAGAAGGGACTCACTTTTGCCCGCGGGTTACGTTCGATTCTGCGTCACGACCCGGATAAGGTGATGGTAGGAGAGATCCGTGACGAGGAGACGGCCCAGATTGCGATCCAATCAGCACTGACCGGTCACCTTGTTTTCACGACCGTCCACGCAAACAACGTTATCGATGTAATTGGCCGGTTCCTGAATATGGGCGTTGAGCCATACAATTTTGTATCGGCTCTCAACTGCGTGCTTGCCCAGCGCCTTGTCCGGCTGCTGTGTCCCGTATGCAAACGCCACGTTCAGCCGACCGAAGATGAGCTTCGCGAGTCCGGCCTGCGACCGAGCGATGCCGAGGGTAAAACGTTTTTCATGAACGTCGGTTGTGACGCCTGCAATCACACCGGCTACCGAGGACGAACCGCAATTCATGAGCTTTTGGATATGTCGGATCCGATCCGCGAAATGATCATCGAACGCCGCCCCGGCTCCGAGATCCGCCGCCAAGCTGAAAAAGAAGGCCTGTCCAGCCTCCGCGAATCTGCGGTTAAGAAGGTTTTTGCCGGTATGACGACGCTGCACGAGATCAACCGAGTGACGTTTGTTGAAGAGATTAGGTAGCGGTCGCTGGCATTTGCGTAAGGAATCCGTTTGATTTCCCTGCTTCGCGATCCTAAGAAAATGCTTGGTACCTCCAAAAAGACGTTAGACTGGCCAAAGACCGTCACAATAGCCTTCGCGACAATTGTAGCCTTAGTCCTATTCGGAATTTTTCAGATGGCTTGTTGAAATTTCGAAACTGATGTTATAAAGACGGTTTCTCCGACGTTGAGTAGAATCAATGTTGACGACAAGGATTCGGATCTTTGACAGGAGAAACCGTAATGACATTATACATCGGGGTTGATTTTCATCCG
>JANNST010000018.1:0-27881 GCA_031402865.1 Chloracidobacterium sp. | reverse complement strand
TAAACAAAACCACAACCGAATTCGGCCTCATCGCCCTCGCCCACAACCTCCAAAGATTCAGCACCAACCACTAAACCACCCTGCCCAAATCTGACAACAAAAAAAGAGGCCGCCCGAATCACTTTTCAGACGACCTCATTTATTGACCGCGTCCGCCGTTAGTGCAAATTGCGCACTGCCGTTCCTACTAGAACGGAATTCCGGGGATTCTGATTTTTTCCTTCAGCTTCTGCGTACCCATGTTGATCACCTTGTTGGCGATTACGCTGCCGAGCATATTCGCGAGATCGGGCCTAATTTTCTTCAACCGGTCCTGGGTCTTTTTTGCACCCTTCGTATCGCCGCTGGCATGCTGGGTCGAACCGAGATTGAACAGGCCCGCAACATTATTGCCATCCAGTATGACGACGCGGTTGAACTGAGCCAGGGCAAGCGGAAGATTATTCGTTCCGCGATACGCCAGGCCAAGCTGGTTCATGGCGATTGCCCAGTCGCTACGCAGGCTGACCGCCTGATTTAGAGAGACGACTGCCTGATCATGCTCACCCAGACTGTTCTGAGTTGAACCAAGGTTCAGATAGGCCGCGTCAAGCTTCGGATCTTTCTTAACCGCCGCCTGAAGCGAATTCTTGCCCTTTTCAAGCTTCACCTTCGCTTCCGCGTCGTTTTTGGCGGCCTTGTCAGCTTGGGCCGAGTTGTAATAGGCCCATCCTACATTTGTGTCGTCAACGGCGGTCGAGCCCATGCCTCTTGCCTGCTCAAGCCTGGCGGTCGAGGCTTCCCAATCCTTCACCTTGCCAAGGCAATATCCCCATTCGCTGTATAAATTTGCATCGTCTTTTATCGTTTCAGACGCGATCTTGTATTCGGCATTCGCTTCCGGATACCGCTCAAGCTGCCGGAAAGTGCTGGCGAGGTTGGCGTGAGCCTTGGCGTTGCCGAAATCGGCTTTTATCGCCGACTGATAGGCTGAAAGCGCGTTTTTGTAGTCGGCCTTGTTGTAATGGACCACGCCGAGATCGAACCACGCCATCGAAAAGGTCGGATCGATCTGCGTTGTCTTTTTGTACGCGTCGATCGCCTTGTCCGTCTGGCCAAGCTTATCGAATATCACTGCTCGCTGGTAAAATGCCGCTCCGTTCTGCGGTTCGGCCGCAACGATCTGATCGAATACAGCTAACGCCTCAGTATTCTTATTTTGTTTGTATAAAAGCACACCGCGAGCAAACCGGGCATCGGTGCCGCTTGCTCCCGCAGCTTCAGCTTTGGTCAGGTAAAGATCAGCTTTAACCGCGTTGCCGGCCTCGACGTATGCCAAACCGACCGGCAGATAAAGCGATGAAAGTTCTGCGTCAATCGCCAGGGCCTTCTCGTAATTCGTGATTGCCAAAGCATTTCTGCCCTTTGCGTCATGAATTTCGCCAAGCTTTGTAAAAGCGATCTCGTTCTTCGAATCGAGCTTGACGGCTTCTTCGAACATCGGCACAGCCGCTTCGTTGTAGTTTTCGCCGGCGGTCTGGATGCCTGTCGCGGTCAAGGCTTCGCTCAAGCCAGCCAACGCCTCGACGTTTTTCGGGTTGGCCTTCAACGAGTTTCTGTAATTCAAGGTAGCTCCACCGATGTCGCCCGTTTCCATTTGCTTTTCGGCGGCGGCGGCCAATGTATTGGAAAGCTTGAGCTTGGCAACACGTTCGCGGGCACGGGCCTTCGCAATGGCTACCTGCCGGGCCTTTGCCGCGTCAACCTTTTTTTTGCGGTTCACCGCGATCTGCGCATTCACCTTATCGCGATACGAACGCTTGCGACCGGCGCCGAGGCTGACCGAGCCGCCCGCCCGCTCCTGCGGTTTATTTCGCGATTCGCGAAACACAAAAACGCTCGATCCGGTGACGACATCGTCGCTCGCGACAATGTCCGTCGCCTTCACGACAAGACCCTGAAAACTGATTGAAAAAAATGCGACAAGTGAAAAAAGTGCTTTGAAGAAATGATTTTTGCGAAACATCTGACTACCTCTTGAATTCTTAATTGGTGGGTTGGTACAACACTAGCCACCTTTATAATACCTTATAAAGACGTTTCATTGCGAGTCTTTTTGCGGAAGAATTTTGCGGAACTTTCCTCACAAATCTGAATAGAAAAGTTTTCCCCAAAGCTAGCGGCACTATGCAGTCATCAGGGCCTTTGGATTCGTTCTTGCGATGGAAAGCAGTTTTAAGCTCGCACCGCTCGGCCTGCCTGTTCCCTGTTCCCAGGCTTGAATCGTTTTGACCGAAATATTCAGCATTCTCGCAAAAACTGCCTGTGAAACATTCATCTTCGAACGGATTCCGGCAATTTCTTTCTGGCTCAATGCCTTTGGCGGACGCGGCAACGTCGTCGTGCGTAGGTCGTGTCGTTTTCCTGCAGTGTGGTCAACCATTTGTTGCAGCGACTCTTTAAACTCGTCAAATAGTTTTTTGTCCATAATCCCCCTTCTCGATGACAACCAGCGTTCACCTAGTTCCTAGATTTTTTCGTGCCTGATCTATAAAAGTCGCTACCGTTTTCTTCTGCTCCTTGTCCATCGTACCCTGCTCGCCTTTCGAGTAGAACATTAGCAAGTAGATCCGACCTGCGTGCTCAAAGTAAACGTAAATGTACCGATAACCTCCACTTTTCCCAAAGCCTTTAGCTTTTTCTCCGATTCGCGCTTTCCTCGCGCCGCCCGTGCCTTGAATTAATTCGCCCTTATTCGGATTTTGAAGAAGCTCGTTTTGCAGTTCAAAGAGCACTTCCAGTGGAGCCAGTTTATCGAACTGTTTCGTAAATACGGTTGTTTCAGTAAAAGATATCAAGCTCTTCTTCCATTTCTACCACTATACTATCACATAGTATGCCCGTCAACGCGCTTTCGTTGAACACGGTTGCCGCATTATTCAAAACCCGATAAATATCGGCTCAGGCCGAAGTTCGATGCCAAACTTTCCTTGAACCCCCGAAACAATCCTATCCTTGAGTGCGAGCACATCCTTCGCGGTGGCGTTGCCGCGATTTATGATAGCGAGCGAATGGTTGGTCGAAATTCCGGCGTTTCCCATCGCAAATCCCTTGTAAAATCCCGCATTTTCGATGAGCCATGCGGCTGGGATTTTGACACGATCCTTATCGACATCAAAATGCGGCACGGAGTCGATTCGTAGTTTTTTGCTGATTTTGGCGAGCAGTTCACGTTCGACTATCGGGTTTTTGAAGAACGATCCGGCACTTCGCGAGTTAGGATCGTTTTCATCGATGACCATGGATTTTGCGGCCCTGATCCGCAAAACGGCCTCACGCGTCTCGCTTAAGGTCGGCTCGCGTCCGGTAAAAAACTCCTTAATATCTTTGTACCCGATCTTGGGTGCGCCGCCTTTGACGAGCGAGTAGGTCACCGCCAAAACAATGTAGCCGTCCCGCATCGACGTATTGAAGATGCTCGTGCGGTATCCGAATCCGCATTCCGCGTTCGTCAGGTCGGTGATGCTGCCCGTCGTCCGGTCCAGGCAGCGGACCGACACGATCGTTTCGGAAATCTCCTGCCCGTAAGCCCCGACATTCTGCACCGGCGTACCGCCGACAAAACCCGGAATGCCGCTCAAACACTCAACGCCCGCGAGATCGTTTTCGACACAGTATGCAACAAACCGATCCCAATCCTCGCCCGCCTGTACGGTAACCGATGTGGAATCGGCCTCGATCCGCTCTGACTCCGCACTCCGCACTCCGCACTCCGCACTCAACAAAATGCCTTTCAACGCGACCTGCAAAACCAGCCCGTCAAACCCTTCGTCCGACACCAGAATATTGCTCCCGCCGCCGAGAACGAAGAGGTCGAGCCTTTCATACTTCGCGTAATCTAGAGCCTCGACAACCTGCTGCTCGGTCTCGGCTCTGACAAAAAAACGCGCCGGCCCGCCGATCTTCAGCGTGGTCAGCGGCGCGAGTGGAATGTTTTTTTGAATTTTCAGAGGATTGCAAGAAACCAAGTGTCACAGCGATCGATGCCTAGCACGGCTCGCTTTGCTTTGCGAACTTTGCGGGATTTCCTTTGCGTCCTTCGCGTTAAAATCAGTTTCAACCGCAAAGGACGCAAAGTTTCTCGCAAAGCGAATTTATCATCGACGAAGCCGTCACCCTTTGACCTTGCCGCCGCTCACAACTTCAAGCCGCGTTGCTAAATCGTTACGGCCCATCTTTTTGAGCTTATTGTAGGCTTTCTTTGCTTCGCCGAGATTGCCGCTGAGATACTCGGCCTCGCCCCAATTGAATTGGACGATAGCGTTCTTGTCTTCCTTACCCGCGGCTTTTCGGAATTGCTCGGCAGCCTCCTTGAATTTTTTCTGCCTTCGGTAAACCGAGCCGAGCTCATTGAGTGCAATTCCCCAATCCGGCTCTTTTTGGATCACCTTCTTGAAGGCGTCTTCCGCACCGGCATAGTCACCCATGTCATTCAGCGCCATTCCGAGATTTAGCAGTGAGCCGGCGGCAAATTTCGAATTTCCTGTCGAGCCCTTTTGCAAAGCTATTTTAGCTTTTTCAAGCTTCGGCTTTGCGGCGGCCGTATTGTTCGCGGCGATATCCGCACGTGCGCCGTTGTAATACGCCCAGCCGAGATTTGCGTTGTCTACGCCCGTCGGGCTTAGCTGAGCCGCTTTTTCCAGGTTGGTTATGGCGTCGTCCCAACGGCATTTAAAGGATCTCGCCATGTTCAACTCGCATTGTTTCGCGATCATGAACGCACTCTTGCTGTATATATCGGCGGCCTGCTCGGGGTTAAAATCCTTGGTCCGCTCCATAAACAGTGCCGCCAGTTTATAGTTCGCCTCGGCATCGTTGTAATTAGGAATCTGCCGGTAGGCATCGCCCAGATTTTCGTACGCGACCCAGCTATCGTTCTTAAAGCGAACCGCCTGCTTATAGGCTGTTACGGCTTCCGCCCAGTTGTTCATCTCATAATGGGCCGAACCTAATCCAAGCCATGCTTCGAAATAATTTGGTTTCAGCGACGTCGCCTTTACAAAATCCGCGACAGCTTCTGCCTGTTTATTAAGACGCAGGTTGGTTTCGCCGGACTGGTAGAACGCTTCGGAGTATGCCGGATCCGCTGTCTTAGCTTTTTTGAATGCAATCAGAGCTTCTTCGTTACGGTTTTGCGAATACCTGATCAAGCCGAGAAAATACTGCGTTTGAGGATCGTCCGGTGAGATCGCCATCGCCTTCGTCAACAGAGCATCAGCCTTCGCGATCTCACGCTGGTGATAATAAAGGATACCCAACGGGGTGTAGATTTCGGTCAGGTCCTTGTCGTTCGCCAACGCTTTCTCATAGTTGACGCGGGCCTCATCGTCTTTCTCAAGCGATGAAAACACTTCGGCCAATCCGTAGCTCGCCGGGGCGTTGTTATTGTTATAAGTCAGAGCTTCTTCAAAGAATTTTCGTGCGGCAGCCGGGCTGTCCTTGACGAGTAACTCGTTGCCCTTGAGGGCGAGAGCTTCGCTGAGGCCGTTGCGGGCAACCTGGTTTTTTGCATCCAGGGAACCGGATTCGCGGAAGAAATCGATGGCGTTATCATAATCGTCCCGATCCATGTAATATTCGCCCACACCCGCAAAAAGCTTCGAGGCCACGGCGGGCTCCATTCTCGCAATTTCCTTCATTCGCGGGTCGTTCGGATCGACGGCCTTAACACGAACGCGGCGCGGCGTAATCTTGGCAAGGGCTACGTACTGCTTGCTGACCTTCCGTACGGTTTCGAGCCTCTGCGTCTTTGTCCGAACGGCACGCGTCCGGGAAACAAACTTATTTGGCGGAGCCTTCGCACTCTTGCGAAATACGAAAACGCTCGAACCGCCCGTGATATCGCTAACCGACACCAATTCCTGTGCGCTCGACGGAGCCGCGTTTACCAGGAGTGTAAGAATGACGATCAAAGCCAAAAAGCCTTTAGTCGATCCGATTATCTTTTTCATCATGTTCCTTTTAATCAAATAAGGTGTCGATCCCGGCACACGGCCAAGCAGCGCATACGATGCGCAATATATCAAAAGACGTTTGCCCGGGTATGTTTTTGCTTCCCGCTTGAATTAGAGAGAATATTACACCAATATTCTTTCTCTTACTATTTTTTCAAGGTGATGAGCCGAAATTCCCCTACTGCTCTCGACTCTAGACTCAAGACTCACGACTCTCTTCGTCTTGCCATTATGTTACGGAACGTATAAATTATTTTCTTACCAACAACTGAAACAGTCGAGAGTGTTGTGAGTCGAGAGTCAAGAGCCGGAAGATTCCGCTTCTACTCTCGACTCCAGACTCTCGACTCTCGACTCTAAGAAAAGGAGATCTTGCCGAAAATGAAAGCATTCGCAACAGAGGACATTCGGAATCTGGCTGTCATTGGACACGGCGACGCGGGTAAAACCCAGCTCGTATCGTCGCTGCTACAACTCGCCGGAGCAACAACTCGCTGGGGAAAGGTCGATGAAGGCACGACCATTACCGATTACGAAGAAGATTCGATCGAACGAAAAATTTCCCTCAACAACAACTTCGCCCACCTCGAATACAACGACACCAAGATCAATCTGATAGACACGCCCGGTTATGCGGCCTTTGTGTCGCACGCCCGTCCGGCGCTCCGCGTAGCCGATTGTGCCCTTGTAATTGTCGATGGCGTTCATGGCATTGAGGTCCAGACTGAAAAAACCTGGCAATATGCCAACGAGTTCATGCTGCCGCGATTCATGGTGATAAATAAGCTCGACAAGGAGCACGCCGATTTCGGCCACGCGCTCGATACGGCACAGCATTCGTTCGCACGCTCGATCGTGCCGTTTACGCTGCCGATCGGCAAAGAGGCAAATTTTCGCGGCATCGTCGATGTCGTGCATCAAAAAGCCTACGAATTTGACGAGAACGGTAAAGCCAAAGGCATCGCGATCCCGTCCGAGGGCAAGGAGTTGCTCGATTCCACCCGCGAACGCCTGATCGAGCTTGTCGCCGAATCGGACGACGCCCTGATGGAAAAATATTTTGCGGACGGTACGCTTCCCGAAGAAGATATCTACCCAAACCTTGCGAAAGCCATCGCCAAAAGCAAGCTTTGCCCGGTCTACGCTGTTTCCGCGACGACACTCGTCGGCCTGTCGGTTCTGCTCGATCATCTGGTTGAATTCGCACCCAACCCGGCGACGCACGAGTCCGAATATGGCTTCACCGATAACGAAATGGCGGGCGACCGCATTACGCGCAAGTACAGCAACGACGAGCCGTTTTCGGCCTACGTTTTCCGCACGATCGCCGATCCGTTCGCCGGCCGCATCAACGTGATGAAGGTTGTCAGCGGCAAGATCGCATCGGACGCGACCGTCCAAAACACATCGCGCGACACGCCTGAAAGACTGGGCGCACTGCATGTAATTTCCGGCAAGACGCTCGACAAGGTAAACGAGGCTCGCACTGGCGACATCATCGCGGTCGTGAAATTAAAGGACACGCAGACCGGCGATACGCTCAGCGACAAGGCAAAACCGATTGTTTATCCTAAAGTCGAATATCCGGAAGCCGCCATCGCATTCGCCATCGAGCCGAAATCGCGGGCTGACGAAGACAAGATCTCCGGCGCCCTGCACCGCATTCTCGAAGAAGACCCGTCGCTCCATTTCGACCGCGACCCGCAGACAAAAGAGTTTATTTTGTCCGGTTCCGGACAGCTTCATATCGAAACTATCGTCGCCAAATTGCTCAACCGCTATCACGTCGAGGTCGCTCTGCACCCGCCAAAGGTGCCGTACAAAGAAACGATCACAACATCCGCCGAAGTCCAGGGCCGCCACAAGAAACAATCCGGCGGACGCGGTCAGTTTGGCGATTGCAAGGTCATTTTCGAACCGCTTGAACGCGGCGGCGGTTTCGAATGGGTAGACAAGATCTTTGGCGGATCGGTCCCGCAGAATTTCCGCCCGGCGATCGAAAAAGGAATCATCGAAGCCGCCCAGGGCGGAGCCGTCGCCGGTTACCCGCTAGTCGATTTCAAGGTAACGCTCATCGACGGCAGCTTCCACGCGGTCGATTCCGACGAGCACAGCTTCCGTGCCGCCGGCCGCAAAGCATATCGGGCCGCGATGGAAAAGGCCAAGCCGACATTGCTAGAACCGATAATGGACGTCGAAGTCTTCACGCCTCAGGAAGTCTCCGGCGACATCATGGGCGACCTCAACAGCCGACGCGGCCGAGTCGGCGGAATGGAAGTCCGAGGCAAACAGCAGGTGATAAAAGCCAAAGTACCGCTGTCGGAAATGCTAGATTACCAATCGAAACTAAATAGCGTCACCCAGGCCCGAGGCAGCTATCACATGCAGTTCTCGCACTATGACCCGCTTCCCGGCAACTTATTAAAGAAGGTCGTAGACGATGCTGTTGCATCAGGTCGCGTGAGAGCACATGACGAGGATGAGTAGTTGAATTTTGGATTGGTTGAAAAAAGCTCCCCTCCTTACGAAGGAGGGGTGGACGCCGCTTTGGGCGGACGGGGTGGTTCTCTAAATGGTTGCCTAGACCCAAAGCATGACATACCAACGCAGCAAAACCGACATCCATAACCTGCCGTCTAACCAAGCTTTCCGCAAAAAGCTGCGGTCAACCTTAACACCTGCGGAAGCAACGCTTTGGACGATGCTAAAAAACTCACAGCTAGACGGCCGCAAATTCCGCCGTCAGCACAGCGTGGGAAAATATATTCTCGATTTTTACTGTCCGTCAGAAAACCTTGCAGTCGAGTTGGATGGTGCCAATCATTTCACCGATGCGGCTCGCGATTATGACCGTGAGCGTCGGCATTATCTGGAGAAGAATGGCATTAACGTAATTCGGTTCGAAAACAAACGAGTATTTGATGAACCGGACTGGGTTCTGGATTTTATCCGAGGCAACTTCGCTACAACTGAGAGAACCACCCCGTCAGCCGAAGCGGCTGCCACCCCTCCTTCGTAAGGAGGGGAGCTTTTTGCTCGCAGCCGACGCTTCATTATTCATCCCACGGGTTATAAACACTAACGCCCGAATCGCGAAAATTCTTCTCGTTCCGGGTTACCAGGATCATATTGTGCTGCAAGGCTGTCGCCTCTGTCAGCGAATCGAACGAAGGCCGGGTTATTCCCTTACTTTTGAATCCGGCCAACATCTTTGCCCAGACAGCGATCAGCTTTTCGTCGATATTTAGGATTCGTCCCTGAAATGATGGAAACAGCTCATCAAAGAACCATGCCTCTAACCGCAGTCTTCGCCTTCCGGTGGGCAATTGATAAATACCTTTTTGAATTTCGCCCCACGTTACAATGCTTAGGTAAAGCGTCGATTCCGGCTGATGTTCAAACCAGTCCAGGACGTTTTGATTCGGCTTTACCGCGACCATCTCCGAAATGGCACAGGTGTCGAGCAGATATGCCATTTGTTACTCTCCGAGGTCAATGTCACGTGGAAAATCCTCAGTCCGTGAAAAATCAAGATCAAGCCCGACAAGCGGGCTGTTCCGCAGCGTTTCAAAGAGAGATTGGCGCTTGCCTTTCGAGCGTTTCCATTCATTTATAGAAACAACGACCGCAACCTCGGCATCATGTCGGCGTATGATCTGCGGCTGACCGCTCTCGGCCAGGCGGATGATCTCGCTCAGATTGTCTTTTGCTTCTTTTACGGAATATGTCATTTTCCTTAAATAGCTAGATAGCTATTGTGTAGCCCTATTGCCATATTAGTCGATTTTTACCATTAAATCGATAGTTGATCCTTTGAAACCTATGCTGAACGTCCGGCGGTGTTCTAAATTAGTGTTGCCGACGAAGTCTCTGTGTTCTTTGTGCAAAAAACTTTGTGTCTTTTGTGATAAAAACCAAATTTTTTATCACAAAGATTACTAAGCAAAGCCCGCGAAGATCACAAAGAAATATGCGTTGTTTCTCGACAAAACAAACCATCGCACTACCCTGCGAGACCCGTCGGTTATGGTATCTAAAATTTTAGTTACCCAAAGCATCCAAAGGCCAGAATCGATGCATCACATCCCTCTATAATAACAACTAGACCCTCGTCAGATTCTCTGATAATATTTCGCGCTATGAAAAACCTATTCGCTAACGTCGTCGCTTTTCTTCTCGTCTTCGTTTTTGTATGTTCCCCCGTTTGGGCAACTTGCGGCGGCGGTGGCGGAGGCGGCGGAGGCGGCACGTCGGGCAGTGGAGGCAGCGGGGGCGGTTCGACGACAAATCCGGTCGTTTATCATGTACCCTGGAAGAATCCAAAAACGTCAAAGGTCGCTCCGGTCGCAGAGGGACTCGTACTTTACTGGTTCCCGGCGTCAAAAGAAGAACTACAAAAATCCAGCCTCCGCGAATCGCGGGCGTTGTCGCTGTATGCCGCCCAATGCGTCGCGATGCATTTAGCGGACGTGCAAACTCCAAACGCGGAAACGCTTATCGGCGGATCGAAGCTTCCGATTGCGGTACTCGCCAACCCGGACGGAACGCTCATCAATAAAGTTGAAAATACAGCCGGCAAAATTAAGGTCGCGGATGTCGAGAAACTGGTTGGCACGGAAGTAAAGACGCGCGAAGCCGCTCTCGAAGCAAAGCTAAAAGATGCGAAAACAAAAGCAGCAGCCGGGGATAATCCCGGCGCCATCGATCTGTACAAAGCCGTAGCCGCCGAAAAATGCATGTTCTCGAAAAAGGCGAAGTCCGCCGCGGTCGAGTTGAAAAAGCTCGGTGCCCAGAATATCGGCGAGATCCGCGATTCAACCCCTATATTTGAAGCCAAAACCAGTGCCGCCATAACGCAAATAATGAAGCGCGGCTTGATCGCCGAAAACAAGGCGCAGTATATGCTTGCCGACAAGCTTTACAAACAGGCCAACCAAATGGACCCGAACGATCCGACGCCGCTCCGCTATCTCGGCGAGTTGCATAGACATCACATCGGCAATTGGGACGTAGCAAAGGCCGAATTTCACCAGATTCTCGACATGCAGGCCGACCCGCTATCGCGTGCCGTCGCCCTTCACAGCCTCGGCAAGATCACGATCCACGATGGCGAGTTCAAAAAAGGATTGGGCCTGATGGAACAGTCGGTCGAAGAATACCCGCTAGCACTTGCGTACCGCAATATTGCTGTCTATTGGCATTCCGAAGGCGAGGTTGAAAAAGGCGCGGCTTATACGCGAAAGGCGTTCGATCTAGACCCGAACGATCCGTACAACCACGTATTCTCAGCCGTTTTCCTGGCCGCGACGGGTAAAAAAGACGAGGCGTTAAAGATCGCTCAGAAAAACATCAACCTGCTGCCTGCGTCCTACAACCTGGCGGCGATATTCGCCCAAACGGGCCAGAGAGACAAGGCCCTCGCGTATCTAAAACGCCACTTCTACGAGTATGAGCGCTACCACGCCGTCCGCGAAAAAGAGATGATGGAAGCCCGCGTCGACGCCGTCTTTGCCTCGATCGTGCAGGACAAAGACTTCCTCGAACTGACAAAACACGCCGACGGGAAACTCCCGATGGTAATGTCGCCAAGACAAGCCGCACCGATGCGAATGGAGCATTAAGTCCTTAGCTCCCCTCCTTACGAAGGAGGGGTGGACGCCGCTTTGGGTGGACGGGGTGGTTCTCTCTCGTTTTTCAACGAGTGCGCAAATTAGAGTATATGCCCTCCAAACGCAGCAAAACAGACATCCACAGTTTGCCAGGACTGAAAGATTATAGAACGGATCTCCGTTCCAATCTTACACCCGCCGAAGCAACGCTTTGGACGATGCTAAAAAACTCACAGCTTGACGGGCGTAAATTCCGCCGTCAGCACAGTGTTGGAAAGTACATTCTCGATTTTTATTGCGCCTCGGAAAAACTCGCGGTCGAACTGGACGGTGCAAACCACTTCACGGATAATGCTCGAGATTATGACCGCGAACGTCGACATTACCTTGAGAAAAACGGCATAAACGTTGTCAGATTCGAGAACAAACGCGTTTTCGACGAACCGGATTGGGTTTTGGACCTTATCCGAGGCAACTTCGCCCCTACCGAAAGAACCACCCCGTCAGCGGAAGCCGCTGCCACCCCTCCTTCGTAAGGAGGGGAGCTTTCCTTCTTGAATCCAACTTCCTCCTCCATCCGAATACACTTTCATATCGTCCATTTTCACTAAAAAAAGCATCCAAACCTTGTTTGCAATACAACATTCGACTTAGACAAATATGATCCAAAGTTGTTCGTTTGCTGAGAGTCCGAGATTATTGACCGAATCGGTTTCATCCGTGACGAAAGTTGCGGACGCGCGTCTTCCGACTGAGTTCGGCGAGTTTCGCATTGCGGGTTATCAATCGCTGACAAGTGATGAGGAATTCGTGTGTGTTTACAAGGGCGATTTTCGCCGGGAAAAACCGGTTCTCGTCCGCATCCATTCGCAATGCCTGACGGGCGACGTTTTTCATTCGTCCAAATGCGATTGCGGCGAGCAGCTTCAGCTTGCAATGAAGAAGATCGAGAAGGAAGGCCGCGGCGTTATTGTTTATCAGCAGCAGGAAGGCCGTGGGATCGGCATCATCAACAAAATTCGAGCCTACGCCTTGCAGGACGAAGGTGCGGATACGATTGACGCAAATCTAATGCTCGGCCTCGAAGTCGATTCGCGAGAGTACGGCCAGTGTGTTGAAATTCTCAGGGATCTCGGCATCACACACGTTAAGGCAATGACGAATAATCCCATAAAGATCCAGGCGATCCGCGATGGTGGGATCGAGATTGCCGAACGCGTCCCGATCGAATTCAAGCCGTCGAAAGATACCCAAAAATATCTCAGCGTAAAAAAGTTCAGCATGGGACATTTCCTGGATTTAGTGACCTAACAGATCGCCATAAGCATATGAAAACCTTATATATTGCAATTCTAATTGCGTCTGTTTTTGTAGTGTCCGGCTCGGCCCAGACGGCAAAGATCTCGCCCGATGACCTTAAAACACTGGAAGGGCCGCAATGGATCGGAACACTGACATATCTCGATTACAGCTCGAACAAGAAAACCTCCATTAAATCGAATGTCACCATTTCCCGGCCTGCCGCCGACTCCCTTGCCTGGAATTTCGAATATCAATACCCGGACGAACCAAAGGCCAACAGCAAAGACAGCGTAATCGTTAGCCCTGACGGCAAAACTTTTGACGGCGAAACCGTGATTGAGCGCACAAAGCTGCCCGACGGCACGCTTAAGTTCGTAACGACAAAAAATGGCGAGGATAACGGCAAAAAGGCTCTTTACCGTTTCACGTATCTCGCCGGCAAAAATGCCCTTTCGGTTAAAAAAGAAGCTCGGATCGAAGGCACTACAGAATACTTCGTCCGGAACGAGTACGTCTGGACACGCTAATTCCTACAAATACTCCCCGAATATTAAACAAAATCGCCGCCGTTTGCGTATAACCCATTTACGCAATTTGGCAGCGGCATCCGCTCGGGTGCATAATCGTTCTTAACCGATCTAATTCAATTTTTCAGGAGAACCACGATGTTTACTACAAAACGCACTTCGTTTATTTCTCTCGCCCTTCTAACCATGTTGGCATTTACCGCCGGGAACGTATTGTCACAAGCCCGCCCGCCTATTCCAAGACCCAGCCAAAAAGCAACCGTGATGCAAACGCTCGGAACGACCGACATTGCGATCACATTCAGCCGTCCCGCGGTCAAGGGCCGCGCGATCTGGGGTGATTGGCCGACCGCCGTTGCCGGCGAGGCAACCTTGGACAACCAGAACCAGCGTCCCGCCGGAGCGCCGATCGTTCCTAACGGACACATCTGGCGCGCCGGTGCAAACGAGGCTACACTGTTCGTTTTTGCGGACGACGTGATAATCAACGGCCAGCCGCTCGCTGCCGGAAAATACAGCTTTCACGCCATTCCGGCCAAAGACGAGTGGACGTTGGTCTTTAACAAGGACGACGGCCAGTGGGGCAGTTTTGCATACGACGCAAAAAATGACGCCCTCCGCGTTAAGGCAAAGCCGCAAATGGTTGCGGATAACCAGGAGCTGCTTGCATACAGTATCGACCCCGTTACCGAAAATTCCGCGACCGTTAATCTTCGGTGGGAAAAGGTCAAAGTTCCCTTTACCGTCGAGGTCAAGGACGTGGTCGGCACTTCCCTAACCCGCCTTCGTACATTTGTCGCTGCCGCAAAGCCCGACGATCCGGGAACACCATTGGCCGCCGCCAACTATGCTAAAGCGAATAAATCGCCGGATGACGCCGCGAAATGGTACGATCAGGCGATCAAAGCTGTCGATCTCCAGATAGCGGCTAAACCGAATTTCCAGAATTCGGCGCGAAAGGCAAACGTTTTGCTTGCCGCCGGACGAACGCAGGAAGGCCTCGCAGCCGCTGAAAAGGCTCTCGAGGTCGGTAAAGCAGAAAAGGCCGACACCGCCGCTCTCCAAAAACGGATCGCCGATATTAAGGCCGGAAAGCAATAACTAGGAATTTCGAACCTTGTTTTAGTGACGATCAGAAAAAGGACAGGCCGAACCACTGTCCTTTTTTATGCTATTTTTTCGATATTTGACCTATAATCGAAATGTTATGGACGCATCATCAGTTAGAGAACCGACCTACAACCGTTTTCCGATATCGGTTGAGATGTATCATCTGATGGCGGAGCGGGGAGTTTTCGCGCCGGAAGACCGCGTTGAGCTTATAGAAGGAGAACTCTTTGAAATGTCGCCTATCGGTAATCTACACGCGCGATGCGTGGATTTTCTAAACAAATTTTTGTCCGGAGTGGCGGGCAGCATTTACATTGTACGGGTTCAGAATCCAATACTTCTTAATGATCAGAGCGAACCGCAGCCGGACTTTTCCATTGTTCGCTACAGGCAAGATTTTTATAAGGACGCTCTGCCGGAAGCTTCGGATGTAGCCATTGTGTTTGAGATTGCAGAAACCAGCATCACCTACGACAAAAACGTAAAATTCCGAAGATACGCCGCGGCAGGAATCCGCGAAGCATGGCTCGTCGACCTTTCGGGAGAACGAGTCGAAGTCCATACCCAGCCAAAAGGCAATGGCTACGGCGTCGTAAAGATTTATGAACGCGGTGAAAATGCAGGTTCGGAAACAATTCCGTCAATAGATCTGCCGGTCGATGACATCCTCGGCTGATTCGGGCAATAAACCAGAACAGAAAAAAGCCCGGACGTTTAATCCCGGGCCTTCTTTATTTCACCGATAACCGGCAAAGTTAGAATTGAAAGTAGCTATTGTTGCGGCCGTTATTTCTTCCGTTATATCTGCCGCGATTAATGCCGTCCTGATAGCCGCGTTGAAAGCCGGCCTGAAATGCCTGCTGATTGCGTCCGTGGTTTCCGTAACCCTGGTTATTACCGTAATTCCCGTTGTTCCCGTAACCTTGGTTATTGCCATATCCCGAATTGCCCCGTCGGCGGCTGCGGGCGTCACGAAATCCCTGCTGAAAGCCTTTTTGGTAGCCCTTTTGATACGCCGCCCGGAAATTCTGGTTGCCGTTCCGGTTACGATTATTGTATTGGCCGTCATTCCGTCCGCGCCGGTCATTGTCATAGCGGTCGTCGTCGCGATCATTGTCATAACGGTCATTACCACGGCGGTCTTGTGCGTTGACGCTCGTGCCCGTCACCGCGATCAGGCCGAAAGCGATTGCGAACGCGAGTGCAAAGCCTTTCAAAGTTTTGTTCAATTTAGTTGAGTTCATATAATTCAGAGTCCTCCGCTTATCGTAGTGGCAAAGCATGTGCCACCGCGAAAGATCTTAGTTTTTAACGGAGATTGAGATTAAGGAAGACCAATTGGGATGCCACAGACTCTTTTGATGCACTCGTTTGCGATAATTCGTAGTTTCAGCTTTGATTTTACGCACGGTTCGCGAAACAATATGTCTTCAACCACAAATTGCGGCCTTCCGGCCGACAACCACTCGTGGATCACGAACGATTCCGCGTCTCAGCAATTAGGTTATGTCTATGAAAACAGCACAGCTCCGCCATGCGGACGGGCAGGTCGAACAGAAGAAGTTCGTCGGTGCTCCAAAACAGCGCCTTTTCGCCTACAAAAAAGGCGACCACGGCAATATAGTCGGGCGTATGTATTTTGACATCGACCCCGGCCAGGATTCTCAATCAAACACGATCACCTACACCGAAGTTACCGGCCCAAAACCGCAATAGCTTTCGGCCTTCGATTCCTCTTATTAAAACCATCTGCGCGCTCAATACTACTCGCTTGCTATTGCTTTTAATATGTGATTGAATCCGATTTATAACGGAAGGCGAAATACCTACTTCGCCCACAAAAGTTCTACTAATATTTTAAAGGTTTACTGGAGTTAACTATGTTTAGCAAGTCAGACTATATTATTTTGATTGCCGCTTTTGTTTCTTTTCTATTTTCGGTGTCCCTATGGTTTGGCGTATTTGGCGCAGATGGCAAAGACGCGGGGATCTTCGTCGGCCTATGGGTACCGTCTATTCTAGCCCTCGGTCTATTCTTTAGATCGGGCGTTCAATCGGCGAAAAGGTAAAATGACTAACATAATCTTCGTTGTCGGTTTGATGATAAGCTTGGCTGTGTCGTATGCGCTCTTTGCGTATACGATAGGCGAAATTCGTTCGGCAAAAGGGAGTGACGGCTAAGATTATCTACCTTAGCCTTTCAAGAAAGTCGCTACCGGCTCGATAGTCATTTAGGCGAAGTTGCGCCCCACTTATCCCACGCCGCCTTCGCAATCTTCGCTATCACCGCATCTCGCGTCTTTTCGTCGGCGGGCGAATCCGAGACGAAAACTGCGACGGCCATGTATTTGCCGTTTGGCAGCAGAATAATACCGATGTCGTTTGTCGCGGCCGTGACGCCGTTATCGGTTCCCGATGTGCCGGTTTTGTGGGCAACGTAAGTATTTTCGGGCAGAAGCCCGCGAAGCCGGTTTGGTCCAGTCGGCGACTCGTTCATAAAATCGCGGATGAGGCTGATCTTTTCGACCGGTATCGAACGAGCCTCTTTCAGCTCGGTCAACAGCGCCATGGCGGCCGTCGGTGTTGAAGAATTGTCGTATTGAAGCTTCGCGTCCTTCGCAAATTCCTTTTCGGTGTTCTTTATCGACATGTCGGTGATGCCCAGTTCGCCGACGTATTTCTGCACTTCGCCCGCCCCGCCGGCAACCCGCAGCAGCACATCGCTCGCGGTGCCGTCGCTTTCCGACACGGCTGCCTCGACCACCTGCCAAAGCTTCATCTTCGTCCCGTTCGGATTGTTATCGCGGATCAGCGAACGCTGGCCCGGACTGACAAAATCTTCTTTCGTAATATCGACCTGCTGGTCCATCGACAGCTTGCCCTGGTCAACCTGTTTCAGTATTGCCATTGCGATCGGCAGTTTGTAAACGCTCTGCATCGGAAAGCGTTCGCTAGAATTCAGTGAAGCATTCTCGCCGGTCTCGAAAACGACCGCCGCCACGCCGACCTTGCCCTTCGCCTCTTTCGCGATCTCGGCAAACTGCTTTTCAAGCTCGGTGTCGGGCGCCTGTTTCGCCGCGAATGCAGGAGTCGCCGACGGTGCAGCCGTGTTCGCGGCAGTGTTCTGGTTGGTCGCCGCTCCGCCGCACGCCGACATAAATAAAGCAAAAATGATTAGTCCGTTTTTCATAATTTTTCGATAATAACACGATGTTTGTTAAGAGGTTAGTTGAGGCACGCCGTGTGGTGTTTTAATCGGTGTCGCTCAAACTTTCGTTGAGTTTTAAACGCTTTCAAAACATCTTCGCTTATTCATCTTATTCTTTCCCTTTTCTTCTGATTCCGTGGTTTGATTTCAAGCCGAACCACGGACGAGGAGGAACAGGAAGGAGCAAGAAGAATGTGGAGAAGGCCCGTTCCGTCCTAATCAAAACCGACACAATTGCCTGTCACGCCGGTCAAATCGACACTAATCCTTTGCCCTCTTTGCGGATCATCTGCACGGCCAAGCTAACCGCGTCGACCTGGTCATCGTGCCTATCGCCTCTTCCCGTAAATCGGCACACTTCGTCTAGAAAATCGTCGATCCACGCTCCCTTCACGAGATAAACCTTCCCTTCCTCGGCCAGATTCGCCCACGACAGAGCACGCGTGTGTTTGTCTTTATCGACCGTGACGCCGCAAAAAGCAGCACCGAATAAACGTGTTTCACGCCGGAGTTCCTGCATCAGTGCCTTCCCGTGCAGCGCGAGTTCGATGCCGTGATTTGTGTCGCGTTCAGCCGTCATCCTATCAATCGCGAAACGCCGCTGCTCCGGAAACTCGATGCGTTTGCGAAATCCATCCGCGATGTACAGATTGCCTTCTTTATCCTTTGCACAGCGAAATGAAGCCGTGTAATCCGCCGATGTCTTCATCGAAACGGCAAGATCGTAGCCCCGGCACCACTTCAGCGCGTCTGGGTGTTTGTCGATGATCTTCGTAAACCATTCACGCTTGAACATCCCGCCTTCTCTCGGCATCGGACGCTGCTGGTACATTGCCGCAAAAGAATAAGCTCCAAGTTTTCGTTTAATCCGCAGCAGAGCCTCACGCGTGTACCGATCAGGACAAAGCGCCTCGCCCTCTTTGCGGCCGAGTGGATCGTGTGACGCGATGAGCGAGAGACGCGGTGACGCGGTGATTTCCGAGCTCCCCTCCTTACGAAGGAGGGGTACGGCTGCTTCAGCCGGGGGGTGGTTCTCTCCTTCCGCAGCTTCCCGCGTCGAATGGGCAACCGGAGGGAGAACCACCCCGTCAGCCGCTGCGGCTGCCACCCCTCCTTCGTAAGGAGGGGAGCCTTTCTCCGCGTCCCCGCGTCCCTCCGTCTCCGCATCTCCCTCAGCCAAAGCGGGTAAACAAACCACGCTCCAATCCTCGCCGCCGTCCTCTTTCTCCTGCAGCAGCCGCCCGGCCAGATCGTCATCATGCCAACGCGTCTGGATCAGCACAACCGCCGCGTCAGGTTCAAGCCGTGTGTAGATGTCGTCATTGAACCAATCCCAAACATTGTCGCGAATCGTCTTGCTTTCGGCATCCGCCCGGTTTCGTATCGGGTCGTCTATAATTATCAGCCCGCCGCCAAAACCCGCAATTCCGGCCCCGACACCAACCGCCCTCACACCGCCGCCCGCCGTCGTTTCCCACTCATCCGCCGCACGCCTGTTGCGGGAAATGTCCATCCTGCCTTCTGCGACCCTTTTGATCTTCCGCGAAAACCTGTTCGCTAATTTTTGATTATAGCTGCCGATGATCACGTTCAAAATCGGGTCCATCTCCAATCGCCACGCGGCGTATCGCACCGTAACAAGCTCGCTTTTCCCGTGTCTCGGCGGCATAAATATCATCAGGCGCTTGCACTTGCCCGCAGTCACACGCTTTAAGTGTTTGTATAAAAACACCTGATGCTTCCAGTTCCATTTCCACACCGGCATCGTCGCTCGCAGCCACAATGGAAAACTTCGGCCAACCCGATACCGATGCAATCCGGCACGGTCTTTGGGCGAGAGCTGATCCAGCCAGCCGAAGCGGTTGATCCAATTCGCCATTTTGTTTCCATTGACGTTGGTTTGATATAGGACTCGCCGGTTGAACTTCTCCCAGCCCAGCATCCGCATTTCAGCTTCGATTTTTCTACTCTTGCGGCCTTTATATTTGAGGTAAAGCTGCAGACAGTCTGCAATCATTTCCGGCGGATATTCTTTAATAGGCTTCATCGTTCTGGCAGCGGCACTCTTGCCCGCCCTACGAATCTACCCGTCAATCACAAAAACCGAAACGCCGATTTGGAAGATATATTGTGGTTTGGAAGATAGGAATGATATGCACGATAGGAATGATTTGGAAATACGCACGAATTGCAAAGCGTCCGTCGGCGGTAGTTGTTGTTGATATTGTCCTTGCCTTTCTTTGCGTCTTTGCGGGAAAATGTCTTTCTTCTAATCCAGCAGCGTCCCATAAATCCCAACCGCCACCGAATAAACTGCATCGCCGGTCGCCACGACCAGCTTCCCTTTTCGCGTAAAACACAGCCCGACGACGTACATTCCGGCGACAACGAATTCTATATCGTCCGGATCGGTTCCGATCCTGAAAATTCCACGCTTTCCGCCATGACAGGCCGCGGCGTACAAATTCCCTTCGCGGTCGAACGCCAATCCCTGCGGCCGTCCGAATCCCCGCACAAACGTTGTAACATTGCCTTCCGAATCGACGGCGTGTATTGCGTCATTGCTCGCCAGTCCCGGTGCCGACACGTAAAGCCTGCCGTCCGGCCCGAACGCGATGTGATACGCCGCGACCGATGCATCGAGCACCGCAAATGTTTCGACGACGCCGAATTCGGGAATGCGGTATATCGTTCCCGACCGGTCACCGACAAACATCACGCCGTCGCTGTCAAACGCAATGCCCGTCGCGATCCCAAGCCCCGAAGCGTACACGGTATTGATCCCGCCCGAAGCAACATACACCTCACCGTCCGCACGATTAGTTACGTACATATTCCCGTCCGGGCCGAAGGCGATGCCGGTCGGGTTGAGGATCGGTTCGGGTAGTTCATCAATATAACCTTCGGGTTCGACACGGTAGATCGTGTTTGGAAGCCGCTGCCCGCGCGAACCTGACCGCGTTACGATAAGTGCGTCGTCGTTCGGATCGACCGCCGGATTCGCGACGATGTGCAACTCGTCCGCCAGCATCTCGCCGATAACAATATCGGCCGTCGGGCTTTCGTCACCGCCGCTTTCGAGATGCACGTAAGCCTCGCCGGGCGAACAATCCGGCACAATGACCAGTATCCGCCTCGGCGAAGCCGCAACAACCCGGCACGCCAAACCATTAATAAAAACGCCCTGCTCACCGTCCGCGTCGATCTGAAACCCGTCACATTCGATAGCAATTTCGCCGCCCGCAATCGCATACGGCGGACTAACCGACTTAATGATCCCTGCTTTATTCATCTACATTCATTATCGAATGATTGCCGCTCCGATGCAAAACCCGCAACGTCAGAACCGGGAGCCATCGCGACCGGCCTCTTCCGGCTCCCCTCCTATCTTAGGTGGGGCGGCAGGATCTAGCTCCCCTCCTGTCTTAGGAGGGGTGCCGACGCTTCATCGGTGGGGTGGTCGGCTGACGGGGTGGTGGGCGCGAACTGGGCGGTTCTCCAATTCTCAGTTATATATACAAGTGATGACTTGCCCACTCAACAATCCTTCAGAAAAAATTCATAAATTTCTAATGATTTATCGGCTGAACGTGTATAAAATGATCTGGAAAACTAGGCAATTCCCCCAAATCGGACGCACGGTATGCGTCGGTTTTGATCTGCAAAAGGAGAAATAAATGGCACTAAATGAAGATAAAATTAATGAAATGTTGGGACGATTCGTCGGCGATCTCGGAGCGACGATGCACTCGGGATCCGTCGTAATAGGAGAACGGTTAGGGTTATACAAGGCTTTAGGCAAGGCAGACAGGCCGCTGACCGCAGGCGAATTGGCGGCCGACACAGGCACGACGGAGCGGTATGTAAGAGAATGGTTAAACGCTCAGGCGGCCAGCGACTACGTAAAGTACGACGCTGAAACCGACCGCTATTTTCTTTCTGAAGAGCAGGCATTCCTGCTTACGGACGAAAACGGTGCCGCTTATTTGCCCGGAGCATTTATTCTCGCAACATCGGCACTTAGAGCGGTTCCCGAAATGGTGGAGCGATTCAAAACCGGTAAAGGTTTCGGCTGGCACGAACACGACCACGAGCTGTTTCGCGGAACGGAATTGTTCTTCCGGCCCGGCTATGCGGCCAACCTTGTGAGTTCATGGATACCCGCGCTTAGCGGCGTCGAGGAAAAACTGGCGGCCGGGGCCAAAGTCGCCGATGTCGGCTGCGGACTCGGAGCTTCGACGATACTAATGGCCCAGGCATTCCCGAATTCCTCGTTTATCGGCTTCGATTATCACAGTGATTCTATCGACATCGCCCGTGAGCGTGCCAAAGATGCCGGAGTCGCGGACCGCGTCGATTTCGAGGTGGCCGGGGCAAAGGACTATCCGGGTTCAGACTATGACTTCATCACTTTTTTCGATTGCCTTCACGACATGGGCGATCCGGTCGGAGCCGCCGCTCACGTGCGCGAGTCAATGACCGACGACGGCACGTGGATGATAGTCGAGCCATTCGCGAACGATACGATCCAGGACAACCTCAACCCGATTGGCCGGGTCTACTATTCGGCTTCAACGCTTCTCTGCACACCCGCATCTCTGTCACAGGAGGTCGGCCTCGCACTCGGAGCACAGGCCGGAGAGGCCAGAATTCGAAAAGTTGTCACGGACGGCGGCTTCGGCAACTTCAAACGCGCCGGCGAAACGCCGTTCAATCTGATCTACGAAGCCAGGGCTTAAGGCGTTTCCGCTCTCAGTCAGGAATAGCCGCTAAAAGGCACAAAACGCACAAAAGTTATCTTCTTTTATGCGCTTTCTGTGCCTTTTTGCGGCTATCCTCTCGTCAGAACCGCAAGCAGCCTCGTCTCTTCGAAGTAATAACTAGGGTTTCGATATTCTTTCAATCTCCCATTTGAGAGTATAATTGGGAACTTTACATCCATCACGAGCCGGTATAGGCGTAGAGGTCTCTTGCAACGACCAGGTTCCGTTAGCTGCTGTATGTGCAGCCAGCGAGTCGGCGCCCTTATTTGCAAGTATTCTGACACCCGCCAAAAGTGGCCCGTCGCATCCCTTCCAATACGGTGGGTTAGCAGAATTTATTAGGTAAGGTATCACGTCATGATTGGGAGATCCTTGGGCGAAGGTGATTGCACCGCCAAGAGAAGTCATGACTTTGGTTTTGAGCCTATTCCACGTAGCAGACGAATAACCGCCAGCACCGAAGTTAAAAAGTCCAAATGATACGATCAAATCAGGCCCCGTATCCGGAACCAATGTGAATGGTCCGACCCACCGAGGTTCAGAACGTTGTTTCAGTCCGGAATACACGTTGTTAGGAATATGGTCGGCATTTCCTACCCCGAATTCGCATGAGTGAGCGACTCGACAGTCTACGCTTTTGCCGCGAACAGAGCCTTCCAAGGCCGCATAAAGGGTATCGGTATGAGGTGACGTTATTACATTCACTTGTATTTCACGGAGAACCGCACGGTAAACGGCTGCGACTGCCATCTCATTAGATTCGGCAACAGCTAATAATTCTTTGCACCTTGGCTCTTCAGTTCGCGAACGAATACACAAACTTAAGCGGAGGCGAGAATGAGCTCCCGCAGTTGGTGCGGCGATCTTAAGCGTTTGAGATACGGCGGCGTCCGACGTAAGAGAATAGAAAGTACCGCTGACCACAGTGTCATTGCCGCTCACTCCAAATTTTAGGCATTCGCCTTGGTCGTCTGTGGAACAAACAAATGCATCGATTGGTCCCGACCTGGCGCCTCCGAGACCAGGGTTTAACTGAGCTGTGACAGGAACCGAAAGTAACGTTTTATGCTCGATCAAAGGTAAAAAGGGACGTCCTGGCCAAAATGCTTCCGATCGTGATACTTGACCGATGGAAAAGGACGCTCTTAGCATGACAGAAGAGCCGTCCGGAGTGGGGCTAGGTCGTTGAGCCGGGGCATGAGAGGTAAGCATGATAATGCACGCAAAAACACTCCATAAAGATGCGGAAAGACCGGTGCGAATAGCAACGCGAATATGCATACTGAGCTCCTTCTAGTAAGTTTTGTTTATTCTGGAACGCCGGCTGGTATATAATGCGGGGAACTTTCGACGATTCACGACGCGATCACAGCCAGCCGGCGATACTTTGTTTCCGAGGGAACAAAGTAACGGTGGTAGGTGTGAAATGTCTTTCGAAAAAGTTCCAAATTTTCTTCTAAATTTATTCAAGGGTGAAATGAACGGCGAAGAAACACATGCCTTCCGATTCGATTCGTTTCTACTCGATGTTGCAGAGCGGCAGCTATCCCGCGCCGACACACCAGTTCCATTGACGCCTAAAGCATTCGATGTACTCGCATATCTTGTTGCCCACAGTGGACATCTAGTTCTGAAAGACGATCTAATGCAGGCCGTATGGCCGGATGCTTTCGTTGACGAGATAAATATCCCGCGGACGATTCACACGATCCGCCGTGCTTTGGGCGAAGACGACAACGGCAACAAATTTATCGAAACAGTTCCGACCAAGGGCTATCGCTTTGTCGCTGATGTGATGAAGGTAAGCGGAAACAGTTCAAGTTCACAATTGATTGAGCCGGCTTTTCAAGATGAAAGGCCTACACTTGCGACAACGAACGGTGCGGCGTATGAAATTCTCGCGGCGGATAGCAAGGGCGGCTCCGAAAAGGCGAAAATAAAACAGCGAAGCTGGCACAAATCCGCTCTTATCCCTGCCGCAGTATTCTTAGTGATCGTCTCGGTCGCGGGATTCTTTTTGTTCGGTGGATACGGGCCGATAAAGTCAGCCGTCAAAAAAGTTACTCCTGAGACATTTAGCGGCGAAGCGCTTCAAAATTACACGCAGGGCAGGTCTTTGGTCGAAAGAAGGCACAAAGGCGACTATGAAAAGGCGCTCGAAATGTTTGAAAGAGCAATAGAGCTTGATCCGCATTACGCCAATGCTTACGCGGGTAAGGCCGATGTGAAAGTAGTCTTGTTTTGGGGCTCAAGCTCACACGAGGATATCAGCCAGGCGCGGACAGCGGCGAGAAAGGCTATCGAATTGGATGAGTCTAACTCATACGCGCACTCGGTTCTCTGCCGAATTCTGACGACCTACGATTGGAACCACGAAGAAGCTGAGAGAGAATGCCGGAAAGCGGTTGAGCTTGATCCCAATGACCACGAAGCCCAAAAGGAATTTGCATTTCTTTTACGCTCTCTTGGGAGAGAGTCCGAAGCTTTGGAAGCAATAGACAAGGCCGTTGCTATCGCCCCAACTTCTTTCAATAAAAGGTCGCGCGGTTTGATTCTTTACCAATCTCGTCGGTACGACGACGCGATTGCCCAACTTGAACAGGTCGAACAGACTGATCCCCAGTACAAAGAAACTAGAAGATGGCTCATACGCTCCCACGAGATGAAAAAGGATTATCTGCGAGCTCTTGAGTCATACTTAAGTCTGTTACAGCAATCAGACACTCCGCCGGAAGCAATCGCATCAGTAAAAACGGCTTTTGGACAGAACGGCTGGCCTGCTGTTTTGCGAACCATGATTGATAGCCCGCATATGAGGACGCTTTTTAAGGCCGGAACGCTCGCACAACTGGGCGAAAATGATAGGGCTTTTGAAACGCTCGATGAGATGTTCAACCGGAAGGCAATTCTGCTGATAACTATCGGTCAGGAGCCGACGCTCGATCCTTTACGGAACGACCCAAGATTCGACGATCTGCTAAACCGTATCGGACTGAAGTAATCGGTACTTCTTAACCTAAGACTCCTGCGACTAACAATCTCCATCCGTGATCGCCCCGATACTGCTTGACGACACCAGCTTTGCATATTTCGCGATCACGCCCTTCGAGTACCACGGTATTGGAGGTATCCAGTTCGCGCGGCGATCGGATAGTTCTTCATCGGAGAGGTGGACATTCAGCGATTTCTCATCGGCGTCGATGGTGATTATGTCGCCATCGCGGACTAAGGCTATGTTGCCGCCGACGGCCGCTTCGGGAGCTACGTGGCCGACGACCATTCCGTATGTGCCGCCGGAGAAGCGGCCGTCGGTTATCAGCCCGACCGAATCGCCCAAACCGAGACCGATAATTGCCGATGTCGGTGCCAGCATTTCGCGCATTCCGGGGCCACCTTTGGGGCCTTCGTAGCGTATGACGACAACATCGCCGGCCTCGATCCGTCGCAGCATGATCGCTTCCATCGCGGCTTCTTCGGAATCAAAAACCTTCGCGGCACCGGTGATTTTCCGGTACTTGATACCCGAAACCTTCGCGACAGCGCATTCCGTAGCCAAATTTCCCCGCAGAATTGCGAGATGCCCCTCGGCATAAAGCGGAGCATCCCACGGTCGGATGACCTGGAGCGGGGACACTCCTGTTCCCTCGTCACGGAGCGGGGACACTCCTGTCCCCACGACGCCGTCTTTCGGCGTCGAACTGTCATAACCTTCTTCGGTGTCGAGGTTCGCCAAGGCCTTTTCGTGCTTCGCACTCATGGGGACATAAGTGTCCCCGCTCCGGTCAGCAGTGTCCCCGCTCCGGCGTAGATTCTCCGCCACGGTCTTCCCCGTAATTGTCATGCAATCGCCATGTAATACGCCGTTTTCAAGCAGCAACTGCATAACACGCGGAATCCCGCCGGCCTTGTGCAGATCCGTCGCGACGTACTTGCCCGAGGGCTTCAGATCGCACAAAACCGGCACTTTTTTCTGTATCGTTTCGAAATCTTCTACAGTCAGCGGAACCTTTGCCGAATGCGCAATCGCGAGCAGATGAAGCACCGCGTTGGTCGAACCGCCAGTTGCCATGACAACCGCGATGGCGTTCTCAAACGCCTTTCGCGTCATTATCTGCGACGGCAGAAGATTGTTCTCGACCGCCCGTGCCAACGCCTCTGCCGATTCGATGGCACTCTGAGTTTTTTCGTCGTCCTCAGCCGCCATCGTCGAAGAAAAAGGCAGGCTCATCCCCATCGCCTCGATCGCCGAAGACATGGTATTAGCCGTGTACATGCCGCCGCACGAACCGGCCCCCGGACATGCAAGACGCTCGACTTCGGACAGTTCCTTTTCGTCGATCTTCCCGGCCGTAAATTCGCCGACCGCCTCAAACGCGGAGACGATCGTCAGGTCGCGGCCATGATAATGTCCGGCCTTGATCGTACCGCCGTAAACGAATATCGAAGGGATATCGAGCCGTGCGATCGCGATCATCGCACCCGGCATATTCTTGTCGCAGCCGCCGATGGCGATGAGCCCGTCCATCTGCTGGCCCTGGCAAACCGTCTCGATCGAATCGGCGATCACCTCTCGCGAGATGAGCGAATATTTCATCCCAGCGGTTCCCATTGAGATACCGTCGCTGATCGTGATCGTGCCAAAAACCTGAGGCATCACGCCTTCACTCTTTGCTGTTTCGATGACAGCGTCAGCCAATTTCCCAAGGCTCAGATTACACGGCGTGATGGTGCTGTAACCGTTCGCCACACCGATGATCGGCTTGTCAAAATCGTCGTCGCCAAACCCGACCGCACGCAGCATCGCCCGGTTAGGCGCACGCTGCACCCCGGCGGTAATCACCTTGCTTCTGTAGTTATTTCCCATCTAGGTTGGGCGTGGTTTTCGTTAGTCTTGATCCGTGGTTAATCTTACTTCTTACTTCGCATCTTCGCGTCTTTGCGGGAAACAGTTCTTAACTCCCCTCAAATAAAGCAACCCGCTTCTCATACGCCTCTCTGACGATCCGCACATCCTCCAAAAATTTCGGCAGTTCTTCAAAACGTAGGGCTTGCGGCCCGTCAACAAGAGCCACGGAAGGATCGGGATGAAAGTCCACCAGTATCATATTCGCACCCGCTATCACGCCTAGAGCTGTTACGTGCAGAATGTCTAAAACATTATCCGAGCTTCGAAAACGACCACCGACCGAATGCGAAGGATCTATACAAACAGGCATTCGCGTCAGCCGCTTTACGACCGGCACATGCGCAAAATCGACCATATTCCTGTGCGGATCGCCGATATTCGTCTTCATCCCTCGCAGCCCGAAAACGACTTTCTGATTACCTTCGCTGGCCAAATATTCCGCCGCGTGCAGCGATTCGTCCAG
>JANNST010000017.1:0-22523 GCA_031402865.1 Chloracidobacterium sp. | reverse complement strand
GGGATATCGCCCGCAGTTCTACTTCAGAACAACGGACGTGACCGGCGTCGCACACTTGCCCGCCGGAGTCGAAATGGTCATGCCGGGCGACAACATCCAGATGGAGATCGAACTGATCGCCCCGATCGCGATGGAAAAAGGCCTCCGCTTCGCCATCCGTGAAGGCGGAAGAACAGTCGGTGCCGGTACGGTTTCAGAAGTGGTTTTGTAAGTACGGCAAACTTTAGTTTGTCGCTCTTCAACAAACTGAAGTTTGTTGGACACAGAGATTATGTTAAACGAAAAAATTCGCATTAAGCTCAAAGCCTACGATCACCGTGTTTTGGACCAGTCCACGCAGGAGATCGTCGATACAGCGAAACGAACAGGCGCGCGTATCGCGGGGCCGATACCTCTTCCGACCATTAAGAATAAATGGACGGTATTGAGATCGCCGCACGTCGATAAGAAGTCGCGTGAGCAGTTCGAGATCAGAACGCACAAGCGGCTAATGGACATTCTCGACCCGACCGCTGAAACGGTTGATGCGTTGATGAAATTGGACCTGCCGGCCGGCGTAGATGTTGAGATCAAGGCGTTTGGTAAAAACTAGTCAAGAGTCTGGAGTCTTGAGTCTGGAGCAAGAAGTAATTGCTAGACTCAAGACTTGAGACTCAAGACTCCAGACTGGAGTTAAGAATGATAAGCGGAATCATTGGTAGAAAATTAGGAATGACGCAGCTTTTTGCGGAGGACGGCACGGTTACACCGGTGACTGTTATCAAAGCGGGGCCGTGTGTCGTCGTTCAGACAAAAAGTGCGGCCGGAAGCGATGGCTATAATGCTGTGCAGCTTGGCTTTGTGGAAGACAAGCCGATCCGGTTAAAGAACGTAACGAAGCCGTTGCGCGGGCACTTTGAAAAAACGGGCGGCGGGCTTCCTCCGACACGTGTCTTAAAGGAAATTCGCCTCGTCGATGCCCCGGAAGCGTCGATCGGAGATCAGATCAAGGTCGATCTGTTTGCCGACGGCGACAAGATCGAAGTTTGCGGAACATCGAAAGGCCGCGGTTTTGCCGGTACGATCAAACGCCACAACTTTCAGCGTGGACCTGAATCGCATGGTTCGATGAATGTTCGCGAGCCGGGATCGATCGGACAATCAGCTTATCCTTCCCGTGTTATTAAGGGAACGAAATCATCGGGCCACATGGGCCATGCGCGAGTCACCGTCCGGGGTTTGACCGTTGCCAGCGTGGACGTTGAAAACAATCTATTGATGGTTCGCGGTGCTGTGCCGGGGCCGAATGGCGGTCTTGTAATTGTAAAGAAATCTTGAATGTTCAAAGTTCAAGGTTCAAAGTTCAAGGTTGAAATCGAAAACCTGAAACTTTGAACTTGAAACTTGGAACTCGAACGGAGTGAGAAATTATGCCTACCGTAAAGGTTCGCAATTTGAAGAATAAAGAAGTCGGCGATGTTGAGCTGTCGGATGCCGTTTTCGGTGCCGAGCTTAACGAATCGCTGATCCATTCGGCTTTGATCAATTATCAGGCGAATGGGCGGCAGGGAACTTCGGCGACAAAGACCCGCGGAAACGTTTCGGGTTCGGGCCGCAAACTGTGGAAGCAGAAGGGAACCGGCCGGGCACGTATCGCGTCGATCCGGTCGCCTTTGTGGAAGGGCGGAGGTAACGTCCACGGCCCGCAGCCGCGTGATTGGTCATACAAAATGCCCAAGAAAATGCGTCGCGGTGCTTTGCGTTCGGCTTTGTCCGAAAGATTGCGTGAAGGGAATTTGATAATTATCGATGAATTTACGTTCACCAATCCGAAGACACGCGAGTTTCTTGGAGCAATCGGCGGTTTGGGATTGACCGAAAACAAGAAGAAGCCGACCAAGACGTTGATCATCGATTCGCTGGATAACGAGAATTTGATCTTGTCATCGCGAAACGTCGAAAAGACGAAGGTCACAAACAGCTTTGGGCTGAATATTTACGACATTCTCTATCACGAGAAACTTTTGATCTCGAAGTCGGCGGTTGCCGAGCTTAACGAGCTACTTGATCCGAAACGTGAGAGCAAGTCGGACGGAGAGGCCTCGGCACCGGTCGCCGAGAAGGCACCGAAGGCTAAGAAGGAAGCAAAGGTTGACGAGCCAAAAGCGACCACCCCGTCTGCCGAAGCGGCAGCCACCCCTCCTAAGACAGGAGGGGAGCTAGGAGTGGAGTCGGAAGAGCCAAAAGCGAAAAAGGCTCTCGTGAAAGAGGCGAAAGCCGAGGCTCCGGCAGCAGAAGAAGCCAAGCCGGTGAAAACCAAAAAGGCTGAAACTGAGGTAAAGACGGAAGAAGCGAAACCCAAAAAGGTAAAGGCCGAAAAAGCCGAAGAAGCTCCGACCGCAGAGGAGGCGACTGACAATGAATAAGTTAAGTGTTTGGGACATTTTGAAGTCGCCGGTCGTTACTGAAAAGAGCGTTATCTTAAAGGAAGATTCGACCGAAGAGAATACCGACCGCGTTGCAGGCCAGGTTCTAACGTTCCGTGTCGATCGCAAGGCGGCAAAGCCGGACATCAAGAAAGCGATCGAAGAGATCTTTAACGTAAAGGTTGCAAAGGTCCGTACCGTTCAGTACGACGGAAAGGTTAAGAAACGCGGAAAATTCGAAGGTCGCCGACCGGCTTGGAAAAAAGCCTATGTAACGCTTAAGAAGGGCGAGCCAATGGTGGATTACGCGGAAGCCATCTAAGTGCGGACTGCGGAGTGCGGAGTGCGGAATGAAAACCGCTGCCGCGTTCTAAGGGTCCGGTTGAAAATCGAAGCGGTCGAAGGAAAGGTGAGGTTGGAACAACAAGTTCCGCACTCCGCATTCCGCACTCCGCAGTTGAATTATGGGAATCAAGAGATTAAAACCGACATCGCCGGCACGGCGCTATCAGACTTATCTGACACGCGACGATTTAACGCCGGGGGCAGTGCCCGAAAAATCGCTGCTTGAGCCGAAAAAGAGAATTTCAGGACGCAACAGCGACGGCCGTATTACGATCCGTCGTCGCGGCGGAGGCCACAAGCGCCATTACCGGATAATCGATTTCAAGCGCGACAAGGCCGGCATTCCGGGACGCGTGGCACAGATTGAATACGATCCGAACCGCTCGGCACACATCGCGCTGATCAGCTATCTCGATGGCGAAAAGCGATATATCATCGCTCCCGTCGGGTTGACTGTCGACACGATGATCTTGAGCGGCCCGGATGCGGACATTTTGCCGGGGAATGCGTTGCCGATCAAGAATATCCCGCTCGGCACCTCGGTCCACAACATTGAAATGAGGCCAGGAAAGGGCGGCCAGATGGTGCGGTCGGCGGGCGGATTCGCACAGATTATCGCGAAAGAAGGCGATTATGCCAATTTGAGAATGCCGTCGGGCGAAGTTCGCCGCGTTCCGGTTGTCTGTATGGCAACTGTCGGACAGGTCGGCAACACCGAGCATGAGAATGTTTCGCTGGGGAAAGCAGGACGTTCACGCTGGCTGGGCAGACGCCCGAAAGTTCGCGGCGTAGCCATGAACCCGGTCGATCACCCGCACGGCGGCGGTGAAGGTAAAACGTCAGGCGGACGTAATCCGGTAACGCCCTGGGGACAGCCAACCCGCGGCTACAAAACCAGGCGCAATAAACGCACGACGAATATGATCGTGAAAGACAGAAGAAGGAAATGATGAATTGTGAATGATGAGTGATGAATTAAGAAAATTCACCATTTACAATTCACCACTCACAGTTAATAAGTTATGCCTCGTTCATTAAAAAAAGGACCGTTTATCGATCTGAGCGTTCAGAAAACGCTCCAACGCATTTTGGATGGCGGGAAGAAGCCGCCCGCGATCAAGACATGGTCGCGACGCTCGACGATCTCGCCGGATATGGTTGGTTTGACCTTTGGCGTACACAACGGCAAGCGGCACATTCCCGTATTCGTTACGGAAAATATGGTCGGCCACAAGTTGGGCGAGTTTTCACCGACACGCATGTTTAAGGGCCACCCGGGCACGAAGGCGGAGAAGATGGCGAAGCGCAAATAGTGAAAAACTAAAAGTGAATAACTAAAAACTTTTCACTTTTCACTTTTCACTATTCACTAAGAATATGGAAGCTGTAGCAAAAACAAAATATCTGAAGGGCAGCCCTCGAAAGGCGCGGCTTGTGATCGATCTGATCCGCGGCGTTAATGTCTCGAGAGCCTTGTCGATCCTGAAATTTACGAATAAGCGTGCCGCTGACCCGATCGCAAAATGCCTCAGTTCGGCCATCGCCAACGCGACGTATCTCGCGGAACAGCAGAACATCGCGATCGATCCGGACGGTTTGTGGATAAAGACTTGTTTCGTCGATATGGGCCCGACCAAGAACCGCCGCCGTATGCGTCCTGCTCCGCAGGGCCGTGCGTATCGCGAACAGCGTCACTATTGCCACATCACGATCCATGTGACCAGCGATGAGAAGGTGAAGACCGAGCAGGAAATCAAGTTGGAAGAGGCAAGAGCCGCACGGATCGCCGCCAGAAAGGCTGAGAAAGCTCCGGCCAAGGCTGCGAAAAAGGCCGACGCTCCGAAGGCCGCTAAGAAAGCCGCTGAGCCGAAGGTTGATGAGGTCGAGACTCCGGTGGTTGAGCAGATAGCGGCGGAAGCGGTCGAAACGCCGACTCCGAACGAAGTCGCCGAGACGATTGAAGCAAAGGGCGATGCGGAAGTCGCGGATGCGAAGAATGTTCAGTCGCAGACACCGGCGGAGGCGAATGAAACACAGCCGGCTGACGAGGCGCAACAGAAGATTAACGAGGACCTCGAGAGACAGTAGGCAGAAGGCTGGATGCAGCAGGCAGATTGCGGAACACGGATTTGAAATCTGAGATCTGAGATCTGAAATTAAGAATATGGGACAGAAAGTTCATCCTTACGGATTTAGAGTCGGATACAACAAAGATTGGCACTCGCACTGGTTTGCCAAGCATGACTTTGCCAAGTTTCTCGCGGAAGACCTTCAACTGAAGCGCGATCTTAAGAAGCGTTTTGGCGGCGGCGGCGTTTCGCACATCGATATCGAGCGTGCAGCAACCCGTTTGAAGATCATCATCTATACCTCGCGTCCGGGCATCATCATCGGCCGCAAGGGTTCTGAGATTGAAAAGCTGCGTGAGGACCTTTCGAGAAAGACGGGACGCGAAGTTCTTATCTCGATCCAGGAGATCCGCCATCCGGAATTGAACGCTCAGCTTCAGGCAGAGAAGATCGCCCAGCAGCTTGAAAAGCGTATCGCCTTCCGCCGTGCAATGAAAAAGACGATGGAAGAATCGCAGCGTTTTGGTGCACAGGGAATCAAGGTGATGATCGCCGGCCGTCTGAACGGAGCCGAAATTGCGAGAACCGAATGGTCGCTGCAAGGCCGCCTGCCGCTTCACACGCTGAGAGCCGACATCGATTACGGTTTTGCCGAAGCTCTTACGACCTTTGGAATTATCGGTATCAAGGTTTGGATCTATCGCGGTGAGATCCTCGATCCGAAAGCGGCGATGGCCCGAGGAACTACGAGCGATCCTGTCAACGAAGTTAAGGTCGAACGCGGTGCGGGACGCGGTGGACGCGGAGACAGAGGGCCGAGACGCGACGACCGGGGAAGGTAGTGGTGAATTGTGAATGGTGAATGGTGAATTAAGAGCCGCACCGACTAGCGATTAACGATTGACGATTAACGAGGTTTTTAAGTTATGTTGCAGCCGAAAAAGGTCAAGCGCCGAAGAGTAATGAAGGGACGCATGCGCGGGAAAGCGACGCGCGGCGAGAACCTGGACTTTGGTGACTTCGGACTAAAAGCACTGGAAGCGGGTTGGATCACCGACCGTCAGATCGAGGCAGCTCGTATCGCGATGACGCGTCACGTAAAACGTGGCGGTAAGATCTGGATCCGTATTTTCCCCGACAAGCCGATCACGAAGAAGCCGGCTGAAACGCGTATGGGGAGCGGTAAGGGAGCACCCGATCACTGGGTAGCCGTCGTCAAACCGGGACGCGTGATGTATGAGATACAGGGCGTCGATATGGCTTTGGCGAAAGAGGCCTTTATGCTGGCGGCGCAGAAGCTTCCGATCAAGACGAAATTCGTCAGCCGTGCCGACCTTGAAGGAGGCGTTGTTTAATAATGAAACGCAAAGAGCAGATCGAACAATTGCGGGATATGAACGCCGCTGAACTGAAAGACCAGGCGGACGCACTGAAGGAATCGCTCTTCAGGCTGAAGTTTAGAAAAACTTTGGGTGTCGGCGATACGGTCAACGACATCCGCCGTGAAAAGAAGACGCTAGCACGGGTTTATACCTTGATCGGTGAGATGGGCGAGGATGCGAAACAGGGGCAAGCCAAATAGCTTGAGACAGTAAAATGCCAAAAAAGAAAGTAGAAGAAGTCGAAGAAACGGTTACAGCCGCAGCAGAAACGGAAGTTTCGGAAGAGGCGGCGGTCGAAGCAAAAGCTGGCGAGGTTGCGGCTGATGAAGCTTCGGCCAAGAAGGCTGCTCCTAAAAAGGAAAAGGCTGTGAAGGCTGAACCTGACGCGGAGAAACCGGCGAAGGCGAAAAAGGCCGCTGCATCCAAAGATGGTGACGCTGTCGAAGGTACTCCGATTCACAAGGGCAAGCGGGCTGAAAAGATCGGCGTTGTCGCTTCAGACCTTATGACAAAGACCGTTACGGTCCGCGTTGACCGATTGGTAAAGCATCCGGTGTATCGCAAATATATCCGGAAGCGCAAGAAATTTATGGCTCACGATGAGCTTGGGTCTAAGATCGGCGACAAGGTCAGGATCGTAGAAACCCGTCCGCTATCGGCACGTAAGCGATGGCGCGTGGTTGAGATTCTTCAGAAAGCAGAGAGATAGTCGAGAGTCTGGAGTCGAGAGTCGAGAGCAGGAATTTTCGACTCGTGACTCGCCACTATCGACTCACGACTTGAACGGAGTGAAAAAGTTATGATTCAGATGCAGACCTCGTTAACGGTCGCGGATAATTCAGGGGCAAAACGTGTCGAGATGATCGCACCGATCGGCGGCTCAACGGCAAAGATCGCGAGATTGGGCGACAAGATCAAGGTGACGGTTAAAGAAGCGTCGCCGGACGGAACAGCGAAAAAAGGTAAGGTGTACAGCGCTGTTATCGTTCGGACGCGAAAGGAAGTGCGGCGGAAGGACGGAAGCTACATTCGCTTTGACGAAAACGCAGCGGTTCTTATTAAGGATGACGGAACGCCCGTCGGGACCCGCGTTTTTGGGCCGGTAGCCAGAGAATTGCGTGAAAAGAATTTTATGAAGATCGTTTCGTTGGCGCCGGAAGTTATATAAAGGATAAAGGATAAAGGATAAAGGATAAAGCCCAGAAAGACAGCATTCTGGTTCATCCAAATCCTTGTAATGACGAGATGAAAACGGAAAAGACAGGAACAGTAAAAAGCAGGATCAAACGCGGCGACCAGGTTGTGTTTATCGCCGGCAAGGAATTTGCCCGCTACGACAGTGCCGGTAAACGCCAGCCGTTTCGCGGACGTGTGATCGAGGTCGATGCACGCGCCGGAAAGGTTAAAGTCGAAGGCGCGATGATCGTCAAGCGTCACCGCAAGCCGGTTCCGCAAATGAACCAGGAAGGCGGCATTATCCAGCAGGAAGCGTGGGTAAGCGTGTCGAACGTTGCACTTATCGATCCGGAAACCGGCAAACCGACGCGTATTAAGTACGAGGTGCGCGACGGTAAAAAGGTTCGTGTTGCGAAAAGCGGCAAGGTGATCCCGATCGCAGATGTGTTCGGCAAAAAAGAGCCGAAGAAAGATAAGGAAGAGGAAGCAACTGAAGAATAGGCGACATAAACAGTTTCAGGTTTCAAGTTCAAGGTTTCAGGTATAGGAATCTGATTTAACTTGAAACTTGAAACTTGAAACCGAGAAAGGCAATGGCAAGATTAAGAGACAAATATAAGAAAGAGATATCGCCGGCGTTGGCCAAGGAATTCGATATAAAGAATCCCATGGCGATCCCGAAGATCGACAAGATCGTCGTCAACATGGGCCTCGGCGAAGCGAGCAGCAACGCGAAGATCCTTGATGTTGCAACGGAAGAATTGAAGTCGATAACCGGCCAGAAGCCCGTTATCACGAAGGCCAAGAAATCGATCGCGGCTTTCAAGCTTCGTCAGGGAATGGCTATCGGCACCATGGTCACGCTTCGCGGCGATCGCATGTACGAATTTCTTGACCGGCTCATTTCGATCGCACTGCCGCGTGTCCGCGATTTCCGCGGTATCTCAGGCAAAGCGTTTGACGGCCGCGGGAACTATACCCTTGGCATTCGCGAGCAGTTGATCTTTCCGGAGATCGACTTTAACAAGGTAGACAAGACGCGCGGAATGAACATTTCGATCATTACGACCGCACGCAATGATGACGAGGCACGGTCGCTTCTAAAGTCGATGGGAATGCCTTTCCGGCAGTAATGGAAAATGGAAAATTGAAAATGGAGAATAAAGATTACGATTCCCAAATTTTCAATTTTCAATTTTCAATTTTCAATTTTCAATTTTTATTTATGGCAAAGATCAGCAAAGTAGTTAAGAACAACAAGCGCAAGGTTAAGGTCGCCCTTTGGGCTGGTCGCCGGGCGGATGCGAAGAAAATCATCAATAATCCGAAATCGACTAATGAAGAGGTCGATGCGGCGGTGGTCAAACTCCAGAAGATGCCAAGGGACGGCAGCCCGATCCGTGTGCGTAACCGCTGTTCGCAGTCGGGCCGCTCGCGCGGTTACTTGAGAAAGTTCGGCGTTTCGCGAATCGCGTTGCGTGACCTCGCTCTCGCAGGGCAGATTCCCGGGGTTGTAAAATCAAGCTGGTAGTTTTGAATGCGGCAGGCGCGGACAGCGAACCGCCGCAATACTAAGTACGGAGTAAAAGAGTAATGACAGATCCAATAGCCGATATGCTTACGCGGGTTCGCAATGCAATTGCAGCGAACCATCCGCGCGTGGATATGCCCGGTTCAAAACTGAAACTGGAAGTTGCGAGAATCCTCAAAGAGGAAGGATACATCAACAATTTCACCACCAAAGGCGAAGGTGTAAAATACGTTATCCGCGTGTTTTTGCGGTACGATTCGAAAGGCACGTCGTCGATCACGCATCTATCGAGAGTTTCCCGTCCAGGCCGCAGGGTCTATGTCGGAGCCGGTGAAATTCCACGCGTCCTTGGCGGATACGGTATCAACATCGTTTCGACGTCGCGCGGCTTGATGAGCGGAAAGAAGGCAAAGGCCGAGAACGTCGGCGGCGAAATATTGGCGGAAGTTTATTAAAGGATAAAGGATGAAGGATAAAGGATAAGGATGAACTAAAAAGATACCCAGCCGGGTCCGCTTTTTCTTAATTTATCCTTTATCCTTCATCCTTTATCCTTAAAAAGATATGTCACGAGTAGGAAAAAAACCGATCACGATACCAGCGGGTGTTACTGTTACGATCAGTGACGCGCAGTTGGAGGTCAAAGGGCCGAAAGGAACGCTGAACACGCCGGTTCCGAGCGGGGTTAAATTCAGCCAGGAAGACGGCACGCTCACGGCGGAAAGGTCGAGCGATGACTTAGCCGCATTCCACGGGCTGGCGCGGGCATTGGCGAATAACGCCGTCGTCGGTGTTACCGAGGGCTTTAAGGTAGATCTGGATGTCGTCGGCGTTGGTTATAAGGCCGATGTTCAGGGCAACAAGATCGTATTCGCTCTCGGTTATTCACATCCGATCGAATACCCGCTCCCGGCCGGCATTGAAGCGAAGACAGAGAGAATTAACACGAAAACTTCGATCGTGCAGTACCAGTTGACGATCTCGCTGAGCGGTATAGACAAACAGAAACTTGGACAAGTCGCGGCGGAATTGAACAGGCTTCGCAAACCCGATGCATATAAGGGCAAAGGAATACGCTACGCGAACAAGACTTATAAATTGAAACCGGGCAAGACGGGTAAATAAGTGAAAAGCGAAAAACTAAAAGTGAAAAGTTAGATCAGTCACTTTTCACTATTCGCTATTAGTTTTCCACTATTAAGATTATGGCACAGAAAAGCAGAGCAGAAATTCGCCGTGGGGTTCATAGCCGGATCCGGAAGAAAGTTCGCGGATCGGCGGAGAGGCCGCGTCTTGCGGTGTTTCGAAGTTTGAATCATATTTACGCACAGTTGATCGATGACGATAGCGGAAAAACGCTGGCGACGGCTTCGACAGCCGAGAAAACGCTTGCCGGCAAGACCGGTGGGAACATTGAGGCAGCTAAGACGATCGGAAAGGCGATCGCCGAACGTGCGATCAAGGCCGGTGTTTCGACCGTTGTTTACGATCGCGGCGGCTATGTTTACCACGGCCGCGTAAAGGCGTTGCTTGACGCAACACGCGAAGCCGGATTGAATAAGAATGAGTCGGCCGAAAAGCCGGTAAAGGAAGAAATTAAGGATAATGTTTAAACAGAGAATAAATCCGAACGGCCTTATACTTAAGGACCAGCTTATTTCGATCAACCGCGTGACCAAGGTGGTAAAGGGCGGCAAAAATATGTCGTTCGCGGCGTTGGTCGTGATTGGTGACGAAGCGGGCCACGTTGGTTTTGGAACCGGCAAGGCGAAGGAAGTTCCGAACGCGATCAAAAAGGCGGTCGAAGCGGCGAAGAACAATCTTATCCGCGTGCCTCTCATTGACGGGACGCTGCCGCATGAGCTGATCGGCGAATACGGGGCAGGGCGTGTTTTGCTTAAGCCTGCCGCGGAAGGGACCGGCGTGATTGCCGGTGGCGCCGTACGTGCCGTTCTGCAATCGCTCGGCGTGCATAATGTCCGTACGAAGATTCTTGGATCGAATAACAACCATAATGTTGTCAGAGCGACCTTCAACGGACTTTCGCGAATGAAAGACCCGCTTGAAGTAGCACGGCTTCGCGGTAAACAGGTGGAAGATCTAGTTTAGAGTTCGTCGGGTTTATGGAGTTCGTAGAGTTCTTAGAGTTCATGGGGTTTGAGAAGCGTTCTTAACTCCACAGACTCTAAAAACTCGCTACTCTAAAGACTCTCTAAACTCTAAAAACTTAAAGAAATGGCAAAGAAAACAGAAAATACGACCGGCAGAACGATCAATATCCAATACTACAAAAGTACGATCGGCTATTCTAAGAAACAGAAAGTTATCGTTCGCAATCTTGGTATTACCAAACTGAACCAGACAGTTACGCGCGAGGATTCTCCCGGTATGCGCGGCATTGTGAAAAAGGTTCCGCATCTTTTGAGAATCGTTGATTAGTCAATCGTCAATCGTGAATCGTAAATCGACAAGCAAGAAATTCGATTTACTATTCACGATTTACGATTCACGAGTAAGAGGATAGACATGGCATTAGGACTAAATAATTTAAAGCCGGCAAAAGGCTCGACACATAAGAAGAAACGCGTTGGCCGCGGTCCAGGCTCCGGGCTTGGTAAAACTGCCGGTCGCGGGCACAAGGGCCAGAAATCGCGTTCGGGTTACAGCAGCCGTCCCGGTTTCGAGGGCGGACAGATGCCGTTGCAGCGTAGATTGCCAAAGCGCGGTTTTACGAACATCTTTAAGAAAGAATGGATCGAGATCAGCCTCGCAAAGATCGAAGCGAGCTTTAACGCAGGTGACGAAATTACGCCGGACATTCTGCATAGTCGCGGTTTGATCAAGAAAGCGAAGCATGACCTTGTGATCCTCGGCAATGGCGATGTCTCGAAAGCGTTCAAGATCTCGGCCCATCGGTTTACCAAGACGGCAAAGGACAAGATAGAAAAGGCAGGTGGGGCCGCAACGCAGATCGTCAAGACAAAGGCAGCAACCGTTTAGAGGCGGGCTTGCCCGCCACTAAGATTCGCGATAGGCAAGCCAATCTCTAAACGCTCTTAGTACACGATGGACAGGCTCATCGTCTAAACGCTCGAACACTTTTTGGTAGGAATCTTATGGAGAAGTTTTTCACTGCAGTCCAGAACATGTTCAAGGTGCCGGAGCTTCGAAAGCGTATTCTATTTACGCTTGGGCTGCTGGCTGTTTATCGTTTGGGCGCACACGTATCCGCTCCCGGCATCAATAAGGCCCGACTCGAGCAGGTCTGGAACGATGTCGCTGGTACTCTTCTCGGCGTTCTCGATCTATTTTCAGGCGGCAATTTCCGCACCATATCGGTTTTCGCGCTTGGTGTAACACCTTATATTACAGCGTCGATTATCATGCAGCTCCTGCCTGTGCTTTCGCCAGCCGTTAAGAAAATTCAGGAAGAGGGTGAGGTCGGGCGTCAAAAATTAAATCAGTGGACGCGATATTTGACCGTCGTACTTTGTACGGTTCAGACATTTTTTGTCGCCACGTGGCTCAATAGAAACGGAATCATACCGGAAACCTGGCCGGCTACCCTGATGGTCGTTGTTACACTGACGACCGGTACGATATTTGTGATGTGGCTCGGTGAACAGATCACGGAGCGCGGCGTGGGGAACGGAATCTCGCTCCTTATTTTTGCCGGTATCGTCATTGGACTGCCCAGTGCGATCCTGCAGGTGTCGGAACGCGTCCGGGCTGGCGACGCGATGCAGACGCTTGGTGTTATTTTCCTTGTCGTGGTTCTTGTGGCCCTTATTGCTTTGATCGTATACGTTGAATCGGCCCGGCGAAATATAGGTATAACCTACGCCAGCAGACGCGTCGGAACGCAAACGTTTGCCGGACAGGAGACGAAGCTGCCGCTGAAGATCAACATGGGCGGCGTTATTCCGGTGATCTTTGCGTCGTCCGTTCTGGCGATGCCGCAGACTTTGTTCTCGGCATTTCCGCCCGATCCGGCCGATACGACTTCGGTGTGGGCAAAGGTGCACGGGTTCTTTCAGCAATTTTTCGGTGGCGATCCGTATTACGAACTTGTCTTTATTTCGCTGATCGTGCTGTTCACGTTCTTCTACATCACAATCGTTTTCAATACCGACGAGGTTGCCGACAATCTTAGAAAGCACGGCGGTTTTGTTGCGGGAATTCGTCCGGGAGCTCCGACTGCGGAATATCTCAACGGAATATTGACGCGCCTGACGACTGTCGGAGCGATATACCTCGCATTTATTGCGTTCGCCCCACAAGTGTTGCTCAGTGGATTCAAGGTTGCGCGGCTGCCGTTTATCGGCGACAGGCTGGATGCGTTTTTGACAGCGACGCCCGGGTTGAGTTGGATACCGACAGGTTTGGGATACCAATTTTTCTTTGGCGGAACATCGCTGCTGATCCTTGTGGGTGTTGCGATGGATACGGCTGCACAGATCGAAGCACAGCTTGTGATGCGGAATTACGAGGGCTTTTTAGGTGCCGGTTCGCGGTTGCGCGGACGACGCAGTTGAAAATTTTGAACCGCCGAGACGCAGAGTAGAGTAATTGAGAATTGAAAATTGAAAATGGAGAATAAAAGAATCTTTCCGCATTCTCCTTTTTCAATTTTCCATTCTCCATTTTTCTCTGCGTCTCCGCGTCTCGGCGGTAAAAAAAATGAGTAAGATCATAGTTTTGATCGGTGCACCCGGAGCGGGAAAGGGAACGCAGGCCCGACTATTGGCCGAGCGGCGCGGGATTCCGCAGATATCGACAGGTGATATTTTCCGCGAGATGAAAAACTCGGACACGCCGCTTGCCCGTGAAGTTCAGGCGATCATGGCTTCCGGTAAGCTGATCTCGGATGAATTGACATACAAGATCGTTCGCGAGCGAACATCGAAGCCCGATGTCGCGGGAACTTATGTTCTCGATGGTTATCCGCGGACTGCGGTTCAGGCGGAACAGCTCGAGGTGCTCGCGAAAGAGCAGGGCAAAGAGATTCGGGCCATCGAGGTCGATCTTGCGAGAGAAGAATTGGTGAAGCGGCTAACGGGGCGAAGAAGCTGCCCGGTGTGCGGCGAGATATATAATATTTATTCAAAGCCGCCGAAGACCGAGAATGTTTGTGATTTTCATCCCGACACCGAACTCCTGCATCGTGCCGATGACGATGAGGTAAAGGTTAAAGTGCGGCTTGAAACCTATGATGAACTAACAAAGCCGCTGCTTTCTTATTACGAGAATTCGGGTCGTTTGAAGAAAGTTGACGGGACGGGCGAGGTTGAAGAAATTTATCGGGAAATCGAGCGGCTGATTTGAAGTTCGCCACAGAACACACAAGGTCACGGAAAGGTTTTTAGGTTTTGACCGATGCCGGCCTAAAATGCGGTTTTTGATTAATTTACGTTTTCTCTGTGATCTCTGTGGCCATATCTTTTCTCAAAAGATTGTTTGGAATTAGAATGATAATCGCGAAGTCGCAAAAGGATATGGAAAAGATGCGGGCCGTTGGCGAGTTGATCGCCGATGTCCGCGAGGCGTTGCGGGCGATGATCGCGCCCGGCGTTTCGACCCTCGATCTAAATGCCGCCGCCGAGAAAATGATGCGGGACGCCGGTTCGATTCCGACCTTTATCGGCTACAAACCGCGCGGCATGGTTCCCTTTCCGTTTGCCATATGCGCTTCGGTCAACGAACAGATCGTGCATGGTTTTTCGACCGACAAACCGCTTCTCGACGGAGATATTATTTCGCTTGACATGGCATGTACGCTGAATGGTTTTGTCGGCGACACGGCGATGACCGTTCCCGTGGGTGAGATCAGCGAAAAATTGAAACAGCTCATTCGCGTGACTGAAGAATGCCTGGCGTTGGGAATCGAGCAGTGTTACGTAAACAAGCGTGTCGGCGACATAGGTTGGGCAATCCAGCAGCACGCAGAAAAATACGGTTACGGAATCGTTCGCGATTACACGGGCCATGGCATCGGGCGTTCGATGCATGAAGCACCGCAGATCGCGAATCACGGCCGGCAGGGAACAAAGGAGAAAATTCGGGCGGGATATTGTTTCGCGATCGAACCGATGCTTAACCTGGGAACTCAGGAAACAAAAACATTGGCCGATAAATGGACGGTCGTGACATTGGATGGTAAGCCGTCAGCCCATGCGGAACATACGCTTGCCGTTACCATCGACGGACCGGAAATACTGACGCTTACAAAACAGCAGAAACAAGCATTGAAAGCCGGTAAAGCCGAAACAGTGTCGGCCTGACTTGAAAAGAGCCGTAAATTGGGTTAATGTTTATGGTTTGTCCAACTAAACAGCGGGTTGGCTTTAGCTACTATGTCCAAGGAAGAAGCGATAGAGGTAACTGCGACCGTGCTGGAGACTTTGCCGAATGCAATGTTCAAGGTCGCGGTGGACGGGAACGAACACGAAGTTCTTGCCCACATATCGGGCAAAATGCGTAAGAATTTTATTCGTATACTGCCCGGAGATAAAGTATTGGTTGAATTATCGCCATACGACCTGAAGCGTGGGCGGATCACATATCGCTATAAGTAAGAGGCTGGAAATATTATGAAAGTTCGTCCTTCAGTAAAAAAGATGTGCGATAAGTGCAAGGTTATTCATAGAAAAGGCATTGTTCGCGTGATATGCGAAAATCCGAAGCATAAACAGCGGCAGGGATAGTGAATCGTAAATCGTAAATCGTTAATCGAGATAAGAAATATCGATTAACGATTCACAATTCACGAATAACGGAGAAAATATGGCTCGTGTAGCAGGAGTTGATTTACCGCCTAACAAAAGGGCACAGATTGGTTTGACGTACATTTACGGCGTCGGGAAATCCCGCGCTACTGCCGTCTTGGGCGAAGCGGATATCAGCATCGACGCAAAGATCAAGGATCTTAGCGAGGATGAATTAAATAAGATTCGCGCGATCCTCGACGCAGGCGGCAACATCGAAGGCGATCTGCGAAAGCGTATCCAGATGGATATCAAGCGTTTGATGGACATCGGCTGTTATCGCGGCTTGCGGCACAGAAGAAGTCTTCCCGTCCGCGGCCAGCGGACGTCGACGAATGCACGCACACGAAAGGGACCGCGTAAAGCCGCAGTCGCTAAGAAGAAGGCACCGGGTAAGAAATAGTCTTGAGTGGTGAGTTGAGAGTGGAGAGTCGGAAGACTTCTTGCTCTCGACTTCAGACTCTCGACTCTCGACTAATTTTATGGCAAAAGCACCAGCAAAGAAAAAGACTTTTAAGAAGAAAGAGCGAAAGAATATTCCACTGGGGATCGTTCATATCTCGGCTTCCTTCAACAACACGCTCATTTCGATCACGGACACGCAGGGCAATCTAATCGCTCAATCGTCTTCGGGGGCGAGAGGCTTTAGAGGTTCGCGAAAGGGTACGCCTTTTGCCGCGCAGCAGGCTTCATCAGAAGCCGCACGAAAAGCGGTCGAGGCGGGAATGCGTGAGGTTGAGGTCCGTGTAAAAGGGCCGGGCGGCGGCCGCGAGTCGGCAATCCGTGCGATCAATCAGGCTGGTATCCGCGTTACGTCGATCCGCGATACGACGCCGATCCCGCACAATGGCTGCAGGCCGCCGAAGCGCAGACGCGTTTGAGGATTTGCGATTTTAGATTTGCGATTTGCGATTGGAATCGTGGTTAGGTTGAATTTTTACAGTTAACTATTGAAAGGATGAAGGGAGCGGGCGTGGCGCGATCTCCTGTAAACTTTTCCGACGTTTAAAGGTGCTTTCCGATGATTCGGACGATTTGCGAGGACAAGATCGCAAATCGAAAATCGAAAATCGAAAATCGCCTCGGAGGCAATTTATGGCTAGATATAGAGATGCGGTGTGCCGATTGTGCCGCCGCGAAGGTGGAAAGTTATTTTTGAAGGGCGACAGATGCTTTAAACCGTCGTGCGCGATCGAAAAGCGGGGAACAAATCCTCCGGGACAGCACGGGGCCGCCAGACGCAAGATGCTTGCCGGTTACGGTGAGCAGCTTCGCGAAAAGCAGAAAGTAAAGCGTATTTACTTTGTGCTTGAAAAACAGTTTCGCAATTATTTCGAAAAGGCCAGGGCTCAGAAAGGCGTTACGGGCGAGAACCTTTTGTTCATGCTTGAGAAGCGTTTGGACAATGTCGTTTACCGCTCGGGCTTTTCCACGTCGAGGCGTCAGGCGCGTCAGCTTGTAAATCACGGCCATATCGAAGTCAACGGCAAGAAAGTTGACATTCCGTCTTTTCAGGTAAAGGTTGGCGACGCCATAACAGTTAAGGACAAGAGCCACAAAAACACACACGTTGAAGGAGCATGGCAGACCGCAGCGGGCCGCGGGCGTCCGGGTTGGATAGCTCCCGGCGGCAAGGATCTGAGCGTTGCGATATCGGCTTTGCCGACGCGCCAGGACATCGACGCAAATATCAACGAGCAGTTGATCGTTGAGCTTTACAGTAAATAGTAATTAACCGAAGTTGGCTGAAGTAGCCGGGTCAAGACAGTTCGTTCTTGCTATCGGACCCGGGGACAAGGCCAACTCGTAGGACTTTTAAAAGAACATATATGACACAGAGCAATAATTGGACTGATTTCCAAATGCCAGGGCGTTTGAACGTTGAAACCGAAACGCTGACTCCGCGGTACGGTAAGTTTTATGCACAGCCTTTTGAACGCGGTTTTGGCACGACGATCGGCAATTCGATTCGCCGAGCACTTCTTTCGGCTATCGAAGGTGCGGCCATCACGGCGGTCAAGATCGAAGGCGTCGAACACGAATTTTCATCGATCAAAGGCGTTGTCGAAGATGCGACTGACGTAATTCTGAATGTAAAGCAGGTTCCATTTCTGCTCCACGGCACAGGGCCGAAAACGCTGACGATCAGCAAAAAAGGTGCGGGTGAGGTGACGAGCGCCGATATTGAAGGCGACGGCGATATCGAAGTCCTCGATCCAAATATTCACATCGCTACGATTAGCGGATCGGGTTCGTTCAACGTTGAAATGCGTCTGAAACGCGGTCGAGGTTACGTTTCGGCTGAGTTTAATAATGATGAAGACCTTTCGGTCGGATACATTCCTATCGATTCGGTCCACACGCCGATCAAGAAGGTAAATTATAACGTAGATAAGACGCGACAGGGATCGAACACGGAGTTCGACAAACTGACGATTGAGGTTTGGACGGACGGTTCCGTCAAGCCGGAAGATTCGATCGGCCTCGCGGCAAAACTCGTGAAGGACCACATGTCAATCTTCATCAATTTCGAAGAGGAAGAAGAAGAATACAAATACGAAGACATTGCACGTCCGCCGCTAATGAGAAACGACCTGCTGGATAAGCCGGTTGACGAACTCGAGCTTTCGGTTCGTTCTTACAACTGCTTGAAGAACGCAGACATTCGTTCGATCCGCGACCTTATTCGCAGGAGCGAAAAGGACATGCTGAACACCAAGAATTTCGGCAAGAAATCACTGACCGAGATCAAGGACCTGCTTCACGGCATGGGCCTCGATTTTGGAATGGACTTTGACGAGCAGGGAAATCCGATCCCAGGGTCGGGAGGCAGAGACCTCGATTAAAGGATAAAGGGTAAAGGATAAAGGATAAAGCCGGAACAGGTTTTTTTCACTTTATCCTTTATCCTTCATCCTTTATCCTTTACTAAAATGAGACACTTAAAAGCACATCGCAAACTTGGGCGTACAACAGAGCATCGCATGTCGCTGCTTCGCAACCTCGCTACGTCTTTGATAAATGCCGAAAAAGAGCATATTGTAACTACTGTTCCGAAGGCAAAGGAACTTCGCCCGTTTGTTGAAAAAGCCATCACGCTGGCTCGTAAAGCACAGGCTCTGACGGGTGACGACGCGAAAGTGAAAGAAGTTCACCTGCGTCGTCAGGCGGCCCGCTTCTTCCATGCCGGAAACAGCACGTTCAAATTGGAACAGAGCAAGTTTCGCGGCAAGAAGGGCGAGGAAAAAGAACCGATCGAACGAACAGCGGGCGTAAAGGCCGTACAGCGGTTGTTTAGCGAACTTGGTGCCCGTTACAAAGATCGCAATGGCGGATATACTCGGATTATCAAGGTCGGAAGACGCGTTGGTGATAATGCCGAGTTAGCTGTGATCGAGCTGGTTGATAACCCGCGCGAGTTAGCGGCAAAGGGATAGTCTCTTTTATTATTTATTAGGAGAAGCGCACGATGAGTGAAAATACAGCTTCTGCGAAGGCAATGGAAAAAGAGAAACCGGACACGACAAAGAATGCCGAACGTACCGGCAAAAAGGCAAAATTATCGCTGGATGCATCGCTCAATATGGATGAGTTGCGTGAGTTGGCCGAAATGGTCAACGAACACGGATTCACCGATTTTGAGTTTGAGAACGAGAACATCCGAGTTCGTTTGAGCAAGGCTGCGGCTGCTCCCTTTCAGCAATATCAGCCGATTTCTTATGCTCCACCCGCTGGTGCGGCTCCTGCGGCTCCGGCTGCTCCTTCTGCCGCTCCGGCTGCAACGGCTCCGGCAGAGATTGATGCTCCGGTTGAAGAAGAGCTTTTCAAGATCACGTCGCCGATCGTCGGCACCTTTTACCGTTCCGCCGGCCCTGACAAGGAACCGTATGTTAAAGAGGGCAGCAAAGTTTCAGAGACTTCGATAGTTTGCATCGTCGAAGCGATGAAGCTGATGAATGAGATCGAGGCGGAAACGTCGGGCGAAGTCGTCAAGATATACGTAGAGAACGGGCAGCCGGTCGAATATGGCCAGCCGCTTTTTGGAATCAGAAAGTAAGAATTTTTCAGCCACGAATTACACAAATTACACGAAGGGAACAAAGGTCTGATTCGTGACATTCGTGTAATTCGTGGCTAAGTATTTTTGAATGATAACGCGCGAAATTCGCAAAATCCTGATCGCAAATCGAGGTGAGATCGCAAACCGGATCATCTGGACGTGTAAGGAAATGGGCATCAAGACGGTCGCCGTGCATTCTGAGGCAGATCGCGAAGCTCTCCACGTCCGATACGCCGACGAGGCGATCTGCATCGGGCCGGCACCCTCCGCACAGAGTTATCTCAACATTCCTTCGATAATAAGTGCTGCAGAGATCACGAACGTAGACGCGATCCATCCCGGCTACGGCTTTCTCGCGGAATCCGCCACATTCGCGAAGATCTGCGAGGACTGCAATATAAAATTTATTGGGCCGACGGCTGACGTGATCGCCATGATGGGTGATAAGGTCGAGGCGCGCCGGACGATGGTTGCGGCCGGAGTTCCGGTATTGCCCGGCAGCCCGGACGCTATCGAATCACCTGAAGAAGCAAAGAGACTGGCGCTTGAAATAGGGTTTCCGATAATCGTAAAAGCATCTGCCGGCGGCGGCGGACGCGGAATGCGAATCGTTCGCAGCGAAGACGAATTGGAAAGCCAGCTCGAACTTGCACAGACCGAAGCGCTTGCCGCGTTCAAGAATGGAGCCGTCTATATCGAACGCTACATCGAACGTCCGCGACACATTGAGATCCAGGTTCTGGCCGACGAGCATGGCAACTGCATCCATCTGGGCGAACGCGAATGCACGATCCAGCGTCGCCACCAGAAGCTGCTTGAAGAAGCTCCGTCGCCGGTAATTACTAAAGAACAGCGTGAAAAAATGGGAGCTGTCGCGGTAAATGCCTGTAAAGAAATCGGTTACTCGAGTGCCGGCACGTTCGAGTTTTTGCTTGATGAAGACGGCAGTTTCTACTTCATGGAGATGAACACGCGCATCCAGGTCGAGCATCCGGTGACGGAAATGGTAACGCTCGCCGATATTGTGCGAAATCAGATACGCGTCGCGTCGGGCGAAGATCTTCAGTACAAGCAGGAAGACGTTCAGATCGTGGGACATTCAATTGAATGCCGCATCAATGCCGAGGACCCGAGAACCTTTGTTCCCAGCCCCGGCAAGATCACCGCGTTCCACATTCCCGGCGGTCCCGGAGTCCGGGTCGATACCGCCGTTTATCCGGGTTATGTCGTTCCGCCATACTACGATTCGATGATCGCGAAATTGATCGTCCATGCCCGTACGCGCGAACTGGCGATCAGCCGGATGCAACGGGCGTTGGATATGATGGTCGTCGAAGGTATAAAGACGACGATCCCACTTCATAAAAAGATAATGGCGGATGAGAATTTCCAAAAGGGAAATTTTTCTACCAAATTTATGGAAGAGTTTGAGATGGAGTCAGTAGCCCGCACGTAAGTGAGGGCTTTAGTGGCTAACGAAGATGAGCCCTTACTCGCGTGCGGGCTACTGACACGGGCTGGATTGATGTTTAGGGCTTTTTTGTGTAGTATTTGAGTAGATTTAACCTCCAGTTTTGTTAGATCAGAAGTAAATTATTTTTCGCGGTTATCGCCGGAATATGGGCGAAGTTACTGCGAGCAAGGAGTGACTATTTTAAGTTAGCGTTTTTTTATGGCAACAGTTAAAGAGTTAAAAGAAAAGATAGTAGGCGACTATAAGGTGCACGCGTCGGATACAGGTTCGTCGCAGGTGCAGGTAGCACTTTTGACGCAGCGTATCAATGAGTTGACGGAGCATTTCAAGATCCATAAAAAGGACAATCATTCCCGCAGAGGCTTGCTTAAAATGGTCTCGCGCAGGCGTAAGCTGCTTGATTATCTAAAACGTGGTGATATCAATGAATACCACGAGATCATCAAGAAATTGGGATTAAGAAGGTAAGCAAGGCAAAAGTAAAGAGTAAAAAGGAAAAAAATAAGAAGATTTTCGATTGTTTTGCCTTTTTACTTTCTATTTTTTACTTGTGATTGACTGCTTCGGTCATTAAAAAGAAGTTCTCACGAAGAATTTGTCGGCGGCTGCTGAACGTGACAGCGAATGGGCCACATGCAAAAGAGAACTATCATACAGAAAGAAATTTCCGGGAACGGCAGTGCTTCACGAAACAGCATCTGCCGTTTTTGTTTTTAGAGGATAAGAAATGACAAAAAAATATTTGAAAGAGTCGATCAAATTAGGAACAAAAGATTTGGTCGTCGAAACAGGAAAGGTCGCCAAGCAAGCCGATGGTTCGGTAGTGATTCGATATGGCGACACGATGATTTTAGTTACGGCCGTCAGTGCACGGACAGCTAAAGAAGGACTAGACTTTTTTCCATTGACCGTTGAATACAGGGAATCAAGTTACGCGGCCGGACGAATTCCGGGAAACTATTTTAGACGTGAGGGACGCCCGAGTGAGAAGGAGGTTCTCACCTGCCGCCTTATAGACCGTCCGGTGCGCCCTTTGTTTGCAGACGGATACCGTTTCGAAACGCAGATAGTAGGCAGCGTGATATCGGCCGATACGGACAACGATCCGGACGTCATCACGATTACTGGTGCCTCGATGGCTCTTTACTTGTCTGACATCCCGTTCGAAAACCCGATTGCCGGAGTTCGCGTCGGACTTATCGACGGAAAATATCTAATCAATCCGACATACGACGAACGCCGAGAATCGCAGCTTAATCTGATCGTCGCCGGAACCGAAGAAGCGATCTGCATGGTCGAGGCCGAAGCACAGGAAGT